>NZ_JAQYWB010000016.1 GCF_030145185.1 Desulfoluna sp. | reverse complement strand
GTTCTTTGAAGGTGCTAATTGTTGACATTTAAAACGTATAACTTTTGTTCTGGCGCTCAACAAGGAGGATGGAACTTGTTGCAACAACGACGTTAGGAGGAAGAGATGTTCAGGAAACTTTGTATTACCGCCATCGCAGTTCTCGCTATGGTGATGACCGTTCAGGGTGCATCCGCCAAGCAGATTATCCGTGTGGGTATGGGCGACGCTCCCGATTCGGACCAGGGCTATGGCGCACGCTTTTTTAAGCAGCTTGTCGAGTCTGAATCCAACGGAGACATCGAAGTGCAGCTGTTCCCCGGGGGCCAGCTTGGAACGGAAACTGAGATGCTCCAGAATGCCCGTCGTGGGACTCTGGATCTCTGCTACATAGGGATTGGCAACGCCGTTCCTTTCGTCAAAGAGCTCGGGACCCTCACCATGCCTTACCTGATCGAAGACCACTACGATGCGATCAAGGCAACAACTGGCGGTTTGGGTTCTCACTGGAATCAGCTCTGCATCAAGAAGGGTGGTTTTCGCATCCTGCACTGGGGTTACTCCAGTTTTCGTTTCATGACCAACTCCAAGCGTCCCGTGAATAAGCTTGCAGATGTGAAGGGCATGAAAATTCGTATCCCCCAGAACAAGATTCTCATGGCTACCTATAAAGCATGGGGAGCCAACCCTGTTCCCATGGCATGGTCTGAAACCTTTACCGCTCTTCAGCAGGGTGTTGTGGATGGTCAGGACAACCCTTATATCGTAAACTACACCTCCAAGTTTGCGGAAGTTCAGGATTACCTGACTGAGGTTCACTACCAGTATTCACTGCAGCCCATGATTGTGGGTGAGCGTTCCTGGAAAAAGTGGGATGACCGTACCAAGGAGATCCTGCAGCGCGCTGCTCTGGAGACCCAGCAGTACTGGATCGCCTACCAGATCCTGGAAGCAGCCAAAGCCAAAGAAGGCATGATCAAAGACGGTGTTGAGGTCAGCGTTCTTCAGGATGAAGCAAAATGGAAGCAACTTGCCATCGATAAAGTATGGCCTGAGTACTACGATTTCATCGGCGGAAAAGAGAACCTCGATATGGTTGTCAAGGCCCTTGGAAAGAAGTAGTCGTTGATTAAAAGGTGCGGCGAGGGTCGGTTAGACGAGGATCGACTTTCGCCGCGCACCCAGCCACCGGGTGAGGAGACTAAACCCCATGTTTGTGAAGCATTTGCTAAAATTCCTTGATAACTTTGAAAGCTATGTGTGCCAATTATTGCTTAGCTTTTTTGTTATCATTCTATTTCTCCAGATTGCTCTTCGAGTTTGTTTTAATTATGTGATTCCTTGGAGCGAGGAAATCTCACGATTTGCTTTTGTCTGGTTTGTTTTTTTCGGGGCTGCTTATGCTGCCCGACTGGCTGCTCACAACCGTGTGATGCTTCAGTTTAAGGTCCTTCCCAAGATCTGTGAGGACGTTGCCATGATCGTGACCGATGTTATCTGGGTCGTGTTCAACCTGGTGATGATTAAAAAGAGTATCGAGGTGATTCAAGATTTGACTGAATTCCCCTTTATGTCTCCGGCTCTTGAGTGGTCCATGGCTTATGTTTATTGGATTTTTCCCATCAGCTTTGGTTTGATGACTATCCGAGTTATTCAGGTGGATATCATGAAGTATATTCTTAAGATCGAACTCAAGGATGTGGATTCCGTCGATCTTGAAGAAACCAAACAATTGATTTCTGATTCAGATCAGTCTTAGGAGGACTTGGACATGTCGGCTGCAAGTATTCTGTTCATTTCTTTCGGTGCTCTTCTTTTAATGGGTGCACCCATCACTGTCTCCCTCGGTGTGGCGGCCATGGCGGCCTTCTTCACCGTGGGGCAGGACCTCTCGACTCTGGTCCAGGTCGCCTTTTCGTCGGTTAACCAGTTTCCCATCATGGCCCTTCCGGCCTTTGTGCTCTCCGGGGCGTTGATGGAAAGCGCCGGTATTTCGAGGCGTCTGGTTAAGGTTGCCGAATCCATGGTGGGCACGCTTGACAGTGGGCTCGCAATTTCTACCACCCTGGCGTGTATCTTTTTTGGTGCCATCTCTGGCTCCGGTCCGGCCACCACAGCCGCTGTGGGTATGCTGATGATTCCGGCCATGATCAAGCGCGGGTACGATCCCGGCTACGCCTCTGCTGCCACCGCCGCCTCAGGGGGTGTAGGGATCATTATTCCTCCCAGTATTCCCATGGTTATTTACGGCGTCACGGCTCAGGAATCCATTACTGAGATGTTTATGGCGGGTGTTGTGCCAGGCCTTCTCATCGGTTTTGGCCTGATTCTGGTTCACCTGTTTCGCTGCCGTGGCAAGGGTTACGGCAAGGGCATGCCTCCTCTTTCTATGCGGCATGTTGGCGTTACGATGAAAGAGGGCTTCTGGTCCATTATGGCTCCCGTGGTTATTCTCGGCGGAATTTATTCCGGCTTGTTTACCCCGACGGAGTCGGCGATTGTTGCTATTTTCTATACCCTGTTTGTCGGGATCTTCATCTATAAAGAGCTGACCCTTAAAGGGCTGATGAATTCACTTGAGACCACCAGCTGGCTCACCGGCCGTGTTTTGGTTATTCTGTTCACCGCTTATGCTTTCGGGCGTCTTCTGGTGCAGTACCGCATTCCTGACATGATTGCCGAGCAGCTTCTCGCTCTGACCTCAGATGTCCACTTGATCTGGCTTCTGGTTGTTATTTTTCTCCTTTTTATGGGGATGTTCATGGAGACCCTGGCCATTATCATGCTGGTCACACCGGTTCTTCTTCCCATTATGACAAGCCTCGGCGTGGATCCTATCCACTTCGGTATGGTCCTGGTCTGCTGCTGCGGTGTTGGTTTCTCCACCCCGCCCCTGGGTGAGAACATGTTCATCGCTTCCGGTATCGGAGGGGTGAGTCTTGAGGAAATATCTCTCAAGGCCCTGCCGTTCTGTGCCGTAACCATCGGCGCGATTCTCCTGATGGCATACTTTCCCAGTATTGTCATGTGGCTGCCTCGAACCATGGGCTTCTAATTGATCTGAGTTTTAAATTTGATATCTTGCGCCAATCAAGATCGGCGCTTATACATAACGTGTAATATGGAGTGAAATAATGAGTAAAAAAGCAATCCATACCGACAATGCACCTGCGGCTGTCGGCCCATATTCCCAGGCTGTGGTAGCAGGCGGCCTCCTCTTTACCTCTGGTCAGCTTCCCATTGATCCTGCCACAGGCAAAATGCCTGAGGGATCTATTGAGGTACGCGCCCACGCCTCGTTTAAAAACTTGGCGGCTATTGCCAAAGAGGCAGGGACTTCCCTTGCAAAAGCAGTAAAGACCACTGTATACTTGGCAAACATTGCTGATTTTCAGGCGGTGAACGCTGTCTATGCGGAATATTTCCCTGAGCCCTTCCCCGCACGCAGCGCCTTTCAGGTGGCTGCACTGCCTCTGGGCGCCGATATTGAAGTGGAAGCTATTATCGCACTTTAGTAGATTGAGTTTCGGGCGATGGTGATTTCCACCTCGCCCGATTGACGGACCTTGCAGATAGATCCGGTTAATATTCATTACTTATAGTAAGGACTTAAAGAACAATGAATTTCACTAAATTCCCCCGTCGTGGTTACCTCCAGGGTCAGACCCCTATCGAACCCATGAAAAACTTGAGCAAAGCCCTCGGCGGCAAAGTGAACCTTTTCATCAAGCGTGACGACTTGCTCCCCGGAGCAGGTGGTGGTAACAAAACCCGTAAGCTTGATTTCTGCATTGCCGACGCCATCGCAAAGGGTGCCGACACCATTATTACTTGTGGTGCTATTCAGTCCAACCATTGCCGTCTGACTGCTTCCTGGGCAGCCAAAGAAGGCATGGATTGCCACCTTGTTCTTGAAGAGCGTGTTAAAGGTTCTTACAAAGCAGATGCCAGTGGTAACAACTTCCTTTTCGAGCTGCTCGGTGTGAAAACCAAGCGTGTTGTCTCAGCGGGTTCCGACATGATGGCTGAAATGGAAAAAACAGCAGCAGAACTCAAAGCTGCCGGTAAAAAACCTTACATCGTTCCCGGTGGTGCTTCTAACCCCATCGGCGCCATGGGTTATGCCGCATGTGCCGAAGAGATGATGGATCAGCTGAACACCATGGGTCTTTCCATTGACCATGTGGTTGTTCCTTCTGGTTCTGCCGGTACCCATGCTGGTATGGTTGTCGGTATGGTTGGCACCAACGCGGGCATTCCCATTCACGGCATCGATGTATCCAAGCCTGCAGCCGATCAGGAGCCTAATGTTTACAAGCTGGCCCAGGAGACTGCTGAGCTGCTCGGCATCAAAGGCGGCATTGAGCGTGACGCTGTTAAGTGCTACGGCGAGTACGTAGGCCCCGGATACTCCGTACCCTCCGATGCCATGGTAGAAGCGGTGAAGCTCTTCGCTGGTGAAGAAGCGATTCTCCTCGACCCCGTCTATACCGGTAAAGTTGCAGCGGGTCTCATCGGCCTTGTACGTAATGGTGCCTTCCCCGAAGGTTCCAACGTTCTGTTCCTGCACACCGGCGGTTCTCCCGCACTTTACGCATACCTGGATACATTCCGTGCGTAAGCTTTAGGAACGCACCTCGCTGATTTTTCGGTGTAGCCTGTGCTTCCTGCCGGGGTGGCCTTGTGCCATCCCGGCTTTTTTAGTTTATGAAGACGTCGAATGTGTTGAAAAAAACGTCAGGCATCTCCATTGGGCTATCCGCTCGAAGTGATGCCGCGACAGGGCGACCCTGTTCCCCTTGATGAATACAGGACCGGGTCATTAAGGACGATGTGGTGCCGGAATCTCAAGCCATGAGGTGTCCGGCCATTGGGAGACGATATGGAAAATACGTGTCAGCAGACTGGAACGGAAAAAATACCGGGAATTCTCGGTGGGATGGGTCCGGAAGCCACCGTGGATTTGATGAGTCGAATCATTGCGTTGACCCCCGCCTCAGATGATATTGACCACCTGAGATGTATCGTGGACAACAACCCCAAGGTGCCCTCACGGATGAAGGCCATTATCGACGGAGATGGCGAAGACCCCGGGGCCTGTATGGCCGATATGGGCAAACGACTTGAGGTCTGGGGTGCGGATTTTCTTGTGATCCCCTGCAACACGGCCCATCATTACTATTACGATGTGGCCCATGCCGTAAAGATCCCTGTGGTGCACCTGATTGATCTGGTGGTGGAGACGGTGGTGTCTCAAAATCCTGGCATTAAGCAGGCGGGCGTTCTTGCCTCGACGGCTGTTCTTATTACAAAATTGTATGAGACCCGATTCGCCGCAAGGGGAGTTGAGGTCGTGTATCCGGATGCACCGGTTCAGGATACGCTTCTGGGAGTGATTCGCCGTGTGAAAGCCGGAGAGACCGGAGAGGCAGTAAGAAAAGATTTTGCAGAGATTTGTTCCCATCTGGAAGCAAAGGGTGCAGAGATTGGCATCCTCGGATGCACGGAGTTGGGGATTATCGGAGATAATCTACCCATTCACAGTGTGGATGCGGCTGATGTGCTGGCGCGGGAGATTGTGGCGGTTGCCAGAGATGGTAAAATGCCTCATACTGAAGCATCTGCACCTTGACAAAGATTGCTGTACGAAATAAATATGGGTGTATTTGTAATTAAGTTTAATGTGAGTTGTCTTGCCTTGGCTGATCATTCCAATCACCTCTACCGTACGTACAGTCTTTAATGGCTAAGGTAATCCGTCCGTACGGGTTATTTATTCGGGGGGTCGGCATTGCGCAGGACCCCTTTGATTTGCTTTACCTTTGATTTTGATTGGTAGGAGATAAAACCTTGGACAACAATGTATCTTCGATGAAGTCCCTTGTGGCTTATGAAAAGATTCGTGATATTATTCTTACGGGTGTTAAGTTGCCCGGCACCCGGCTCGTGCTGTCGGATCTTGAAACGGAGTTGGGTATCGGCAGAGGCCCCATTCGAGAGGCTCTCATGAGGCTCGACCGTTCCGGTCTGGTAAAGAATATTCCTTATAAGGGGGCCGTGGTTGCCAGCCCTCCTTCGCGCAAGGAAATCTCCATTATTTTCGACATTCGTGTTGATTTGGAGGCTCAACTTGCCGTTGAGGCGATTCATAATATCACCCCAGAAAAAATTTCTGAATTAGAAGAGCTGCACAGCCGAATGGCCTGTGTGGATGCTGATTTTTATACCCTGGACCGACAGTTTCATAGAACCATCTATGAGGCCTCCAAGCTTCCTCACCTGTGTACCATTGTGTATAAGCTCATTGAATCTGTCGAGACCTTCCTCAATCTGTATCGCCAGGAGATCACCGACTGCCATAAATTTTCTTTTGAGCACGGTCAGATTCTTGCCGCTATTAAGGCCAAGGATGAAGAGCGGGTTCGTACGGTGGTTCAAAATAACATCCGCAGCGGCCTTGAAGTCGTGGAACGTTCTTTTTCCCGCCTTATTCGCCAGCCTGTATAGAGATATCCTTTCAGAGAATCGTACCATGATGGGATGTCGTGTGCCTGCCAATCAGAGATCTTGGGCCGGAACAGTGGCTCAAGGCGGCATCGCATGGTTGTTGAACGTTGACTCTCCGTATCGGTTTGTTGCTGTTTGTGGACCCGATTGATTGGTCGACCGCTCCCCTTCCTTATAGGGATTGGGCGGATTCCTTTTGAATCGAGGAGCGTATGGACAAGCGCATCATCATAGCGGGTATCGTTCTTCTGCTCATCGCGGGCGGGGTTCTCTGTCGTTCCCAGGCCCCTTCGTTTATTCGTAATGCCCCCCCTTCCAAACCGACCCTCGTCGCTTTCGGTGACAGCCTGACCTTCGGTACCGGTGGCGGTCAGAACGGCTCTTATCCTTCCCAACTTTCCGTTCGGCTCGGCCGTGAGGTCATTAATCTGGGGGTCCCTGGCGACACAACGGAAAGTGCCATCGTAAGGCTCGATGATGTGGTGATGTATGATCCCGGTGTCGTGTTGATTACCCTTGGGGGCAACGATTTCAAAAATGGGGTCGAGTCGCAGGTGACCTTTCAGAATTTAGAGATCATTATTGGCTTTCTTCAGGCAGAGGGGGCCATGGTGATTCTGGGGGGGATTGATCTTCCGTTCTGGGGCCAAGATTTCACGCGAGGGTATCAGAAGACGGCAGACAAAATGGGGGCGGTGCTGGTGCCCAATATCTATCATGGGATCATGGGCGAACCAGCCCTCATGGCTGACCGGATTCATCCCAATGGCCGTGGGTACAGTAAAATGGCAGATCATTTTTTTAAAGCGTTGAAACCCTACCTCAAGCAGTAACCCTACCTCAAGCAGTAACCCTACCTTAACGTCATCCTGTCCTCTGTCGCATTCCCCGGATTTTTTCATTTCACCACCCCGTCCTTTTCGTCCTCTCTCTAATTCTTTTCAGGGGCAGGCGCGGCCTGTTTTAATCAAAAAAACCGCCCTGATGGAAACCGGGCGGTTTTTAAAAAAAGTGAGACGTCTGGCCCGAAGATGTCTCGGGCCTTGTTTCTTTACTGTTTGTAGTGATTTTTAAAGTAGTCTTTTGTTTCACTCACGATGACAGGTGTCAGGGCCAGCAGAGCGATGAGGTTGGGGAAGGCCATGAGGCCGTTAAAGATATCGGCTAAGGTCCACACCAGATTGAGCTTGAGGGTGGCGCCGATGCCGACGAAGATGACGAAGACCACACGGTAGGGCATGATGGCTTTTTCGCCGAAGAGGTATTCAATGGATTTTTCACCGTAGTAGCACCAGCCGAGGATGGTGGAATAGGCAAAAAGGATCAGGCCGATGGTGACGATGAGGCCCCCTCCGGGGAGGGCTTGCTGAAAGGCAAAGGTGGTCAGTTCCGCCCCGTTTTTACCACAGGACCAGGCCCCGGTGATGATGAGTACCAAGCCGGTCATGGTGCAGACGATGAGGGTGTCAATAAAGGTCTGGGTCATGGAGACCAGGGCCTGGGTAACCGAGTGTTTGGTCTGAGCGGCTGCTGCCGCAATGGGCGCGCTGCCGAGGCCGGATTCATTGGAGAAGACCCCGCGAGCCACACCCATACGGATGGCGAGCATGACGCCTGCACCGGCGAAACCGCCCGTGGCCGCTGTGGGGTTAAAGGCCTGGGTGAAGATGAGACTCAGGGCTGCGGGAATGGCTCCTGCATTCATGACGAGGATGACGAGGGAGCCAAGCACGTAAAAGACAATCATGATGGGCACCAGCACGCTGGTGACTTTACCGATGCTCTTGATGCCGCCGATGACCACGAGCCCGACAAAGATCATGAGGATCACGCCGGTGACGCCCACAGGAATGTTAAAGGTGGCATGCACCGCGTCAGCCACGGAGTTGGATTGGACCATGTTGCCGATACCAAAGGCCGCAATGGAAGCAAAGAGGGCAAAGAGAACCCCCATCCATTTCCATCCGAGGCCGGTGGTGATGTAGTACATGGGACCACCGCACATGTTGCCGTTTTCATCTTTTTCGCGATATTTAACGGCCAGAACAGCTTCGGCGTATTTGGTGGCCATCCCCACCAGGCCGGTCACCCACATCCAGAACATGGCTCCAGGGCCACCCATGGCGATGGCAGTGGCCACGCCGGCAATGTTACCGGTACCCACGGTGGCGGACAGGGCTGTCATCAGCGCCTGGAAGTGGGAGATATCGCCCTCTCCTTCGTCTCCATCCTCTTTCCGTTTGATCAGTGCCAGATAGAGTGAGTGAAGCAGGGTGGTGAATTGAATTCCTCGAAGGGAGATGGTTAGCCACAGTCCTGTCCCTACGAGAAGAACAAGAAGGGGGACGCCCCAGATGATGCTGTCAATTTTATCCAATAATCCTATAAAACTCTCCATAAAACTCCTCCAGTGGTGATGTAGTGTTGCCTGTATGCTCTGGCGGTGCCTCCCGCCCAAAGTCTAACATGCCTTAGCTGTGGCATGATCACAACATGTAGAAAGATAAAGAAGATATCTTGCCGGGCTGTGGTGATTCTTAACTTCCTGTATGGAAAAGGAATAAATAAGCCGGAAAGGGGATGATACTGAATGGTGTTAAGTGGGGGATGAGAAAGACCAATGTGACAGGGATGTTCTAATGAGAAACGGAAATTAGTAGATCACGATTTGAATAATTTATCAATATTAGCTTTGAAATGTGAGGATATTCATAGAGAAGTCAGGCGGTGGCGTGGCGTTGGTTTAGGGCTAATGCTTCGGGACTGGCTGTTGTTGGTCCCTTTTTTGGGTGAGGGGTGCGAGACATTGCGGATGCGCTTTGCTCCCATGTCACGGCGTCGCCGCAGGCGAAGACGGATCGCTTGTCGCGCCGTAGTCCATTGACGTTGATTAAGGGCTTGGCCCCCGGCAGCAGCGCCGGGGGCTTTTTTTTACGCAGCCTGGCACTTGGGTTGGGAATCGGTTGGGGTCTCCTTCCCGAAGGGTTTTATTTTCAGCAGAAGGACCGGCGTGACGAAGAGGTCTGCGGCCAGGGCCGTCATGATACCGATGCCCGTGAGAAATCCTAAGTGAACGTAGACCTTGGCAACCGAGGTGGTATAAACCGAAAAATTGGCGGTGATGATCACCGAGGTCATGCAGATGGCCACCCCGATGGTGTTGAAAGTGCGCCGGATGCTGGTCTCGTAGTTGCCCGTTCTCTGGAATTCCAGGCGGCAGTGGTTGATGAAGTGGATGGTGTCGTCAACAGCAAGGCCTAAGAGCATGGGCATGATGGTGATGGTCATCATATCCAGGGGGATGTCGCTCCACCCCATGAGACCGCCGATGGCCATGGCTGGGGCGATGTTGGGGATCATGGCGATCAGGCCGATCTTGACGCTGCCGAAGACCACCATCATGAGCAGGGTGACCACCCCTAAGGCGATGGCAAAGGAGATGAGCTGGCCCTTGGAGACAATGGTCTGCATAAAGGTGAACTTGGCGATGGAGCCGGCCAGGCCGATGGTGGCATCGGGGAAAAGGCTCTGGGCACGTGCTTTAAGGGTTTCCAGCTCTCGTTTTGCCTTTGCTGAGTTGTAATCCCCCATCTCGATCTGCATGCGGAGGCGCTGGTAGTCGTAGTCCACCCATTTCTCCGCCTCGGCCCCGCCGGCGTTTTCATAGAGCAGAAGGAGCTGGGCCACCATCTGCCGATTTTCCGGGATGGTATGGTAGGCGTCGTCTCCGCTGTGGAGGGAGCGGTTCATGTCCTTGATGATGGGGATGAGGGAGGTGACACGTTTGGTGAGCTCATACCCTTCGGCCTCCTGGATAAGGGCCGCAAAGGTGTCCAGGTTGGACGGCTCCTTGGCATCCCCTGCCTCGGGGAAGGTGACGGTGAGGTCGTAGGAGTAGAGGGATCCCACCTTGGAGTTGGCCACGTGGAAGATCTTTTCCACGTAGGGGATTTTCAGGCCGAAGCTTTTGATGATGTCAAAGGAGACCTCAAAGCGGTGAAGGCCTGCACTGCAGAGTATGAAGATGCTCATAAAGGCGACGGCCATGGCCGTGGGCCGGGCAAGGACTTTGCTGCTGAGGCCGTTGAGCAGTGCCGTGGTGTGACCCTGGGCTTTGCTTTTTTTGGGCTTGCGGTCTTTGCCGAAGCTCAGCACCGAGGGGATGAGCACCAGGGTGAGGAGAAAGGTGATGCCCACCAGTGTCGAGGCCGTGGAGCCCGACCACCGGATGGTCCGTACCGGGACGAAGTGAAAGGAAAGCAGAGCCCCGATGGTGGTGAGGGCCGTGAACAAAAGGGGCCAGCCGCACTCGGACACGGCGAAAAAGACCGCATCCCGTCGTTTCCCGGTCTCTGCCATGTGGCGGTTGAAGAAGCCGAAGAGGTGGATGGCGTAGCCGATGGCCACGGCAAGGCCCAGGTAGATGGGCACAAGGATCATGGAGGGATCGATTTTAACCCCCAGGTACCCCTGGATGCCGAAGGTGATGATAATGCTGGAAACCGCGATGAGCATGGGGAGCATCACCCCGGTGAGGGTCCGAATGGCCAGGCCCAGGACGATGACGGTGGCGATGATGGAAAGGCCCATGTTCCGGACGGTCTCTTTTTTGAAAAAGGCGGTTTTGTCAAAGGCGAGGACGGGCAGCCCCGCCCCCTTGGGGTTCAGAGACGCATATGTTGCCTGGCCGATGATTTTGCTGGCGATGGTGCCTGCGGCGATATCCGGTCCGATGTTCTCTGCGTTTCGCCATTTTTCGGGGTAGGTTTTCATGCGCAGGAGGATCCAGGTCTGGCGCGAGTCATCGGAGACGATGCGGTTGACAAAAAGCTCCCGCGCCAGGGCCTTTGCACGGATGGCTTCCAATTTTTCGAGGCTTTGGGGCACCGGGTCGGGGACCAGATCCGAGATGGAGAGCCCTCCTTCGTTTCCTTGGGTGAACTCGCAGTCAGTGATGGAGAGCACGTCATCGGAAAAGGGGACCTTGGCCTTGAGCTCTGCTCCGAGTTGCCGGATCAAGGAGAGCACCTCCGGGGTGAACACATCCTCCACCTCCACGAGCACGGCCACGTACTCGTTGTTGCCGAAGATGGATTTGAACTCGTCGTCGGCCATTTTCATGGGGTCATTTTCCAGGAACCAGTTGTCCCACGAGGTGTCGAATTGGATGTGCTTCATGCCAGTAACGCAAAAGCCTGTGACGAGGAAAAAAAGAAGGATATTGATCCATCTCAGGCGGACGATGGTCTCCGCCATGCGGTGGAACGCGTGATTGATTTTGATGAGGTTGAGCATGGCATAGTCTCCTGAGATTTTTTAAAAACTGTACTTGGCTTTCACCCAGACCTGGGTGTTGTCTTTGTAGCGGCCATACATGCCGCTCCGGGTGCCTGCAAAGAGGTCTGACCCGGCCATGGCGTGGAAGCCGTCCGTGATTTCATAGTCCGCTTCGAAGCGGTTGAAGAGGTCCTGATCATTGAGGGTGAGGTAACCCATGTTGGAGAGCTCCAGTTTTTCTCGGAAGAGCTTTTTGGCGACCCGCAGGGTGAGAAGGCCTCTGGTTTCGTCTTGGAGGGTGTCTCCGTTGTGTCCGACGATGTGCTCTCCTAAGGCCTGAACGCTAAACGTCCAGTTCTCCCCTGGGTACCAGTCGCAGCCTGCAAGGGCTTTAATAAGCGGCTTTTCTACATCCGGTGTTCCTTGCTCTGCGGCGGGGAACGAGCCGTCGGAGAACCAGGCCGCCTCTCCCCGGATCACCAGGGAGCCTAAGGGGACCGAGGCCGTCATGCCCGCAAAGGAGGTGCGCCGGTAGCCGAAGGGGTCGGGGTCGGTGCCTGGGGCGATTTGAGCGGTCAGGTCGTTCCAGAGCCGAGCCCAGGAGAAGGTGAGGTCTACCCCGGGAAGGAACCAGCTCGCCCGAACCCCCACTTCGCCATTTTCGAGCGTTTTGTCCGGCTCGGTGGGGGTGGGTTTGGGACCTGTAGCCACGCGCCATGGGCTGTCCGTTTCGGGGAGCTTCGCTGGCTGGAAAAAGGGAATAAGGACGGTTTCAACGGTCAGGTCGCCCGAGCCTGTGTACCGGAGGTTCACGGCGTCTATGGGCATGCGGATCTCATCCAAATCCCGGGTGGCGTACTCGGTGATGTCAGAGGGGCAGAGGACATCGGTCACCTGGAGGCCGTCTGCGTTGCCCCAGATGATGATCTGCCTGCCTGCTCGCACATCCCAGCCGTCTCCCGCATAATCCAGATACCCCTCATGGAGCCGGACCTCAGAAGACGCCTCGCCGAGGTGGTTTTCCGAGGCGTTCACCGAGGCAAAAAAGGAGGCCTCGTCCCGGCTGCCTAAAGCCTCCAGCCTCAGCCTCGTCTCCGAGGCGAGGAATTCGCGGGGGGATTTCACCTGGACGGCATGGCGGGTTTCTAAGTACCCGGCAAAGGGCAGGGGCCCTGCTCCTGAGGGTACCGCGGCCAGGCCTATCACGCATGCGGCAACGGCCAGAGGGAACACCTTCATCGACGCAGCCCCCTGGACAGAGCGTTGACCTTGAATTGGCTCTCTTTCAATCCGGTGTCATAGCGCACCTCACGAAAGGTCATGAGGGTCTTGTGGTGTTCCACGTGGTTTTCCATGTGCATGGCCGTGACGGTCCAGATCCCCTCGATGTTCTTAACGGTGTCGACGGCGTAGGTTTTTAAATGCCCGTCTTTGTCGTAGTAGTCGGTTTTTAAGGGCAGGTATTTCTCCGTGTCGATCCAGTTGATTTTTTTGGTGTACATGTCGGTGGGATCCACAGGTACGGATTCCACCACCCAGCAGGGAGTCTTCCCGAGTGACTCTTCCCGCAGGAGGCGGTGGGTGTCTTCGTCCACATTCCTGTCCCCCATGTCGTCGTAGGTGAAGTCGGTGCCCATAAAGTAGTCGTTGGTGGCGTCACCGCTGATACGCCGCGTATTTCGTAAGGCGGGCATGTAGAGCCACCGGTCGTCGTCCTTGTCCGGGTCATCGTAATCCCAGCTTAAAAAGGCGGTGCCCGCTACATCTGCAGGTTTTTTAAAACGCATGAGTTTTCGGGCGTCTTTGCCATCATCTTTTCGCCAGGAGATCACCTGACGAACACGTTCTCGTCCCCTCCGGTTAATCAGGACCATGGAGAGTTCGGCGATGCGGTCGTCCCCATCGGGGCGGTCGTTCACCCTCACCATGATGTCCCGTCCGGACATGTCGTCGGCATGCACCCAGGACAAGGGGAGGAGGATACCGATAAGGAGAATGCTGAGAGCGATCGTGAGTTGTCTGGCGCTGAGTCTGTTCATCCGGCTACCTTGATTTATTTTGCGATCAAAAGAAAGTTAGGGAAGACAAAAAATCGATCCAGAAAAAGTCTTAACAGGTCTTAAAAATGCCCGTCAATACGCGGCCCCATGATATGTCGTTTTGGGGTATCAAAACGTCTTATGGGGGTATTGGACCCAAGGCTTCGGCCCTGGCCGGTGGCGTTTCATGGCGTGGTTTTAGAGCCCATCCAGGGTCATGGCATGCCCCCATCCGACATTTGAATAGCCCGGAAAGCAAGAAACCGTCATAGGGCTTGTGATGCGTGTTGAGATTCCGTAATGAATTTGTCTGAACGAAAAAGATTTCGTGTGGTGTGAAGGAGGGGCGTCTCCTTTGTCGGGAAAACGTATTGCGATGAGTACAACAAGGTTAAACAGGACCCCGACACCCATATGAACGCTTCCCTAACCCGGCTCGCCCGAAGGGTGAGAAAAGCGAACAGATAACCGTGAATTGCATTTTGTATTTTTGAAATAACTGAATTTTCCACAATAAAATATTACAATAACTGCATATTCCCTAAGTCTATCGCTTTCTCATGAAATATCCGGGCTAAGGTATGAGACGGAGGAGAGTATGGGAAAAACCTTCTGGACGAGGTATTTTATGTTCAGCATTTCAGAGGCAACCCGAGTTGCAGGAAGGGGTTTGAAGATGAAACAAAAGAGTCAGGAACTTTCGTTGGACCGAACCGGGACCGGCCATCGGGTATGCATCAAAAAGTTGAACGGGGGGCGGCATTTTATCAGCAGGGCCACCGGTATCGGTTTTACGCCGGGTGCCCTGGTGGTTGTCCTCCAGAATTACAAGGTGGGGCCGCTCATTGTTTACCTGCGGGACACCCAGGTTGCTATCGGTCGCGGTGAAGCGCGAAAAATCATAGTAGGGAAAGAGCCAACGTTATGTCGAATATAGCAGCAGCTGTGCAAGAGCCGGTTTTCACCGTTGCCGTGGCGGGACAGCCCAACACGGGAAAATCCACGTTGTTCAATACCCTCACCGGCTCCAGCCAGCACGTGGGGAACTGGCCGGGCAAGACCGTGGAAAAAAAGAGCGGCATTTTTGAGACAGACGACGCCGTGTATAACGTGGTGGACCTGCCGGGGACCTACAGCCTCTCTGCGAACTCCCAGGAAGAGCTGATCGCCCGGGAGTTTATTGTGGAGCAGCGACCGGACCTTATCGTGGTTGTGGTGGATGCCTCTCAGCTGGAACGCTCCTTTTATATGGCGGCCGAGGTTATGTCCATGCACGTGCCGGTGCTCATCGCCTTGAACATGATGGATGTGGCCGAAGCCCAGGGGAAACGAATCGATGTCGGACACATGGAGGCGGCCCTGGGGGTTCGTGTGGTTCCCATGACAGCGTCCCGACAGGAGGGGGTTGCCGATTTGATCGAAGCCATCGAAGTGGGCAGCACCCGGGGGGACACCATGGAAACCGGGACCTGGGGCATCGACGGGGCGCTTCAGGATACCTTCGACGAGGTAAAGGGGCAGGTGGCGGATCACCTGCCCGACGGGTACCATCCGGACTGGGTGGTGCTTAAGCTCTTAGAGCAGGATGCGAAGCTGAGCGGTTTGGTGGAGAAGGCCATGGGGGCGGACCGGTGGAGTGCTGTCCGTGACTGCATGTCCTCCTTCGTGTTTGGAATCCTGGTGTTGATCGGGATCCTTGAGGATGTCGGGTATCTGCCGAGAATGGCCTATGTCGCGGATGTCCTCATGAACCGCATCGGGCTCCATGGCAAGTCCTTTATGCCTCTGTTCATGGGGTTTGGCTGCAATATCGCCGCGGTGATGGGGACCCGTGTCATCGACTCGTCGCGACAACGGTTTTTGACTATTTTCCTGTCGTCTCTGATTTGGCCTTTCTCTTTGCCATTTTGTTTTCCATCCCATGTTACTCCACCGTGGGCGTCATCTATTTTGAAACCAAGTCCATCAAGTGGACGGCGGGAACGGTGGCCTATTACACCCTTCTCTCCTTTGTCTGGGGGATGCTGGCCTACCGCGTGGGGCTTCTTCTGTTTTGAGTCCGGAATGATTCTGTGCCCTGGCGAAGTGGCTGAGGTGCAGAGATTTTATGATGATTATGCAGTGATGAAAAGCTGAAAAAGTTAGGATTGCCAAAAACATCTTGACATGCCTTTAGGGTCTTCGTAGCATAGCCAGCAATATAACCGATACGTTTTCTTGACTGATAAGGAACAACTTATGAATTTTCCGGAACTTACCGTTGATTTTAAAGACACGTGCAACATGCTGTTTACCGCAAAAATGCCTCAGATTATTGGCACGGCCGTTGACCTGAACCTGTTTGATACCCTGGCCGCAGAGCCCATGGGGACGGATCGCCTTGCCCGTGAGCTGGGCACCGACTCCTCCATGACTCAGTCGTTGCTGGAGATTCTTCGCGAAGGGGGGTATCTTGCCGCGAAGGCGGGACATTATTCTTTGAACCCCGTCGCCCGAGAGTTTTTCGTCTCGTCTTCTCCGGCCTTTCAGGGAAGGGTCCTGAAGTCCATGGACAAGATGTCCACCCTCCTTGGCAACGCGCGAGAGATTATGACCCAGGGTGGGCCCGTTCACGATGAGACGCTGTGGGCCAACGAGGAGATGATGGAGACGATGTTACAGGGAGGACGAGGGGGCAAGGTACAAAGCGCAGCAGCCTTTGTCTCATCCTTACCTGAATTTTCTTCCATGCGTCGCATGTGCGATATCGCGGGTAGCTTCGGGTATTTTTCCATGGGTATCCTGGATCGTCATCCTGACCTTTCAGCGGTTGTGTGCGATCTGCCGGAGGTGGCCGAAGCCGCCGGATCGTATATTGCAAAGGCGGGATACGAGGGACGCCTTGAGGCCCGCGGTGTCGATCTGGGGGCAGGTGGGGACTTTGGGACGGGGTATGACCTGGTGTTTGTTTCCAACTATCTCTACGAGTGGAGCCTTGATCATCGCCTCGTTGATTTCCTGAAGCGTGTTCGTGTTGCCCTGAACCCAGGCGGGGTATTCGTCTCCAGGCACATGACCCTGGATGTGAGCGGGGAGGACCTCAAGAGCCAGTTGATGATGGAGTACATGACCCGTCTCGGGGGGTACCCCACCCACGCCATTTCTGAGGCTCGGCTTACCGAGGCGCTGACGCAAGCCGGTTTTTGTGATTTTACCGTGAGAAAACCCGAAGACGGGTCCTACGACAACACCTTGGATTTCGCCGCACGCGTGGCAGCATCATAGCTGCGGTGCCTCTTCACGTCCCCCACGATGCCGATGGATGTCCTTTAAACAGATGAGACCCCCCATGGAACGAGACATGCTCCAGGAGAGACCAGGCGACGGCGCGGCTTTTTTTTACAGTGATTACCGAAAAACGTCCAAGACGTCTCCCTATGGAGAGGTGACAAGTACCTTTGCCGGGCTTCCGGGAGATTCCGCCCGCTATGAGGTGATTCCTATCCGCCGTGGGCTTTATATTACGGTGGGCCATTTCTGTATAAGCCGGCCGTTGGTGTTGGATTTTGAAATCATGGGAGCCCCCATCGATTTTGAATACTGGCTCAGCGGATCCGGGGAGTGCCGGATGGTAGGCCTGGGTCCGGGCCCATCGGTACATCAAAGCGGTGCCGGTACCATGAACGCTAGCTATGCCCCGGACACTTCGGGGCGTTGCCTGTCGGTGGGAGATGCAGAGATCTGCATCGTGGGGCTCTCTGTGGACCCGGTGCTCCTTTTCACCCTGGCGGGGGAGGGGACTGCGGGTTTCCCCCCCCGGCTTCGCCCTACCTCCGAGGGCCGGCTCAGGGACAAGTTTACTCTTAAAGAAACCCTTTGCCCGGCCATGCAGTCAGTCTGCCACCAAATCCTGACCTGCCCGTTTGCCGGGGGGTGTCGGGACCTCTTTTTGGAGAGCAAAGCCCTTGAGCTTCTTGCTCTGCAGGTAAACGCCCTGGCGTCGTCCCCAGAGGTTGCCCCCCGAGGGCTTACCCGGCGGGACACCGACAGGATCCATGACGCTCGGGATTGCCTGGTCTCGGATTTGAAAAACCCACCCACCATTGCCATGCTTGCACGCCAGACAGGAATTAACGAAACCAAGCTCAAGGCAGGATTCCGAAGCGTTTATGGCACCACCATCTTTGACTACCTGAGGCGCCATAAAATGGAGGTGGCCCGCACCTGGCTGGAAGGGGGCGGGAAAAATGTCAGTGAAGCCGCCTACGGGGTGGGGTATGCCAATGTCAGCCACTTTATCAGGGCCTATCGCACTGTTTTTGGCGTGAACCCCGGGGATTATGTGAGGCACAGCCGGTTGGTGACGTCCTGATCCTTATGAGGTTGTTGGGTCTGATTCTGCAAAACCTATCCCTTACAACAGGCAAGAGGCTCGTGAAATCTCCGGGTTAAACAGCGTGGCGCATCAACGGCTCTTTTGCTTCTGGCACGCTAACCGTGCGCAGCCCGAACCCGTCCAGGGGCTCCAGCTGGTGGCTGACCATGAGCAGGGTGAGGCCTAGGGAGGTGACGTGGTCCATGACACACGCCGCCACGCGTGTTTGCCACGCCGGGTCCAGGCCGGCAAAGGGTTCATCTAACAAAATCAAGTCGGCCTGTGCCGCAAGGGCACAGGCGATCCCCGCCCGTTTTTTCATCCCGCCACTGAGTTCTGCAGGCATGCATCCTGCGGCCTCGCCCAGCCCCATTTTTTCCAGCCAACCCAAGGGAATCTCTCCTGCGTGGACCATGTCCCCGCGACCGGCAATAAACAGAAGATTTTCCCTGATCGTCATCCAGGGGAGCAGGGGGGGCTCCTGAAAGGCGTAGCCAATCTTGTCGGTGGCTACGTGGCAGGTGCCTTTTGCGGGTTTGATGAGGTCGGCGGCCAGATGAAGCAGGGAGCTTTTTCCAGAGCCCGAAGGGCCGGAGAGGCACACCGCTTCGCCGGGTTTCATGTGCAGAGAAAAGTCGTTGAGCACCGGTGTGTGACCGTATCCGATGGAGATTCCATGCATCTTAATCATGGCGTTTTCCTTATCATATGCAGGGCCTGTTTTTTCAAAGGGGTGATGACCCCCACCTCCAGCAAAATACCTAAGCCGACCAGGGTGAGAGCCCAGGCAAAGAGGGTTTCCATTTCAAGCATGCGATAGGCCCAGTAGATCTGGGCACCCATGCCTGTGGCGGATCCGAAGAACTCGGCTACGGCCGCTGTCTTCCAGCAGGAGCCCAGGGCAAAGGAGAAACCTCCTAAAAAACCGGGGAAGATCCCCGGCAGGATCACGCGGCGGAGGATGGCCGTGGGGGCGATGCGATGGACCCGGCACATCGAAAAATATTCGGCGGGCAGGTGGGCCGTGCTCTGGGCCACCACGGCAAAGAGGGGCGGGTACAAGGCGGCAGTCACCACAATAAAGGGGACGGTGCTGCCGCTGCCCACCCAGACCATGAGCAGGGTGATCCAGAGGATGGGCGGGGTGGACTGGCACAGGGTGACCATGGGGGCGAGAAAAGCCATGGCCCGTTTGGAAAGGCCCGCAGCAATGCCGGTAATAAGGGCCAGGATCACCGTGGTGACGAGGGCGGCACTGGCCCGGGCACAGGTGATGGCCAGGGCCTGCCAGAACCCCGGGTTCATGCATAGTTTAGCTAAGGCCCGGAGGGTGGCTCCGGGCCCCGGCACCAGGGCCTGGCCCATACTGAGGCTGATGGCGATCCAGGCCATGAGCAAGGTGCCCACGGACAGGCCGCTTACCACGCGGGATTCAGAAAAGAGTGGCTTCAAGGTCTGCCTCCGATGGCGCGTGATCCGGCAAGATGACGTCTAAGTAGGCCTTCAATTCACTTTGAACCTCCCGTGCGCGTTCCACCAGGATGGCGTCTCGTTTTAACGAGGCGGTGACCAGCTCAGGGGTAACGAATCGGGTGAACGCTTCGGGCAGCACCGCGGCTCCGTCCTCGGGGTGCTGGGCCAGGGCCTCACCCGCCTTTTTTAATTCATCGAGGATGGCCTCGGCCAGGCCCGGATGCTGTGTCAGAAGTTTTGTGTGGATGGCCAGGCCTGCGATGGGCATCCGGGGCTTGCTCTGACGTACGTTTCCGTAGAGGGTTTCCACGTTCTCCCCCACCTTTAATCCCGGTACTTTCATCGTGAGAATACTGACCATGGGCTCCGGCACCAGGGCTGCGGTGATTTTGCCCTTCATCAAGAGCATGGCCAGCTGGCGCCCCTGTCCCGGCTTGAAACGGATGGGCCGATCGCTTTTCAGGATGGATTGGAGAATTGGCACTGCAGGGGAGCCTGTCGGTGCGTAGGAGAGCGTCTCACCTTGATAGTCGGCAAAGTGCAGCCGGGTCTCATCGGTGGAGACCAGGTAGAACTTACGCCAGGCTGTGACGGCGAGAAGCTTGACCGGGGCACCGCGTCGGGCGGCCTGAACGAAACCGTGGGTCTGGCCGAGCCAGAGGTCTCCTTTTCCGGCCAGGACGTTGCCCCGCAGATCGTCGATGGTTTTCCATACCTTGACCTCTAAGTTGCAGTGGGAAAGGAGGTTCCCCTTGCGGGCGGCATACCACAGGGGCAGTTGGGGTGTGGTGGCCAACCCGGAGGTGTAGAAGGTAAGAGTCGGCAGGTCCGGGTTGTTCCCCAGGTGCAGGCCCGACGCCGGAGCGGCCTGGACCGGTGGCGTTATCGGAAACAGGAGATAATGGCCAGAAAAGAGGGCCGCCGTGATGAGGAGGATGCGTGTCAGGCGTTTCATGAGATGATAAAAACTCCATGCTGTGTCGTCTTGGATTTTGCAATATTTACCCGCAAGCCGGGTGATTCTGGCCCCAAGGGAGATGCGCTTTATTAACGGCCGATAAGTGATGTGTCAATATATATCTTAGGGTGACGCTAAAATGTTTGGAAAGCCAAAATAGATATAAACAAGGGAATGTTTGTAAATGCGGCTCCCTGTCTTTTATCTCAACTTTGGGGCCAGGTGCGCAATAACCTGTGAGGTGTCGTCGGAGGGGACCTCGCCGGAAACTTTGGGCCTTTGCACCTGGGTATCGAGGGTGAACCCTGCACAATGGAGGTTGTGCAGGGTTTTTCCGTTGGGTTGATGATAAAGCGGCGCTTAGCCCGGATATTTCACGAGTCGAGTGCATCCATATTCAAGGCATCAGGGCTGCAGATGTAGTGGTTTACCTCAAGGCTCTGATAACGCGGAAGATGGGTGCACTCGGCTCGCCCGAAGGGTGAGAAAATCGAGTAGAAAACGTGAATTACATTTTGCATTTTATAAATATCTAAATTTTTCACAGTAATAACCTTTTATTGGTGTAACAGGGTCGTTTTCTCATGAAATATCCGGGTTAGGCCCAATCCCTTGTCTAGGGTTTCAGGGTGTTAATAAAGCACCCTCCGGAGCCCCCGGAGCCGCCGGATGTTTCGGGCTCTTCGGACCAGCCCACCGCATAGGTGGAGAAGTGATCCAAAAGGACAGCGAGGGTCTGGATGGTTTTGCCGTTGCGAGTGGCCGACGTGACGACGGTGCCGCCCCTGGCGATGTCCATCTGGGTGCCGTTGACCTCAGCGGTGCCATCAATGCCAGCCAGCACTTTTTTGCGGGTGCTGCCTTCCAGATAGAAAATCGTGGGGGCTGCGTTTGCCGGGGCAGCGATCTCCAGGAAGACCAGGGCTGGTTTGGAAAGGTTCAGGGTTTCCATCGCGTTGCCTGCGGAGAAGAGCCATAGCTCGCTGGTTCCCAAAAGGGTGGAGAGGGCTCCTTTCTTTTTCGGGGGGCAGATCACGGATCGGGGAGGGTTGATGGCTCCGGTGTAAGGGGCACCTTCTATGGTGATGTGGGTGCCAGCTCTGAATTGAATGTCAACGGTGATGGGGTCACTTGCCGTTGCTTTCGGGGAGAGGAGGCGGGTAGCCAGGGGCAGCTTTCCATCGGCGATTTCAATGCCGGTCTCGGAATGCAGGTGAAGGGATCGAGATTGACCGTTTTTTTCTTCCAAGGTGACTTTTACCCCCGGGTGGTGGGCCAGATTGCCCAGGCCCAATCCGTTCAGCTGAGCGTCGGTGAGCCCCCCGTCGGACAGGGTGGAGCCCATGTCGATGGCGTTGAGGGCTTCGGCTGTGGGCAGCTGGGACTCGTTGAGGGCCAGGGGTTGGTAAAGGGCCACGGACAGCTCAGGGTTTTTCACCGTGAAGCTGCCGCCGGTTTCGCCGTTGGCAAAGAGGAGCTCAAGGGTGTACTTCCCTTCGGCCAGGCCTTTGGGGATCAGAGCCTCAACGGTATCCGCCGTGATTTTTTGGGTGTGAAGGGGCGTTTTTTTGTTCCCCTGTTTAATAAGGACCTGCTTGATGGAAAAGAGGGTCAGCCGTTCCCCCTGGAGGGTGAGGACCGTATCTGCGGTGTTGGCGATGCACGGGTTGGCCACGGCCAGGAGCACAGGGAGTATGTCGCCGGGGTTGGAGCCATTCTGGTATTCGTCCCGGTCGCAGATGCCGTCACCGTCGCTGTCCGTATCGATGCCGGCCGTGGTGGTGTTGCCGAAATGCGCGATCTCCCAGGCGTCGTCCATGCCGTCGCCGTCACGGTCTGAGGTTTCGGGGTCGAACGAGAGGTGGCCATTTTCGATGAGGGCTCCACTGGCCTTGCTGTCGATGATGACGGGGTAGGCCGCGGGTGACTCGGCTGCCTGGGTCGCGTCGGCGGCCAGGAGCACGGGAATGGTCTCTCCTCCCGCCGCATAGCCTGCGCCTGTGTCGCTTAAGGTGGTTGGGCGGATCCGGATGGGGTAGATGGCCTTGGGATCGGCCCCCGGTTTTAAGGCAAAGGTGAGATGAAACAGGGTCTTTGTTTCTGAGGTGGCAATACACCGGGCCCCTGCGATGGCGACCCCGGTGCCGTCAATCTCGTTCCAGATCACCGGCGTCTTCTGCAAGGGAGGAATTTCGGGGAGGGGCTGGGTCTTGGCCGTGGTGAATTGCTCCTTAAAAGGGGCAAAGAACTCACTTGTTACGGACTCCAGGTTGAGGGCTGTGGTGTCGAACGCTAAGGTGAAGGCGGTGCCGGCCACGGATTCGACGAGGGTCTCCCCCAAGTCAGAGAGGGTGATGGGCAGCAGGCGTCTTCCGTTGGGCCCTAAGGTGGCGGGCCCGGCCGTAATGGTCATGGCGGCGGTCTGTGTCGCCAGTCCCAGGAGCAGGGCCAGCAACAGGATGCATTTCGATTTCATGGTGTCTCCAAAGTGTTAAAAATGGTTCTTGCTTCATCGTCGGTTCCGGCATCGGTAAATCGATGGAAATCGTACGTAAAAACCTGTTTGTTTAACTTCTCATAAGGTTGTCCCCCGGCAGGGCCGCCGGAGGTTTTTTCGCGTTTAGTCTTCTTCTCCCCGGCGGATGCCCGCCGTGATCTCTAAGGCCCGGATGGCATTTGCCAGGCCGATCTTGCCGTCGCCGTCCGCATCGAATGTTCGAAGCAGAGAGGTCCGCTGAGTGGCCAGGGCTCGGGCTTTTTCTCTCTCCTTTTCGGCGGTGACCGAGGTCAGGGCGTTGGTTATCTGGATTTCCACCTGCTCCTGGGTCAGGAGCCCTTCGGTGGCTTTGACAACGGCTTTGTCTACCTGGGCCTGGGTGGCCACGGCGGTCTGGGTCAGGGCAAGAATGCCCAGGTGGTGTCCCTTGCCTTTGACGAGAGTGAGGTCCTTTTTAAGGGTGTCCAAGGCCGGGGCGGTGATCGTGAGAGCTCGGGTTCCGGAAAGGGTCGCCGCCACAGGCATCCGGAAGAAACCGGTGGTTGTCGGGCTCCCGTTTGCGCCCCCTTCAAGGGCGATGTCGGCATCACGCACCGGTAGGCCCGTGTGCCCGGCGATGGAGACGGTGAGAAACCCTGAAATGGCCGGGACGTATTCCACCGCACCGATATCGGGGATGCCGGTGCGGGCTGCGCCCAGCTGGTCTTTTCCGGGGGCGCAGGTAGCCGAGGCGCTGTTGATGGCAGGACTTCCCGCCAGCAGGTGGTGGACGCCGTTTGTCAGGACCGGAGCGAGCACCGGGTCAAGGGGGCTTGGGGTGGTGCCCGCCAGGTCGTGGCTCGTGCCGTGGGTGATGCCGGAGGCTCCGTCGACGCGTTGGATGAGGTTGTACCCGTCGGAGGTAACGGCACCCTTGATGTCGTGGGCGGGTTTTTTTCCTTCATCCCGGTTGCCCGCAACCAGGCATCCGGCAAGGGTGAGGGTTTTGCCGGAATTCACCTTAAGGCCGCCGCCTCCGTCTGAGCTGATTGAAGGGGCTGTGACGCTGTTTTTGTATACCGTCACGTGGGTGAGGTGCGCTTCGCCCCCGTAGAGCATGAGGCCGCCGCCGCTTTTTATGGCGCTGTTGCCTGAAAAGGTGGTGCTGGTGATGGATGCGGGGGTATTTGAGCTCTGGATAAAAACAGCCCCGCCGTTTGCCGCACTGTTGCCTGTGAAGGTGGTGCTGGTGATGGCAAGGGCGCTGCCTGCATGGTAGACGGCTCCCCCCTTGGCGCTTGCGTAACTGCACGAGTTATTTTCAAACCAACATTTATCAAGGGTGATGGCTCCCGTGTTGTAGATGGCACCTCCATAGGAACTTGTTGAGGTCGCTGTGTTCTGGAGGTCGCGCAGGGTGCAGTCGGAAAGGGTCAGGGTTCCTTTGTTCCAGATGGCCGCGGATCCTTTGGCCGTTGTGATTGAGTGTTGAATGAAGAGCTGGCTGATGGAGACGGAGGCACCTTCATCGATGGTCAGCAGGCGGTCGTTTGTGGAATCATCCGAGGGTGGGACGTACCCCTGGAGCGTAGCGGAAGCGCCTTCTTCAGCCGCAAGGGTCAGGTCCTTGTCGATGGCAAGGCCGGTCTCGGTGAAGGTGCCGAAAAGCACCAGGCGGTCCCGGGCCCCAGCCCCTGCGATGGCTGTTGCAAGGGTGGAAAAGTCCTTGCCGCTCCCTACGGTGTGGGTGCGGATAAAATCGATGGTGAGATCGGAAGTGATCGCCCCTGTTACCTTTGAGACGTCATCGCTTGCGGCAAAGGCGTCGGCCGTAAAGGTGACGTTAAGGTTCGTCACGTCGGTGTCGTGGGCTGTGGCCTGTCCGGCCAGGGCAAAGGAGAGCTCGGTGTCGCTGACCTTGGTGAGGGTGGCGGTGAGGCCCTCGGGAAGATTGGCAATGACGGCTTTGGTTTCGTCATACACGGCCCCGTTGTCTCCGGTGAAGGTGTCATTGGCAAGGGTGACGGCAAGGGGGGCTGGGGCCAGGCTGCCGTCGTCGGTGTCGGTTTCTATAAAGGTTTTTTTATTGTAGGTGAGTTCGGGATTGGGGGTTCCCGTGGCCTCGGCTACCGTGGCACCGCCTTCGCTGTCACCATTATATTGGGCATAGTTTTTTAAGGGGGGTGTCTCCGATGCCGCCTCGGCCTCATCATAGTATAAGCAGTCAAAGACATCGTCTTTTGGCTGAATCTGCCAATAGCCATAACTGTCGTCAAAGGCCAGGTCATGGGTTCCGTTGCTGTAGACCGGTTTTTTACCTTGGATTCGTTCGGTGAGGGTGTAGCGGCCATCCACATCCGTGGAGCCACTCACCACGTAGTCCGCGGCCAGGGCGGCGCTGGCAGTTGCCAGCAGGAGCACGGCGGCAAAGGGGAGGAGGAATCGAAATATTTTTTTATTCATCATGAAATCTCCTAAGGGACAGGCCCCCGGCGGGTTCGCCGGGGGCTTTTTGTCGATTTATTCGTGTGATCAGGGCTCGGTTTTTGCCGTTTTTTTGAACAAATAGAGGACATCTTTCATGTCCACCCGGCCGTCGGTGATGTGGTCCAGTGTTTTGGGGTCTTCAACCGGGATACGCACCTGGATTTTCAGGCCTTGGATGATGGCCTCAGGGGTGGCCTCCGAAAGAATCGGGGACTCGGAGTCTGGCACCAGGGTGAATCGCAGGGACCAGTCGCCCAGGGTGCCGCTCTTTCTCTTCTCTTCATCCACCACTTTTAAGGTCCAGGTGCCCGCTACGGGTTCTCCGTCGAAGCGACTCAGGGGCTCTACGGGGATGTATGAGGCGTTGCGGGGGCCTGGGTAGTCGTCCCAGCCCGCAGCGGGGATGGCGGATATCCCTTGCTTGACGCCCACGGCGGCTTCGTCGTCAAAGGTGGTGTTGGCGTAGTCGTAGCGGGCTCCGCCGACCTGACTCACCAGGCGTACCCGGGTCCCTTTAGGGGAGATCAGCTCCAAGGTGAGGTCGTAGATCCAGCGATGTTTCAGGTTGAGGTTAAGGTTCAGGTCGTGGACCCATCCCGGATGGGTGACACAGACGGTGGAGGAGAGCCCTTGGGGGTCGCCGTCGGGAATGGGAAGGGGCGCTCCGTCTCGAAGGGCGGTGAGTTGTGTCTCGCCCACGGTAAGGGTCACCACGCCCTGGGTCTCGGCTTTGCCGTCGCTGACGGTGTAGGTGAAGCTATCAGGACCGGAGAATCCCGGGGCCGGGGTATAGGTGATTGTGTGGTTGGCGTTGGCCTGGGCCGTGCCGTGCCCCGGTTTGGAGACGGAGGTGACGGACAGGGCGTCTCCATTGAAGTCAAAGTCGTTGTCCAGTACGGCCAGGGTGACAAACTCCCCTGCCATGTGCACGGATTCGTTTTTCACGGTGGGGGGGACGTTTTCAGACAAAGGGGTCAGGCCGATGGAGAGGTCCCAGGAGTCTAAGCGACCGTCGATGTATTCCCCCTTGTCGTAGAGAACCAGGGTCCAGTCGCCGTAGACAGGCTCCCCGTCCAGCTTGGAGAGGGGCTCGGCGGGACGGAAGCGCCCGGTGTAGGGTTGGCCGCCGGGCTCGATGGCGTTGGGGGCCTCGTCATCGAGAATCGTGCCAGTGAAGTGGTGTTGATAGAGCATCTGCTCGACGTAGCCCAGCAACTTGACGTGGGTGCCGGAAGGGGAGATCAGCTCGGCCCGGATGTCTCGGTTGAAGTCGTGGCGGATGTTGAGGGTCACGTCGATGTCCTGGACAATGCCGCCTGCCGGGACGTGAATCACGGAGCGGACCCCCGTGGGGTCATCGTCGGGGATGATCAAGGCGGGTTTTTCCACATGGGGGTAAAAGAGGCTCCCTTCGCCCACGGAGACGGTGAGTTCAGCTGTGGCGGTGGCCTCTCCGTCGCTGATGGTGTAGGTGAAGCTGTCTCTGCCGGTGAATCCGTCGGCGGGCACGTAATGGATACGGAGCCCGTCCTCTGTGACGGTGGCGGTTCCGGAGGCCGTCTTCGCGGTGACGTCGGTGATGGTGAGGGGGTCTCCATCGGCGTCGGTGTCATTTTCTAAGACCCGAATGTCAATGGGGGCACCTGCGGCGGTGGCCGAGGCGTCATTATCCGTTTCGGGGGCGCGGTTTCCTTTCACGGTGACGGTGACCGTTGCTGTGGCATCCTTGATTCCGTCGGACAGGGTGTAGGTGAAGGCATCTTCGCCTTTGAACCCTTTGTCCGGGGTGTAGCGAATGCCGTCGCCAGTGATCTCGACGGTACCGTGTTCCGGGGTGCCGGGGTCGGTGAGGGTGAGCGCGTCTCCGTTGTAGTCAAAATCGTTGGCCAGCACCGGGATGATGACGGGCTTCTTGAAGATCTCGGCCGTGTCATCTTTGGCCACAGGGGCGGTGTCATCGCTCATGGGGGCGTATCGGAGGGTGAGCTCCCAGTCTTTAAGTTTGCCCTGGGCGAGTTTGACGCTGTCTTCCACCTCCAGCTGCCACTGCCCAAAGACAGGCTCTTTGTAGAGTCCGCTCAAGGGGATCACCGGCCGGTAGGCGTCGGTGAAGGGGGGCTCTCCTTCGATGATCATGAGGTCCGCCTCGTCATCGAAGACGGTATCAACGAAGTTACCGGCGAGAAAGTTACCCTTGACCATCCCCTGGAGCCTGTTGAACAGGGGAATCCGGGTACCCTGGGGGGAGATGAGGGTGGCTTTGAGGTCGTTGACGTAGGAGTGCTCGATATTCAGCCGTACCCGGGCACCCATGAACATACCCCCACGCTTGACGTGGATGGTGGAGACGGCTTTGCCTTTGCCGTCGGGGATCAGCAGGTCGTTTTGCTCGGAGGCAAAGGGGGTCTCTTCCTGCCCCACGGCTACGCTGATGGCGGCGGTGGCAGAGACTGCGTTGTCGCGGACCGTGTAGGTGAAACGATCCAGGCCCGCGAATCCGGCATCCGGGGTGTAGGCGATGGTTTTCCCGTCTTCAGAGATGACGGCCGTGCCGTTTGCCGGGGACTCTACCTCGGTGAGGGTGAGCTCGTCGCCGTTTAAATCCCTGTCGTTTTCAAGGGGTTGGAGGATGACGGCGGTCTCGCGAGCCGTCTGGGCGTTGTCGGCAGAAGGCAGGGGCGGTTGGTTTTCATTTTCCGCCAGGCTTCCGTAAAGGTTGAGGTGCCAGGAGTTGAAGCTGCCGGTGTCCCCGCTGTGGTTGTCCGCGACGGTGAGCGTCCAGTCTCCTTGTGAGCTCTCACCCCAAGTGCGGACGGTGGTGAACTTCCATCTGAGATAGTTGGTCTTGCTGTCTTTTCGGGTTTCGGCCAGGACGCTTTTTGTGCCCGAAGGGGAGGTGAGGGTGACGGTAAAGTCCCCGCGGAAGGGGTGGACGGCGGTGAGGACCACCTCGGCGTGTTCCATGCGCAGATCCTGGGTGACATGAAGGGTGGAGGACACCCCAGCCTCGTCAAAGTCCGGCACGGGCTGGTTGACCTCCACGGGGCCGTATGGAAGCTCTACGGCAGGGGGCAGGGTCGTCCAGTCCGGGGCTGTGGCCCGGTCCACGGCGGCCTCGGCATTGACCAGGCCGAATCCGTATTTGTGGTTGACGTGGAGGCCCGCGCCGTTGTTTGTCCAGTCTTCATCCTCCGGGTCGTTTTGGGTGGCGGTGTGCACGAGGATCTCCTGCACGTCCCGCCAGGTGAGCTCGGGTTTGGCCTGAAGCAAAAGGGAAATTACCCCGGAGACCAGGGGGGTGGCCGATGAGGTGCCGCCGAAGTCGTTGGTGCATTCTGTGGCACTGTAGCCGTTCTGGCCGGTGAGGTCCGTGGTGGTGATGCCGATCTCATCTCCGTTGCTGGGGGCGGTAATCAGCATGGAGGCGCCGGGCTCGCTGTAGTAGGACTGGACCCCGTTGATGTCCACGGCCCCGACGGCGATGGCGTATCTTGACGAGGCGTAGCCGTTGTAGTTGACGTTGTTGTCGTATTGTTTGCCGTTGCCCGCGGCGAATACGTAGATATTTCCCTTGCCGTTTCGACCGGTTTTGATGCTCTCGGCGATGGCTTCTTCATAGAGGGGGCCAGGGGCCACGAGCATGGTGGGGTGGGGGCCCCAGCTGTTGGAGTAGATGTCGATCTCCTCTGGGTGGTAGGAGAGGGCCGTGGCCTCGTCGGCGTCGGTGGTGGGGCCACTGATGAGCCGAAGCCCGCTGACCTTTGCGTCGTAGGCCGCCCCTACGCCGCATATACCGTTGTTGGCCACCGCAGCCACCACACCCGCCACACTGGTGCCGTGTTTGTCGGTGCCGTATTTGCCTTTGATGGCAGGGGAGGGGTCATCGTCTTTGTCGTTGAAGTCGTGGCTGAGTTCGGGAAAATAGTTTGCGTTCAGATCCGGGTGGCTCCCCTGGAGGCTGTCATCCACCACCCCCACGAGGATGCCCTCTCCGGTGTATCCCTTTTCCCAGGCCTCTCGGATGTGGATGTCGCTGCCTTCATACGAACCGTTGAGATGCCATTGATCCTTGGCCAGGGGGTCATTGAAGTCGGGCGTTTTGACCTCATCGTCGCTGAAATTCCATTTTGCTTTTTGCTGACGGTACCAGAGGATACGCTTGTCCTCGCGCATGAGGCGACGTACCACACGGGACGTACCGGCCTCCGATGAGTTCGTCAGACGGAGGAGGTGGGTCCGGGGCAGAGAACCGACCGGGCCGACATATTCGGCCCCGAGATCACGGGCCAGGTCTTGGACCGATGTCTCCGGGGTGACCTTGACCACCCACTCTTCGGTGGCCTTTTCAGGTTCCCGGATTTTTTCGGCCCCTGGGGCGTCCAAGGGGATTCGGGGTGCGGTCCCGGTTTTTTTTGTTTTGAGAAACGCTTTGTAATCCATGGCCGACGGGGGGGCGGCATAAAGGGGCGACCCTCCCAGACCCAGACAGAGGAGCGGGATCAAGAGATAATGAAGATGGCGCATAAGACGTCTTTCCAGCCGGGGCAGAGGGGCAACGGTATCGATTCTGATATCCTGAGGATCAGGGTCAAAACAGAGGGGTCCAATCGGGTGGAGAGCGCGATACCTGTTTCCGTCTTTCACGTGGCCGAGCCATTGTATCCGCAAAAGAGAATGGCAAAAGTTAGTTGAGACAAAGAATAATCGTTTTGACCGATAGTTTATTACGTGACTAACTTTGGCAAGTCAAACATTTTGTAGGGAGCCGAATGCGTGATGCGTTCAACCAGGCGGAGGCTGGCTTTTTTGTGGTAATGAACCCGGTCACTTAGATAGGCAAAAATAGTGGGCAAAAGAGATCAGATATTTTTCTTTTATGCGAAATCGCTCTAATATTCGAATGATTAACTGCTGGTGTATGATGAAGATATCTTGGAGATTTGGGGCTGCCACAGGGAGAGCTATGTCTGGTTTTACGTTTTGCGGAGTGTTTGCCGAATCGAAAGGTGCGGCGACGCAGTGGTCAGGCACCCTTGCCCATACCGTGGAATATTTTAGGCTTGCCAAACAATATTCATGGTGTCATAAATATTTAGCGTAATACGAAACGAGTGGTTCGGAACCCTCAATGGCAGGAGTCCTTGAGGGGCCGGGCACCCCCTGCGTGATCTACCTCAATGTGAATAAAGGAGAGAGCTTTATGGAACCCAATCGCTTCGGAACGAGCCGTGAGATGGTGATCGATGAGATTGAAGTCAACGGTATCAGACAGGTGATGGCCATCGATGAAAAGGGGCTTTACCTGACAACCCCCGATAAGGTGGCCCGGCCCACGGCCGATGTGAATCGTTACGGGGTGGACCGGAGCCGGGTTATCGACACCCTGGAGTCCATGGGCTACGACACGCAAAAGCTCAGGAACGAAAACCATCATATTGTGGCTGCCCTTGCGGTCAGCGGGTCCACGGAGAAGAAACTCAACCCCATCAAAGCCTCCAAGCGTGGAGGCTAACAGGCCCAGCAGGCGGGGTATGAGAAAAAAAGGCTCCGGGGATTCGGGGCCTTTTTTTTGATGTTTTGAGCCTGCCGGCAGAATGTCAAAACCAGGACGGTGATGCCGATAAGCAGAAAGATCGCTCCGATGAGGAGCCAGAGATTGCTTGGCTTCATGCTTTATCCTCCGTATTGGGGTCATCCTCATAAAGTTTTTGAAGGGTGTCCATGCCTATGTCCAGGAGATCCATCATCCTGAAGAGCCGGGGCAGCTCTGTGGAACGAAAGTGCTCCCTTTTTTCGCAAAGGATGATCTCCCGGGCCTCCTCTGTGATGAAGTACCCGATGCCTCGTTTGTTGAAGACGATCTGTCGGTCCTGGAGGTGGGTATATGCTCTGGCTGCGGTGTTGGGGTTCACCTCAATCTCCACGGCCAGATCCCGGACAGACGGGAGCCTCTCCTGGGCCTTTCGGGTGCCCGTGAGGATGGCATGGCAGATTTGATCGGCGATCTGAAGATAGATGGCCTGATGGTTGGAAAAGTTCATCTACACCTCATACTCTTTGAGCTTCAGGTAGCTGATAAACCAGAAAAACGGTGCCAGCCCGTAGGTTATGGCTCCTTTGACGAGTTTGAGGATGAGGTGTCCATGACTTGTTTGCCCGGGGGTAAGGAAAAAGGAGAGATGGTATCCGCTGGCATGGGGGGCGTTGAAGGCGCTCCAGCCAAGAATCCCTGTAAAGAGCGCAATAAAACCAAGGCACAGCCAGATGCAGAGTGTGGTTTTCAAAAATTGATGGCTCTTGAAGACAAGGGACCCCAGAAAGAAAAGGGCGTGGGTGATGAGATAAAACAGGATGATTTTAAGGTTCATGGGATCAAGCGGGTGAAAGACCGGCAGTGCTTGCCCGTGCATCCAAAATGAGACCGCCGACGCCACCTGTGAGAAGAGCGCAAAAATCAGGGCAACTCCTGCGACAAAACCGATGGACGTCAGCCCCAGGCGGCAGAGAAATTTTTCAAGGGTGGATGCCGGGAGTGTCAGGTAGAGCCAGCCCTGGGTTTTATCATGGAGCCTTTTAAACGCGGTTGCGGTGGAGAGATATCCTGCCAGGAGCAGGTAGAACCCAAATGAGTTGACATGGAGGCCAGGTAAGATGCCGATGACCTTGCTGAAGAAAAGAAGAAACGAGAGCAGGCCCACAATGACTGCGGCGGCGATGATTTTTTCCTTAAAATCAAGCAGCAGTTCGTGTCGAAGTAAAAGCATAAAACGTCTGAATTCAAAAGTCTCCTGGGTTGTCATGGCAAGTCTCCCTGAAAGCAGGTGTGCATCGCATCGGGGCTGGTAAGAATGGTGTTGAAGAGCAGCTCAAGGTCAATGGCTGAGTCGACGCCGGTCTCGTTTTTTTGGACCACGGTGTAACCGGCGATTCCCCTTTCGTGATAGACGGCGGTGTCGGGCAGATCGGCAAGGTGGGTCATTTCAAGGCATCTGGAGACCTCCTGCATGGACTGCTCGAAGACAATGCGGCCTTCATCCAGCACCACGACCCGGTCGATTAAGTTCTCCACGTCTTTGACCTGATGGGTGGAGATGAGGATGGCCCGGTCCTCCCGCATGGAGGCTGCCACCATTTTTCGGAACATGCCCTTGGATGGGATGTCCAGCCCGTTGGTGGGCTCATCCAGGAGGAGGAGCCGGGTGTTTGCGGCAAGACCGAAGGCGATGAGGACCTTTTTCCGTTGCCCGAAAGAGAGGGCAGGCAGTCTGTCCGAAGGGCTCAGGCCGAAGCGGCCGATTTGTTCATGGAACCATCCTGCGTCGAAGTGGGGATAAAATGGTGCGTGGAGTGTGACGAATCGGGAGATGGATACCGGCGGGAGCTGAAATTCTTCGGGAATGAAAAAGAGCTTTGCGAGCATCCCAGGCCGCCTTTTATGAGCGGGGGAGTCAAAGGTAACGCAGGTTCCGCTTGCCGGATGGAGGAGGCCGGCCATCAATTTTAACAGGGTCGTCTTTCCTGCGCCGTTTTTTCCAAGCAGGCCGGAAATCGTGCCCGCCTCAACGCTGAGGGAGACGTCAGAAAAGTGGGGGCGCTTGCGTTGGTATGCAAAGCGCACGTGATTCAGTTGGATCATGGTGTCTCCTGTTTTGGTGTACTATGTCACTAATACACTTTGGATACAACGGGACGACAAGTGATGTCAAGGAGAAGGGGGGCGCGTCTTTGCATTTGGCAGGGGGACGACAGGCTCATCCTCCGGTTCGACGTTTCGTCTCTGTAACTATTCAACTCCAAAAAAAGCCTCCGGCGGCAAGGTGTGCCACCTTGAAAGCAGGTTGCGAATGCGTTTTGCCCCTCGTCCCTCGGGTCAAATCACATCCGCCTTTCTGATTATCTCTTATTCACAGCCATGGTTTCCCTGTCCATTTCAGGCTCCAATGTTACCCATACCGGTGAGATTACGGTGGCGTCCTATGATGGGCACCCATTTAATATCAAAGCGCGAAGCGTGCCCATCTGGCAGTCGGGAAACCCACAACGATTAAAATTACATAAATTTCGACGACGCAGCATCTCTCCCTGGCGTGATCGGTTGCACCCGCGCCAGATGGGCACGGCACACCCTTTGCCCATCCTACAGGTTTCCAACAATAACCAGCGTACAGAGGTTATGCGGCACCAAAACCTGGCCATTGATCACTCAAATATGGATGGGAAAGGATGTTAATCAGATTCGCCTTTAAGATGAAATTTGATCAAAAACGATTTTTAAAACCTGTTTGTTAAATTTTCAAAAGTTTAGCCTCCGGCAGGGCCGCCGGAGGCATTGTTTTTTTTTCCTGCAACCTTAAGACGTGACCCCTTATTCCGGAGGGGTGGCCACGTTAACCCCCATGTTGTCCACATGCCAGGAGACAGGAGAATCGGGGTGGAGGCCGCCGTGGAAGGAGGCGCCGCCCCAGGTGATGCCGCAGATGGATGTGAGTTTTGCTCCCCGATCTTCCGGCAAGAGAACAAAGCTGAAGGACCCTGTGGGCTGGGTGCTTCGGGAAATTGCCTTGTAGGCTTCATCGGAGGTGACGATGAGACGGGGCCAGCGATCAGTTTTCTTGAAAGTGGTGGCGCTCCATGTGCAGCCCTCCACCGGAATCAGTGTGATGGCATTCGGGGTAATGTCCACACGAATTTTAAACTCAGTGGTGTAAAACGCGGCGGCAGTTGAGGCCAGAATGGTCAAAACGGCGAGGGCGGTCAGGGATAAAGTGCGCATGGCGGGCTCCATAGAATGCTTCGATTTTTGGGATTGTTACGTCAACGATCTATATTCTAAAAGGGTTTATTTGAATAGGCTATGCTCCACTTGAAGGGGGTGCCATAGCCCTTGACATCGGGATGTTTGCTGGACCGTTTGGCGATAAACGGCGACATGGCCTCAAAATCGTGCATGACCCCGTCAACTCTTCGGGTTTCCAGGTCTTTCGCCCTGAGGGGAATCAGCAAGGTCGAAATAAATAGTTCACGCCGCCTCCCTTTGGCCTTTGAGCAGCATCCGGGTGTAGGGGTGGTCGGGGGCGGCAAAGACGGTGGCCGCGGGGCCGGACTCCACGAGTTTACCCTCTTTCATCACGGCGATGTGGTGGCTGATGGCGCGGATCACGTCTAAATCGTGGCTGATAAATAGGTAGCTTAATCCGTGTTTTGTCTGGAGCTCTTTGAGCAGGGAGATGATCTGGAACTGGATGTTGCGGTCCAGAGACGAGGTGGGTTCGTCCAAAATCACCAGCTTTGGGGCCAGGGCCAGGGCTCGGGCGATGGCGATGCGCTGTTTCTGGCCGCCGGAGAACTGGTGGGGGTATTTTTCCTTATCTTCAGGGGAGAGGCCCACGTCGGTGAGGCATCGGTCCACGGCCTTTTCGATGTAGGGCCCCGGGAGGGCAAAGGCGCGCAGGCCCTCGCCCACGATGTCTCCCACGGTCATCTTGGGGTTGAAGCTGCTGTGGGGGTCCTGGAACACCACCTGGATGCTGCGGCGGAGCTGTCTTAAGGGCTCACCGGTGAGCTCGGAGAGGGGCTCGTCGTCAAAGCGCATGGTGCCGGTCGAGGGGATGAGGCGCAGGATGGCCTTGGCCAGGGAGCTTTTGCCGGAGCCGCTCTCTCCCACGACGCCGAGGGTGGTGCCTTCCTCTAAAATCAGGGAGAGGCCGTCGACGGCCTGGATGGGGTGCCCCTTTTTGAACCGGGCGTGCTGGGTGTAGGTGACCCCGACCCCTTCGAGTTCGAGGAGGTTTTTCTTTTTTTTCGGGGCGGGGACGGGCCCACCGTGGTTTTTGTTGAGGAGGGTGCGGGTATAAGGGTCCTTGGGGGAGGCAAAGAGTTCGCAGGTTGGGGCGCTCTCCACGATGCGTCCGCACCTTGCCACCACCACGCGATCGGCATGGGTCCGGACGATGGCAAGGTCGTGGGTGATCAGGAGGATGGCGGTGCCGAAGCGGTCCCGAACCCGGGTGAGGAGGGTGAGGATCTGGTCTTGGAGGGTGGCGTCTAAGGCCGTGGTGGGCTCGTCCGCCACAATCAACTTGGGGTTTCCCATCAGGGTCATGGCGATCATGATGCGCTGCTTCTCACCGCCGGAGAAGGTGTGGGGCAGATGGTGGATGCGCTCTTCCGGCTCTTTGATCCCCGCATCGCCCAAAAGAACGATCGCTTTTTCCATGGCCGATCTTTTGTCCATGCCTTCCACCATGCGGGCCCTCTCCGTCATCTGTTTGCCCACGGGGTGCAAGGGGTTTAGCGAGGTGCCCGGCTCTTGAAAGATGTAGGCGATCTCCGAGCCCCGAAAGCCGCGGAGCTCTTTTTCCGAAAGGGCGGTGAGCTCGGTGCCCTCGAAGGTGATGGAGCCGCGCACCCTTGCCCCCAGATGTCTCTGGAGCTGGACCACGGCGTGGGAGCAGACCGATTTTCCGGAACCGCTCTCGCCCACCAGGGCCAGGATTTCTCCCGTTTTAACCTCAAAACTCATATCATGTACGGCAGGGCACAGGCCCTGACTGGTCTGAAAATCCACGGCCAAATTCCGGATGGAAAGAAGTGGTGTCATGACGCCTCCTTAATTGAAAAATAAAGGGTAACTATTTAGCTTTTAAAATGCTGCCTCCGGCGGCGAGGTGTGCCACCTCGAAAGCGGGTTTGCGAATGCGCATCGGGAGGCGTCTCTTGAGGCTGCAATGCGTCCGCATTCACCCGAAGAGTGAAGGTCGGCAATGTGAGCCGCATGTGCGTGAGCAGGCGGTTTTTCACTGGCAACTCATGGGGTGATATTAACCGGCATAACTCCGGCGGCCAGGGGATAATCCCCTGGACCTTAGGTGGTGAACGCGCTTTGTCCCTATGTCACGGCGTAGCCCATTGACGTGGGTCGAATGGCGACGCATAGACTTGGGCTTAGGCGGACTTGTCACGCCGGAGGCTTTTGCGTAGGCGGATTCCTCGGGGCAAATCACATCCGCATTCAGCGTTGTAAAAAGAAGCTGTTTGGCAACCTTTTCAAAAGGTTGGCCCCCGGCAGGGCCGCCGGAGGCTTTTTTTTAAGATTTACGCGCCCCCTCCCTGAATATGCTTCGGGTCCATGGCGTTTCTGACGCCTTCCCCGATGAGAACCAGCAGGGTGAGCATGCTGGCCACGATGGCAAAGGCAGAGAGGCCGAGCCAGGGGGCGTGGAGGTTGGATTTGCCTGCGGCGAGGAGTTCGCCCAGGGAGGGGGAGCCCGGGGGCATGCCGAAGCCGAGAAAATCCAGGGAGGTCAGGATGCCGATGGAGCCTGAGAGGATAAAGGGGAGGAAGGTCATGGCTGCCACCATGGCGTTGGGCAGGATGTGGCGGGTGATGATCTCCCTGTCTTTGACCCCTAAGGCCCGGGCAGCCTGGACGTAGTCGAGCTGGCGACCCCTGAGAAATTCGGCGCGGACCACGCCCACGAGGCGCATCCAGCCGAAGAGGACCATCAGGGCCAGGAGCCACCAGAACCCCGGGGTCATAAAGCTGTTCATGATGATGAGAAGATAAAGCATGGGGATGCCCGACCAGATCTCCATGAGACGCTGGCCCCAGAGGTCCACCTTCCCGCCGTAATACCCCTGAATGGCACCCGCGGTGATGCCGAGGACGGAGGTAATCAAGGTGAAGGCGAAGCCGAAGAGGACCGAGAGGCGAAATCCGTAGAGGCTCCGGGCAAAGACATCCCGGCCCAGGTCGTCGGTGCCCAGGGGGTTGGTCAGAGTGGGCGCTGTGGGGGGCGGGGAGGGCAGGTCGTAGCGGATGGTGTCGTAGCTGTACCGGATTGGGGGCCAGAGGATCCACCCCTGTTTTTCGATCTTCTCTTTAAGGTAGGGATCGCTATAGCAGGCCTCGGTGGGGAGAAATCCGCCGAACACCTGCTCGCTGTAGGCGGCAAAGAGGGGAAAGTAGTGCTTCCCCTGGTAATGGACGTAAAAGGGTTTGTCGTTGGCGATGAGCTCGGCCCCCAGGCTCATGGCAAAGAGAAGGCCGAAAACCACAAGGGAAAAAAAGGCGCGCCGGTCCCTTTTAAAGACGGTGAGGCGCTTGCGGGTGAGGGAAGATAATTTCATGATGGCGCGTGTATCCATGGGCACGGTTTAGGGTTGGGCAAAACGATTGCCTCCGGCGGCCCTGCCGGGGGCTAAACGTTTGCCTGATTTTATAAAGTCGGGTTTAACAAACAGGTCTTAAATACATATTTCAAATTTACATCAACCCAAATGCGAATGTGATTTGACCCGAGGAACGAGGGGCAAAACGCATTCGCAACCTGCTTTCAAGGTGGCACACCTTGCCGCCGGAGGCTTTTTCTTTCCCGGTTTTCAGCCATCAAAGGCTACTCCCCGACGACCCAAAGGAGATGCGGGGGTCCACCAGGGTGTAGGTCAGGTCGCTGACGATGCTCAAGGCCAGGCCCATGAGGGTAAAGATATAGAGGGTGGCGAACATAACGGGGTAGTCCCGGCTCATGGCCGCTTCAAAGCCCATGAGCCCCATGCCGTCTAAGGAGAAGATCACCTCGGTCATGAGCGAGCCCGTAAAGAACATGGAGATAAAGGCCGCTGGGAACCCTGCGATGACGATGAGCATGGCGTTTCGAAAGATGTGGCCGTAGAGAATTCGCTTCTCGGTGAGGCCCTTGGACCGGGCCGTGTTGACGTACTGGGCGCTGATCTCATCTAAAAACGCGTTTTTGGTGAGCAGGGTCAGGGAGGCAAACCCGCCAATGACCAGGGTCGCGATGGGCAGCACCATGTGCCAGAGATAATCCAGGATTTTTCCCCAGGTGCTGAGCTGGGCGACGTGATCGGAGACCAGGCCCCGTAAGGGGAAAAGGGTCAGATAATTGCCACCGGCAAAAAGGATGATGAGCACGATGGCAAAGAGGAACATGGGCACGGCATCCCCCACGATGATGACCAGGGAGCTCCAGAGGTCGAACCGGCTGCCATGGCGCACGGCTTTGGCGATCCCCAGGGGGATGGAGATGAGATAGATGAGAAGGGTGCTCCAGACCCCCAGGGAGATGGAGACGGGCAGTTTTTCTTTGATCAGGTCGATGACCCGCTTGTCCCGGAAAAAGCTCTCGCCGAAGTCAAAGCTGGCAAAATCCTTCAGCATCAGCACATACCGGGTGAGCAGGGGTTTGTCGAAGTTGTAGAGGCGCTCGATCTCTGCGATCACCTCCGGCGGGATGCCGTCGGCACCTTTGTACGGGGAGACCGACTCATCCAAGGCCTCTTCGGTGTCCGAGGGCCCGCTGGTCTCCTGGGAGCCCGTGGCCCGGTCCACGGCCGAGACCTCGATGCCGGATAATCGGGCGATCATGGTCTCTACCGGACCTCCGGGGGCGGCCTGGACCAGAAAAAAGTTGATGGTGATGATGCCCAAAAGGGTCGGGAAGATCAGTAAAACCCGTTTGGCGATGTAGTGTGTCATATGGTCTCCGAAAATAAGAAAAAAGCCTCCGGCGGCGAGGTGTGCCACCTCGAAAGCGGGTTGCGCCCGTGATGGATGATTTTGTGGCCTTGCCCATCGTTTCGGCCATCTGCGTTTTCACACCATCAGCTCAATTAAAAAAATTCACTAAACTGCTTAGCAACCATGGGGCCTCGTCTTCCCTGGTTTTTCAGTCTCACTGAACAGAACCGGCCCACAGCATTCTACATTTATAAAACCGGCATCTCCTGCAAAGACGCTTGAAGAATCTCACCCTTGGCGCGAATGCCTCGAAAACGCAGGCATAACGAAGGCCCCACGCATTCGCAAACCCACTTTCAAGGTGGCGTCACCTTGCCGCCGGAGGCTATTTTTTGCTCATCTCCATCGATTTTGACACCAGGCAGTCCGGCATTTTGGCGTCTTTTGCCGGGTCGACCCACCAGGTGTCGATGCTCAGGCCGTGGGTGGGGCGGGTCTCGGGTTTGCCGAAGCGGTCCCAGCAGGCGAGGCGGAAGCGGTCGCTGTAGCCGTCCGGGATGATGTAATGTCCGTAGAGCAGGAGGCGATCCAGGGCTTTAGTCCTTGCCACCAGGGCGTCGTGGTCCGGGGCGGCGATGACTTTTTCCACCAGGGCGTCCACGGCGGCGTCATGGATGCCGCAGAGGTTGCGGCTCCCTTTGACCCCGGCGGTTTCGCTGTGCCACATGCCGCGTTGCTCGTTGCCCGGGGAGAGGGACTGGCGGAAGCCGGAGAAGACCATCATGTATTCCTTGTTGCGGACTTTTTGGATGTAGTGGGTGGAGTCCACCAGGTGCAGGGTGAGTTCGATGCCCAGGCGGGCCAGGCTCTGCTTGAAGGGGAGGAGCTCTTTCTGCATGGCCTTGGAGCCCATGAGAACCTCGAGTTTCAACGCGTTTCCTCTCTTGTCCCGCATGGCTCCGTCTTTAAACCCGTATCCCGACTCGGCGAGGATGGCTGCGGCGTCGCCCAGGCGCTGGCGGTCCATGCCGGAGCCATCGCCTGTTTTCAGCTTAAAAGGGGTAGTGAAGATCTCCGCGGGGACCAGGTCCCGGAGAGTGTCCAGTATGTTGAGCTCCTCTCCTTGGGGGATCCCGCTGCTGGCGAACTCGGAGTTCGAGAAAAAGCTGGTGTGCCGTTTGAGCTGACCGAAGTAGATTTTGCTGTTGATCCACTCGAAGTCGAAGGCGCGGGTGAGGGCGCATCTGACGTTTCGGTCGTTTAAAGGAGGTGCCAGGGTGTTCATGACAATCCCCTTCATGCCGGTGGGCCTGCTGTGGGGGATTTCCTCCTTTTTAATCCAGCCATTCTCCACGTTTTTTCCGGTGTATCCTCGGTACCAGTTTTTCCCGGCGCTTTCTCCCTGAAGGTCGTAGTGGCCCGCCTTAAAGGCCTCAAAGGCGACGGTGCGGTCCTTGAAGTACTCAAACACCATGCGATCAAAATTGTAGCGGCCCTTGTTGACCGGCAGGCCGCGTCCCCAGTAATCGGGCACGCGCGTAAAGGTGATGCGTTTGCCCGGGTCCGCGGAGGCGATGAGGTAGGGGCCGCTGCCCAGGGGGATTTCAAGGGTGCTTTTCGACAGGTCCCTGCCTTTCCAGTAGTGCTTGGGAAGCACCTTGAGCTGGCCGGCGATGTAGGGCAGCTCGCGGTTTCGTCCCTCTTTTTTAAAGTGAAATTTCACCGTGTGGGGGCCCAAGGCCTCCACGCGGTCCACCGCCTTGAAGTAGTTTTTATAAAAGGGGCTCTCGCCGGTGATGGCCGCAAAGCTGAAGCAGACGTCCTCGGCGGTGACGGGGTGGCCGTCGTGGAATCTTGCCTCTTTTCTCAGGTGGAAGATGGCCCAGGCGTTATCGTCTGAGGTGGTCAGCTTTTCGGCGAGCAGCCCGTAGGCGGCGGAGGCTTCATCCGCGGAGGACTCCATGAGGGTGTCGTAGATGAAGCTCACGCCTGCGGCGCAGCGACCCTTGACGGCCACGTCGTTTAAACTGTCGAAGGTGCCCACCATGCCCCGGCGAAAGGTTCCTCCCTTGGGGGCATCGGGGCGGGTGTAGGCAAAGTGGGTGAAGTCTTCCCCGTATTTCGGTGAACCGATGAGGGTGACGGCATGGGTGGTATGCTCTTCGGCCGTGGCCGGCAGGCTGCCGGCCAGAAGGAAAAGGGCCGCCGCGCCCATGTGCATCAGGCGGCGCTTCATGAAGCCTCCTTTATTTCGGGGGTGTAGACGGTGATAAATCCTTTGATACCGGTGAGTGTTTCAGCGGCCAGGGTGTTGAGCTCCTCAAGGGTGGTGCTGCGCAGGGTGTCTTCGCGGTTTACCACCTCATCAAGGGGCCAGTCGTAGGCAAAGGTCGTAGAGAGGGTGCCTAACCAATAGCGGTCCTTTTTCTGGACCTGGACCAGGGAGGTGAGGCTTTGTTTCACTGCCATCTCCATCTCCTGCTTTGTCACGCCGTTTTCGCCTATGTCCCGCAGGATGCCTTCGGCAAGGGGAATCAGCTCATCCACGCGCTGCGGGTCGCAGGTAAATGAGAGGGATCCTTTGAACAGGGGAGTGGGTTCGGGCAGGATGCGGAGCCCGGCGGAGATGGCGTAGACCCCTCCGATCTCCTCTCGGACGGAGAGCCTGAACCTGCGGGAGAGGATTCTCCTCAAGATGGAGAGCTGAACGTTTCGTTTGAGGGTGAAATGGCTCTCTTTTTCGTAGAAGGCGGAGATCGAGGCGCGCTCGGCCAGGTCGCCTTTGCCGGTGAGGCGGATACTTGAAGGGCCTGCGACAGGATTTTGTCGGAGGCCGCGGTCCACCCCTTTTCTTTCATTGGTTATGGCTGGAATGTCGCCCAGGTAGCGGGCGGCCAGGTCGGCGATCTCATTGGGCTTTACGTCCCCCACAACGGTAAATGTAAATGTGGAGGGTGAGGCAAAAAAACCTTGATAATCAGCGAGGAGGGCCTCAGGGGTAAGCGTTTCCAGGTCGCCTGTGGCCAGGGGCTGGTCTCGGAATTTATCGTTGTGGCGTGCCTCGGCAGCCTTTGCAGAGAAGAGGAATTTCTTATCCTGGGCCCGGGCATTGATGCTTTGTGTCATCCGCGCTTTGTGTATGGACAGAGCCTTGGGGGAGACGTCAGGGGCGATAAAGTAAAGACGCAGCATCTGAAAGAGTGTCTCGGCCTCAACGGTCGCAGCGCCACCGGTCAAGGAGGTGGTGTTGGCATTCAGGGAGGGGGAGATATTGACGCTCCGGCCCGCCAGGAATCGGTTCAGCTCAGCGAGTGCGATCCCTTTAAAACCGCTTTGATTGACTAAGGTGGCGGCCATGGACACTCGTTTGTAATCGGCATCTGGGACGCTTGAGAGGCCCCCCTTGGCGGTTCCTCGGATGAGGAACTCGCCGGGGGTGTAGGAGGTGGGCTTGATGATAAGGCGGGTTCCGTTGGAGAGGGTGTAGGAGAGGCCGTCGATGGTGGACATTTTTTGTCTGTCCGCCACGGCACCGCCCTGGGGCGGTGTGGGGAGCAGTGAGGTGATGGCCGGGGCCAGGGTGTAGGGCGTCAGGGCCGTTTGGTGGGCCTTGGTCATCAGGGCGGTGATCTCCGGTTTTGAGAGGGTTTCGTCTTTTCTTTTTTCTGGGAAGGTGAAGAGGACGGAGCGGCTCGCAGGGGAGAGGCATCGACCAAAGGCCCGGTTCAGGTCCCCTTCGGAGATGTTCGCTTCGGCCTGGAGGAACAGGGCCAGATTCTGGTCGGGATCCGTCAGGGACCCACCGCTGGTGTCAAATTCGCAGATGGCGTTGGCGTGGTCGGACGACTCCACGCGGCGACCGGGGCGGGCCGCTTCGGTCAGGGCCTTTTTGAAGGCGGCTTTTTGTTCGGCAAGCTCTTCGGGCAGAAAACCGAAGCGGCGAACCCGCTCCATCTCGGCGTAGAGAGCAAAGATCCCTTCGGAGACCTTCCCTTTAACGGGGCGGGCCATGAAGCGGGCCGTGCACAGGTTGCTTTCAATATTCGTGACCCGGGCAAAGGCGCGGAGCAGGGGAAGCTCTTGGTCGGTGATCTTTTTCTGAACGCGTCGGTTAAAGGCGGAGAAGGCCAGCTGTTCCGTGAGGTCCCGTTTAAAGTCCTCGAAGGTGGTGGTGGGGGTTCGGGAGAAGAGGTGGTCGGTGGCCACGACCCCGGAGGTGAGCTCGGGGTCGGTGAGGGTGGTGACACGCAGGCCCGGGGTGAGGGGCACCTCTTTTGAGGCGGCTGCGCGGGGCTTTCGGGGGGCGACATCGCCCAGGGCGGTTTCGATGCGTGTTTTCATGTCGTTTACATCAATATTACCCACCACCACAACGCTCATGCGATCCGGGGTGTAGTTGGCGTCGTAATACCCTTTCAGGACAGCGCGATCCGCTCCCCGCACAATGGGCATTTCACCGATGGGGTCCCGTTCGGGGTAGAGGGACCCGGCCAGCAGCACGGCCCGGCTTTGATTGCTGATTCGCTTTCGCACGCCATCACGCATGCGCCATTCTTCGACAATCACCCCTTTTTCCTTTTCGATTTCGCTCGGATCAAAGAGCAGGCCGTCGGCCCAATCTCCCAACACCAAAAAAGCTTTATCCAGCAGCTCGGGACGGTTCAGGGGCATGCTGAGCTGGTAGTTTGTGACCTCGGTGGAGGTGTAGGCGTTGGTGTGGGCTCCGAAGGTGAGGCCCGCCTCCTCAATGAATGCGATGAGCTCGTTGTGTTCAAAATGGCGGATTCCGTTAAAGGCCATGTGTTCTACGAAGTGGGCGAGGCCCAACTCTTTGCCTGTCTCATTGAGGGACCCGGTGCGGACGTTGAGCCGGAGTTCCACGCGGTCCTCCGGGTAGGGGTTTTGGCGAATGTAGTACCGGAGCCCGTTGTCCAGAGTGCCGGTGAGTATTTTTTTGCTGACAGGGAGGGGCTCGGTTGTCTGGGAGGGGGATTTGAGAACCGCGCAGGCGCTGCCCAGAAGCAGGAGGGCTGTAAAAAAAAGAAACAGAGAGCCTTTGCTGCGGGTTCCGGTCGGGGACACGGAAACGGAGGCGAGGCTTGTGTTTGGGTTTGGGTTTGGGCTTGGTTTCATGGACGGTTTACTCCGTAAAAATGGGGTCGGGAGCTGCTAAAGGCCAGCTCGGAAAACGGTGCGCCGTGTCCATCGCCTCACGTCGGTGTGAAAGGCAGGACAGCGTGAACCCGATAATTTTAAGTGCGGTCGGCGGTTTTCGTTTTGACTGCCAATATAGTTTCGGCAGTCCAAACAAGGCAGTTAAGTACTGGGCCTTATACCATTTGTCAATGGGTTGAATTTGTGTTGATCGTTCATGCCAGGCTGTAACTGCTTAATTACAAAGCTTTTTTCTTTTTTTAGGCGATCCAAGAAAATAGTTGAATGCCAAAAATACCTTGACAGCCAAAGGGCTAATCGATAGATGTCTGTGCCAAACGACAAAAAGTTAGTTGAGCCGAAATCTGTTTTTGTGTCCAACTCAAAGCGAGGGCAGTGCGAGCACCGTAAAAAGGGACAGGTAACATAAAAATGAGCGTTCGAAGATTGTTTCGCTGGGCGATAACCGTTTTTTTCGCTGATAGACAATGAGGACAAGCGAGCCCTGCCGGAAGGCCGGTCCATTTTCAGCCCGAACCTCAATACCTTTGTATGAGGGCCGTTGCTGATTGATGTGATGTGAACCAGAAATATTTAAGGATGAATTGATGAAAAATTACGTATGGACCCGGTTGCTCCTGGCGGCCATCTTGGCCCTGAACCTGTCGGCGTGTGGCGGGTCTGGGGGAGGCGGAACGGACCCGGGTCAGCCAACGACCCTGTCCGGGGTTGTGGAAGACGGCCCCGTGTCAAAAGCCACGGTCTATGCGTTGCGAAGGGACGGCAGTGGTGGCCTTTACGGGCCCTGCGTCACCGATGAGCAGGGCCGGTTTACTGTGGCCGTGGATGCGGGGGTGGCCCTTAAAGACCTGATGCTTTTTGCCCGGGGCGGCAAAGACGGCACCACCGGGCCCGAGGGAATTAGCTTCAGGGGGATGGTCATGATGGCCCCTCTGGAGATGTTTGAAGGCAACACAGGGGCCGTTGTGGTGAGCCCGGTGACCACCCTGGTGGGCCTTGATGTGGCAAGCGGCTCGTCCCTGAGCGCAGCCCGCACTGCCGTGGCCGATATGCTGAAGGTTGCAGAGGCCAAGCTGACTGCCCGGCCTACGGTGGAAGGGGGCAGTTTTCACGCCAAGACCATGATGCTCTCTTTGGTGGCGACGGCCAGAAGGACCCAGGGATGCAAGGGCAGCGCCTTTGACGGGGTTGCGTTTTCAGCGGACGGGCTCCCCGATACTTCAGAGCACCCCGAACTTGACGAGGTGGTTGCCGTCATCAAGGGCGCCCTCGAAAGGGGGGACGCTCCCGGTGAGGTGTTTGTGAGACAACGTCTTTTTACCTGCCTGGCCGACGTCCTGGACGCCAACAGCCCTGCCTCCTCAAAGGAGGACCCGGATTTTAAGGCCCGCGCGAGCCATCTCATCGGGGATATCTTAGCGGCCACAGGCGGCCGTTCCATTCACCTTGAGAGCATGGCCCCTGAACGTGTCATCCGCTGGGTGCTCAGGACCTCCGGCATCGAAACCTACGACATCTTTTTGGGGGACACCTTTCCGGTCCTCACCAGCTGGGTCCGGGAGAACACGGAGATTGCTGCTATCATCACTCCGGTGGCGGCAAAATACGATATCAGGGAATCCCTGTTTGCAAGCGAACTGCTGGGCAACGACAACGCCAAGCGTCTGGCCTACTATTTCAATTCCGATGCCTCCCATCTGTACAAGGCTGAAAAGCTTATCGAGACGGTGCGGGATGATACGGTCAACGACTACATTCTGGAGCGCATCGCCCACGGACTGGCCGAGGCAGGCTTTTTTACAGAGGCGGAAACCATTCTCGATACGAAGATTTTTTCTACCTGGTGCCGCGCCGAGGGGCTACGGCGGCTGGGAGCCTCTCTGCATGATTTCAAAGAGCGTACCGGGAGCATTTCCCAAGAGAAAGTGGTGGGGGCCTTTAAGAAAGCGGAACCCTTGTATAAAAAAAAGATAGAGTCCGTGGGCAAGGCCTTTTTCAATGGCAAAGACGCGGCTGGAGTGCAGTGCCTCATTAGGGGTTACAGGGCTGCGGGCGCGATGGACAGGGCGGATGCCCTGACTGAATATATGGAAGAGTGCACCATCGCCATGTCTGAGTTAAATAAGTCGGCCCTCCCACGTATCATTGTTTCCATGAACAAGACGGCTGATGTCTATATAGAAGAGGGCAATGAAGCTCAGGCCGCTGTGTATCCCGGCGTGATGTTGGCGTTGGCCAAAGAGGTTCCAGCCAACGATGCGGCCAATCCCGATTACCCGAAGAAACCGGATGATCCCGCTATCGTCGATTACTATCTGGCCAGGGTTTACAACCTTACCAAGACGTTGGAACTCTACGGTTCTTTGTACGAGAACTTTGGGGGTGCTTCATACAAGGCCGGTGCCCTGGAGGCCTACAATTTGATCAAAGAGCTGCGGGATACCTATGCCTACACAGCCGAAAGAACCGAATTATTTCTGGCGAAATGGGGTATCCCTTCCTTGTTTGCCATTGGCGAGGACGGGATTGCCCAGGCCCTCACCGATGGGTTTTCCTCACGCTACCGGAAATATATCTACGCCTCGCTGGCCACCAGCAAGGCTGTGGCTGGCGAGGATATGGTGGGCGCCTTTGCGACGGTGGACCTGATTACCGACAAGGACCCCGAAGACGAGGTGGCTTACAAGGTTGATGCCCTGACGTATTTTGCTGCCAATACGAAGGTGAAATACATCGCGGCCAGCCTTATCGCCAAAGGCCCCCATCGGTACCCCCACGCGGTTCAGGCCCTTGAAAAAGCCAGGGGGCTCCTGGACGCCTTTGCCACGGATGATGGGGAACTCAATTACAAGGTCAAGGTGCAGCGAGGGTACGTTAAGCTGGCATATCTCTATGGGCTGATGGGCCATGTCGCCGGGCAGGAGGCGAACCTTGAAAAAGCGGAGGCGCAGGCTTACAGCATCTCCGGTGCCCTATGGAAGGTCCAGGCCCTATGCGATACGGCTCTGGGGTGGCACGGGCTTGGTCATGACTCCCGAATGACCCGGTGTCTGGACGATGCCCGGCTTGCAGCAGATGCCGTGCGTGGGGGAGAGCTCGACGCAGAAAAAATGGCAGAAATGTACCATTGGCTCATGCGTGCCTATCAGATACTCGGGGATCGAGGAAAGGTCACGGAGGCGGCAAACATGTATGCGGCCAAGAGCGTCCTTATTTTTGATGAGTCCCTCACAGACGACCAGTGGGCCACGGGAAATTATGGAAAGCACGATAGTCTCCTGAAAGATCGGGGTGGAAACCTCATTCAGTTATCAAAGCTGTTGGTTGCATTCGGGCAGACGGATGACGCCGTGGCTGCTTTGGACAACGTGATTGCCACCAAGGACGTATTTTATGACGACGACGTGTGTGTCACGCTTTGTGTCGGGGAATCCTCCAAAACAGTGAGCGAAAAAACCTTAGTATATGCTTATGCCCATGCTGATGCCACTGCCAAGGCCCTTGATGTGGCCAGGGCTCTTGGGAACACCTCGGAAATTAACCAGGGAATCAAAATGGTGGCCGCCAGCTTGACGGGGCGGGATCATTTTCCTCAAAAATCCTCATACAGTCCCAAACCTGACTATTGGATCGCACAGGTCGACACTGACGGCGACGGCCTACCGAACTTTTTCAGTCCCTTGGCAACTCCTGCGGACATTGCTGCATCGGGCCTGACCTTGGACCCGGACAGCGACGGAGACGGCATCCCGGATACGACGGACACCCGTCCTCTGTTTGCCGACTGAGAAGCCGTGCCGAATATGTGGTTGGATTTGGCTGCGCTGTTGTCAGTGAGACGGGGCGGCTGACCGGATATACCCCAAGGGGCCCTTCCCATGGAAGGCCCCTTTCAGATGGAAGTGTGATTTATGATGCGAGAATATGTAAGGCGATGCGGTGGCCTTGGGCGAGGGCGTCGCCAGGACAGCGGGCGCCCTGTGTGGCTGGCGATTGTGATGGCCCTGGTGGTGGCGGGGGCAACGGCAACTGGTTGGGCCGGGGAAGGCTCCCCGGAGGCTTTCGGCGAGTCGTCGGTCTCTGAGCCGCTGGAACGAACGGCTGAAAAAACAGCTCAAAAAAAAACCACAGAGGTGGCGGTGGAAGGGGAGACCCTTACCGTTACAGGGACCATGGAGAGCAAGGCCTCCGGTGTCTCTATCCTCGATTATCGGATGCTTCGGCACCTCTCCGGCGGCAACGGGGATTTAAACGAGCTGCTCCTGGTGCTGCCGGATATCCAGCCGGACGACTCCTGGCGCTCGGCCAAGACAGCCGGCGAGATCCTGCCCGTGAATATCTCCATTTCCGGGGGCAAGGCGTACCAGAACAATTTTTCCGTGGACGGGATCTCCAACAACAGCCTGTTGGACCCGGGATCCGAACGGCATCAGGTGGTCAATGACGTGCCCGGCCACCCCCAGGAAATCTTCCTGGATTCGGACCTGGTGGAGGAGGTGGCCGTTTACGACAGCAACGTCCCTGCCCGGTTCGGTGATTTTTCAGGGGGTGTGGTGGACGCCAAAACCGTCAAGGCGGGCATCAAGCCCAAGGGAAAGGTCTACTACCGGACCACCCGGAGTCAGTGGGCCCATTTTTTCCAGTGGGAGGAGGAAGAGGACGATGACGACACGTCTGCCCCTTCGTTGTCCGACGACGCCGACGGAGACCCCCGGTTCGAAAAGCACATCTACGGCGGCAGCCTCAGCATGCCCATAGGAGAGACCTTCGGCGCCATCGGATCGGTGAACGAGGTCCGCTCCACCATCTCCAAGCGACACTTTAAGGGCTGGAAGGATGAAGAGCGGCTGCTCCAGAATTTTATGACCAAGCTCACCTGGGATCCAGATTATTTAAACTCCTTTGAGCTGAGCCTTTTTCACTCCCCCTATGAGGAGGAGCGGTTCCTTGAGGATGTCAAAGGGAGCGATTATACCGTCGTGGGTGGCGGGAGCCGGATCCAGGGCACCTGGAACCGGGGGCTGAGTTTTGGTGAGCTGGAGATGAAGGGGGCCTTGAGGAAGAGCGTTAACGAGCGCGAGGCTCCAAAGGATTTGCGGCAATGGCTTGCCACAGCCTCCAAGCCGTGGGGGGGCGATGCGAACTCGGCATACTCTAAGGAAGGGGGCCATGGGGACATCACCAAGACCCAGGAGAGCTTCACCACCCGCGCCGATCTGTCGGAGATCTCTTTTAACGGGTGGGGGGGGCTCCATACCCTGAGCACGGGTATTGCCTATGACCTGACCAAGGGGCAGTTTGACCGAAAGGAGACCACCATGATCTACACGGATCCGGTGACCTCCGATACGGTGGTTTCCCCCGGCAACAGCTACGACTGCGAGGACAACCAGCAGTACTTCAGCATGCGAAGAGCCTATGACGCCGATGACTCTTCGGTGGTGGTCAACGCCCTGAGCCTTTATGGCGATGACGAGATGGTTTACGGCCGCGTGACCCTGCGGCCGGGGCTGCGAATCGCCGCCAATGATTTCATGGACAACCTTGATGTGGCTCCGAGGATGGCGGCTTCCTGGGACAGCTTCGGCAACGGGCAGACCGTCTTTACCTCGGGGATCAACCGTTACCACAGCGCCACCTTTATGACTTACAAGCTTCGGGAAGCAAAAAAACCCTACCGCACCGAGGTGCGAAAACCTTATCAGGACATGGTTTTTTCGGGTAGCGATCCATCGGGGACCCAGGGTGGGTTCTGGTGGCCGGTGTCGGATGCCGGGAACAACGTGGAAACGTATTCCACCCTTAAAACCCCCTATGCTGATGAATTTCAGGCCGGGGTGGACCAGCAACTCGGGGGCGGAACCCTGGGGTACAAGTATGTCCGGCGCAAGGGGCAGGATCAGTTCGCCCGAACCTACGGGGCCGTGCAGCCCAACGGCTTGAAGTATTACACCATGACCAACGATGGGTTTTACGACCATGAGAGCCACCGTGTGGCCTGGGGGCGTCGTCTCGGTGCCCACAGCCTCAACCTGAATGTGACCTGGCAGGACACCGATTCCTCCAACGGGTCCTATGACAGCGAGGTGGACGATGATCGCGTCTGGTATGGCGACGAGGTGATCTACAAGGCCGAGCTGCCCAGAAGCACTTTCAACAAGCCCTGGATGGCCAACGCCACGGCCATTGTCTCTCTTCCCGTCCGCATGACCCTGACCACCATCGCCCGATACCGGGGTCCTTACACCAAAGTAGAAAGCATGGGAAAAACAAGGCAGGTGCCCGACGACCAGGCTCGGACCAACCCCCTCACCGGCAAGCCGGTCTCCGAAGAGCTCCCCATCTATGCCGAACGGGACCGCTCTTCAAGCATCGTCGTGGATTGCAAGCTCCGATGGAAACTTCCCCTGTGGCGGCAGAGCGTGTTTACCACCACCCTGGAGGTGAATAACCTCTTTAACAAAAGAGTTCTTGCCGAGGGAAAAAACTATGAATTGGGTCGCCAATTCTGGCTGGGCGGTGAGGTGAGTTTCTAATGGAAAGGAGCAAGGAAACTATGTCGGATACGGTGATCCAGGTGGAAAACCTGTGCCACAGTTACGGGGGGAAAGATGTGCTTAAAAACCTCAGCTTTGAGGTGAAAAAGGGACGCATCTTCGGCCTTCTGGGAAAAAACGGGGCGGGGAAGAGCACTTCCATCAATATTATGATGGGGTTTCTCTCTCCCAAGGGGGGTGTGTGCCGGATCTTCGGCGAGCCGTCCCACAGTTTAAGCCCGCAGACAAGGGCCCGCATCGGGCTGCTGCACGAGACCTTTCTTCAGTATGAGTTTTTTACCATCGCCCAGGCTGAACGGTTTTACGCGTCTTTTTATCCCAAATGGAACCCTGCGGTGTTCCGGGAGCTCATGGACAAACTGGGGCTGCCGGACAACCGGAAGATCCACCGCATGTCATGCGGACAGCGTTCCCAGGTGACTCTGGCCCTGATTCTGGCCCAGATGCCTGAGCTGATGATTTTAGACGACTACTCCCTGGGCCTGGACGCCGGGTACCGCCGGCTGTTTCTCGAATACCTCGTGGAGTATGCTTCGCGGTACGGCACCACCATCCTCATTACCTCCCATATTGTTCAGGATCTGGAGCGTTTTGTGGACGATATCGTGATCCTGGATGAAGGGCGGACCCTGATCAGCAGCAGCCTGGAGGATTTTACCGAGGGGTTTCGCTGCTATGGGCTCTCAGCCGGGGGCGGGCCGGCCCTTCAAGCCGACGGTATTATCGCCCGCGTGGAGGGCTTGGGAGACCGGCAGGCGCTGTACAGCTTTGGCTCTGAAGAAGAGGTGTTAGAGCATCTGGCGACCCGGGGTCTGACGGGCTTCACCCTGGCGCCGGTGCCCATGAGCCTGGAAGATGCGTTTATCGGGCTTACCGGGAAATATTAAGGGCCTCGGGATACCACACAGCCGGGAAAGACACGGAGTATGGTTTTCGGAACAACGGCATCGGGCTCGCCCCCAGGGAAGGTTGCTGGATTTTATCCTCCACGCGAATGCCACGAAAACAAACGCATAGTGATTTCCTCCACGCATTCGCCATCGGGTTTCAAGGTGCCCCCACCTTGCTGCCGGAGGCATCATCGAATCAAGGAATAAAAATATATGTACAAGGCCATTATTTATAAGGAGTGGATCAAGCTGCGCTGGTTTCTCCTGATCATGCTGGGGATTACCCTGGCGGTTCATTTGAAGATTTTTATCATGCTCCGATCGGCCGTGGTGGCCAACGGGGCGTACCAGCTCTGGTACATGGCGGCCGTTCGTCAAAGCGTATTTTACGGGGACATCATGTGGCTGGGGCCCTTTATGGGGCTGGTTGCCGCCCTGGCCCAGTTTGTGCCGGAGACGGGGAAAAGGCGGCTGCGCATCCTTTTTCATCTGCCCCTTCCCCACAACCGCTCCCTTGCCTGCATGCTGGCGGTGGGGGGACTTTGCGTGGTGCTTCTCTGCGGCCTCAGCACCCTGTGTCTCGCCCTGACCATGGGCACTTATTTTCCCTCTCAGCTGGTGACGAGCGCCGTGGTAACGGCCTCTCCCTGGTTTCTGGCTGCGGTACCGGCTTACTTCGGGACGGTTCTGGCCCTGGTGGAGACGGCCTGGTGGAGAAAAGGAGCCTTCGGGCTGGTGGCGTTTGGACTGGTGCTTCTGATGATGGATGGCACCCTGAATATTTTCGAGCAGAGCCTTGGCCGGTATGCCCTGGTCTTTGCCCTCTTTCTGCCCACCGTTCTTCTGCCCGCCCATCGTTTTAAAAGGGGGATTGTCTGATGCTTAAGGTCTCACGAATCGCCATACTCCTTTTGATGACCCTGGTGTTTGCCATCTACGCCCCGGAGCAGGCGCGGCGCCTGCTCGTGGAGCGGCATGTCTCCCCTTTTATCCAGTACAGTTCCCCCCTGAAGACTTTTTTTATCAGTGCCTGGGACCCGGTCGACCAGAGACGCCGGATCACCGATCTCGCCGGAAACGAGTACTCCCAGACGACCTATGAGAAGGCCCTGCCCATGTTTTTTTTCCGGGACCTGGCCACCTGGGGCTGTCTGCCGGAATCCATTGACGGGGTGGAGGTGACCTTGAAAAAAGTAGCCCGCAACCGGCAGTTCGTCAGGCTCAGCCCCAAGGACCTGAACAGCCCGGTGGTTCCCCTTTATCCTTTGTATGAGTCGGCGTCCGGATTTACGAGGCTCAAGAATCCCGCCGATATGTTTCGTATTACCGAGTCCTTGGAATTTATCGATACGGAGTCCAATAAGGTGGTGACGGACAAGTCAGAGCGATTTACCCGGGCTCTTCAAGACCAGGGATTTACCTTTCCCGCCCGGCGGATTTTTGGCAACCCCACCCCGATGAAGCCCTTTGACGAAGGGTATTTTATCACCGACGCCAAGGGGGCGCTCTTTCACCTGAAGTTGGTCAAGGGCACCCCCTTGGTAAAAAACACCGGCCTGGCCCCGGCGAGCGGTATTCGCTATATCGGGGTGGAGGAAGACTCCAGGCGTGAGTTCTACGGCCTGATGGTCGAGGGCGATGGCAGGGCAAGCCTTCTGTCTTGTGATACCTACACGCCCATTGACCTGCCGATCAAGGGCTACGACCCAGACTCCATGAGCCTGACGATTAACTGCGATCTTCTGAAGCGCACCTTTGTGATGAAGGACAAGAAAACCATCCGGGTCTGGGTGACGGATCGCGACTACCACCTTGTGGCGAAACATGTTCACGCCCTTGAAGGGAAAAAGGGCGGGAAGATCCTGAAGCGCCTCTTCCCTTTGCGTGTGATTCGTGCAAAGGCCGAGACACACTTTGCCCTTCTGGATTTCTCCTGGAGCCCTCAAGGGTGGATGGCGTCTCTTTTCAGCCTTGCCGTGCTTCTGGGCTGGCGTCTGAAGAAAAGAGAGGTGATGCGTCACCCTGAAGACCTCGTGCTGGTGCTTCTCACGGGTGCCTGCGGTCTTCTGGCCGTGGTGCTTGCGGGCTCTTGTGAGATGTCAAAAAGTTAGGGCTGTAAGAAAAATATAAAAGTACAAAAATCAATGCCTCCGGCGGCAAGGTGAGCCACCTTGAAAGCAGGTTTCCGCTGGGCTTTGCGCCTCGTTCCTCGGGTCAAATCCCAACGGAATTCTGGTGATCCAATGTATGATTATTAATTTACATCCGCTTATCGTATTGATTTAGCTCTTAAAAAGCCTCCGGATGCGCATCGGAGCCCGTCAAACAAAAAAAGACCACAGCATCTGCTGCGGCCTTTTTTTGTTTATGCCTGTATCAGGGTGTCGGGGTCGGTGTAGTCAAGGCCGAAGGCGTCGGCGACTCCTTTGTAGGTGATGTGGCCCTGCGCCATATTGAGGCCCCACGTGATGCCTTGGTTCTCCCTGCACGCCTGTTTCCATCCTTTATTTGCAATCTCAACGGCATAGGGCAAGGTGGCGTTGGTGAGGGCGATGGTACTGGTGATGGGGACGGCCCCGGGCATGTTGGCCACGCAGTAGTGGATGATGCCGTCCACCTCAAAGATGGGGTCGCCGTGGGTGGTGGGTTTCGAGGTTTCGAAGCAGCCGCCCTGGTCGATGGCCACATCCACGATAACGGCACCGGGCTTCATGGAGCCGAGCATGCTCCGGGTGATAAGTTTCGGGGCCCTGGTTCCGTGGATGAGGACGGCACCTACCACCACATCCGCTTCCTGGATGAGTTTCCGGACCGTGGCAGGAGAGCTCATGATGGGGAAGCAGTTTTTGGGCATGACCTCGGAGAGGTAGCGAAGACGGTTGAGGTTCATGTCCAGCAGATAGACTTTTGCCCCGAGCCCGCAGGCCATTTGCGCCGCGTTGGTGCCCACGATGCCGCCGCCGATGATCACCACCGTGGCGGGGGGCACGCCGGTGACCCCGCCGAGGAGGATACCGCGTCCCCCATGGACCCTTTCAAGGTACTTGGCGGCTTCCTGGATTGACATGCGACCGGCCACCTCGCTCATGGGGGTCAGAAGGGGGAGACCTCCCTTTTTGTCTTCTATGGTTTCGTAGGCGATGGCCACGGCGTGGGTTTTTAAAAAATCACGGGTGAGGCTCTCGTCGGCGGCAAAGTGCATGTAGGTGAAGACGATCTGGTCCTTTTTGACCAGGGCGTATTCGGAAGGTTGGGGCTCTTTGACGTGCATGACCATATCGGAGGCTTCAAACACAGCCGCCGGGGTGTCGATTATGCTGGCACCGGCCTCGATATACATGGCATCGGAAAAGCCGCTGCCGACTCCGGCGTTTTTTTCCACGAGCAGGGTATGTCCGTTGGCGATCATCACCTCGACGCCGGACGGGGTCATGGACACACGATTCTCCTCGGATTTTATCTCTTTCAGGATGCCTACGATCATAGAAACCTCCATGGGGCCGGGAATTCGGCCGGATGTATGGCGTGGATATAGAAGCGCCTCCTCAGCCCGAAGGGTGAGAAAGTCGAACAGACAACTCTATGGATTTTTACCTTGCGGTTTCTCATGAAATGCCCGGGTTAGGGTTCTCAGGTGACGGATCCATGGATGGCGTGATCCGAGGCCACCATGGCAGCCTCCATCATGATTTCGGACAGGGTGGGGTGGGCGTGGATGGTTTCGACCAGGTCGGTGACGGTGAGTCCCTTGGCGACGGCAAGGGTCCCTTCGGCGATGAGGTCGGTGGCATGGGGGCCCACCATATGAACGCCTACAACACGCCCGGAGGGGACCTCTGAGACCAGGGTGGCTTGACCGGCAATTTCGCCCATCACCTGGGCTTTACCCAGGGTACGGAAGAGGGCACTGTCCGTGCGGATATTCATCCCCTGGGCCCTGGCCTGTTTTTCTGTCAAGCCGGTGCAGGCCACTTCGGGCATGGTGAAGATGCCATTGGGGATGGCGCGGTAGTCCATGTCGCGGCTGCCGCCCATGATGTTTTCCGCGGCCACGATGCCTTCGGCCGAGGCGACATGGGCCAGCATGATCCGCTCTGGCCCGGTGATGTCACCGATGGCGTAAATGGCAGGGTCCCGGGTCTGCATCCGCTCGTTTACCTGGATCCACCCCCGGTGATCTGAGGTGACCCCGGTGTGTTCGAGGCCGAGGGCCGATGCGTTGGGGCTGCGCCCGATGCAGACGGCCACCTGGGAGACCTCCTTTGTGGTCATCGCTTTTTCGCTGGCTTTGAGGTTTTCGGCAAAAGGCGAGGGGCCGAGGGTGATGTGGGCACCCGTGGCTGTGGTCTTTATCGCGGTGACCGTCTGGTGGGTCAGGACCGTTATTTTCTTTTTTTTCATCTCTCGGGTGAGTATTTTGGAACATGCGTCCTCAAGGGCGTCGAGGGGAAGGATCCGATGCATCGCCTCGATCAGGGTGACCCGAGCCCCTAAGGCGTTTAAGATGCAGGCGAATTCGCAGCCAATAACGCCGCCGCCAACAATGGCGATGCTTTCGGGAATCTCGGTGAGGCTGAGTACCTCATTGCTGGAGATGATTCGGTGGCCGTCAAAGGGAAAGGAAGACAAGGGCATTGGCACGGTGCCTGTGGCAATGATAAGATTATCCCAAGGCAACTCGGTGGTCCCCTCCTTTTCTCCAGAGACGGTGAGATGACCTTTCCCGGTGATTTGCCCCGTTCCACGAAGGCAGGTGACACCAGCACGCGCCAAAAGGGTTTCAATTCCCTTCTGTTGGCTGGCGATAACGGACTGTTTACGTGCCATCAGGGACTTCATATTTACGGTGACGCCGCCCCCCCCCGAGAGTCCGAAGGCGTCCCCATGGGCGATCTTTTCCATCAGATCCGCGCTGTGTTTCATGATTTTTGAGGGAATGCATCCCCAGTTCAGGCAGGTACCGCCTGCGCCCTCTTTTTCGATAACCGTGACCTCGGCGCCCAGGGACGCGGCCTTAAGGGCAGCGTCATAGCCGCCGGGTCCGGCGCCAATGATGATGAGTTTCAAAGCCATGCGTCGTCTCCTGTGAACGGATTTGCTTGCGGGGTGTCTGCCTGGGGGCAGGTGTTTTGGGTGATTCAGGCGTTTATTTCAGGATTCGTCGGTTGAAAAGGAATTTTAACCGTTTTAAGAATGTTAGGCAAAACATCAACTATTGTCAATTTCATTGATGTAAACATCAACTCTTTAAATAATTATTGACAGAAAGTGAAAAAATTATGTTTACTGATGAACAAATGATTTCCGGGGACAAAAGAGAGTCTATGAACATTGATGAAACCCATATCGCCATCATGAAGCTGCTTCGGGACGGACGTCGTTCGTTTAAAAAGATCGCTGAAGAGCTCTCCATTACAGAAAATACGGTGCGTGCCCGGGTCCGTCGTCTTCAGGATGAGGGGGTTCTGGATGTGACGGGGCTTGTGAACCCTGAATCCCTGCGGGGGCATCGGGTGGTGATCGTGGGCATGAAAATCTGTCACGTGAATCTGGTGGACAAGGGCGAGGAGATCAGTCGCCTGAAAGGGGTGGTATCGGTGAGCGTGGTCACGGGCCGGTACGATCTGATTGTCCAGGTGCTGTTCAAAGAGGGCTACGGCTTGCTTGAATTTTACACCGAAGAGCTTTCAAAGGTAAAGGATATACAGTCCGTAGAGACCTTTGTTGTTTACAAAGGGTATAATTTGAAAGTGCCCTATTTGCTGTAAGTGAATCCGGAAGGGGGCCTCAGGCATTGATTGGTGTCTGAGTGAAGCCATCCGGAGGTGTCTTGATCTCGCCTGTCTCTTAATTGAAAACCCTGCGTTGCGTTGCCTTTGTCCGGATTTTAACCCCGCTATGAACATGACAACAGGTGAAAAGGAAGTGCGTATGGATTCTTTGATGAAAAAAACGCCCCTGCACGCCTGGCACTGTGAACAGGGTGCCCATATGGCTGAGTTTGCAGGTTATGAGATGCCGCTCTGGTATGGCGGTGGGATTCGTGAAGAGCATATGGCGGTGCTCAGGTCGGCGGGTCTCTTCGATACCAGCCATATGGCCGTGGTCCTTGTGGACGGGGGAGGTTCGCGGGGTCTGCTTCAGGCGTGTTTTACCAAAGACCTCTCCCGCTGCGTCGGAAAAGCGCCGGGTCCCCTGGTCACCGGTCGTGCCGTTTATGGCGTTTTTTTGAACGATAAGGGCCATGTTATTGATGATGCGCTGGTTTATATGGTGGGCGCGGATCGGTATATGGTCTGTGTGAATGCTGGCATGGGGAGTGCGATCGCCTCGGAGCTGGAGCGGCATTCAGACGGTCGGTTGAGCCGTGTCACCGACCTCACCGGCAGCCTGGGGAAAATGGATATCCAGGGACCCGGTGCGGCAAAAATTCTGGGCACCCTCCTGGCGGACCCCGACGCCGTCTTTGCGACGATGCCTTACTTCTCCTTTAAAGGGCACTTTGATGCCCGTGCTCCCGAGAGTGGCCAGGTGCACCTCAAAGACGGAAGCCCCATCCTGCTTTCTCGTACCGGTTATACCGGGGAGTTTGGCTTCGAAATGTTCTTGCCCCTTGAAAGAACCGAGGAACTCTGGACCTCTCTCCTTGACGCGGGAAAGGCCTCAGGGCTTTGCGCCTGCGGCCTGGCTGCCCGTGATTCCCTTCGTGCCGGTGCTGTATTGCCCCTCTCCCACCAGGACATCGGGCCCTGGCCTTATCTGAATCACCCCTGGGATTTTGCCTTGCCGTGGGATGCGGAGAGAAAAGGCTTCACCAAACAGTTTTGGGGTAGATCTGCCCTGGAGAATCCCTCCGAGATATATTTTACCTCTCCTTTTGCCGGATTTGATCCTCGAAAAGTTCCTGTGGGAGAGACCTCTGCGGTGTTGAGTGAGGCCGGAAAGCCCCTGGGCATCATCCTGACCTGTACCACGGATGTGTCCCTGGGAAGGCATGAGGGCCAGATTGTCTCGGCCGTGTCGGGGACCTTGCCCGAAGGGGCCAAGGTGCGGGGACTGTCCTGTGGCTTTGTCCGATTGACGGTTCCTCTCTCCCCTGGCGAGCGGGTTATCCTCACCGACGGCAAACGAAAAATTCCGGTGGAAATTGTCTCGGATATCCGTCCGGGACGGACGGCGCGTTGCCCCATGCAGACGATGCTGTAGCCGTATGAAATTCAGCTCATGAACAACAGTCTTCGTAACTATTCAGCTTAAAAAAAAGCCTCCGGCGGCAAGGTGTGCCACCTTGAAAGCAGGTAGCGAATGCGCTTTACCCCCTTGTCACGGCGTAGCCGCAGGCGAAGACGGATCGCTTGTCGCGCCGTAGCCCATTGGCCTTGGTCGAATGGTGGCGCGGAGATATGGGCGTAGGCGGACTTGTTACGCCGGAGGCTTTTACGTAGGCGGACTTGTCACGCCGGAGGCTTTTGCGTAGGCGGATTCCTCGGGTCAAATCACATTCGCCTTTAAACGAGATCTCATCAAAAATGAATTTTTAAGAACTATTTATTAAACTTTTTAAAAGTTTAGCCCCCGGCAGGGCCTCCGGAGGCATAAGCTGAATCGTTACGTGATGTCATTTTAAAAACGCGCTGCAAAGGAGGAGTCATGAAAGAGATCAGCCAGCTTGTTTTGCCTGAAGATGTCAAGTACGCCACGGGCCATGAATGGGCCAGGGAGGACGGAGACGAGGTCTTGATTGGCCTTGCGGATTACGCCCAGGATCAGCTGGGGGACATTGTGTTTGTGGAACTCCCCCAGGTGGGTGACTCCTTTGACAAAGGGGAAGAGTTCGGCACCGTGGAGTCCGTGAAGGCGGTGTCGGAGCTCTATATGCCCCTGGGCGGAGAGGTGGTGGCGGTCAACGAAGTCCTTGAGGATGACCCGGGGCTGGTTAACAGCGACCCGTATGGCCAGGGGTGGTTGATCCGCATCAAACCGGCGAATCTGTCTGAGCTGGAGGGTTTGCTGGATAAGTCCGCCTACCAGGATCTGCTCAACGGCTGACCCGGTTTTTTTATTTGGCTCGGGTGTCTCGCGGTTGCTCAGGCGGGTGGAAGCCTGCCTGGGGATCGGTCTGCCCCATGGCGCGAAAAGCGTTTTGCACGTGCGAATTTTTTCGCAGCCTTTTGGGGCTCACCTCTCAGGAGGACAAGAGAAAATGCGTTATTTGCCTCATACCCAGGAAGATATCAAGGAGATGCTGTCTGTCATCGGCGTCGACACGGTGGAGGCTCTTTTTGACGCCATCCCCGCATCGTGTCGGACCACGAAGCCCATGAACCTGCCTGCGGCCATGAGTGAGTGGGACCTCAACGCACATATGGACGCGCTGGCCGCCACCATGGCGTCTTCCCGTGAGTATCGCGTATTTATTGGGGCCGGCAGTTACAATCACTACATCCCCTCATCGGTTCCTTACCTCCTCTCCCGTTCTGAATTTGCCACGGCGTATACCCCTTACCAACCAGAAATCAGCCAGGGCACCCTCCAGGGAATCTATGAATTTCAAACCCTCGTGACCCGTCTGCTCGGGATGGAGGTGGCCACGGCCTCCCATTACGATGGGGCCACCGGTCTTTCCGAAGCCCTGTTGATGGCGGTGCGAAAAACCAAAAAGAAGAAAGTCGCCGTCTCAGCCCTCTGTCATCCTTTTCACCGGGAGGTGCTTCGGACCTATCTGGGACCAGCCGGGGTCGAGATCGTTGAGCTCCCTTATGGCCAAGACGGCCGTACAGATCTTGCGGCCCTTGAGGCCCTGGATGATGTGGCAGCCGTGGCCGTGCAGTCTCCCAATTTTTTCGGTGTGGTGGAACACCTGAACGAGTTTTCCGATGCGATTCACGCCAAAAAGGGGCTGATGATCGCTTCCTTTACCGAAGCCATCGCCTGGGGCCTTTTGAAAACTCCGGGCAGCCAGGGGGTGGACATCGTCGCAGGTGACGGCCAGAGCCTGGGTATCCCCAAGGCCTTCGGTGGTCCGGGTCTGGGGCTTCTGGCCAGCACCAAAGCGCTGATGCGGCAGCTTCCGGGACGCCTTGTGGGGACCACCACAGACCTGGATGGTAAGCGGGGCTTTGTGTTGACCCTGGCGGCTCGGGAGCAGCACATCCGGCGTGAGAAGGCCACCTCCAATATCTGCTCCAACAACGGCCTGTGCGCCATGAACGCCGCCATGTACATGGCCTCCCTCGGGGGTTCGGGGTTTAAGCGCCTGGCGCAGATCAACCACAACAAGGCCGAGTACCTGAAACGGCAATTGATGGCTGCGGGGGTGGAGATTCCTTTTGCGTCCCCCACCTTCAACGAGTTTGTGGCGAAATTTCCACAGGGCTTTGAGAGCACCTACGATCGCCTTCTCTCCAGCATGGTGGTGGCCGGGCTTCCCCTGGGACGGTTTTATCCCGAGCTTGAGGGGTATTACCTGCTTTGCGTGACGGAGACCCTGTCGAAAACCGATATGGACCAGCTGGTCAAGGAGGTGACGGAATGAGCGGATACAGCCAGGGAGAGTCCGGCCTCATTTTGAATGAACCCCTGCTCTGGGAAAAAGGAAAAAAAGGGCGTTGCGGGTTTTCATTGCCGGCGTGCGATGTGGACGAGGTGTGTTTTGACGAGGCGCTGGCCGGAGACGGCCCGGATTTCCCGGATCTTTCCGAGGTGGAGGTGGTGCGTCACTACACCCGCCTCTCCACCTGGAACTTTGGCGTGGATACCGGCATGTACCCCTTGGGGTCCTGCACCATGAAATACAACCCCAAGGTCAATGAGCGCCAGGCGGGCCTGACGGGTTTTGCCGATGCCCACCCCCTTCTTCCGGAGGCTCGCACCCAGGGAGCCCTCAAGTTGATGTACGATCTGGAGCAGTTTCTCAAGGAGCTCACCGGGATGGCCGCCGTGACCCTTCAGCCCGCCGCCGGGGCCCACGGCGAGTTGACAGGGATTCTGATGATGTATGCCTACCATAAGAAACGGGGGGAGATCCGCACGAAGATGCTGGTCCCCGATACGGCCCACGGGACCAACCCCGCCAGCGGGGCCTTGTGTGGCTACACTCCCGTGCCTGTTCCCGTCAGCGAAGAGGGGATCATGCGGGTGGAGGATGTGCGGGAGCGAATGGATGAAGAGACCGCAGGGATCATGGTGACCAATCCCAATACCCTCGGGCTCTTTGAAAAAAACATCCGTGACATTTGTGCGATTGTTCATGAAAAGGGCGGGCTGGTCTACGGCGATGGCGCCAACCTGAACGCCGTGATGGGATACGTGAAGATGGGAGAGATCGGGGTGGATGTGATGCATTTTAATCTTCACAAGACCTTTTCTACGCCCCACGGTGGAGGCGGCCCAGGCTCCGGGCCGGTGGCCGTAAACGATATCCTGGCCCCCTTCCTGCCGGTGCCCCGGGTGGAGAAGGAGAGAGATCGCTATCGCCTGGTGACGACGTATCCGGATTCCATCGGGCGCATGATGACCTTTTACGGCCATTTCGGCATCCTGGTGCGGGCTTACAGCTACATTCTCTCCATGGGAGGCGAAGGCCTTAAGGAGGCCAGCGCCCACGCGGTGCTTAACGCAAATTATATCAAGGAACGCCTGAAAGATACCTTTCACCTCGCCTACGATCAGACGTGCATGCACGAGTGCGTCTTCTCCGATGCGAATCAGGAGGAATTCGGCGTCACCACCCTGGATATCGCCAAGCGGCTCATTGATTACGGCTTTCATCCCCCCACCATTTACTTTCCCCTGGTGGTGCACGGCGCCCTCATGATCGAACCCACAGAGACCGAAACCAAAGAGGATATTGACCACTTCATCAATACCCTGAAAGTCATCGCCAGGGAGGCCAAAGAGTCACCCGAGCTCTTGAAAAATGCCCCTATACGCAGCAAAGTAAGGCGCCTCGATGAAACCGCTGCCGCACGAAAGCCGTGCCTGAGCGGGTAAGGGCTGTGCCTCCGGCGGCGAGGTGAGCCACCTCGAAAGCGGGTTTGCGAATGCTCTGCGGCTGGCGGCACCTTGGGCACCTCGCGTCCGCATTCGCGCGACGGGAGAGGAGTGACAACGGATGTCGCAAGTGCATGAGCTGCCGGTGCTTCCGCGTCAATTCACGGGTTAAGTTTAACCATAGAAGGGAAAGAAATGAAGGGCTTGCTGCTTGAGTTGCCGTTGACGGCTTATGAAGAGGTGCACGCTCTTCAGAAGCGGTGGGTGGGGCAACGGGTTTCAGGACGCTTGGACCGGGATCTGGTGATTCTGGTTGAGCATCCACCGGTGTATACCCTGGGCAAGCGGGGGGGGCGAGAGAACCTGAGGGTCTCTGAAGCCTTTCTGGAAGAGAAGGGGATTGCTGTGGTTCAGACGGAGCGGGGAGGCAATATCACCTGGCACGGTCCGGGTCAGCTGGTGGCGTATCCCCTTGTGCATCTGGAAAAAGCCGGGATGGGGGTGGCCGGGTTTGTGGCTGCGTTAGAAGAGGTGATGGTAAAGACCCTGGCATCGATGGGGGTTGTGGCCTGCGGGGATCCTTCGAACCGAGGCGTCTGGGTGGGAGACGCGAAGATCGGAAGCGTGGGGATTCGGGTGACCCAAGGGGTCTCGTATCATGGGCTGGCCTTGAACGTGGCACCAGATCTTACCGGCTTTTCCTGGATCAACCCCTGCGGGCTGTCCGTGCCCATGACCACGGCGGCAAAGGTCCTGGGCCATGAGGTCTCCATGAGTGAGGCACGGGCGGAGATGAAAGGGGCTTTTGGGGCGCTTTTTTCAGGTGGCTTTTCTGAGATTTCCCTGGACGCGTTGAACCGTCTGTCACACTCCGGTTAAAGTCAACGGCTGAGTTGAATTCTGACCATCGACAACGCCTGCACTTGCGACGTACTGTGCGTTTCCTTGCACACTTCACGCGAATGTGGACGCATTTCAGCCCGAAGTGGCGACACCCAGTGCGCATTCGCAAACCCGCTTTCAAGGTGGCGCCACCTTGCCGCCGGAGGTTTTTTTGACAGGGATAGTCACTTCCTGAGATTTTTGTTTTTTGGAGGGCGCATGAAACAGGATTTGTGTCGGGATAAGGCGAAAACATATCAGCGCAGGAGAAAGCCGATCTGGCTTCGGCGCAGCCTGCCCACCTCGCCTGAGTATGAGACGGTGAGGCGGCTTATGGGGGCCTCGGGTCTTCATACCGTGTGTCAGGAGGCCAAGTGCCCCAATCAGTGGGAATGCTTTTCCAATCGAACCGCTACCTTCATGATTCTGGGGGAGCGGTGCACACGGGGGTGCCGGTTCTGCGCCGTTCAGAAGGGAAGCCCTTTGCCTGTCGACCCGGGAGAGCCGGGGCGTGTGGCCGAGGCGGCGAAAACCCTGAACCTCTCGTACGTGGTGGTGACCTCCGTGACCCGGGATGATCTGGAAGACGGTGGGGCCGCACATTTTGCTCGGACCATTCATGCGTTGCGAGAGCGCATCGACGGGGTTTATGTGGAGGTGTTGATCTCGGATTTCAAGGGTCGCGCCAAAGATCTTCAGTGCGTGATTGATGCTGGACCGGATGTTTTGAATCACAATATTGAGACCGTGCCCCGGCTTTACCCCACCGTACGGCCCCAGGCCATCTACCAGCGGTCCCTTGCTGTGTTTCGGCACTTGAAAGAGGCGGCTCCCAGGATGCCGGGCAAGTCGGGTTTGATGTTGGGATTGGGTGAAACCGATGCCGAGGTGGAGGCGACCCTGGTCGATCTGCTCGCCGCCGGCTGCTCACTGCTGACCCTGGGCCAGTACCTGCAACCCTCAAAGGATCATCTTCCCGTTGAAAGCTATATCACCCCGGAAGTTTTTGAAGATTGGAAAAAGCGCGCCCTTGCCCTGGGCTTTGCCGATGTGGCCAGCGGCCCCTTTGTCCGCAGCTCGTATAAGGCCAAAGAGCTGTTTAATAGGGGGCACGCATAGCCCGAAGGGTGAGAAAATCAAACAGAATACCGTGGATTACATTTTGCATTTTTGAAACAACGAAAAATATTACTGCAAAGAACTGTAATTAAACATTATTCCTTGATCCTGATTGTTTTCTCATAAAATATCCGGGATAGTGAGGGGGAGATAAAAACAGAGGGATTATACCCGCATAAACCTTATCCGATGGATACGCTTAAAACCCTGTAGGATGGGCAAAGGTCGTGCCGTGCCCATCTGGCACGGGTGCAACCGATCACGCCGGGGAAAGATGCTGCATCATCGAAATTTATGTAATTTTCATCGTTGTGGGTTTCCCGACTGCCAGATGGGCACGCTTCGCACTGCGGTTAATGATGATTCTGTATGTCATCACTCAACCCGCGTCGATGGACAAGTAATCAGTCTACGCCTTTGGCTTCACCGCAACACGTGCACGGCCTCACCCTTCACGCGAATGCCTTTCAGCCCTGAATGACGACACCCACAGTGCATTCGCAAACCCGCTTTCAAGGTGGCACACCTTGCCGCCGGAGGCTTGTTTCTTGTGCTCTGCTATAGGAGAGCGTCCGCAAACTCTTCGGCGTTAAAGGGGCGCAGATCGTCTGCCTGCTCGCCGATGCCGATGTATTTTAAGGGGACCCCCAGGGTGCTTGTGATGCCGATGACGATGCCGCCTTTGGCGGTGCCGTCAAGTTTTGTCAAGGCCACGGCGTCGATGCCCACGGTCTCGTGAAAGAGCTGGGCCTGGGTGAGGGCGTTCTGGCCCGTGGTGGCGTCCACGACCATGAGGGTCTCATGGGGGGCATCGGGGATGGTTTTGGAGACGCTGCGGCGGATTTTTTTCAGTTCTTCCATGAGGTTCTTTTTGGTGTGCATGCGGCCTGCGGTGTCGATGATGACGATATCCACGTCTCGTGCCACGGCGGCCTGGACGCCGTCAAAAGCCACGGCGGCGGGGTCGGAGTTGTCCTTGTGGCGGACAATCTCCGCACCGGAACGCTCGGCCCAGATCGTAAGCTGTTCGGACGCCGCTGCGCGGAAGGTGTCCCCGGCTACGATGATCACTTTTTTTCCCTCACGGACAAACTGAGTGGCCATTTTTCCGATGGTGGTGGTCTTGCCCACACCGTTGACCCCCACCACCATGATCACATGGGGTTTGTTGAGGGTGGTTTCAGGCGGGGTATCAAAGGAGATCCTTTCCAGGAGGAGGGTTTTCAGCTCAGCCTTGAGTTCGGCGGAATTGGAGATGCCAGCGGCTTTTTCAGAGAGAGATTCAATAATCTCCATGGTGGTCCGAACCCCGACGTCCGAGGTGATGAGGAGCTCTTCGAGCTCTTCCAGCAGCTCGTCGTCCAGGGTGCGTCCCCCCTTAAAAAGAGCGTCAACGCCATTGGACAGGGCGTCTCTGGTCTTGGAAAGACCGCTCTTGAGGCTCTTGAAGACACCGGTCTCTGCCGGAGTGGGTTCTATGGCCGCTGGCCGGGGCGCTGCAGGGGGCGCTTCTTTTGTCGCAACGGCATCTGCCGCCGGCTTTTCAGCCATGCGGGGTTTTTCTTGTGCCGGGATTTTGGCCGTTACTTTGGCGGGTGCTTTGGGCGCTTTCAGCGCCGCTGACACGACAAAAAGAAAGAGAACCAGAATCACCGCAGTCGCCGGGATCATCCACCAGATCGATTCCTGGTAAGGGGCAAGGGCGGGGAAGGCAACGGCAGCCTTGTCGCCAATGCCCTCAAGGGCTGTTTTAACGGGGGCAAAGTAAACAGACATATTTTCCAGAAGAGTCGTGAAATCCATATTGATTGTCCTGTGGTCAGAGTCGGAGCGTTAATACCTATAAATCAGCGTAATGTAGCAGGGGGCGGCGCGGTTGTAAACAGGTGCTTGCGTTCGACGGGAGGCAGGACGGGAAACGGCTCGTTCAGGGATTCTCCGGGGCGCGATGGGGGTTAAGCAGACTCGATTTCCGGGGCGCTGAAGGCCAGTTCTTTTCCGCTTAAGTTGACGGAGACGACCTTGGAGACGCCTTTTTTTTCCATGGTGACTCCGATGAGGATGTCGGCGTGTTCCATGGTGATTTTGTTGTGGGTGATGACAAGAATTTGAGATTTTTCTGCGATCAGGGTGACGAGGTTGTTGAATCGTATGACGTTGGCGTCGTCTAAGGGGGCATCGATTTCATCCATCACGCAAAAGGACGACGGCTTGAGCAGAAAGATCGAGAAAACAAAGGCGATGGCGGACAGGGCCTTTTCTCCGCCGGAGAGGAGGGAGAGTCGCGCCTGTTTTTTTCCCGGTGGCTGGATCATGAGCTCCACGCCTGTTTCTAAAGGGTTTTTGGGATCGGTGAGCACCAGGCGTGCGGATCCTCCTTCAAAGAGTTTGGGGAAGATTTCTTCAAGTTTTTCGTTGATGCGGTGAAAGGTATCGATGAACCGTTCCTGGGTGATCTGGTTGATCTTTCGAATGATGGCTTCAAGGTCATCAAGGGAGGCGATGAGATCTGTCTGCTGTCCATGAAGGAACCCATGGCGCTCATTCACCTCTTCGTACTCCGTCACGGCGGCAGGGTTTACATCGCCTATTCGGCCGATTTTTCGTTTTAATCCGTCGATTTTTTGTTTCAGCGCTTCCTGGGTGGTTTCGCCCCGGAGGACCGCGTGGATCTCCTCTTCGAAGGCGGGGATCAGCTCATCGATGGGGGCGCGGTATTGTTCCAGGGTTCGTGTTTTGAGTTCCTCGCCCCGCGTGCGAACACGGGCCAGTTCCACCTCTTCTTTTCTCAGCGTCTCGGAACGTTCGTCATGATGGGATGCAAGCTCTTTCAGCTCTTTGTCTTTTTCGCCCATGTCCGCTTCGAGACGGGCAAGGCGAAGGCGTGTGGCGGCAAGGGCCTCTTCCTCGGCGGTGATCGCAGCAAAGGCTTTTAACAGCCCTTCTTCGAGTTTGTGCGCCTGGGCCAGGCCGGCTTTTGAGTCCTGCTCTTTCTTTGCGATTCCGTCGTGAAGCCTTTGAACACGGTCTTCACCCTCTTTGAGAAAACCGGTGAGTCGCACCAAAGAGCCTCGATGGTTTTCATGCTTGGCTTCTTCCCGGGCAAGGCTCAATTTGAGCTCTACAAGGGCCTGGTCAGCCGCGGAAAGGCTCTGGCGGGTTTCGCTGAGTTCATGCCTTGCGGTTTCCGCTTTCTGGATCAGCTGGGCGAGCTCCCCCTGAACGGATTCAAGTTTTTCCTGGGTCGTTGAGATCTCATCCTCAAGATCGGTGAGGTCCCCTTCCAGTTGCTCCGTTTCGAGATCCATCAGGGTGAGGTGTTTTTGCTTCTGCTTGATCTCTTCGTTGGCCAGAAGGCAGACCCGCTCTTTATCGGAGAGTAAACGGAGTCGCTCGCGGAGCTCAGATTCAGCCGCGGTCAAGGTCTCTTTGCGAGTTTTTATCTCAAGGCCAAGGGTTTCTCTGACGCCTTTGCGTTTCAAGAGGTCGGCGTCAAGGGTGGCGAGTTTCTCTTTCGCATCGGCCATTTCACGCCGTCGTTTGAGGGGGGAGGCGGAGGCGCCCTGGGTGCCCGCCACCACGGCCCCGGAAAAATCCACGAGGCCCCCGTCGTGGGTCGCGATGGCCACCGGCTGGTCGGTCTCGCCTCTGGCATTCAGGGCGGAGGCCAGATCGTCTGCCACAAAGAGTCGAGAGAGAAGGGCAGGGAAGGGCGCGTTGAATCGATCATCTAAGGTGACCAGGTCTGTCAGGGGACGGCATCCGGTCAGGGGGGGCTCGGCAAAGGGGGACATTCGACTTGGTTCCAGAGCAAGAAAACCACAGCGGCCGGTCTCTTCCCCCTGCATGGCCCGGGCTCCTTTCAGGGCCATCTCCCTTGAGGCGACGACGATATGGGTAAGGAGTGCTCCGAGAGCAGTTTCCACCGCTCCTTCGTACCCCTTCTCCACCTGGATCAGATCCGCCAGCACCTCGTGATGCGTGGAGCCTAAGTGGTCCAGCTGGGTCATCCCCTCCTTGACCCCATTTCCATAGCCTTCGAGGTTCTGAATCATGTGCTGCATGGTGTCGAAAAAGGAACGAATGCGGCTCTCTTCAATCTCTTTTTGTTTGATGACCTCATCCAGACGAAGGGCCTCGGATTCTTGGGCCTGAATGCCGTTTCGGAGGGTCACCAAATGGTCACTCAGGCTTGCCGTTTCCTTTTTCAGGTTCTCTTTTTCTTCTTCAAGCAAGCGCCCTGTCTCTGTGGACGCCGTGAGGGCCGCTTTGGCCGTGATCAGGTCTTCATCCCGACGCTTTAATTTTCGAGTGGCGCTTTCCTGCAGTTTTTTAGCGTTGGAAAAGGCATGGCGCAAGGAGGCCTCTTTTGCCACGCTCTCCATACGGAGGGAGGACTCTTTAAGGCTCTTTTTTTCAAGGGCGGTGACACGGGTCTGGTGGGTGCTGCGGAGGCTTTCGGCGGTCTGTATCTTCTGTTCCAGTTGCGCGACTGCTTCACTCCGTTTTCCGTGGGACAGCTGCAGGGTACGAATTTCTTCCGTTAACTCATGGTTTCGAGCCCGGGCTTCCGTCAGGTGACGGTTGTCTTCAGCACCCTCGGCGGTGAGGGCCATGGATTTCTCTTTGAGGTGGGTGACCTCATTTTCATCACGGTCTGCCAGGCGTTTCAGCTCGAAAATTTTGCGGTTGTGGGCCTCAATGGCGTCTGTGGTCTCCTGGGTGTAGATTTTCAGGCGTGCCATGGCGCTGGCCAGGGCCTCGCGTCGGGTCACGGCCCCCTTCGACTGCTCTTTGATGCGCTCCGTCGAGCGGGTAAGTTCGGCGACCTTCCGGCTCAGGGTGAGGTACTCCACCCCGGAGAGGGTTAGATCCAGATTTCGGATTCGCCCCTGGAGTTCCTTGAAGAGCAGGGCTTTTTTTGCCTGGCGTTTCAGGGAAGCCAGCTGGCGCTGGAGCTCAGAGAGGATATCTCCGACACGCTCAAGATTTTCACGGGATGATTTGATCTTTGATTCGGTTTCCCGTTTGCGCGCTTTGTATTTGGTGACATCTGCCGCTTCTTCAATGAAGACACGCCGTTCCTCCGGGCTGGCATCCGTGAGGGCACCGATGTTGCCCTGTTGGATCACGGCAAAAGCATTTTTGCCTGTGCCACTTCCCAGAAACAGGGTCTGGATGTCTTTCAAGCGGGCGGGTTGCCGGTTGATGAGGTAGTTGCTCTCCCCGGAACGATAAATCCGGCGGGTGACGGTGATCTCACTGTACTCGTTGAAGGGACCGACGATGGAGGCGTCTTCGTTGTCAATGGTGAGGGAGACCTCGGCCATATTCATGGGCGCGTTGCCGGTGGAGCCTGCAAAGATGATGTCTTCGGAGGTTTTACCGCGAAGTTTTCTTACGTTCTGTTCGCCCATGACCCACCTCAGGGCGTCCACCACGTTGCTTTTACCGCATCCGTTGGGGCCCACCACGCCCGTGGTACCCGGGGGGAACACAATGCGTGTTTTTCCCATAAATGATTTGAACCCGGCAATCTCGAGTTTTTTAAGTTTCATGGGTGTCGGTGTGTCCGAAAGGGTGGTGGATTGAGCGGTTCAGGCCGCGGGGACATGACGAGCCGGGAGGCCTGTCGTCGTAACATCAGCTATCACATACCATTCCATCGTGGGGATGTAAAGATGACGGAAACGCCTGAATCCGTAAGATGATTTTTGGCTGTGGCCACAGGTGGCCGGAGCGGTAAACTCTATTTATATGGATTGCTTCTTGCATCCTCTTTTAACTGTCTGCTATAGCAATGATTACTAAGGTTGGATTCATGTGCTTTTTGGCCGGCCTCAGATGAGCCCCTCAGCTTTGGTTGTGTGTGGTTCTTTTATGTAATGTCGACAGGGGTGATGAGGTGTGAGTCGCCCCTTTTTTGCAAAGTCCCGAGCGATCTCTTTGTAATCTCTGTCTGGACGACTTACCGCTGCCAGTCCTCTTTCTTCTCTTTGGATTGCCGTTGCTTGTGAAAGGCTTGTGGCCTTGTCGGGTGAGATGTCCCAGTGGTTACGTTGATATTCTTTTGTGGACGACTACTCTTATCTCATACGGATCGGCATTCTGTCTGCCTGCCGAATTGAGTGATACTACGGAGACAATCATGTCGGAAAAATGCCTGGTGAGCCTGGATGAACTCTTTTCATACGATTGTGTTCAGCAGACCATGGGTGATGACAGTCTGGATGTCATGGCAAGAAGATTGTATATCCCCCCTTTGTGTGGGGTTTTTCAAGATGGTCCGACCGCCCTCGAGCCCCAGGATCAATACCGGTTTGACATCGATAAAGCAGCACAGGAGCAGCTTCCTCACCTGGTCGAGAATCGGGTCGAAAAAGTGGTGACGGCTGCGGGGGATGCCATTAACGGCTATGCCCGCCCCCGAACCATTGGCATCGTTTTTTCCGGTGGGCCGGCACCGGGGGGGCATAATGTGATTGCCGGGCTCTATGATGCCGCCAAAAAAGCGAACCCTGAGAATCGAGTGTATGGCTTTATTCTTGGTCAGGACGGGATCATTGAAGGCAATGTCTGCGAACTCACCGACGAGAGAGTGACTCAGTATCGAAATCTGGGCGGCTTTTGCATGATCAAGACAGGCCGGACCAAAATTGATACCCGTACCAAGATGCGGCTTTCCATCGCGACCTGTAAAAAACTGGGTCTGGACGCGGTGGTGGTGGTGGGGGGCGATGACTCCAACACCAACGCGGCGTTTATGGCCGAGGCCATGAAGGACGAGGGCATTCAAGTCATTGGGGTGCCCAAGACCATTGATGGCGATATTCAGGTTAAGGATTCCGATGGAAAGAGCCTTTGTGCCATCTCTTTCGGTTTTCACAGCGCGGCTCGTTCTTTTTCACGGAACATTGGTGATCTTTGCACCGACGGTGGCTCGGATGTGAAGTACTGGCATTTTTGTAAAGTGATGGGCCGTGTGGCCAGTCATCTTGCCCTTGAGGTGGCGCTTCAAACCCATGTCAACTTGACCCTTATCGGGGAAGACCTGGCAGAGTACGTAGACGAAGAGCGTGTTGAGAAGGCCAAAGAGGAAGGCACCTTGGACTACACGGCTTACGGCATGACCCTGCGTCATCTCTCCCGGGTGGTGTGTGATGCCATCGTCCGGCGTGCCGCCGTCGGTAAGAATTACGGGGTGGTGGTGATTCCGGAAGGCGTTCTGGAATTTATCAATGAAGTGCAGGTTTTTATTATCAAACTCAACACCATCATTTCAGAATACAACGACGTCCACGACACCTCCTTTCATTCCGATTTCAGGAGCCTGGAAGATAAGCTGGAGTACCTGAGGCGCCTGGTGCGGGGCATTCGTAAAATAGGACCGGAAACCATCTGGAATGCTCGGGATGACGAACTCTTTAACGATATCCCTGAGTTCTTTAAAGCCGGTCTTCTGACGGAGCGGGACAGCCATGGTAACTTTCAGTTTTCCCAAGTGGAAACCGATCGGGTCATCCTGGAGCTGGTGAAGGACTATCTGGGCATTCTCAAGGAGAAGGGGCGCTACAAGGTGGGGGTTGAACACACCTGTTTTACCAACACTCTCAGCCAGGCCGGCCTCGATGCCGATGTCTACGGGCCGGTGCTCTTTCGGAATTACGGGGTAGGGCGCTACCTCCTGACGAAAGAGGAGCTTATCTCCCAGAAAACATTGAAGCAGGTACTGATGAAAGCCGAACTCCTGGAGGACGAGGCCCCGATTCCTGTCGCCATCATGAAAATTTATGAGAAGTCCGTTCCAAAGCTGAAAGTGCAGACCCATTTTTATGGGTATGACGGGCGCGGTGCCGATCCCACCAAGTTTGACTGCACCTATACCTACAATTTGGGTATGACCGCGTTTAGCCTCATCGCGGGGGGGAGTACCGGCCAGATGGTGGGCATCCGAAATCTCGAAAAACCCTTCGAAGAGTGGGAGCCCCTTGGGATCCCCATTGCGCCTCTCATGCACCTGGAAGAGCGGGGGGGGAAAATGAAACTGGTTCTGGAGAAGAGTGTCGTCGAGCTCGACTCCAATGCCTTTCGTCTCGTCAAGGCCATGCGGGATAACTGGATGGCTGCAAGCCCTGGCCCAGACCGTTATCGCAAGCCCGGAGCGATCCGTTTTAAGGGGGATCTGGAAGAAGACAAACCTATGACCCTTTGTTTGAACGCCCTGTCATAAGTTTTTGCCCTGTTACAGGACCCCTTGAAGAACCGTTTGGTTTTTTAAGGGGTTTTTTTGTCTGGGGAACGAAGCCGCCTTTCTCGTCCCATCCTCGCCTTTCCCGTCCCATCCTCGCCTTTCCCGTCCCATCCTCGTCTTTCCCGTCTCATCCTCGTCTTTCCCGTCTCATCCTCGCCTTTCCCGTCCCATCCTCGCCTTTCCCGTCTCATCCTCGTCTTTCCCGCGCAGGCGGGAATCCATGGTGGCTATGGGATACAGTCAGGCTTTATTGCGTCGGTGGGTGAGGTAAACGCGGAAGGTGGCGAAACGATGACCAAGGCTGGCGAAGCGCATCCGTATTTGGTTCGACGTAAATCTGAGCTCTGTACCAAGACCTGTTTATCAAACCCAGCTCATACAAATTGGCAAAGGTTTAGCCCCGGCAGGGCCGCCGGAGGCGTAAGCTGAAAAAGCCCCCCCCATAAAAAAAGCCCTGCATCCATGTAAGGTGCAGGGCTTTTTTTGGGGCGAGGTGTTTATGGCTCACGCAAAAAGTAGATGCATAATCCGGCTTTCAAGGTGGCTTACTTTGCCGCCGGAGCCATCGCTTTTTGTCTGTTTTCTCTTATTTCATCCGCGGCGGTTGGTAGCTGCAGAGGGGCTCTTCGGCGAGGTAGTTGCCCGTGGATTCAAAGGCACGGGCACGACAACCACCGCAGACGCGTTTGTATTCGCAGGGGCCGCATTTCCCTTCCAGAAGATCGTAGTCTCTCAGCTCATTGAAGGTTTTGGAATCCCTCCAGATGTCGGCGAAGGAATCTTTGGTGACGTCTCCGCAGTCGGCGTCGAGGAACCCGCAGGGCTGGACTCTGCCGGTATGGGAGACAAAGCAAAAGCCAATGCCGCCCAGGCATCCGCGGGTGACTGCGTCCAGGCCATGGGTCTCAAAGGTGACTTTTTTGCCTTCCTCTTTGGCCCGTTGGCGAAGAATCCGGTAGTAGTGGGGGGCGCAGGTGGCTTTGAGCTGAAGCGTTGTCTTATCCCGCTGATCGTAGAACCAGTTGAGGGTCTCTTCGTACTCTTTGGCGTTGATCTCGCTGTCGGCGATGTACTTTCCCCTTCCCGTGGGGACGAGAAGAAAAAGGTGGTGGGCCACGGCCCCGATCTTCTCAGCCGTGGCGAGGATATCGGGAATCTGGCTTAAATTGTTTTTGGTGATGGTGGTGTTGATCTGGAAGGGAAGGCCCGCGGCTTTGGCCAATTCCACCGCACGCATGACACCCTCGTAGGCTCCTGGGACTCCCCTGAAACCGTCGTGAAACTCTTTGCTGGCCCCATCCAGGCTCAGGCTGATGCGGACGATGCCCGATTCCACCATTTTTCGGGTGTTTTCCTCGGTCATGAGGGTGCCGTTGGGGGCCATGGTCATGCGCATCCCGAGTTTGTGTCCGTAGGCCGCAATCTCGAAGATGTCTTCTCGCAGGAGTGGTTCACCCCCGGTGAGGATGATGATGGGCTTGCTGACTTCGGCAATCTGATCCAGAAGCTTGAACGCGGCCTGGGTGTCCAGTTCGCCGGGATAGGGGCCTTTTTCGGCTGCGGCACGGCAGTGAGCGCAGCTCAAGTTGCAGCTCCGGGTTGTCTCCCAGGCCACCAGCCTCAGGTCTGCCTCTTTTTTTTCGTGCCCGCCGCCGTGGCCGTGGGGGGCACCGTGCTTCATAGGGTCGTGCATCGTCGTGTCCTTTATTTTTTGGTTGCCCCCGGCCGGTCAGCCGGAGGCAGCCCCGTCTCATGCGTCGTTTATTTTCCGCCAAGCTCCCGGGCGGCTTCCAGGGCGTGGTAAGTGAGGATGATGTCGGCCCCGGCCCGTTTGATGGAGGTGAGGGTTTCCATCATCACCTTGGTGCCGTCGATCCAGCCGAGTTGATCCGCCGCCTTGATCATGGCGTATTCCCCGCTGACGTTGTAGGCGGCCATGGGCAGATCCACTTCATCCCGTACCTTGGAGATGATATCCAGGTAAGAGAGGGCGGGCTTGACCATGATGATATCGGCACCTTCCTGTACATCCATGGTGGCTTCCCGGATGGCTTCCAGGACGTTGGCCGGATCCATCTGGTAGGTGCGTCGGTCCCCGAAGGTGGGGGCAGAGTTCGCGGCGGCTCGGAAGGGGCCGTAATACGCCGAGCAGTACTTCACGGCGTAACTCATGATGGGAATTTCGCCTAAATCTTCTTCGTCAAGGGCTTCGCGGATTTCGCCCACCCGGCCATCCATCATGTCGGAAGGTGCCACCATGTCGGCACCCGCCTTGGCATGGGACACCGCGATACGGGCAAGAAGATCGAGGCTCATGTCGTTGTCAATTTTTCCCTTTTCCACCACACCACAATGGCCGTGGTCGGTGTACTGGCAGAGGCAGACATCGGTGATGACGGCCAACTCGGGCACCTTGTTTTTGACTTCGCGTACCGCCTTTTGGACGATGCCGTTTTTGTCGTAGGCGGAGGTCCCCAAGGGGTCTTTTCTGTCGGGGATGCCGAAGAGCATGATGGACGGAATACCTAAGTCATAGGCTTCCTTGGCTGCTCTGACGATGTTGTCCACGGAGTACTGAAAATGGCCTGGCATGGACTCAATAGGATTTTTGACTCCCTTCCCGCCAATGGCAAAGAGTGGAAGGATCAGGTCGTTAACGGAGAGGGAGGTCTCGCGGACCATGCGGCGCAGGGCGGAAGACGCTCTCATGCGTCGGCCTCGGTATTGGGGAAACAGCATCAGGAACTCCTTTGAAGGTGAGGGTCGGTGGGGTGTGAGGCTGAACAGGGTGCGACGGCTTTTGGGGATTAATCCGTCGCACCCGGGTATACGTTCAGTCACCTTCGACTTGCGGGTTATTCAGTTAAACCGATCTCTTCGTCGGTGAGATAGCATTCGGGGTCGGGGGCCCAGACATCGCCGGTGGCAGCTTCTGCACGCACGCGGAAGTTGCCGGCACAGATACTGAGCCATTTGCACTTGGCGCACCGGCCTGTGACGTGATTCTTCTTCTCTTTGAGTTTGAGAAGGAGGTCGTCCTCAGGCTGGGTCCAGATTTTTGAGAAGGGCCGCTGACGCACGTTGCCGAAGCTGTGGTGACGCCAGAACTGGTCCGCGTACACCTCGCCGTCCCAGCTGACGCAGCCGATGCCGTGGCCGGAGCTGTTGCCTTCGTTCATCTGGAGCAGTTCAAGAATCTCTTCGGCGCGTTTCGGGTCTTCTTTGAGCATGCGCAGGTAGATGTGGGGCCCGTCGGCGTGGTTGTCTACGGTGAGCACCTCTTTGGGCTTGCCCGCGTCGTGGAGGCGCTTGGCCTCATCGGCGATGAGATCCACGGCCTTTCGTGTCTCTTCGTGGGAGAGCACCTCATCTCCGATCTTGACGCCGCGTCCTGCGTAGACGAGGTGGTAAAAACAGATACGGGGGATGTCCATCTCTTCGAGAAGCTTGAAAACGGCTGGGATATCTTTAACGTTCAGGCGGTTCATGGTGAAGCGAAGGCCCACCTTGATCCCTGCGGCCTGGCAGTTTTTGATTCCTTCGATGCTGGCTTTAAAGGCTCCTTTTTCTCCACGGAAATGGTCATGGGTCTCTTCCATGCCGTCCATGCTGATGCCCACATAGGAGAGGCCGATGCGCTTCAGGTTCTGGGCGACCTCCGGGGTGATCAGGGTGCCATTGGTGGAGATAACAGCTCGCATCCCTTTGGATACGGCATATTCCGCCAGCTCAGGCATGTCTTTGCGCATGAGGGGCTCACCACCGGAGAAGAGGATGACGGGGGCACCAAAGGCGGCCAGGTCGTCGATGAGGGCCTTGCCCTCTTCGGTGTTCATCTCGTTGTTTTCACACGTGGCTTTGGCCTGGGCGTAACAATGAATGCACTTAAGGTTACAGGCACGGGTGCAGTTCCAGACCACCACCGGCTTCTTGTCCTTGGAAAACTGAAGCAGGTGAGAAGGGAGGCTCCCGGAATGGCGTCCGTAACGCAGGGCGTCCGAGGGTTCCACGGTTCCGCAGTAGAGTTTGGATATTCCGATCATCTACGTATACTCTCCGGTTGTGACAGCGAAGGCCCACAAACAGGGGCCTTTGTTGTTATCTCGTTTGATGGTGTCGAATCCACAGGCGCAAAAAGTGCGCCGCATGGGTCGTTATGTGTTCGTGTTGTCAGGGAGCCTTATGGCGCCGTCTTTTTTAATGAGAGCCTCTTTAATAAGGTCTTCTAAAAAACGTTCGGGCGATAAAAGGGCCTCTCGGGTGATGAAGAAATGTGTTTTTTCGGTTTTTTCTCGCACAAGGGCCAGCCCCAGCTCAAAGTCACCGGTCAGTTTGGTGAACATCTCATCTCCGGTGGCACCGGCTGTCAGGATCTGCTCCATGAGAAAATCCACTGCCTCTTCATCAAACAGAATATGCATACCAAATTTCGAGAAAAAATTCACCTCAAGTTTTTTAATCTCTTCATAGTGTGAATGAATCGTCTCTATGGCAGCGTCTGTGGCAATTCCCCTGCTGATACAGAGCGTTGCGGTAAGCCCGGAACGCCAAGGGGTATGGGGCAGGAGGTGCTCTATAGTGAGCTGTTCCCAGTGGTTTTCAATGTACGAGGAGAGGTAGGCTGTTTCTTCTTCCTCGAGGCGTTTGAAATGCTGTTGCCAGATCTCTTTTCGGTTCGGGTCGATCAGGGAGTTCAGCGTTTCGCTGGCGTCGGTTGCGGCCTCAAGGGTGACGGGGAATTCTCGGATGCTCAGAGACGGGAGGCGGGTCTCGAAGGGGAGCAGCACCTCTTCTACGGCACTGACCAGTCCGCGCGCACCCGTGTTTTCCAGGTGTGCTCGCCGTGCAATCTCCCGGAGGATTTCATCTGAGAAGCGGATGGCGATTCCGTAGGCGGAAAAGTCCAGCTTCTTGCTCAGGATGACCGGATTGTTAGGATTTTTGAGGATCTCGTACAGGTCGTCTTCGGAAAGGGTCTCCAGGGTGGTGCGAACGGGGAGGCGGCCGATAAATTCCGTTTCAAAGCCGTATTCTACGAGGTCTTCGGTGCGCAGTTCTTTTAAAATGGAGTCGGTGTTGTTGCCGTCGTGGAGCGAGGCGCCGAAACCGATGCTTTTTTTTCGGTTTCGCTTTTCGACGATCTCTGAGAGGCCACTGAAGGCGCCACTCATGATGAAGAGGATGTTTCTTGTGTTGACCACCTGCTTTTCAAGGGCCCCGGTCTTCTGGTAGCGCTCCATCTCTTTGAGCATGGAGACGGGGTCATGGGGGACCTTCAACTCGATGTCGGTCTCTTCCATGGGCTTGAGAAGGGCTCGCTGGACGCCAGTTCGGGAAATATCGGATCCCATGGCATGGGGGGACGCGGCAATTTTGTCGACTTCATCAATATAGACAATGCCGTATTCGGCCCGTTCTATGTGGTCATCGGCTTCGTGTACCAGGTCACGGATCAGGTCTTCGACGTTGCCGCCCACATAGCCGGCTTCCGTGAATTTGGTGGCGTCCCCTTTCACAAAGGGGACCCCTATTTTGTCGGCAATGAGCTTGATCATGTACGTCTTGCCGACCCCGGTGGGACCGATCATCAGGACGTTATTTTTGATCCCCCCCACAATTCCAGAGGCTTTTCGGCCCTCTTGTTCGAGGTGACGGATGCGGTTGAAGTGAGTGCAGATTTTGGTTGCCAGAACGGCTTTGGCCCTCTCCTGACGGATGATGAACCGGTCCAGATACGCAACCAGTTCTTCGGGCTTCATGTGGAAGTCGAGGCTGAAGCTCTTCTTCTCTGCTCTGACGCTCTTGTCTTCATTTTTGTCCCGCTCGGGTGTCGAGAAGGGAGAGACGATCTTTACGTTTCCACCAAACTTTTGATTGAGGAAATGACCGATCTCCTTTTCGAGCTCCTTGGGGTCGGGTATATTTTCATTATATGGGCTCATGGTGTCACAAAGATAAACATGGGTTGGCCAATTGCAAGGGGTTTTCCTGGCCTCCGGGCCTCCGGGCTCTTCTTTTGCTTTTTCAAGGAACAGTCAGGGGATAGGCCTCCTGTTTATTTTTTTGACGGCATATCGCCCGCGGAGGGTCACCACCGGTGGGAGGGGGACTTCCTAAATTAAGAAAGCGAGAGGGCCATGGAGAGGGAAAGGTGGCACCCATGAAACAGGTATGTTAGAGACAGGTGTTTATGAACTCATGAAAATTGAGTGATGATCAGGTGACATTTTGTGAGGGATAATCGTTTGTGTCATTTTGCGTTGTTGTCTCAGAGTGCGGGCCGACCTTCATCATAAATACCTGATTTGAATATAGCCCGGATATTTCACGAGTTGGGTGCGCTCATATGCAAGGCATCAGAGCTGAAGATGTAGTGGTTTACCTCAAGACTCTGATAACGCAGCAGATGAGTGCACTCGGCTCGCCCGAAGGGTGAGAAAATCAAACAGAATACCGTGGATTACATTTTGCATTTTTGAAACGACTGAAAATATGACTGCAAAGAACTGTCATTACAAATTATTCTTTAGTCCTGATTGTTTTCTCATGAAATATCCGGGATAGGTAGGCTTTTGCTGGCTATAATGCTTCGGTGGAACGGTCCGTTTGCTGATGATTCTACCGCTGTGAGTTAAAGATAATTGAGTCAGTTGCCGATATACTTATAGATGTATGCGCGTGCTGTGCTTAATGAGCTTTTTCATAAAAGAGGGAAGGGGATAGCATTGAACCAGGACAGTAATCGAGTGGTTCTCGTGGTAGATGGTGATGATAAGACCCTGGCCCGTGCCCGGCAACTCCTGGAATCAGCCGGGATAACCACGCAAGCGCGAGTGTGCCCAGCGGAAGCGTTGGACCGTGACGGTCACGAACCCTTAGTGGACTCTGAACGATACAAAGAGCTTTTCAAGACAAGTCGCGACGGGATTTTATTTTCAGATCTCAATGGGCGTATTGAGGATGCCAACCCTGCCTTTCTTGAGATGGTCGGATATCCTCACGGGGAGGTGTGTGACAAATTTGAGCAGCAGATGACCCCTGAAAAATGGCGCCTGCTTGAATCCCGTGTCGTAACTCCTGCCCTCTTGGCCAACGGCGAGACCGGGGAGTACGAAAAAGAGTTTATCCGAAAAGGCGGCAGCCGGGTTCCCGCCCAGGTGAGAAGCTGGCTTTTGCGTAACAGCCGGGGAGAGCCTTTCCGAAAGCTGACTCTTATTCGGGATAACTCCGCGCAGAAGTCCCTTGAAGAACAACTTCGTCAGGCTCAGAAGATGGAGGCGTTGGGGACCCTTGCCGGGGGCATCGCCCACGATTTTAACAATGTCCTTGCCGCCATTCTCGGGTACATTGAGCTGGCTCGTTTTGACGTGGATGAGGCAAGCCCCGCCCGAAAAAGTATAGACCAGATCTACAAAGCGTCTCAGCGCGCCCGCAACCTGGTGGGCCATATTCTCTCCTTCAGCCGGCAGTCCGTGCATGAAAAAAAACCGGTCTTTATGCAGCAGATTATCGATGAATCCCTGGAGCTGCTAAGAGCCAGCCTGCCCAGTACCATTGAGATCAAGCGGTCTATGACCTCCAAGATTTTCCCGATTGAAGCCGATTCCACGCAGATTCATCAGATCATTATGAATTTATGTACCAACGCGGCCCATGCCATGCCGGAGGGCGGAACGCTCTCGCTTTTGCTCGACGTGGTCACGGTCAACGAGCTGGATGTCCATGGGTTCATTGAGTTGGAGCCGGGCCCCTACATGAAGCTTTCAGTCACCGATACCGGCTGCGGCATGAATCTCGACGTCAAGAAACGGATTTTTGACCCCTATTTTACCACCAAGGGCAAAGGCCAGGGGACAGGCATGGGGCTTTCAGTGGTTCATGGCATCCTTAAGGTGCATGGGGGGGCGATTCGTGTGGAAAGCGAGGAGGGACAGGGCAGTGTGTTTCATCTCTATTTCCCTATCTCCAACGCACGCGCCGGAGAGGAACCGGTGGCTGTGGCGGGTCTTGTTCAAGGCCGTGAGCGAATTCTTTTTGTCGATGATGAATCCGATTTGGCTGAAATGGTGGGGACCATGCTGGAACGTCTGGGCTACACCGTTACGGCCGTGACGAGCAGTCAGGAGGCGCTGGATCTCTTTTCATCGTCGCCTGAGGCTTACGACCTCCTTGTGACCGATCTGACCATGCCGAAGATGACCGGTCTGGCTCTGGCGCGCAAGGTGAAAGCCCTGCGCGCCAACGTGCCGGTGATTATCTGCACCGGCTACAGCGACAGTGTCTCAGCGGGAGAGGTCTCGGCGGCAGGGATTAACTATTTGCTGATGAAGCCCCTGGAGATCAGGGAGCTCTCCCTATCCATACGCAATGCTCTGGACGGCAGGGGAATCGATGAAGAGATGTCGCCGCATTAGGAGCACCGTCTGTCTTTTCTGCCTTTTTATGGCCTCTGGCCGTGCGTTTGCCGAAGGGTTTGACTTTCGGAATGTGCGTTGGGGGATGAATCGGTTTGAGGTGATGGCTTCGGAAGACCGGGCGCCGAAACGAATGAGAAACGGTGACATACTTTACCGGGTTCCTCTGTTTAAGCGGCCTGCGTACCTTATGTATCGATTGGCTGAGGACCGTCTTGTGGGGGCACGTTATGTTTTGCCCCTCAAGAGGTCGGACACCCTTGAAAGGCTTGAGGCTCTTGTCTCTCTTCGATATGGGGCCCTAAGGCAAGTGGCGGCATCAGAGGGGATGGTCAGGGTGTGGGAATCTCCCGATCGGACCGTTCGCCTTTTCCTTCCAAAGAAAGGTCAGGCAGTGATTGATGTCGTCTCTGAAGGGGCAGATGAGATCCCGTTAAAAGTGCAGGCTCGGCGGCGTCGGGATGCGTTGAGAGAAGCCATGAGAAATTTGTAGCGCGAATGGTGTTGACACCTCGTAAAGGAATTAGTAGTTCACATAAGGTAACAAAGTTAATTTAAAGGCTCTATTATTTAATATGTATACGTTTTGTTTGGTATAGTTGGCAGCTGATTTTCACCACCAAATGTTAAGGAGTGCAAGGAATGATGAAAATGGTTTTAAGGGGCATGTGGGTTGCTGCGATCCTTTGCCTGTTTTCGAGCAGTGCATTTGCAGAGCAGCTGAGAGTTATCGGCAATCGGAGTGTCCCCGTCGCATCTCTTGAGCAGAAGGCAATCAAGGACATTTACCTTGGCAAGGTGACGATGTGGAATAACGGCATGAAGGTTGTGTTTGTGACCCTGACCAAGGGGGACACCCAGGACGCATTTTTGAAGAAATACGTCAAAAAAAATCGCAGCACCTTTAACCGGCATTGGAAGAAGAAGGTGTTCACGGGAGAAGGGCAGATGCCCTTGAGTTTTGAAAAAGAGCGCGATCTCGTTGAGTTCGTAGAAAAAACCAAAGGGGCCATCGGGTTTGTGACCTCCGGCGCCGCCACGGATCAGGTAAAGATCCTAAGCGAAATGTCCATCTAAACGGTTTTTTGAATATATCCAAATTCCTATCTTGATGCGGAGGTTTGAGACGATGATGAAAAGAACGGCCAGTCTGTTCGCAGGGCTTTTGGTTTTCCTGTTGGCACAAAATGTGGGCGCCTATGAATTGGGAGCGCTCGGAAACGTCAATATCCATGGGTTTATCTCCCAGGGATATATCATGACCACCGATAACAAATTTTTCGGAGACACGGATGATGGAGGTTCTTATCAGTTCAACGAACGCGGGCTTAACTTCTCGTCCGACGTAAGCGATCGGCTTCGCATCGGCCTTCAGGTCTTTTCCCGGGACTTTGGCACCTTGGGCGACAACGAGGTGACCATCGACTGGGCCTATGCCGATTATACCTTTACCGAGTGGGCCAACTTCAAGGCCGGCAAAATCAAGTTACCTCAGGGTCTTTACAACACCAGTCGTGACGTGGACATGCTCCGGACCTCGATCCTTCTTCCCCAGAGTGTCTATAACGAAGGCTGGCGAGATTCTATCAACGCCATGAACGGGTTTGAACTCTACGGGTACGTGCCCGCAGGGGCTGTGGGGAGTTTTGAGTACCACGCCCAGGGCGGGGTGAACCAGTTTAAAGACGATGGCGCGGAGATGCGGCTTCTGGAAGATCAGTTCCCCGTTGCTTTGGGGGTCGATGTGACAAACAACCAGGTGGATGCGACCTATGTCGGCAGCCTGGTCTGGGAGACCCCCCTGGAAGGGTTTCGTATCGGGGCGAGTGGATGGCAGATGAGTTTTGATGGGGATATCACAAGGAATCCTGTCAAGGCTTTGAGTGAGGAGAATCCTGTTAGCTGTCTTATCGATGTGACCCAGACAGGGTGGACCACCTCCTTAGAGTACGCCATCGGTGACTTGGTGCTGTCCACAGAATACAACCGCATCAACTATGAGCTTTCGGCGCCTAAATTCCTTCCTATGAATCAAAACTTTGAATCGGATTTCGACAGTGAAGGGTATTACGGCATGGGGACCTATCGTTTCTGCGATTGGTTTGAGCTGGGAACCTATTACTCTGAGTATTATGCTGACCGAACGAATAAGGATGGTGATGATGGCAGGTATCCAGATGGCCAAGAACACCGCGGTTACCTCAAGGATTTGGCTCTTTCCCTGCGCTTTGACATCACGGAAAACTGGATTCTCAAGGTGGAGGGCCACAAGATGAAGGGGGGCGCCATCATGCTCAATTCCGATGGCAATACCAAAAATTATGGAACTTCGCTTGCCCCAAATATCGGGCCTGACTACACCAAAAACTGGGAACTCTATACAGCTAAGGTCTCCTACAGCTTCTAATCTTGGTGGGAAATCTTTCAGCATAAAAGCGATGCCGGCATCGGTCATGTCCCATGGCGATGCCGGCATTTTTCATGGGTGGATTTTAAACAAAGCATTTTAGCGTGAAGGGTCTTTTCGGAGGGGATGTGATGACCAGACGAAGATTTCAATGTATCGCGTGTGTTTTTGCCGTGATTTTTTTGATGCCGTGTTTTGCCGCGGCGCAGAAAGTCAGTGGTATGGCTTCCGCCAACCGCCTTGTCCAGGCTTTTGGTGAAAAAGAGCAGTCGGGGTTGCTCGATCATTCCCTTCGCAGTGTGACCAAACACCAGCTCAGCCGCTACAAGCGGGTGGTGTCCTTTGAAAAACCCATTGATTTTCGTGTGCTGAGTGCGCGTTATGCCACCGTCGCCTTTGCTGCCACTGTGAAAAAAGCGGGGAGTGCCCGCGCCAAGGGGCAGTCGGCCATCTATGTTTTGCTTTTTTCCAAGAAGACGGAAGGCGGGTTGGACCATGAGATGCAGGCATTGATGATCTTGAGCGACCCGGCTTCGGTGGCCTCCTACGGGGCCATGACCGATGCGAAGCTCGCCAGCCTCTTTCATAACGCCGGGGTGAACGTGAAGGTGACCGCTGTCGCGAAACCCAAAGCCACCCAGCCTGTTCAGGCGTTCAGGGTGTCAGGCAGTGATATTAAGGATGGCGTGGTCGGCGAGCATTATATTGATGCCTCCATTACCCGGGACAGCGAGCTGCAGCAGATGCTCTCCGGGTATGCGAAAAAGTCGGATATTCCCAAAGCCTTGCCCGCTATGAAAGCCAGCGCCGGTTCTCCGGAGCTTCAGATGCGTGTGGCGGCCTTAGAGACCCGGGTGAAGGAGCTGGAGAATCTTCTGACGAATATTACCCGTAAAGGGGGCAATATTTATTTTAACGGGGTGAATCTCTACGTGACCAATGGCACCGGCCAGGCCGATAAAGTCAACGGCAAAGGCAACGTGATCATCGGGTACGGATCCTTGGGGAAAGGCTCCCATAACCTTGTGGTGGGGACGGCGAACCGCTACGAGGGCTTCGGAGGCGTGGTCTCCGGGCGTGGCAACGCGTTAAGTGGAAATTGTGGGGCCATTCTGGGGGGGGAGAAAAACAAGGTGTCGGGTGATTATTCCGTGGTTGCAGGTGGAAAAGATAACAAGGCACCGGGGGGTTATGTCTCCATTTTGGGTGGTTCGGAAAATACCGCTAAGGGCGAGTACACGAGCATCAACGGCCAGCGCGGACGGACCAAGGGCGGTAAGAATCCTCATTTTACAAGTGAAAAGACCAGCGAGTAAGGTGGAGAGAGAGCATGGCGAGAGAGATCAGATCCGTTATCATTTTTCTTTTGATGGCCGCCTGGACGGTGGCCGCCTCGGCAGATGTCACCTCCTTCGAGGAGTTGGAGCGGCACCAGGGGGCGGTGGGAAGTTATAAAGCCCTGGTGATTGGGATTGATACCTATGTCGACCCGGGTATTGAGAGATCGTCCGTTGCGGTGAAAGGGGCGACCCGTGTCGCCGAGGTGCTGAGGACTCGGGCCGGTTTTGATGTGAAGCTCCTGGTCAATGCCAAGGCAAACCGGGCCGCCGTGTTGCGCGAACTTCGCGGGTTGGCACGGGGCATGGGCATCAATGACAGTGTGGTGATTTACTTTTCCGGCTCATCACGGGTTGACAAGGCAACCCGCAAAGCGTGGTGGTATCCCAGTGATGCAGCCACAGGTGATGAGACCACCTGGATTGCCGACAGCGAGATCCAGGTGGCCGTGAACTCCATGAGGGTTCGAGATGTATTGATTCTTTCCGATGCGGCGCTGGGAGACAATATGTTCGGAGCGACTCACCGGCTTGCGAAGCGTCGGGACGGCGATTATTATGTCGATCTTTTTAACAAACGAAGCCGCTGGGCCATGATCTCCGGGAACAGCCTGCCTGTGTCTCAAGGGGCAAAGATGAGCGTTTTCGCCGAAGGTGTCGTAAAGGCCCTTTCGGATAGAAAAGCCCGATGTCTCACCACCATGGAGATGTTCAGCTCCATGAAAAAAGAGCTCAGGAAGGCGGGGGGCATGCCGCCTCGATGTCGCTCTTTGCGTAATACCGGCGACCAGGGCGGTGAATTTGTCTTTTTACTTGCAGGCACCTCCCAGCCGGTGGCTGTGAAGGCTCCCCCGGCTAAAGCCGCGCCGGTCCCTGCGGTGAAGCTGGTGCCCCCGAAGCCCAAGCCTCAGTCTGTGAACGGGCGGCTTGATGTGCTGGCCAATATCCGGGGGGCTGAGTTGACGGTTAACGGCAGGGCCTTGGGGAAAACACCGGTAAGCGGGATGACTCTTAAGGCCGGTACGCATAAAATCACCTTGACCAAGCAGGGGTATCTGGCCTGGAACGAAACCGTTAAGATTGAACGGGGAAAAGAGAGCCGTGTCAACGCCACGCTGACAAAAGAACCACCGAAAAAAGGAAAGCTTTTTGTCTCGGTGAAGCCGGCCTCGGCCGCGGTGAAACTCGATGGGTCCTCGTTTAAAAGCGGGACCTTTGTTCACGCCGGGACCCACAGGGTCAAGGTGGTTGCGCCCCTTTTCGAGCCCGGTGAGGTAAAGGTGGTGGTTTCTCCGGGCAAAGATGCCTGGGTGGAGGTGTTCTTAACGCCTCTTCCTGCGTTTAGCGGGGATTGGGGCCGCTTCGTTTACATTAAGGCGGGTTCTTTCAGGATGGGGAGCCCCGTCTCTGAAACACGTCGAAAGGAGAACGAGACCCCCCATGCCGTGACCTTGTCCCGAGGGTTTTTTATGCTGGACAGGGAGGTGACGGTGGCTCAGTGGAAGGCCTTTGTTGCTTCGTCGGGATACAAAAGTGAAGCGGAAACATCCGGGGGTGCTTATGCGATGGAAGACTACAGCTGGACCCGGAGTCGCGAGTATTCCTGGAAGAATCCGGGGTTTGCCCAGAAAGGGGAACACCCTGTCACGGGAATCACCTACGCCGATGCCCTGGCTTTTATCCGGTGGCTCAATGATCATGGGGCGATCACCTATCGGTTGCCCACCGAAGCCGAGTGGGAGTATGCCGCTCGAGCCGGTGAACTTACGGCCTTTTCGACCGGGGCCTGCCTGGGAAGTGGGGATGCCAACGTAGACGCAAACGCCAGCTGGGGAGATTGCCCGGCCGGGGAGGCCTCCAGTGGGACGGTCGCGTCGGGATCCTTCAAGCCCAATGCCTGGGGCCTTTATGATATGCATGGCAATGTAGGCGAGTGGTGTCGGGACTGGTACGGACGTTACCCGCGGGTATCGACAAGAGATCCCCTGGGGCCGTCTTCTGGGTCTAACCGGGTGGTTCGCGGAGGGGGCTGGGCGACGTATGCCTACAACGCCCGCAGCGCGAATCGTGAGGCGACGGATCCGACGCGTGCCAGCGCCGAAGTGGGAATGCGCCTTGTGGTTGAGGTCCCTCAATAAAGATTTTGCATGGGATAGGGCCAGAATACCGCGGGTTTTCTGTGTTCAGAGGGCGTGAAAAGGGTGGCGTATTTCATGAATACAGTTTATAGATGGGCTGTTGACGGCATTGCGGATTCACTATAAGACATCGTCCTCCCCGCCGTGGGTGGCGCTGGGTTAAGATCTCACAGTTAGATGTTTTTTACCGGGTGTTGCGGTGTTGTCATGTACCGCGCTTCTGATTCTGTATCTCTGAATTAAGCAGAGATGTTTTGCGGATGAGGACGGCGTCGGTGCGAAGCAGGTAATCGACAGTCAGATACCGGGTGAACCAGATCCCCCCTTGGGGGCATGTCGGAGAGTATGATGAACGACAAGGGTGACATGGGCATTCCTGAAGAGGAGAGCTTTGAGAAGTTGCTGGAAGCTTACGGCGACGGGTTGGGTGAGGAGTTGAAAAGTGGTGACAAAGTAGACGCACAAGTGATCTCCATTGGAGAGAGCAGTGTTTACGTCAGCACCGGAACAAAAAGTGACGGTGTTGTAGACCGCATGGAACTCACCAATGAGGAAGGCGAACTGACCGTTGACGTGGGCGACAGCCTGACCCTTTATGTGGTCAGCGCTACCGAAAGCGAAGTGGTCCTCTCCAGAAAGATGTCTGGGGCTGGGAATCTGGATTTGCTCTTTGACGTCTTTTCCAGCGGAACACCGGTGGAAGGGAAGGTCAATGAACAGGTCAAGGGCGGTTTTTCCGTTGCCCTGATGGGCATGCGGGCTTTTTGTCCGGTAAGTCAGATCGACACCGCGTTTGTGGAAAAGGGAGACGAATTTATAGGCAAGAGCTTTTCGTTTCTTGTGACTCGGATTGAGGGCAATGGAAAGAACATTGTCATCTCCAGGCGCAAGCTTCTGGAGGCGGAACTTCAAGAAGTTCGTGCCGCATTCCTTGAGGGTCTTTCCCTGGGGGATACCCTGGAGGCGAAGGTCATCAAGCTGATGCCTTACGGTGCCTTCATGGAACTACACGCTGGCGTGGAGGGGATGGTGCACATCTCCGAGCTCTCCTGGAGCCGTGTGAAGACGTGTGAAGAAGCGGTGAAGGTGGGGGACACTCTCCCCGTAAAAGTGTTGAAGATCGATACCGTGGAAGGGAAAAACGCTCCCCGTATTGCTCTCTCCGTCAAGCAGGCCTCTCAGGATCCCTGGGAACTTGTGGGCGAGACCATTCGTGAGGGGGAACAGTTCAGCGGCAAGGTCGTTCGCCTGGCTCCCTTTGGCGCTTTTGTGGAAGTGGCACCTGGCAC
>NZ_JAQYWB010000015.1 GCF_030145185.1 Desulfoluna sp. | reverse complement strand
TAGGACCCCGTCTGACTGGAGGCGGAGGTCACATGGTCAAACCGATAGAATCCGGTCTCCGTGGGTTGCAGCTGCCCGGAACTTACCTTGCTGCCATCGGGCTTGTACAGGGAATAGCCCAGGGGAAGGCCTGCGGGAAGTTTCCCATCAAAATCCCGGACCAGCATATTGACCTCAATTTTTTCACCGGGCCGGTAAAGCTGCCGGGGCCCCCAGGGATAAATCTGATATTCGCTGTGGGGGGTCACGGCATTTTTCAGGCCGGAGAGATCCAGGGCATCCCGATTCAAGGGAAGCACGGAGAGCTGATCCTTAAAGGTGGCCAGGAGATGATGCTGACCTGGCTTCGCGTGGAAAGAGATCCGGCCCAGTTCGTCGGACTCCCCGGTGTCGATGATCTTCCCTTTTTCATCCGTGATATCCACCCGAACATGGTCCATGGGCTTACCGGTCGCAATATTCTGGGTATACACGTCAAAGGATTTTTCATACCGGCGCAGGTGGATCCCGATGTCCGTCTGCATAAAAAACGCATGTTCATATTCGTACTGGTAGCTGCCAGGCTGGGTCATCACCGCCACGTAGGCGCCCGGAGCTTTCAAGGCTTTTATCTTGGTCAGGTCGATGTTGTAATCGGTGCGCTGATTTTTACGCGGGTTCAATTGAAAACGGCCGGTGTGGACCAGCTTGCCGATCTGCTTCAGGCTGTCCACCTGATAGTAGCTGTCCGTGCCGTTTCGGAGAAGGCCGCCCACCATGCCCGGAATATTTTTCGTATCGATACGAAAAAAATCAAGGGTCACCTCATCCACATTCAAGGTGGTAACGGGCAGACGCTTCGGGCTGGAGCTGCTGATGATATGCGCGCTGGAGGTAAAGGTCACCGAGGGAGACAGGGCCGCCGTCTTGATCGTCTGGCTTTCGGGGAATTCCAATGTCTGACCGGTGATGTCCGGAACCGCATTGGACACCCTGACCGTATACTCAGCGTCCGGGGTCACAAAGGGGAAGATCACCTTGGTGCGGTCCTCGTTAATCACCCAGTGATCAGAGGTGCCTCCGGACAGGGTCACATGGTGTTCTTCCAGCCCCTCCTTATCCACAGGAACGGTAAAACTGACGGCAATGGCCGGTGCATTTTCATAAAGCACCTCTTTCATGGAGGCCACGCTAAAATGTGCTCCATTGTAGTCTTTTTTTGCCTTTTCAAGATCAAAGGCAAAGGCCGAGTTGACCAGCAGTAGCAGGCTGATCATCAGGGTGAGGGTTGCTCGAAACATGGTGTCGTCTCCTTGGGCTTGACGGCTCAACTAAAAAACAATAGCCCTGAAAAAAATCATTATCCTGACCATTTTACTAAATGTATTAACTCATTAAAAATGAAGATAAAATAATCCTTTCATCAACAACTTGTCAATAAATTTCCTACATCACACAAACCATAATCGTGTAAAACCGGGACGTTTTACTTTAATTCCCTATTCCACCGTTGGCCCATTTCTTATGAAAAAACGCGGTGAATGGGTTGACACACCCACCGATCCGTGTAAATTGCTATTTGGCAATATGGGAATGTAGAAATATTACAATCCCTGTATTCGAAACAACCCAACCAAGGAGCCACTATGAACGCACTCGATCAGGTCATCGCTGAAATGGATTTTGATTTTCTGGGGACAGGTGACCATTCCATGAGCGTGGAGGGGGTCCGCAAAGTCCTGGGCAACGATCACTTTGTCTTCCTCGACGTCCGCACCGATCAGGAGCTCGCCTACACCGTTTTCCCCTTTGCGATCCACATCCCCCTGCACGAGCTGCCCAACCGCGTAAGCGAACTGCCCAAAGACAAATGCATCGTCGCCTTCTGCTCATCCATTTTTCGCGGGGCGGTGGCCTATACCTACCTGATGGCCAACGGGTTTGACGAGGTCAAAGGGCTGACCGCCTCTATAGAAGAGCTGGTCAAAATTTTCAAGCCCGGCCCTCTGTCAAAAATGTAAGGCCCGCCTTAGGGCTTTCACTCCACCCATTGGATCAACCCGGTCATCGGGCTTGTTTTTTGCATCTTTTTTTACAGACATCGAGAATACTGGGATTTGCGCCATGGATCATCTCACCCTGATCATTACCCTTCTCTCCTTCGTGCTGAGCTTCATCTTCGCCCTGGGCGGTGTGGGCTCTGCCCTAGCTCTCATCCCCGCCCTGACCTGGCTGGGCATTCCCTTTGCCCAGGCAAGGCCCACGGCCCTGTTCGTCAACACCGTCAGCATGCTCGGGGCCACCGTCTCCAATATTCGGGAAAAACGCCTCGATATCCAGATGGGACTTCCGATTATCGCCTCGTCCATCCTCCTGGCACCCGTCGGCGCCTGGGTGAGCCACCGCCTCCCGACCCGAATTGTCCTTATCGTGTTTGTGGGGTTCCTGGCATTTTCCGGGGCCATGATGCTCTTTTTTAAAGGGTCTAAATATGCGTCTCAGTATCGGGATGATCGGCCCGTGGTCGGGCCGGTGCTGGTGGGAATCGTGGCGGGATTTTTATCCGGCCTCCTGGGCGTGGGGGGCGGCGGGCTCATCTCTCCCCTGATGATTGCCCAGGGGTTCAACCCCAAAAAGATTGCGGCGGTGACGGCCTTTGCCGTGCCCTTCTCCTCTTTTTCCGCCTTCCTCACCTATGCGGCCATGGGCTCCGTCTCCATAAAGCTCCTCGCCTTTGCCGGCCTGGCCGCCTGGGGGGGCGGGTATTTGGGGACCCTTGTCATGCAGAGAAAGATGAAACCCGCCTCGGTCAAAAAATGCCTGGGCGTCGTCCTGCTCCTGCTGGCCGTGAGACTCTCCCTGAAACTCTGGTAAGGAGCTGTCACCCCCCAAGAGCACGGAAAATAGCCACCAACGCCGTTCCCACCCCCATGGCGACAAAGGTATTTCCTGTCGCCATGGCCAGGGCCACCGGAGGCCAGAAGTGGCCCTGCTCAACAAAAACCTCCGGCTCATTCGATGGGGTCCCGCTCCAGCAGATCGCTTAAACAGGCTTCCGCCTGCTGATACCCCAGCTCAATCATCTCGGCGGCCCGATAGACCTCCAGGGTCCCGCAGGCATTTTTGGGGATCACCACCAGCTTGTCCGGTGGATAGGCGGCGAGCTTCTGTCGTGCGATGGTACTCTGCATGGCGTCAAAGGCCTGATGAGCGATATCGTAGACGCCCCAATCCTTCTCCGCAGTCCCATTGCCATTCTCCTTGAATCGTTTGACAAACCCATTGATTTTTTTCCGAATGACCGAAGATCCGGCATGATGTCCCCCATGTTTCACCCTCGGCACGGGACTCTTCGACGCCTCTCCCCCTAAGTTGACCGCCAGAATCATCTCGGTGGCGTCTCCGAAGGTGGGAGCAATGGGGACCGGGTTCAATACCCCGCCGTCGATGAGTTCCACCCCGTTCAACCGCACCGGCGTCAGAAAAAAAGGGATGGAGCCCGAGGCCCGAATGGCGTCAAAGAGACTCCCGGACCTCAACCACACCTCTTTTTCATTCACGATATCGGTGGCCACCGCGGTAAAGGGTATGGGCAACTCCTCGATGAGCTGCTCGCCCACCAGCCCCACAAGGGCGTTCATCACCTTGTCACCTTTCACCAGCCCGCTCTTCCCCCAGGAAAGATCCATCAGCGCCACCAGATCCATGCGCGTGATGGAGCGCACCCAGGCCTCAAACTCATCCAGGCGGCCTGCCGCGTAAACACCGCCCACCATGGCCCCCACCGAACATCCGGAGATGGAGGCGATTTCAAAGCCGTGTTCTTCCAGCCAGTGGATAATACCGATGTGGGCAAGGCCGCGGGCTCCCCCGCTTCCCAGGACCAGGGAGACTGTTTTTTTTGTTTTCTCAGGCATCGCTCTCTCTTTCATGTCAACAGAATCATGTGTGATGGATGCGTAAAAGAATTTTCTAATGAGTAAAGATCATAACGATATTGGTGCAGAAGATCAAACAAATGAAAAGGGTTTGGGGCCACAACACAGTGCCCCCATAACCGCTTCTATGCCTCGCCCTTGTCACGGGCCCAGGCCTGGATCTTCCGCGCTTCCGCCTCAGAAATGCCCAAGGAGAGCAAAAATTCAAAATGAGAGTCCGGCGCTCGTGCTTCGAACTCCGCATGCCAAAGGGCCATCGCCTCCTCGTCCATCCCCGCCGCCTCCAGCATGGCCACCCACATCTGTTTGTTCACCACCAGCGCTGGGGCTCCCCCCGGCAGCGTCTTAAGCATCCCGATGATGGCATGCTGCTGATGCCGCAAGGCAAGGATCTCCCCATCCAGCTCTTTCAGGCGGGTTTCAAGAATCTGAACACGGGGGGCCTCTCCGCTTTCCAACAGCGTCTGCACATCGGCAAGGGGCATCCCTGCTCCCCTGAACATCGAAATCCGCGCCAGACGATCATGCTCGGCCTGCGTATATACGCGGTACCCGGCCGAGGTCCGTTCCGGGGCCCGCAGCAGGCCGATGCGATCGTAGTAAAGCAGCGTGCTCCGGGACAACCCAAAGCTTCGGCCCAATTGTGAAATGGTGTACGTTTTCATGACACGTCCAGGGGAAACAGGGATCGATAATAAAACAGACAGAGACGTCCGCCCACCGCTCAAGCCCGATCGGCTTGAGCCCCATTAAAAGCCGGGGATTCTCTGACCCAGCCTAACGGCAACGCCCCCGAATACCGGAGATCTCTTCTTCCGTAAGGCCCAGCCACTCAAGAAAACCCTCATGGCCTCCCGGATGACGCATTTCGAACAACCGGTGCCATGCCATCATCTGCTCTTCTGACAACCCAATCTCCTGAAACATGGCGACCCACTCTTCCTTGCTTACCTTTTTTTGCATGATCACACTCCTTCATAAATAATCGTATAAATACCCATCTCCAGCAAGGTAGAGTCACCTCGCCATCGCATGAGCTGAATCCTGACACATTCCCTCTGTGTCACGGCCATGACAGAAAAAGGTATAAAGGGTGAAGCCATAGACGGGTCAACAAAAAATCATCGTAACCTGCTTTCAAGGTGGCACACCTTGCCGCCGGAGTTATTCCGGTTAAAGTCAACCTATGGATTAAAAGAGAAGCACCCTCAACTATTGCGCTTGTGGCGTACAATGCGCCTTCTCACCCTTCACGCGAATGCGGACGCGAGGTATCCAGGGTACCGACAACTTTAGAGCATTCGCAAACCCGCTTTCAAGGTGGCGTCACCTTGCCGCCGGAGGCTTTTATTAGAGCTGAGTCGTCGCCTCCGGCTCGTTGCCCTGGAACTCTTTCAACATCCAGACGTCACAGCCCCCATGCAGGGTTCCGTCAAGGGGCCTCTCCAAATGCCTGAACCCCAGCTTCTCATACAGAGCAATGGCCCCGGCCATGCCGGCCAGGGTATCCAGGTAGCAGCTCCTGTACCCCGCCAATTCGGCAAACGCCAGACACCGCTGTGCCAGGTCCTTTCCGATCCCTAAGCCCCGGCTCTCCGGGAGCAAAAAGAGCTTTCGCAGCTCACACACCTCATCGCTGCCTTGAAATGAGGCCACCCCGCCCCCTCCGACCACCTCATCACCCACCCTCGCGATCAGGTAGAGGCTCTTGGTCTCCCGGGCATAATGCTGGCTCATGGCAGCCACTTCGGCATCGGAGGGGCCAAACCCCTCCCCCACGGCTCCGTACTCGGCGCCGATATCTTTGATAATTCGGCAGATGGCCGCGTCCCATTCAGGACGACTCTCTTCGATGGTATAGCTCATGACATCACTCCCTGGCGGCATGCCTGCCGTAAAACGTCTCAAATGAAAATTCTCCAGAATCCATTTTGACGGGGAGCCTCCCCCTTTGTCAAACAGTCAAAACAGACCTGGAAGGCTCGGCCAAAAAACCAGCGGATAAAAAGAGAACGACGCATCGGCCCCAAGGAAATGTCCGGAACAAAAAAAAGCTCTGCCCTCAGACCGTTAAGGTCTTTGAAACAGAGCTTTTATTGTCGACTGAGCAAACAGCCCACCGCCTCCCGGATGCGGGGACGGCAGGACGGGCATCACCCTTTTCGCACCCCCGTTTTCACAAGGACGCGGCCTTGCCCTCTATTCTCCCACAAGCTCAAGACTCGAGGTCACGGCGCTCACGTCCAGGGTGTAGGCGCTGGTGCCTTTGCGGGCATCCACACGAAGGGTGTAGGTGCCGGTCTGCGTCGGAGCAAAGGTAAGGGTCTCCTGCCGGTTCAGGAGTTTGGCGGATGAGGCCACCTTGCTGCCATCGGGATCATACAGGCTCAGGTTAAAATCGTGACTGGCGAAAGCGAGCAGAATCGAACGCCAGGACGCGATGATCATGCTCACCGCGATGGGGTGGGTGGTCTCGGTGACCTCGAAGGTCCATTCGTCCCGCTTGTCCGTGGCCGAGACAAACCAGTCCCAGCCACTTAAGGAATCCGTTTTGCTGAGATGGCCCGGCCCGCCGGAAAGGGGCTCAGCCGCATACCCGTCCACAACGGTGCTGATGGCCGCAAGACCGTCAAGACGACCGGCTCCGAAGTCGTTGTCTTTGCCAGGAGAGCCCCACGCCTCGGCCGTGACGGTCAGAGAGGCTTTAAGCGCCACAGGAGACAGTAAGGGATCGCCCTGGAGGAGCAGCGCAGCGGTCCCCGCCACAAAGGGAGTGGCCATGCTGGTTCCGCTGTGCGCGATATAGCCGTCTGCGGTGTTGGCTTCCGGAGCCAGGATGTTCAAACCGGGGGCCGCGATGTCCGGCTTGATGCGCTGGTCGGCCGTGGGACCCCGGCTGGAAAAATCAGCCAGAAAAAAACCGCCCTCCCCGGGATCGCTCATGGCCCCCACGGTGATCACCTGTTCGGCTGCCCCTGGAGATCCGATGGTACTGGGCTTCGGGCCGCTGTTCCCCGCGGCAACCACGGTGACCAACCCTGCGGCCACCGCCGCATTGGCGGCCAGGCAGTTGGCATCGGTTCCATCTGAGCTGCCGCTGCTGCCCAGGCTCAGGCTGATGATATCAATACCAAGGGCGTCCTTGTTTTCAATACACCATTCGATCCCGGCGATCACCGTACTCATGCTGCCGCTTCCGCGCTTGTCAAGGACCTTGACCCCCACCAGCGAAGCTGCAGGCGCCACCCCAGCGTTGGCGCCGTTCCCGTCTCCGCCACCGGCGATGATCCCCGCGCAATGCGTGCCGTGCCCGTTGTCATCGTAAGCCTCTGCCGCCAAATCATCCCCCACCAGATCACAGAAGGCCACCACACGATCACCAAAGGCCGCATGGCCTGCGTCAATGCCGGTGTCAACCACCGCCACGGTCACGCCCTCGCCGTTTAGCCCATACCGCTCCCGAGCAGCAACCGTCCCGGTCCACTGCGTGGCCGTCTCCATAAAGGCGTGGACCGGTGCATCGTATTCAATACGCGCGATGGCGCCAAGCTGGGACAACGTGGAAATATCGAGGCGGCTGAGGTCCAGGGCCAAAGCCGGGATGTGTTTGTATTGATAGCGGGGTGCAGGGCCTTTCAGGAGAGCCAGAAATTCATCCTGAGCCCGACGGATTGCCGCCCTGTCCACGAGCCCCTTGGAAGCAAAGGCCCGAAGGGAAGGGTCCTCTTTCAAGGTCACAATCACCGGCAGAAACTCCTGACTCGCCAATCCTTTCAGCCTCTCCCGAAGGTCATCCGTCAGTGACCCCGCTGCGGCCTGAACCGAAAAGAGCAACCCGCACATGAAAACCAGTAAAACCCTCAAAACCAAACGCTTTCGCATCGCAAAAACCTCCGTCGCAGTTCCCGGCATCCTTAAATGGATGGGGAGGGGTTAAAAAACGAATATGGCGAAACTGAGTCTCTATTCCAAAGGGCAAAAAAAGCCTCCGTCGGCAAGGTATGCCACCTGAAAACAGGCTTGCGCATGAGGTGGCGGCATTCAGGAAAGCTGCGTACAAGACCCAACCTCTTGCTTCATCATGACACGCGTGTCCCGGGTCTCTGTGTGACGTGTGTGTGGGGGGGGAGAGAAAGAATGTGAATCAGACATATCTTTAATGATCATTGTTTACAAGCTATTTACAAAACCGCTTCTCATCACAAACCTGTCGCCCTGGACAACCCCTGACTTGACTTATTTTCCAACCGTCCATATAAATAAAGGTTTTCACTTGATGGATCTGACAAACAACGGGAACACATCCCGTCCACGTTACCGGTGCAAAAGCACTCCCCTCGACCCCTTGCACCCTGGGCCGTCGAGGCTTTAAACGTCGGGCAAGGGAAGACACCCGTTCATTTCGGAGCCATCGCCATGATGCAACAGGAGGAATATGAAAATGGCAAAATTGACAAAACTCATGACCATGGTGGCCATGGCAGTGGTATGCATCGCAAGCGCCTCCCCGGCGTCCGCGATGGATAATAACTGGGAAAAAATCAAAAAAACAGGCGTTCTGACGGTGGGCACAAGCCCCGACTACCCCCCCTTTGAAAGCGTGAATCCCGACACCAATACAATTGAGGGCTTCGACATCGACCTCATCAACGCCGTCGCCGCGGAACTCGGCCTCAAGACCGAATTTAAAGCCATGGGCTTCGACTCCATTATCATTGCGGTGAAAAACAAGCAGATCAACCTCGGCATGTCCAGCTTCTCCGTCACCGAAGAGCGCAAGCACAGTGTCGACTTCACGATCCCTTACTTCAAAAACGGCTCCACGGTTCTTACCACCGCCGACTCCGTCATCAAGACGGTAGAGGATCTGGTGGGCAAGCGCGTTTCTGCCCAGATCGGCTCCACCAGCGCTGAGGCGGCCAAGAAAATCAAGGGCGCTCAGGCTCAGATCGTGGACGACGCCAACATTGCCGTCATGATGATGAAAAACGGCGCGGTCCAGGGGGCGGTCCTCGATGTGGCCATCGCCGAAAACTACGCCAAAAGACCCGAGTTCACCCTCTTTGCCAAACCCCTGAGCTATGAGGAGACCGCTGCCATCGTACGCAAAGGAGCTCCTGAGTTCCTGGATGCCCTCAACAAGGCCATTAAAACACTCGAAGCCGACGGAACCATCAAAAAGCTTCGGACCAAGTGGGGCGTTTAAGGCCCAAGCCATAAAAGATGCCCCCGGCGACCCGAGGGGGCATCTGAACTTCACAAACAGGTCAGGCCCCGGACTTTTATACCGGAGTCATTAAATAAAAAGGGAAAACGACGTTGATCGATTTTGCGCTGGTTTGGCAGCACAAGCTATTTCTGTTGAATGGAGCCGTGGTCACAATTCAACTGACCTTCGGTGCCGTGGTTATCGGAATTATTCTCGGCTGCCTTGCCGGAATGGGACGCATCGCCAGAAACCGTTTTATCCGGGCAATCGCCAGTGTCTATGTCTACGTGCTGCGTGGAACGCCGATGCTGCTGCAGATTTTCTTTATCTATTTCGGCGTCCCCCAGATCTACCTGGCCCTGACGGGATCTCCCCTCATTCCCTCACCCATCAAAGCCGGTATCTTCGCCCTGGGCTTCAACTCAGGGGCCTACGTCGCCGAAATTGTCCGGGCAGGCATCCAGGCCGTCCCCAGCGGTCAGATGGAGGCCTCTCGCTCCCTGGGTATGACCCACTGGCAAGCCATGCGAGACATCATCCTGCCCCAGGCACTCCGCAAGGTCATCCCTCCCCTCTGCAACGAGTTCATCGTCCTTCTCAAGGACACCTCTCTGGTCTCCGTCATCGGAGCCGGTGAGTTAATGTACTCCGCCAAAGTCATGGGGGCCAGATACTACGATTATGTCCAGTTTCTTTTCGGGGCAGGCCTGGTTTACCTGGCCCTCACCTTTATCATTTCGCAGTCCCTGGCTGCCCTTGAGCGAAAGTTAGGCGTCAGCGGAAACCACTAGTCCGGGCCTGTCAAAGCGACCCCCGGCTTGAAGGACAGCGTCATAAGACGGCGCGGCAGCTCGTCCCATTCACAAAAAAAGCCCCGAACAGAAAACATCTGTTCGGGGCTTTTTTTTTATTGGATGACCCTCTTTTTTCAACGGCCATAAAGGCCAGGGGGAAACCTTATAAAAAAACGTTCTTCGTGCTTGGTTCTTCGTGCTTCGTTCGAGGAGTCGCTGCGCTCCATCAATTATAAAAAAATATACGCTGATTTCTGGTGTGGCAAGTCTTCATGCATTCCCTGGCTTTGACAGACACAAAGAGTCCCTTAGGCATCTGCCACAAAAGGGGCGGGATTTTCTGTCTCGGTTCAGATGCAGAGCAGAATCGTGTCGTCTCCTTCACCCACCTCGTACACCTCGTCGTGCCCGCCCAGGGCGCTGTCCTCCAGGGGGAAAAATAGAAAAAATCGTGTACCGACCCCCGGCTCGCTCGTCAACGCCACGGCTCCATGGTGGTTCTTCATGATGCGATGAACCATCATCATCCCCAGGCCGTCATCGGCCTTGCGTCCGCCATCCGTGGAGGATTCAAAAGACTCGAAAACCCGTTTTTGGGTCTCTGGATCCATCCCGCACCCGTTGTCTTCCACCGTCATCTGGAGATACGTCCCGGCAGCGAGGGGAAACCCACCGACACGCGCCTTCTCCTTTTCCAGGATGACGTTTCGGGTCTCGATGCGCAAGGCCCCCCCGCCGGGCATGGCGTGATCCGCGTTTATGCAAAGATTCATCAAGGCGGACTGGATCTGCGCCGCGTCCCCGAAAATCAAAGGCTCTTCAGCCTTCGCCTCAAGAGAAACCCGCACACGGTGTCCCAGGGTGTAGGGCAACATCAAAAGGGTGTCGTCGATCATTTCATGGAGATCGAGGACCGCAGCGGTTGAACCGGCGGTGCGGCCCAGGGCCCGAAGCTTGCCGCTCAAGACCGAGGCCTGTTCCGTGGACGCGGCAACAACCTGAATATAGTGTTTCACCCTCTCATCATAATCGTCGGCCTGTGCCATAAGCAGCTCTGAGGTCAATCGAATCCCATCCACCACCGTGCTGAGGTCATGGCTGATACCGGCAGCGACCTGCCCCATGGTGTTCATGGCGTGGGATTGCCTGAAGTGATGTTCAACCCGCTTCATCTCCGAAGTGTCCCGAAAAACAAGCTGCAGAAGGCGTGTGCCTTCACAGTCCATAAACCCGGACCGAATCTCCACATCCATGAGGGCACCCGCCACATGCTCAATCTGGGCCTCAAACATGGGAATCTCCGTACCCATACCACGGATCTGGGCGGTCCCTGACAGAACATCGTAATCCTCGACGGAGGGAAACATCTCCTTCAGATCTGACAGCATCTCAACATGGTTGAGCCCCGTAAGCTGTGAAAAAGCCCGGTTATGCCCCAAAACCCTACCGTTCTCCACATCAATGAGGAGCATGCCGTCCGTGACTTCATTAAACAGCTTCTGATAGCAGGCTTTCAGAGCGCTCAAAATGCCATCTCTGGCCCCTATCATGACGCTCGGGACCTCCAACCTTTCGGGGAAAGACGAGAGCATACGCTGCACCCTGCACCCTGATTTCTCCAGTAACTCACGCCCGGCAGAAGACAAGGCGTGATCAACCCGATTCAGGACGGCTATAAAGCCAAACGGCTCCCCCGTGGCTCGTTGGACAGGCTGACCGTAACAAACCCACGTCCCGTCATCGGCCTCTCGAATTTTGCCATCCTCGGCCGCTGACCTGGCCAGAAGCACCCGGCACCGATTCACATGCCGGTCCGATGTCTGTTCACTTCGACTGACGACTTCCAAGGCCCCATGACGTTCACTCAAAATCAAAACCGCTGATGCAGCGGTAAAATCTGCCAGAAGATCTGTCAAACACTGGAAATTACGCTTCATTTCATCGGGAAGCCCTATTTCCCCCACCAGGATCAATGGTGTCTCGATCCGCTCACTTGCCTGCATACGCCCTATCTACCCTCAAAACTTCAAGCAACCCTTTTCATGTGATTGCATAAGGTTGTAACCAATCATTCATCTTACAGACACCTTATCTGCAGTGCAGAAGTATACCCCATTTTTCGCACCCTCCAAAGTAAACTTTAGAAAAAAAATTATAAAATATCGGGTGTTACCCCAGAATCCTTTATCAACAGGGCTTCGCGCGTCAAGGGACAGCGCCCCCTCCCCCCTTAAAAAATAAAACCACCCCCCACAGAGGAACACATGCTTTATACAGGCACGATACCGCAGGCACCCGCAACGCAGCCTTTTCTGATAACACACCAGAATAATGGATAAATGAAGCCAGAAAAGGAAGCTTCCTCGCTTCATACCGGCCTCCCTTGAACTCCACAAAGGCCTGTTATTAGGAGAGAAAACACATTCCTTGGAATATGTAGATTTATCCCCTTATTCCCTTGACATCAATTGAAGCAAGAGAGTATAACCCTTTTGTATTTGGCGGGGCGTAGCGCAGCCTGGTAGCGCACTTGACTGGGGGTCAAGGGGTCGGAAGTTCGAATCTTCTCGCCCCGACCAAATCAACAGAAGAAAATACAAAAGGATTTAATCGGTAACGATTAAATCCTTTTTTTATGCCTTTTTCCCAGGGGACATACGCGTCGGGCATCACCCTCCTGGCCTGAAAGGCATTCGCGTGACGGGTGAGAGCCCCCACCCTGACGCATGAGCGACCCTCCATGCCCCCCCCCGCACGACCTCTACGCGGCCGCCATCGGCCCTCCGGCTAATTCGGAAGCAGACTCTTTGAAACAAACTTCATGGCCACCAGTTTTTCCCTGATCTCTTTTTCCAAAGCCGACTTAGAGCCCTTGAGGGTCAAAACACTCAAAATTTTATTGTCGCTGACGCGTGTAAACTTAAGGGTTCCATAAGAATCCTTGAGCAGTGTCTCGACAATGTATTCAGCATTGATCACGGTCGACACCGTGTACCTCTCGATTCGGACAGAATTGAATCGCTTCCCCGCCTCCGATGACGCCCCGCTCGAACGGCTGCCCGCCGCAGAAAGACCATCATCTTTTCTCTCCTCAATGGTCTTTTTTTCCTGGGGTACGGCCACGACACTCAACCCGGCATCAATCAGAACCCCCTCGACTTTTGCCGCAAATTCCGTCTGATTGAGGCGATGATTAAACGGCAGCACAACAAAGCGATCGCTTTGATCAACCATCACCGTGTATTTATAGTGAGGTGCAGGAGGCCCCATGGGGTTTAACTTCTGAATCATTGTACAACTGCAAAGAAGAGTCAGGACGGCTAACAAAAAAGGGGCTTTCAAAATTTTGACCGTACGGCGGGTGGCTGCTTTAAACATTACAATTCCTCAAAATTCGATTAATGTAAGGTGCCTGTCAAATCACTTATATCCTTTTTACAAATTTTTAGGCCACCCTTTTTTTTCGACAGAAAAAAAGCCTCCGGCACCCGGTTTGCCCCTCGGTTCTCTTTTTTTTGACGCCCGCCGACTTGACACCTGCGGGGGCATCCCTAATGTATCCTTAAGGCATCTCTCTCAGATCATCATCCCCTTAACCCGGCTCGCCCGAAGGGTGAGAAAAGCGAACAGATAACCGCGAATTACATTTTGTATTTTTGAAATAACTGGATTTTCCGCAATAACTGTTCATTGCTTTGAATCGATCGTTTTTTCATGAAATATCCGGGTTAGCCCGGATATTTCAACGGCTGTGCACGCCCACCCAAACCACAAGGAAATCACCATGCTTGATTTTACCTTTCATAACCCCACCCGCATTCTCTTCGGCCAAAACCGCATCAAAGACATCGCGTCTGAAATCCCAGCCGGATCCCATGTCATGATCACCTACGGCGGCGGCAGCATCGTCAAGACAGGCGTCATGGACGAGATCAAAACCGCCCTGAAAGGCTTTACCGTCAGCGAATTCGGCGGCATCGAGCCCAACCCCACCTATGAAACCCTGATGCAGTGCGTGGCTCGGGTGAAGGCGGAAAAGGTGGATTTCATTCTGGCGGCGGGGGGCGGCTCCGTCATCGACGGAACCAAATTTATTGCGGCGGCGGCCCTTTATGAGGGAGAACCCTGGGACATTTTAGAGACCTATGGCGCCAGGGTAACGAAGGCCGTGCCCTTTGGCACGGTCCTCACCCTGCCAGCCACGGGTTCGGAGATGAACTGCGGGGCCGTGATCACGAGAAAAGAGTTCCAGGCCAAGCTGGTCTTCTCCCATCCGTCGGTCTTTCCGACCTTTTCGGTGCTCGACCCCACCAAGAGCTTTACCCTCCCCGAGCGGCAGCTGGCCAACGGGGTGGTGGATGCCTTTGTGCACGTGATGGAACAGTACCTGACCTTCCCGGTACAGGGTGGCGTACAGGACCGCTTCAGCGAAGGGCTGCTCCTCACCCTTCTTGAGGAGGGACCGAAAGCCCTGAAAGACCCGGAAGATTATGACGTCCGGGCCAACATCATGTGGGTCGCCACCCTGGCCTTAAACGGCCTCATCGGTGCGGGTGTTCCCCAGGACTGGGCCACCCACATGGTGGGCCATGAGCTCACCGCCCTTTACGGCGTGGACCACGCCCGCACCCTGGCCGTCGTCCTTCCCGCCATGATGGAAGCGCGGCGCGAGGAGAAAAAAGAGAAGCTTCTCCAGTACGCCTCCCGCGTCTGGAACCTCTCCGAAGGATCGGACGAAGCACGGATGACGGAAGCCATCGCCCAAACCCGCGCCTTCTTCGAAGCCATGGGGATCCCCACCCGCCTCGCGGCCTATGACATCGGCGAAGAGGCCATCGAAAAGGTCTGCGCGCAACTCACCGCCCACGGCCTGAACAAGCTCGGAGAGCACCAGAGCCTGCCCCCTGACCAGGTGGGAAAAATCCTCGCGGCCTGCCTGTAAAAGAAAGGCCCCCGGCGGATCTGCCGGGGGCCAAACGTTTAGAGCATTTCATCATAAAGGCAAACCCCATCCGCAAGGTTGTACCGCGTGTGGATTTATTTTTGGCCTGAGCCCTCAAAAGCGATCAGCACCGAGAGTATTTTCGCCCCTCTCCTGACTCCTGCCAAACCACGTCTGCCAACATCTGGAAGAAAAACAGACGTAACAAAAGGGCGGAGACGAGACAAGAGACCATGACCTGAAATGGTATTTGCTTTCCCATCTCACATGTTATACGTTTTTCAAACCCTCAAAGTTATTTCCTTATCTGACGTTGGCCATCGAACTCTCGGCAGAGAAATAATTTTGTCTGGCCTGCACGACCTCTTTCACAGGGGCCCCCAGGCAGAGAGGCTGCGGCTGCTTTAACGTCTCACATTCATATGTAAGGTGATCATGTCCCTCAGAATCAATAAATTCTTCGCGTCCAAATTCCCCCAATGGGTCCTGTACAAATCCATCCGGCTTTACTCATTGACCTTCCGGCTTGAGGTCCAGAACGAAGCGGCCTGGCTGGATGCGTATTTAAACGATAACAAGCGCATCATCCTCTGTACTCACCATCAGCAGTTCTTTGCGGCGATTCGCTATTTTCAGAAATACAAGGCCTACAAGCCGGGACTGATGATCAGCCAGAGCAAGGACGGAGAGCTCATCTCAGCGGTGGCCAACAGATCAGGATGGACCACGGTTCGAGGCTCGTCGACCCGAGGCGGGGTCGAAGCGTTGAAAGGGATGATTGATCATTTGACCGAGCACAGGCTGGCGGCCCACATCATTGATGGGCCGCGCGGTCCCTTTGGCGTGGTCAAGCCCGGTGCCATCCGACTGGCCCATGAAGGGGAGACCGTGATCATCCCCTTTTATATCCACGCGAACCACGCCTGGTATGCCCGCAGCTGGGATCGTTTCCTGCTGCCCAAACCCGGTTCCAAAGTCATCCTGCGATTTGGCGATGAAATGAACTTTCCCAAAACCGAGACCTCCGAAGCCTTTGAAGAGCAACGGTCAAATCTTGAGCGCGTCATGGGTGAGAAGAACAGGGAATTACAGGAAGAGTGTGCCCAAGCCGTTTAGCCTCTCCTTGGGTTACACTGAAGCCACCGGTTTGCAGAGAATTTCTTGAATTTTCAGGGTGAAGAAATCGGCGGTGTTGACGGCCCGCAAGAGCACCGCCGTATCGGCACCGGCACCGGTTCCACCCACACAAAGGACGTCTTCACCGGTCTGGATCAGGCCGGCATCGGCGGCCATCAGGCTCACCTCAACAGCCACCTTTACGCCCACCCCGAAGAGCTTCAGCGTTTCGGCAATGACCTCGTCCACCTGATAGGTGTTAAACCGCATCCGAACGGCCCGTCCGATCCCGAAAAAGGTGTGGCCGGAGGTCAGGACGGTCACCCCGGAGTTCTCCAGTTCCGTCCGTTTATCGGCGCTCATTTCCTGAACGTTGGGCCCTTTGAGGCCGGTGAAGTGGGTGACGGCGACAACCGAAAACCCCTCCAGAATGTCCGCCGCCCGTTCCGCCGTAAACCCTCGGGTGGTGGCGAGAACGCAGGTCTTGATGCCGAGGGCCTCCCCTTTCTCTTTCACACATTTCAGAACATCGTCGGTGTTGATTTTTCCGGATTTTTCAAAAAGAATCATCTTATTTCCACATCTTGAGTAAGGGTTGACAGGGTACTGGATCGCCAAGTCGAAGCCCTGGCTTCTTACCATAGATGCCAAAAAGGGAAAGAAAAAAGAAGCCCCGGTTACCCTTCCTCTTCGCGATGTCGCCCTTTTCGAGTGGAAGCACCCTGGAGCCAGGCGGCATAGAGATCTTCCTGCTCGTCGAGAATATCTCGCAGGACCTCGATGGTGGTCAAAGGATTCATGAGAACGCTTCGAAGAACCACGACTCTGCCTTCGGGAGATCCCGGAAAAACGGTCTCCTGTTCGAGGACGGTACGCGAGACAAAGCTGTTGCCCGCTTCCCGCTGCTCCTGCTGGAGAGAGCGGTTCACCTCGTTGAAGTAGTCATTGATTTCGAGGATTCGCGCGTCGGAGGCCTGGCTCAACTCCTCTTGAATCGATTTCGGACAGACGCGGTAGGTGAGGATGTTAAGCTCGGGCCGGGTCACCAGCTGAAAGGTGTCCCGTGTTTCAATCTCATCGGCAAAGCTTCGAGCCAGCTCGATGCCATGGTCAATGAGCATGCCGTAGCCCCGACTGCCCATGATCTTAAAGGCGCTGTCAAGGATCAGGCAGTTGGCTTCACGGGAACCGGACAGGGTTTTACTGCCCAGGTCCACGCTCCCTTTCCGAATGATATAATTGGCGTGGTAGGCCACCGCATCCAGGCTGGTGGGATCTTTAAAAAAGATCATACCGGAACTCATGGGCATATAAAACTGTTTATGGCCATCAATGGTCACGGAGTCAGCGTGCTCAATTCCGCGCAAAATGGGAGCGTAGGTCTCGGACATCAGAGTCGGTCCCCCCCAGGCCGCGTCAACATGCAGAAAGAGGCCCTCCTTCCGGCAAAGGGCGCTGATTTCAGACAAGGGGTCCACGTTTCCGGTCTCTGTGGTTCCGGCCACGGCCACGACAGCCACGATCCGAATTCGCCCCTCTTTTTTTAAGCTGTCAATCATCTCCGCCAGGCGATCCACCCGCATGCGGTTGGTGTGATCCACGGGAACCGGCACAATGTTGGCGTTTCCAATCCCGAGGATCCCGCCGCATTTTCTCAGGGAATAATGACACCGCTTGGAGACGAGGATCACGCACCGGTCGATACCGTGGGCTGCATAGGCCGCCGGGAGGCCATCGATCTCGGCCCCCTTGAACCCTTGTAAGGGGCCCAGGGCCTTGTTTCGGGCGACCCAGAGTGCGGTTAAGTTGGCGGTGGTTCCCCCTTCGGTAAAGGAGCCGAGGGAGGTGTGAGCGTTCTGAACGTGCTCAAGATAAAAAGGATTGCCCTTTTTATAAATCATGCGATGCACCTTGGCCACCACCTGCTTTTCCAGTACGGAGAGCATTTTGGAGGTTTCCAGCTTCACCACGTTCTGGTTCAGGGCGGCCACAATGGCTTTGAGATGCACCATAAAATAGGGAATGGCAGCCGTCATATGCCCCACAAAATAAGGGGAGGCCACATTCACAACGTGGGGTGAAATCTCTTCAAAAACACCCGTGATCACATCTGCCAGCCGTTTTTCAGGGTACCCGTTCATCACGGTATTGGTGCAGCGATCAGCGATCTCCTTTAAACTGACTGCCTCAGTAATCCCTACGTTCTGAATCAGAAAATCATGGAGTTCAAAGAGGATCAGCCGCATATGGTGAACCAGAACGTCCCGTGTTTTCTCATCTTCCGGGCAGGTAAACACCCGAATCAAGTTTACCCATTCCTGCTGTTTTTCACTGCGTTTCACTGCACTAACCTGTTCTTTCATGCCCCCGTCAAGCCCCCTGTTATCAAGACACAACCATCCATCATGATGGCATATATCCCGTTTACCGAAAAATAACAACGACGAGCCGAAAAAAAAAGATCCCACAGGACAACGAGAGGCAAACAAGTAAAAGCCCTGCCAGAGAGCCCCCCACCAGGTCCCGAGTTGCACCTGTTCCAGGTGCTTTATCCCGCCAGGGTCCATCAACAGTGGATTTATCACACGCTCTCATCTAAAATATTCAAATACAGGGGCAATCCCCTGCCTCTTGCTTGACAAGCTTTCCATTATAGCCTAAATTTTGCTGGCTCATAAAGGCAGCCATCCTCACAACCGACCCCTGGACAGTCCCGGGCTTGTCCCTCATGGTGCAAGGGGTAACGAGGAGATTGGGGCCGTATCATTTCAGCACTGGGTGCTGCGAGCTGTCGGACGTCGACGCAACACGCACGGGGCCATGCAAAGGGAGCCCATATCCACCATGACGGATAACGGCAAAGGACAAACGGGCGTTTTTATCGCAGCAGCGGTCGCCACGCTACTGATCGTGATCCTCTTCTCCTTCTGGACGGGTCCCGATGCGGCAACACCGGAAGCAGCCACCATTCCCCGGCACGCAACCCCTGCGAACCGCATCGAAGAGGAGAGCTTCTTCCTCTACTTTGCCGAGCGGGAGGGACGTTTCCTCACCTCCGAGGAACGAACCGTCTCCACGACAAACGATCCCTGGCAGCTGAGCCAAAAAATCATTGCGGCCCTCATCGAAGGCCCTGAACGGGGAAGTGCCCGCACCCTTCCGGCCGCTACGCGCCTGCGAGCTCTTTACATCATGGCTCCCAAGGTCGCGGTGGTCGATTTTTCCCGGGATATTTCCGGGGAACCCAAAGGGGCGTCATCCGAGCTGCTCACCGTCTATTCGGTGGTCAATTCACTGGCCGTCAACATTCCGGAGATCGATACTGTCCGTATCCTTATCGAAGGAAGCCGGGCGGAGACTCTCTCCGGTCACATCGATATTTCCGAGCCCCTCACACCCGACATGCTTCTGGTACGATAACCCGAAGGCATCTAGGCGGGCACCGATGCGATGACAAGACGGCACACCGTGGCGGACATCCACCCGACATAACATAAAGAACAGGACAACCGTAAGGCCCACATCAGAGCCATACGATGACATAATTTAAGAGAGAGTAAGGAACTTGTTTGACGAGCTGCGGGGTCTCCCCCCTGGTCCGTTCATAAAAAAAATATCACCAAAAAGTTGACATCACGCGCGCCTCGCAGACATCCGCCTGCAAGGCAACAACGGTGGACACCGGGCATCCTTGCCCGACTTTTTGCGAGGCCATCAGGAAAAACACGCAGACATGAAACAGACAAAGATCGAACAGATAAGAAACATCGGCATCATGGCCCACATTGATGCGGGAAAAACCACCGTGACCGAGCGCATCCTCTATTATACCGGGCGATCCCATAAAATCGGTGAGGTCCATGACGGGGAAGCGACCATGGACTGGATGACCGACGAGCAGGAACGCGGCATCACCATCACCTCTGCGGTCACCACCTGCCAGTGGAAAAACAAACAGATTCAGATCATCGACACCCCGGGTCACGTGGACTTCACCATTGAGGTGGAACGCTCCCTGCGCGTGCTCGACGGAGCCATCGGTGTCTTCTGCGCCGTGGGCGGTGTGCAGCCACAGTCTGAAACGGTGTGGCGACAGGCCGACAAATACAAGGTCCCCCGCATCGCCTTCATCAACAAGCTCGACCGCATCGGGGCCAACTTTTACAACGCGGTAAACGCCATCAAGGAAAAACTCGGCGCCAACCCCGTGGTCATTCAGCTTCCCGTCGGGGCTGAAGAGTCCTTCCGGGGCGTCATCGATCTCATCAAAATGGAGATGATCGCCTGGAACGACGACTCCCAGGGCGCAGAGTTCGACACCTGCCCCATCCCTTCTGAGATGGCGGAGGAGGCCGACATCGCCCGCGATGCCATGATTGAAGCCCTCTCCGATGTGGACGAAGAGATCATGGACGCCTACCTTGCCGAAGAGCCTGTCACCAACGAGCAGATCACGGCCGCCTTGAGAAAAGGGACCATTGATCTTGCCATTGTGCCCGTGCTGTGCGGAACAGCCCTGAAGAACAAAGGCATCCAGCCCCTGCTGGACGCCATCTGCGACTACCTGCCCAGCCCCATAGACATCGAATCGGCCCACGGCATCGACCCCACCACTGGAGAGACCCTCACCTTTGAGCAGAGAGCCAAAGAGCCTCTTTCTGCCCTGGTCTTCAAAGTCTCCATGATCGAGGGGCGAAAGCTCTCCTTCGCCCGCGTTTACAGTGGCAAGCTGGTCGCCGGCTCAGAGGTGTACAACCCCCTGCTGAAGAAAAAAGAGAAGCTCTCTCGTATTCTCCAGATGCACGCCAACCGTAAGGAACGTGTCGATGAAGCAGGACCGGGCAGCATCGTAGGCATCGTGGGCCTCAAAGACACCTCCACCGGCGACACCCTCTGCAACACCGACCATCAGGTGATCCTGGAACGTATCGACACCTACGAGCCGGTCATCTCCATCGCCGTGGAGCCTAAAACCCACGCCGATCAGGACAAGCTGGACACGGTCCTGGCCAAGTTCACCACGGAAGACCCGACCCTGAAGGTCAAGATCGATGAGGACACAGGCCAGACCATCCTCTCCGGCATGGGGGAACTCCACTTAGAGATCATCATCAGCCGCATGCAGCGAGAATTCCACACCGATGTCAATGTGGGCAAACCCCAGGTGGTCTACCGCGAAAGCATCACGAATGAATCCTCCGCCACGGCCACCTTTGACCGTGAGATGGCCGGACAGACCCACTTCGGGCAGGTATCCCTCACCCTCAAACCCCTTCCCCTGGGTACCGGCAACCAAGTGGTCTGCACCCTGGACGAAGAGATCCTGCAACCCCACTTCCGTGCCGCCATTGAAAAAGGAGTCATGGACGCCCTGGACAGCGGCACCCTCCTGGGCTACCCCGTGGTGGATGTGGAAGCCACGGTCACCGGAGCCGAAACCCGCGAAGGCCACGGCACCGAGCTGGCCTTCTCCGTCAGCGCCTCCATGGCCATGCGAGAAGCCCTCTCGGGCGGTGCCCCCTTCCTCCTGGAGCCGATGATGGCCGTAGAGGTCTTTGTCCCCGACGACTTCATGGGAGAGGTCATCGGCGATCTCAACTCCCGTGGTGGGAAGATCGAAGCCATCAACCCCAACATGGGCATTCACGAGATCAACGCCGCCGTGTCCCTGTCACGCATGTTCGGCTACTCCACCGCCCTGCGCTCCGCCACCCAGGGCCGGGGCAACTTCACCATGAAGTTTTCCCACTTCGACCGCGCTGTGGACAAATAAAGGATCGCCATGACTCCCCGTGATGCGGGGGGTGAGCCCCTTTCAGTGACAGGGGCCGCGTTCATCGAAATAGAGACAAAAAAAGGGCCGCGTTCCCACAGGGGAAAGCGGCCCTTTTTTATTTTTGATGACCTTCCTTCTTCAGCCGCCATCGAGGCCATGGGGAAACCGAGCATGGTGACTTATAAAAAGCGTGCTTCGTGCTTGGTTCTTCGTGCTTGGTTCTTCGTGCTTCGTTCTTCGTGCTTCGTTCTTCGTGCTTCGTTCGAGGAGTCGCTGCGCTCCATCAATAATAAAAAAACCATGTGCTGGTTTCTGGCGTGATACGTCTTCATACATTTCATGGTTTTGCCAAAGAGCCTGATGCCTCACCACTCACTTTTCACTACTCACTTTTCACTTTTCACTACTCACCGTCCACCTCCTCCCCAGGAGCTGGCTCTTCCGGTTTTTTCTTCTTCTTTTTTTTACCGTTTTTGCCCACAATCTCAGCCAGTATCTTTTCCGCTGCCTTGCGCAACGCCTCATTCGGCGCCATCTCTTTGGCCCGTTTCAGCTGAAAAACGGCATTGCGAAGATCCCCGACGCCCCGATAGTAGAAACCCAGGTGATAAGAGGAGTCATAGACCTTGCCCAGCTTGGCAAAGGCATTGCCCAGGTCGTAGTGGGCCAGGGCTCCAGGGCCGTAGTCGGTGGCCAGGGGGACCAGGCGATTCACCGCCTCATGAAAAGCCCCCTCTTCGATGAGAAGCCGTCCCAGCCAGAGATTGCTTTCGAAATCATCCGGGTCCAGGCTCATGGCCCCCTCCAGAAGCTGGCGCGCTTCTTTGTATTTACCCTGATGAAAATAGATCCGACCCAGGCCCCTTAAGGCATCCTTGTCAAAGGCACGTCTCTCCAGCACTTTGCGCATGTGAAGGGCGGCTTTGTCGTATTTACCCATGCGATCCATCAGAAGCCCCAGCCCATACTCGGTATAAAGGGGAGCCGCCCCCCGCTCCATGGCATGGGTAAAAAGGTCTTCCGCAAGTGCCACCGGTGTGTACAATGCGGTCAGCCGCGCCTTGGTCTTTAAAAAAGAGGCCTGATCAATGGATTTCCTGCGTGCGGCGATCTCTTCCTTATGCGCCTCGATCCAATTGCCGATATAGGCGATACGATCTTCCAGGGCAGGGTGCGTGGTCAGGTAGGTGGGAATTTGAGAGGGGCCGAACCACTGTTTTTCACGAATCGTCTTCAGGCCCGTAAGCATCTCCTCGCCGCCATAACCGGCCGCCATCATGTAGCTCATGCCCACCTGGTCGGCCTGCATCTCATCCTCCCGGCTGTAGGCCAGGGCCGCCGACTGAGACCCGGCCAGGGTTCCCATGGTAAGAGCCCCCCCTGCCGAGGGATTGCCTCCGGCCACCCCCACCAGAATCCCGGCGGCCACGCCGGCCAGGGTCCCCATGCCGATTTTCTTGGAGCGCTCAATCCGATCGGAGATATGGCGGCTGTAAACATGGGAGATCTCATGGGCCATGATGCCTGCAAGGGCCTCCTCGTTGGGGAGGGCCTGCAGCAGCCCGCTGTGGATAAAGACATGCCCGCCCGGACCGGCAAAGGCATTGAACACATCACTTTCAACCACATAAAAGTGATAGTTAAAGGGCTGCTCCGGAAACGCCGACAGAATCCGCTCCCCAAGGCCGACGATGTAATCGTTCACCACGGGATCATCGATAATCCGATAATGAGCCCGAATCATGCGAATAAACTCTCCGGCGACCTCATTCTCTTCTCGAATGGTAATGGCCGAAGCCACCTGTCCGCAGAGAAAAACCAGAAGAATCGCCATACAGATGACCCGTGAGAGCCATCGTCCTTTTTTTATCATGCCAACCTCACCTTACGATTATTCCACCCCGTTCGGGGACCGGAGCCAACCCTGCACTCCGTAACGCTTTTCGCTGAAAAACAAATACCCTGCACCGAGCCATCTGTCTATGATATGTCGCACAGACGGCAGATAGAAACCCGATGAGAGGAACCGCCCGCTCACTCTACCATACCCCCCACGACCTCACAACCAACCCGCAAGGATCAATCCCCCGAAACAGTCACCCAGGAGACCCCTTAAACCCAAACCCTAACACCGCCAATATACAGTCATTTTTTGCAAGGCTGATTTTTGCTCATTTTCTTTGCAAAACCCCTTTTTTATGCTAATCTCCTCGACCATGGCACAGATTATCTGCATAGCAAACCAGAAAGGCGGGGTGGGTAAAACCACCACATCAATCAACCTGGCAACGGCCCTTGCGACCCTGGGGAAACGCACCCTCCTCGTGGACTGCGACCCGCAGGCCAACGCCACCACCGGCATTGGCATCGACAAGACAGCCCTCAGGCAAAACCTTTACCACGGGCTGATTGGTGAGGTCGATGCCAGGGACCTGGTTCACACCACGGCCGTGAAGGGACTTTTTGTCATTCCCGCACGGGTGGAGCTCATCGGCTTTGAAGTGGAGATGATGGCCCACGAAGGCCGAGAGCTGGTGATGCGCGAGCTTCTTACCGACATCCAGAAGGACTATGACTACATCGTCATTGACTGCCCCCCCTCCTTGAGCCTGCTCACCCTCAACGCCATGACCTCGGCCGACTCCATTCTGGTCCCCCTGCAGAGCGAATTTTATGCCCTGGAAGGGCTGACCCAACTCATCGACACGGTGAAACGCATAAAAGCCAGTTTGAATCCTCGCCTTCGCATCAGCGGCATTCTGCTCACCATGTTCGACCGTCGCACCAATCTCTCCTTTCAAGTGGCCGAAGAGGCCGAGAAACATTTTAACGATCTGGTTTTCACCACACGGATCCCCCGAAGTGTCCGGCTCTCCGAAGCCCCAAGCTACGGAGAACCCATCTTCCTGTACGACCCCAAATCGGTGGGGGCCACAAGCTACATGGCCCTGGCCAAAGAAGTGGTTGAGCGATAAAAACGCTTTAAACAGGGCATCCGTGGCGGAAGGACTTAACTTTCACCTAAAAAATGGTGACACAAAAATCATGACCACAACCGCCAAATCACGAAAAAAAAAGGGCCTGGGTCGGGGACTTTCCGCGTTGATTCCCGACGGCAGCCTCTCCTTTGATGCCACACCGGAAGCGCCCCATGAATTCTTTCGGTGCGACATCCATCGCATCACCCCCAACCGCTATCAGCCCCGGCGCACCTTTGCCGATGCCGAACTCTCCGAGCTGGCCGCCTCCATTCGAGAACAGGGAGTCATTCAACCCCTCGTCGTCCGCCCGACAGAATCCGGCGTCTTCGAGCTGGTCGCGGGCGAGAGACGCCTGCGGGCCGCCAAACTGGCAGAGCTGGAGATCGTCCCCGTGGTGATCCGCGAGGTCTCCGATTCGGAGCTGCTCGAATTGGCCATCGTGGAGAATATCCAGCGTGAAAATTTAAACCCCATTGAAGAGGCCGATGCCTACCATCGCCTCATGGATCTTTTCTCGCTTACCCAGGAAGAGATGGCCGTCAAGGTGGGAAAAAGCCGCCCGGCGGTGGCCAACTTCCTTCGCCTCAGGCAGCTTCCCCCCGAGATCAAAACCTGCATTCGCGACCGGCGCCTCAGCATGGGACACGCCCGGGCCCTGCTGGGAACGGACAACCCTCTGACCCAAAAGGAGGCGTTCCGTACCGTTTTGGAAAAAGAGCTCTCCGTCCGACAGACGGAAGACCTGGTTCGAAGCCTTAAAGCCGAGAGTTCAGACCCTGAAAAAGAGCCTGTGATGCCCTCTGCTTACCAGCTTCAGCTCGACACCATTTCTGAACGCCTGAGCCATCGCTTCGGCAGCCGAGTTCAGATCAGCAAGCGGGGTAAAAAGGGCAAACTTGAAATTGAATTTTTTGGGGATGAGGACTTAAATCGCCTGCTCACCCTTCTGGAACCTGCATAAATGAAGATTGTTATCGCCCGAACTGCCGGTTTTTGCATGGGTGTGAGACGGGCCGTGGACACGGTCCTGGACGCCTCCAACGACCAGAAAGGCCCCATCTGCACCTACGGCCCCCTGATTCACAACCCCCAGGTCCTGGATCTTCTCAAAGAAAAGGGCATTCCCGCCATCGCCACCATCCCGGAAAAGGGTAAAGGCACGGTGGTCATTCGCGCCCACGGGGTGCCTCCCGAAGCCAAAGAGGCCCTGAAGGAGGCGAACTTTGCGGTCATCGACTCCACCTGCCCCCGCGTCATCAAGGTTCAGCGCATCATCCACCGCTACGCTAAAAAAGGTCACCACGCCATCATCATCGGTGACCGGGACCACCCCGAAGTCATCGGGCTCAATGGCTACGCCTACGGCCTGGGCCATGTGGTGGAGACCCTGAGCGAGGCCAAAGCCCTCCCCGACTTTGAGAATGCCATCCTCGTTGCCCAGACCACCCAGAGCGTCAAATTTTTCACCGAGGTCAAAACATGGGTCGCCGAAACCCACCCTCACTATCTCACCTTTGACACCATCTGTGACTCCACGGAAAAAAGGCAGGCCGATATCCTGGCCATTGCCCAAACAGTGGATGCGGTGGTGGTGGTGGGCGGTAAAAGCAGCGGCAACACCCAGCGTCTGGCCGAGTTGGCCCGGGAATCGGGCAAACTCACCTTTCACATCGAAGACTCCGACGAGTTGGACTTCGACCAACTCAAAGGGCTGAAGTCCCTGGCCATCACCGCCGGAGCCTCCACCCCGAACTGGATCATCAACAAAGTCTACCGTGCCATTGAAAGCGGCACCGCCAGTGAAAAAAGACTCTTCGGTATTCCCGTGTCGGCCCTTAAAATGGCCCTGTTGCGCAGCAACGCCTACCTGGCCCTGGGGGCCGCCTTCCTCTCCTATGCCTGCTCAATGCTTCAAGGGATTGACAATTGGCTGGTTCCGGCGGCGGTGGCCATGCTCTACGTGCTCTCCATGCACATTTTCAATCACCTCACCGCCATCTCCGCCGACCGCTACAACGACCCGGAGCGGGCCGATTTTTACGACCGCAACAAGTGGGCGCTGGCCGCCTTTGCCTTCACAGGCGGAGGGGTGGGCCTTTTGCTCGCCTACAGCCTCGGGCTCTTTCCCTTTCTCGTGCTGCTGATCATGAGTCTGGCCGGGCTCTCCTACAACGCGCCCATCATCCCCCGGTATTTTTTTCAGGGAAAATACCGCTGCCTGCGCGATATCCCCGGCTCAAAAACCATCCTCATCACCGCGGCCTGGGCCACGGTCACCGCCCTGCTCCCCGCCCTGACAAGCTCCCAGGGATTTGCCCTCTCCACCCTGCCCGCTCTGGCCCTGGCCGCCGGCATGGTCTTTTCCCGCACGGTCTTTTTTGACATCCTCGACATGCAGGGAGACCGCATCGTCGGCCAGGAGACCTTCCCCATTATTTTAGGGGATGACAAGACGGTGCGCCTCCTCAAAAACCTGCTGATCACCCTGGCGGTCATGCTGCCCCTTTTCAGCGCGTTCGGTATCTTTACAGGGCTCGGCTTTGTCCTCTGGGTCAATCCCGTGATGATGTTCATTCTGCTCATCGCCTACCAGAAACGCTTCGTTCTGGCCGGGGTACAGCTTGAATTTCTGGTCGAGAGCCACCTCGTCTGCTCCGGCATCATCGCCCTCTTCTGGAGCCTCTTCCTAGGATAAGACACCCAACATTCCCCATGCCTCCGGCAGCCATACAGGGGCCGGAGCCACCTTCCATCAGGAACTCGCGACGGGCCTTGATCATCGTTTCGGCCATTCAAAAGAGCCAGGTCATTTCATGACCCTGGCTCTTTGCCTATTGCCCATCGCCTATGGCCTATGGCCTATGGCCGTTTTATTTCCCGACACCCAACCCCTCTTTCAAGGTGACGCACTTTGCTGCATAGGGCAGACGTTTGCCTCAAGCCACCTCCCACACCACACTGAGCTGGTACCCTGGATGAAATTCCGGGGTGTCCCAGGCAATCCCGTCGACCTCCTCACTGTTGTGGCAAATACCACGATCCAGAATCTCCACTTTTTTCAGGCTCTCGTGAAACCCCTTGGCAATGTATTTGAGGTAGGCCTCTTTCAAGGTCCACCGCCGGTACCATTCGGTATCGGAGGCGCCGTGAAGCTCAGAAATTTCACGGGGGGTAAAGGCCACACGGGAGACATGGGGCATACGCCCCGCCTCTACCTGCTCGACATCCACAGCCACGCGCCGCCCCTTTCGGGTGGACATCACGGCCACGGCGTGATCCCCAGAATGACTGATGGAGATGGGATAGGCTTTGTGGTCTGCAAGAAAGGGCGACCCCTCAGGCTCGGTATCCACCACCACCCCCCGGGGATCCACGGCGAGGAGTTCTGCCGCGGCCTGCTTCACCGCCAGCCGACCGGACAGCCACTCCGCCTGTTTTTTCAACACGCGAAACTCGGAGGCCCGCGCTCTCTCTGCGACGGCAAACAGGACATCCAGGCCAGGAAGGCCCATCACATCGACTCCGGGAACGCCACGCCGGCCCTCGGGAACCCCCGGGAAAAAAGCGCGCATAAATGCAGCAATATTTACATCCACCAGCACCATCCCGCCATGAAGCCGGGAGAGGCGCACTATCTGTTCAAGAGAAGGGTTCACGTCACACGTATCCTAAGGTATCCAATCCAAATTCAAGCGGCCAACCCGCCATACGGTCTTTATTCAGGCAGCGCATTCTGTCACGTTTCATGGGGGCTGTCAAAGCACCGGCCCGGGGGCCGGTGATTCTGGGAAAAGGGGAAAATAACGAACAGAAATCGGTATTTCATGTTTTCCGATATTCCCCGTGAGGGAACCTTTTTTCTCTCTATTGACCTCGTTTCTGCCCGCCACGAGAGCCCCCTTGGCCCTCGACATGGCCAGCCCCCCGCGCCTGCCCGGCCTTTTTTCCTCATAGAGATAAGATGTTACCTCCCATTCCAAAATTCAGCAATCATTCAAAAGGGTCTCGCCACAGGTGGATTAACGTCATGAATTACCTACCTGAGCAATTTTCCACCATTTGACACGCAACGAACAATATTCTATAATTTCGCAGTTCGGCATCCAGGTGATTCCCAAAGCCCACAACGACAGCCGTCAACAGGCACGAACACCTTAAGGAAATGCACCCCGTTTCCCGGGGAGATCCCCATGCCGTCCACGCCAAGTGTTTTCGACACCCACACAATGCACGTCTCCTTTAGACGACCCACATTGTGACTGGAATACATTTTGACAGGGAGACGACACCATGATTCAAATAAACGAAAACTTCACCAAACTCAAAGCATCCTATCTTTTTTCCGATATTGCCAAGCGCGTCACCGCCTTCCAGGAAGCGAACCCTGAAATGGATGTCATCAAGCTCGGTATCGGTGACGTCACCCGCGCCCTTCCCCCCGCCTGCATTGACGCCTTCCACAAGGCCGTCGACGACATGGCCGATGAGGCCGGATTTCACGGATACGGCCCCGAGCAGGGATATGCCTTCCTTCGGGACGTCATCGCCGAAAACGATTTCCAGAGCCGGGGGGCCGACATCGCCGCCGATGAAATTTTCATCAGCGACGGCGCCAAATGCGATACCGGCAACATCCAGGAGATTTTTTCAGGGGACGCCCGAATCGCCATCCCCGACCCGGTATATCCGGTTTATCTGGACACCAACGTCATGGCCGGTCGCACCGGCCAAAGCCAGGACGGTCGCTATGAAGGGGTGGTTTATCTGGACTGCCGGGCGGAAAACGGCTTTATCCCCGCGCTGCCCACAGAGCCCGTAGACCTCATCTACCTCTGCTTCCCCAACAACCCCACCGGCACCACCATCACCAAGGCCGCCCTCAAAGCCTGGGTGGACTACGCAAAAGAAAACCGCGCCATCATCCTTTATGATGCGGCTTACGAGGCCTTTATCACCGATGAGAGCCTTCCCCGTTCCATTTATGAAATCGAAGGGGCCAAAGAGGTAGCCATCGAATTCCGCAGCTTCTCCAAGACCGCCGGATTCACCGGCACCCGCTGCGCCTTTACCGTGGTCCCCAGGGAGCTCATGGCCTGGGACACCGACGGCAAGGCCCACTCAGTCCACGCTCTCTGGAACCGCCGACACTGCACCAAGTTCAACGGCGTCTCCTACCCGGTTCAGAAAGCCGCCGCCGCCGTCTACTCCGAGGAAGGCAAGACCCAGGTCAAGGAGCTGGTGAACTACTACCTGAACAACGCGGCCATCATTCGCAAAGAGATCTCTGCCCTGGGATACGAGCTGGTCGGGGGGGACAACTCCCCGTACATCTGGATCAACGGGAAATGCGACTCCTGGGAATTCTTCGACCTCCTGCTCCAGAAAGCCGGTGTGGTCTGCACCCCTGGCGCCGGATTTGGATCCTGCGGCAACGGCTTTATCCGCATCAGCGCCTTCAACAGCCTGGAAAATGTTGAAAAAGCCATGGTGCGCATTCGAGAGGCCTTGAAATAAATCGGTCCCCCCGCGCCTTCCGAGACGCGGGGGTTCCTGAAACTCACCTGAGAACTCGATCTCTCAGGTTTTTTTAAAAAATCTCAGACGGCTTAACCTTGAGGCCGGCGCCTCCTCTCAACCCATCCCCCCTGCGCCGCTCTAACCACCTGTTTCATTATCGACCTGTTTCATTATCCATTCTATTGTTTCAAAGGTTGTCCGCCCCTCCCCCCCAGCCCGGACGACCCGTGGTGATAGACGCATCCGGGATCCTTCACATAAGGTGAAGCCCCCAAAGATTAATTTAAGCAAGGAGTATCATATGAAAAGATGGATTTTCCTCAGTGCCGTTCTGCTCCTCACTCTCGCTGTGGGATGCAGCCAACCTGCCGATGATGAAGCCACGGCCAAAAAGAAAAAAACCACCTTTGTCACCATCGGAACCGGTGGCATCACCGGGGTCTATTATCCCACCGGCGGGGCCATCGCCAAAATCGTTAACAATAAACGCGAGGAGTATGGCATCCGTGCCACCGTGGAATCCACCGCTGGATCTGTCTTCAACGTCAACGCCATCATGGCCGGAGACTTAGAATTCGGCATCGTCCAATCCGACCGGCAGTATCAGGCCATCAACGGCAAGAAGGAGTGGGAAGGCTCCCCCCAGAAAAACCTGCGCGCCGTCTTCTCCATCCACCCCGAATCCGTGACGCTCCTGGCTGCCACCGATGCCGATATCAAGACGATCTCGGATCTCAGGGGCAAGCATGTCAACATCGGCAACCCCGGCTCCGGCCAGAGGGGAAACGCCATCGACGCTCTGGAAGCGGCGGGAATCAACTGGGAAATCGACATCGATCCCGAGCAGGTCAAGGCCGCTGAAGCCCCCGGACTGCTTCAGGATGACCGGATCGATGCCTTCTTCTACACCGTGGGACACCCCAGCGGCGCATTTAAAGAGGCCACCTCCGGTCGACGCAAGACCCGATTTGTCGCCATCACCGAGACCGACAGCCTGGTCCAGAAATTTCCCTACTACGCCAAATCATACATCCCCGCAGCCCTCTACCCCGGCGCAGCCAACGAAGAGGACACCCCCACCTTCGGAGTGAAAGCCACCTTCTGTACCTCGGCCACCGTCTCCGATGAGGTGGTGTACGCCATCACCAAAGAGGTGTTTGAAAATTTTGAAGCATTCAAAAAGCTCCATCCGGCCTATCAGGTTCTCACCAAAAAGAGCATGCTGGAAGGACTCTCCGCCCCTCTCCACCCCGGTGCCCTGAAGTACTACAAAGAAGCGGGCCTGATGTAGGATGTCCCGGCTCTGAATCCAGGGGGGCGACGCGCCAGAGCCTCGCCCCCATTTCGGATTCTCTCTGGCAACCCATCGATTAAGAACTGCCGCACACCCTGTGTGGGAATGGTTCATAACGCCTGGCGTGAGGTTTTTTCATGGATAACTATCTTATCAACGACACCGACAGTGATTTTGAGATCGCTGATAAACTCGCCGAAGAAGAGGCAGGAATCCACCGAAAACCCGACGGCTGGGCCGCCTATGTCATCCCGGGAATTGCCGTGATGTGGAGCCTCTTTCAGCTCGCCATCGCCCGATGGGTCACCTTGAATTCCACCCACACGCGAGCCATTCACCTCACCTTTGCCCTTCTGATCGTTTTCCTGAACTACCCCGCCTTTAAAAAAAGCCTCTTTGGCATCAAGGCCCTGGCCACCACGAAGAGAATCCCCCTCATCGACTGGATCCTGGCCGGCCTGGCCTCCTGGTCCGCCCTCTACCTCATCCTTCACTACGAAAGCATCAGCGCGCGGGTGGGACAGCCCATCACCATGGATCTCGTGGCCGGGATGACCCTGGTGGTGCTTCTGCTGGAGGCGGCGCGTCGGGTCATCGGACCGGCCCTGCCCGTCATCGCCCTGATCTTTACGGCCTACGCCTTCTTCGGCCCCCACATGCCCGACCTGATCGCCCATAAAGGGACCTCCCTCAACCGATACATGGGGCAGATGACCATGTCCACCGAAGGGATCTACGGGATCCCCTTAGATGTCTCAGCCAAGATCGTCTTTCTCTTTGTTCTCTTCGGCGCCATGCTGGAGAGAGCCGGCGGCGGGCACTACTTTATTCGCCTGGCTTTAAGTCTCCTCGGGGGATTCAAGGGAGGCCCTGCCAAAGCGGCCATCCTGGGGTCCGGCCTCACCGGCATGGTCTCCGGATCCAGCATCGCCAACATCGTCACCACCGGCACCTTCACCATACCCATGATGAAGAAAGTGGGCTACCCCGCCACCAAGGCCGCCGCCATCGAGGTGGCGGCCAGCACCGACGGTCAGCTCGCCCCCCCCATCATGGGCGCGGCGGCCTTTATCATCGCCGAATACGTCAACGTACCCTACGTGGAGGTGGTCAAAGCGGCCGCCATTCCGGCCTTCGCCTCCTATGCCGCCCTCTTTTACATCTCCCACATCGAAGCCTCCAAACTCGGCCTTCAGGGCATCCCGAGAAAAGAACTTCCGCCCATCTTCGCCACCTTCATCAGTGGCATTCACTATCTGATCCCTTTAAGCTTTCTCATCTACGAGCTGGTGGTGATGCGCCACTCCCCTGAGCTGGCCGCCTTCAACGCCATCTGGATCATGGCCCTGATCATGCTGGTGCAAGAGCCGATCAAGGCCTTCCGCAACCGAGAGCCCGTAGTGCCCTCCCTCTTGGCAGGGGTTAAGAACATCATCTCGGCTCTGGCCATGGGCGGACGAAACATGGTCGCCGTGGCCCTGGCCACCGCAGCGGCCGGCATCATCGTCGGGGTCGTGGCCCTGGGTTTGGGCGGTCTCATCACCCAGGTGATCGACACCATCTCCATGGGCAACATCCACCTGATGCTCGTTATCACTGCCCTGGCAAGCCTCCTCATCGGCATGGGGCTGCCCACCACCGCCACCTACATCGTCATGGCCTCCCTCACCGCCCCGGCCATCGTCACCATCGCCCATGCCCAGAACTTCCTCGTCCTTCCCATGGCCGCCCATCTCTTCTGTTTCTACTTCGGGATCCTGGCCGATGACACGCCCCCGGTGGGCCTTGCCGCCTATGCTGCCGCCGCCATCGCCAAATCACCCCCCATTCAGACAGGCATTCAGGGCTTTATGTATGATATTCGAACCGCCATCCTCCCCTTCATGTTCATCTTCAACAGTGACTTGATTCTCCACAACGTCACCCGCTGGTCCCAGGGGATTCTCATCTTCGTCATGGCCTGCCTGGGCAACTTTGCCTTTGCCTCAGCTACCCAGGGGTGGTTCCTGACCCGGAACAAGGCCTGGGAAATCCCCCTCTTCCTGGCCATCACCTTCATCCTCATGCGACCCGATCAGATCGCCCGCTGGCTCGGCATGCCCCAGGACCAGAGGTACTGGACCTACCTCATCGGGCTTGCGCTCCTGGGACTCCTGGCGCTTTCCCAGAAACAGCGTCTTTCAACCGCCACGCATCCTCGCCCGGAATAAAGGGGATGAAAGAAGACTTCCCGCCCACAATCCGATAAGGTATCTCCTTATTCTGCATCGACACGTCTGAAACAAGGAGACCCCATGCCCGAAACCATCACACGCCTCAGGGTAGGCACAAACGCCATCGGAATCATCGGCCTCACGTACCACCTCGCCGAGGTGGCCAAAAGCCATGGAGAGGCCTCGGATACTGAAATCACCGAAGCCCTTTTCACCCGCCTGAAAAAACGCAACTTCATCGCCCCGGGGGTGTCGGAGCGATACCGCCACGCCTTTTTCAAAGCCTACCTGAATTTTACAGGACGGGAATTACCGGGAGAGACGGAAGAGACGGGGACAGGCCCCTTGTCGGTGCTGATTTTGGGGACGGGCTGCGCCCGATGTGAGACACTGGAATCAGACGTCCGTCAGATTCTCAGTGAGACAGGAATCACCGCTGAATGCGACCACCTTCGGGACCCCGGGGAGATCGCGGCGTATGGATGTTTTGCGTATCCGGGGCTGGTGATCAATGACCAGCTGAAGCTCGCCGGCCGGGTCCCCACACAACAGGAGCTGAAAACCCTGCTGGAAAAGGCGTCCTGACCCTATACTCCCCGGAGGCGGGGCGTCATCGTTTCAAGGGGATCATACCCCAGCTGCAACTGCCGGGTCCGAACCTGGCGGCGATGGACGCCCCTGCCGCCACCACGGGAATGGAGTCCATCTCCTTGCCCAGGACCTCCGCCAACTTGTTCCTCAAATAAAAGGCGTTCGCTTCGGCATCGCAATGGCAGACCCAAACCTCCCAGCCCCCCAGATCGGTCTCCTTCAATTGCCCGGCACAGACAGCCATCTCATCCAGGGCCCGGGTCATGCCTCGGACCCGACTGACCCGTGTCATGCGACCATTCTTCAACGCGATGATGGGCTTGATATCAAACAGCCCCCCGAACAGGGCTGGCAAGGATCCCAGCGCCCCGCTTTTGCGAAGCCAGACGAGGTCGTCCACGGTGATAGTGTTCACGCTCTCGGCCATGGCCGCATCCAAGGTCTCTTTCATGCCCTCAATGCGCCCGTAGGTCTTGAGATACCGCGCGGCCATAATGGTATAGATCGCCTGCCCGATGCTCACAGACCCCGTGTCGAAGATATCCACCCGCGTGGCATCCTCCGGGGAGAGAAGTGACAGGGCATTGCCGGCGCTTTCATAGCTGTCCGAGAACTGCGAAGAGACCTGAAAAGAGAGGACCCGGTCATAACGCCCCAGAAGCGACTCAAAGAGATCGGCATACTCGGCCGGAGCCGCCGCACGGGTAGAGACCACCGCCCCCTGCGTCATGCGATCCACCAGCTGGCGGGCCGTCATGTTCACCCCATCTCGATAATCCACCCCATCGATAACGACATGAACCGGCATAAACCGAATGCCCAGCGTCTCTGCCACCCCCTTGGGAAAATCAGCGGTGGAATCCGTCACAATGGCTATTCTCTGTCCCATGGGTCTCCTGAATCAATTTTTTTGAGTCCATTCGAAAGGCCGTTTCAGGACCGTCGCCCTTCTCAGGAAGCGCCCTCGACCGTCCGCCTCTTTTTTCGACTGTAACAGATCAACAACCCGGTGGGCTCAATCCCCGGACGCAAAATCATCACACTCTTGCCCTCATCGTTAATACGCGCCAGGGGGATATCCCCCACCCCCAACTCCCCGGCATCCTTTTCCACCAGAAAGGCCAGCCCCTTCTCCATCCGTCTCACCGCTTCCGTGATAAAAAACCCTTCGGAAAAGGCAATATGAGCCACATTGTCCCTGCCGGTCAGCAGGGTCTCCTCAGCACGGCGGGCCACCGCGCGATAGACCCGCCCCGGAGCCATATGCGAAGCGGCTCGCAAGGCCACCAGTTCATTCAAGGCATTATTTCGTGTCAGGGCCACCAGGCGGCTGTAGCCTTCCCGGGAGGCCTCCTCGTACACCTCGGCGCTCAGCATATCGGCGCACACGGTCTGATACCCCTGATCCGTGGCCAGGGTGCAGGCCTCTTTCCGGGTCTCCAAAAAGGCCACCGGCACATGCTGGGATAAAAGCCGGGCAAATTCCCGGCTCATCAAATTGGAGCCCACCAGCAGAATCCCGGTCTGAGCCTGGGGGACCCGCACCTTCAGCAACGAAGCCAGGGGCCGGCATAAAACAGTGGACACCACACCAGAGAAAAAAATAATGGCCAGGGTCTGGTTGAGAATCACCTTCATCTCATGGGGAAATCCAGGCACCAGAAAGGCCGCATAGGCGGCCGTGGCCACCGCGACAATCCCCCGGGGGCCAATAACCCCGATATACCACCGCTCCCGAAAGGTCACCGCCGATCCGATCAGCGCCAGATGAACAGCCAGGGGACGCACAACAGCCCCCAGAATAAAGGCCACGGCCAGCATGGTGGGCCACAGATGCAGAAGCTCCATGGGATTCACGAAGGCCGAAAGGAGCACAAACAGGGTGCTGATAAAAAGACTGGCAATCTGCTCCTTAAAATGACGAATGCCCACCACGGCGTCCCCGCACTTCAACGAGAGATACATCCCGGCGACAACCACCGCCAGAGGCCCCGACGATTCCACAATCCTCCCAGAGATGAAAAACAGGGCCACAGCCCCACCAAAGGAGGCGATCCCCGAAAGGGCCGGGTCCTTCATTTTCTCTATCCAGGCCACGATGTATTTCAGCAACACACCGCCGGCAAGACCCACAAGGAACCCGGCAAAGGTTCCCAACAGAAGATGAGAAAACACACCGGCGGTGATCACCCCCCCCTTGGAGATCAGAATCAGCTCCAGGGCCAGCGCGCTCACCATAACGCCGATCACATCCCCCCAAAGGGATTCCCAGTTCAAAAGTGTCTCCAGCCGCGGAGTCAGGGCCACACTTTTTAAAATGGAGCCGATCACCGTGGGACCGGTCACCACAATCAACGCACCGAAAAAGATAGCAAACAGCCAGGGAAGTCCGGTCAAAAAGTGGCTGAGGAGGGCCGCCGCCACGCCTGTAATGGGGATGGTGATAAAAAGGAGCCGCCGGATGGCCTTTTTTTCCATGCGAAAACTCTGAATCGAGAGAGAGAGCCCCCCTTCAAACAGAATAATGGCCACGGCGATCTCGACCATGGGGGCAATGCCCCCGCCGATGGCCTCTTCCGTTCGAATCAGGTTGAAACCGGCCGGCCCGAAGACAAACCCGGACATCAGATAAAAAACAATGGCGGGAATCTTATAAGCCCTTGAGATAATGTACGAAGAAACTCCCAAGGCGATCGACAAAGAAATAGTTTGAAGTGCGTCGTGCGTCATGAACACCCCTGAAAAGACTCTGTGCGCGATCATGATAAGATGGATTCGCGGCAGGATTACAAGGAGACCGGGCCCCTCTCCCCTGACATCGGGCGTTGCGCCCAACTAGCTCTAAGGACAAGAATGATATATCTGTAAATGACAATAAACAAAATTATCACAGGATGAACAGCTAATCCATCACAATCTATATCAAAACCCCGCAAAGCCGCTCTCGGATCAGGGCCTCGGCCTCAGCCACGATACGGTGCACCAGCTCCTGTACGGTGGGAATGTCATGAATCAGGCCGGCCACCATCCCCGCTGTCCAGACCCCAGCGTCAAGGTCCCCGGTTTTATACACCTCGGCCCCACGCATCCCGCTCACCAGGGGGGCCAGCTCTTCAATGGTCACATCCCCCCTCTTCTCCAGGGCCACCACCTCCTCGGCCACCCTGTTTTTATAAATCCGGGCGGTGTTGTGAAAGGTCCGCAGGATCAGGGAGGTCTGACGTTCATCGGCGGCCACCAGGGCCTGCTTCACGTTGTCATGGATCTCCGCCTCACGGGTGGCCAGAAACCGAGTCCCCATATTGATGGCATCGGCTCCCAGGGCCAGGGCGGCGGCCAGACCTCTGCCATCCCCGTACCCGCCTGAGGCGATGATGGGAATGGAGAGGACATCACTGGCCAGGGGCAGGAGCACCAGGGCCGGGATATCGTCTTCACCGGGATGGCCGGCACACTCAAACCCGTCCACGCTCACCGCCGCGCACCCCAACTTTTCTGCTTTCAAGGCGTGACGCACCGAGGTACACTTGTGGATCACGTGGATCCCGGCCGCAAGAAACGCTGGCATAAAGGGTTCCGGGCTGCGACCGGCCGTTTCCACGATGGTGATCCCCGCATCGAGCATCACCCGAACATAGGCCTCGTAGGGGACGGGCTTCAACGTCGGCAACAACGTCAGGTTCACACCAAAAGGCTTCTCGGTGAGACGCCTGACGGCGGCAATCTCCTCCCCAAATGCCTCCGGCGTCGGGTGGGTGAGAGCGGTGATGATCCCCAGGCCACCGGCCTCTGAAACAGCCGCCGCCAAGCCCGCCCTGCCGACCCACTGCATCCCCCCTTCAATGACGGGATGCTCGATTCCCAACAGTTCCGTAATCGGTGTTTTCACAGCGCTCTCCTTTTAAACATAGTTTCCTTTCTAAGGCGTCCATAGTAAGGTCCGATGTCAATCGGTACCCGGAGTGACCCCGGACACTGACATGGTGACCACTTTATGCCAACATGCATTCAACACCTGAGATAAAGATTTTTTTTAAAAGCCCTCATTGGGAACTGCCCGACCGTGTCGATCGATCATTCCGACGGATCCTATGGAACCTGTCCATCGACGTATCCAAACGCGACCCCGGCAAACCCAGTTTGCTTGACACAAGAGAAAACGTCAACTAATCTATTGAATACGACTACTTAACCACGCTTGCCGAAACCCTGTTCCGGCACACACCGACGCGGTGACCCCCTGCACAAAAAAACTGCACCACGTCACGGAGGACCCCATGATTAAAAAAACAGTGATGACCACCCTGGCCCTTTTCCTGCTGCTGGTACAGACCGTCGGCGCCGAAGGGACAGACTCCGTGGAATCCCTGCTCAAAGGAAAACTGGATTTTGTCTTCTCTACCCTGCAGCGAACCGACATCCAGATCGATAAAAAAAAGGCCCTGATCGTGGAGAACATCTCTCCGATTTTTGATTTTTCCCTGATGGGCAAACTCACCCTGGGCAAAAAAAACTGGTCCGGCCTCACCAAAAAACAGAGGCACACCTTCATCACGACTTTTACCGATGTGATGAAGAGCTCTTATTCGGAAAAACTCTCCCTCTACACCAACGAGGAGATCAAAATCCTGCCCGTCCAGCAGACCAAGCCCAAAAAAGCGATCATCCCCACGGAGCTCATCTCCAAAGAGACCCGATACGCCATGAGCTATAAATTCTATAAGTCCAAACAGGGCTGGAAAATCTACGACATCGAACTCCAGGGGGTCAGCCTGGTCAAAACCTACCAAAGCCAGTTCAATCAAGTCCTCGCCGAAGGAGGCTTTGACGAGCTGATCAGTAAACTCAGCCATATCAAGGTGTAAGACACCCCACGCAGCCTGCAACCTGCGGGCCAGGCAGCGTGTCTCCTCTCCCCTGATCCGGTACACCACAACTCGACATGTTCCCGGCCCGTGTAAAAAAACGGCGACCGGAGGCTCAACGCCCTCATTCACATCCTGAAAAGGCCTGATCTCCATGGAGCGATTCAACCACCTCATCGAACGGATTTACCGCCGCACCATTTTAAAGCGCCCCGTCATCACCCTGCTGTTCCTGACGGCCCTGACGCTCTTTTTCGCCTACGAGATGAAAGACTTCCGGCTGGATGCCTCGGCCGAGACTCTGGTCCTGGACGACGACGAAGACTTAAACTACTTCCGCCAGCTCAGCGAGCGCTTCGGCCAGCAGGACTACCTGATCATCGCCTACAAACCCAAAGGGGACCTCTTCTCCCAGCCGGTGTACGACGACATCACGGCCCTTAAAAAAGAGCTTCAAGGGGTGGGCCTGGTGGAATCGGTCCTCACCCTCCTGGATGTGCCCCTTCTGGAGAGCCCGCCCCGACCCGTCAAAGAGCTCACCGCAGGCGTCCGAACCCTTCTCTCCCCGGAAACTGATCAGGTCATGGCCAGAGAAGAGGTCCTGCACCACCCCGTCTACAAGGACCTCCTCGTCAGCCCGGAAGGCACCCTCACTTCGGTGATCATCAACCTGAAATACGATCACAAATACATGGAGCTGCTGGGCAAAAGGGACACCCTCAAAAATCTCTCCCGTGAGCGTGCCCTCACCTCGGAAGAAAAAACCGCGTTGAAAAAAGCCGAGACCACCTTCTGGCAATACCGGGAAGAGGCCCGAAGCGAAAGACATCATGACATCGGCGTCGTGCGTGCCATCATGGACACCCACCGGGACAAGGCAGACCTCTTCCTCGGCGGGGTCACCATGATCGCCGACGACCTCATCACCTTCATCAAAAATGACATCCGCCTCTTTGGCGGCGGCATGGCCCTTTTTCTCGTCGTCACCCTGGGCCTCATCTTTGGCCAGGTCCGCTGGATCATCCTGCCCATGCTCTGCTGCTTTATCTCGGTGATCCACATGTCGGGCATCCTGGGATTCATGGGATGGGAGGTAACGGTCATCTCGTCGAACTTCATCTCCCTGCAGCTCATCATCACCATGGCCATCGCCATTCACCTCATCGTGCGCCACCGGGAGCTTCACAAAGCAAACCCGGACTGGAGCCAGCTGGACCTGACGGCGAGGACCACAGCCCTTATGGCCACCCCCTGCCTCTTTGCCTCCCTGACCACCATCGCCGGCTTCGGGTCCCTCCTCTACAGCGGGATTCTGCCTGTTATCACCTTTGGGTGGATGATGAGCGCAGGCATCGTGGTCTCCCTGTGCGTCACCTTTGTCCTGCTGCCCGCCCTGCTGGTGCTGATCCCCAAAGGCCCGGCACCCAAACGCCTGACCCTCCGGTTCCCCCTGCCTGAGCTCCTCGGCAGCTTCACCGAAAAACACGGAAAAGGGATCCTCGTCGCCTCGGTTCTGGCTGTTCTCTTCTGCCTCACAGGCATGATGCGGCTCCAGGTGGAAAACAGCTTCATCGACTACTTCAAAAAATCCACCGAGATCTACCAGGGCATGAAGCTCATCGATGACCACCTGGGCGGCACCACGCCCCTGGACGTGGTCATCACCTTTGACCCGGTCCCCGTGGCGCCCCTGACGGCTCTCGGCGACGAGATGGCCCCAGGAGAAGAGAGCGATGACTTCTCGGATTTCGAAGAGTTTGACGAAATCGAAACCGGGGATAAATACTGGTTCACCGAAGACAAAGTGGCCCTGGTCGAAAAAACCCACGCCTATCTGGAGACTCTGCCTGAAACCGGCAAGGTCCTCTCCCTGGCCTCCATGACCCGGATCGCCGAAAAACTCAACGACGGCAAGCCCCTGGATAACTTTGCCCTGGCCCTTCTCTACAGTGAAATCCCCGATCAGTACCGTGAGCTTCTCCTGAAACCCTACGTCTCCGTCGAACACAATGAAGCCCACTTCTCCATCCGTATCAAAGACTCCGCCCCCGATCTCCGGCGCGACGACTTCCTGAAAAAAGTGAAAAAAGGACTCCTGGAAGAGGTGGGGCTGAAACCCGAAAACCTGAAACTCAATGGCATGCTGGTGCTTTACAACAACATGCTCCAGAGCCTCTTCTCTTCTCAGATCCTGACCCTGGGCATTGTGCTGATCGCGCTGGCCTGCATGTTTCTGATCCTCTTTCGCTCCCCCGTCATTGCCCTGATCGCCCTGCTCCCCAACATCCTGTCCATCGGCATGGTGCTGGGACTCATGGGGTGGATCGGGATCCCCCTGGATATGATGACCATCACCATCGCCGCCATCAGCGTGGGCATTGCCGTGGATGACACCATCCACTACATCCACCGTTTCCGCGACGAATTGAAAAGAGACGGAGACTACATGGCCACCCTGCACCGCTGCCACGGCTCCATCGGCCACGCCATGTACTTTACCTCCATCACCATCATCACCGGGTTCTCCATTTTGATCCTCTCCAACTTCATCCCGAGCATTCTCTTCGGGCTGCTCACCGGCCTCGCCATGGCCATTGCCCTGATCTCTTCCCTGACGCTCCTGCCTAAGTTGATCCTCGTATTGAGGCCCTTCGGGCCGGGCAAAGCCTAAACCTTACGGCCCCGGCAATGCCGAAACAAAAAAAAATAAATCGTCCCTGGGCAGGCCACTGCCCAGGGGAGATCTTGCTGCGTGGGAAAGGGGCCGGAGAGGTCCCTTTCCCTCATGATAAAATAGCCCGAAATCTGAACAACGTTTTTTAGAATATATTTTATGTAATATTGCTTTCAACCCCCTCCTTCTCCGCCCCGCTTAACCCCCTAAAGTAACATTTCATTTTAGCCACCTTCCCTACTGACCCATCGAAAAACCCTGTATTTCAAGGCCTCCGATCCAAAAAAGCCTCCTTTTCAAGCCGAGTTCTTTCTGGTACTCAAACACGTCGTTCAATTTTTCTTATAATAATCAAAAAAAATTCTTATCAAAAAAACGACCACTCGCTTATCATAATCGACAAACGGATGTCTTGAAAAGATGACCGCGCAGGCGCGACTCTAACACCAGACGATCCTATATAATTTTCCACGCCGGGTATCCCGACTCATGCCACATGAGGTGTCCCTATGCTGAAACAAATTTCCATGGCAATCATCATCTTTTTCACCCTGGCCTGTCCGGCAACCCACGCCTCGGCAAAACAGATCCTCCGCATCGGTATGAGTCCCTCCCTGGCATCTGACCAGGGGCTCTTTGCCCGCCGATTCAAAACCATCGTCGAGACCCTGTCCCATGATGAAATCCATGTCTCACTCTTTGCCGACGGCGCCTTTGGCAACGATCTTGAGCTGCTGGATCACCTTCGGGAAGGGAACCTCGCCGCGGTCACCGTCTCGACAGGCAACGCTGTCTCGGCGGTAGAAGAGCTCGGCACCCTGGCCCTTCCCGGCCTCGTGGAATCCCATGAAGAAGCCGTCAAAGCCACCACCGGCAGCATCGGTCGCTATTGGAACGACCGGTGCCTCAAAAAAGCCGATTTCCGCATCCTGGGATGGTCCTATTCCGGCGTCCGCACCGTCTACGCTCCCGGCCCCCTCCCACAAAACCCTGAACAAATCCGGGATCTCGTTGTCTCCGCCGCCTTTGCAGAATGGGACGCGGGACCGGACCCCTCCGTTGAATCACGGATCGCTTCCCGTGACAGGGGCCTGCCCCTCTATCACTATTACTGCATGAACCCCTTTGTCATCGGTGGGGCCTCATGGCGGCGATTCAGCCCGGAGCACCAGGCCCTTCTCGTCAATGCCGGCAAAGAGGCCCAGCAATACGTCCTGCTCATGCAGGCTCTAAAACCCATCAATCGGGAAGAAGCCCGCACCCGCCCAGTCCTCACCAACGACCAGATCCAGGCCTGGATCTGGCCCGAATTCTATGACCTCCTGGGTGGCCGAGGCCCCATCACCCGAGTCCTTGACGCCATCCACTGGCGATAGCAGGCCTCTCCGGGGCATAAAGCGATCATCCTGGATCGATTTACATGACGTTTCAATACCTTGCCCCCCCGCCCTTGCCGCCGGGGGCTTTTTTTCACCGGTTTCTCTCCGGTGGAGGGTCCTCTCCCAAAACCCATCCGGCGTTGACAACCCCCCAAACTATACATAAGTTTGATCTTTCGGCGAGATCCGAAGGCCGTCCTGCGGCCTTTGGAACCCGGCACGCGAAAAAACATGTTTCACACACTTGAGGGCACCATAAGGGCTTCTATGAATTTTAAGATGACACCCAGATTTCTCTCCCGATTCACCATTCTCCTGCTTCTCGTGCTTGTGGTCTCCTTTTCCGCAAGCGATGCCGATGCCAGAAGATCCCGACGTTCTTCTTTTAAACGAAGCTCCAAAAGCTGGAGTAAAAAAACAAGCCCCAGCAAAAATGTGTGGGGCCAGCGAAACGGCGGGGGGCTCTTCGGAAAAACGAAAAAATCCTCCGGCTACGCCAAACCGGGAACGGATAAAAAGGCCACAGGTACCGCCACCGGCAACCCGAAGAACGCCACCTCCAAGGGCTACAGCAAACCCGGCTCAAAAACGGGAAAATCCTTCTCCGGGGCCTCCTCCTTTGACAAAAAAAACGCCACGGCCCTGAAGAAAAAAAAGGCCGCGTCCTCCTACGCCGCCCATCAGAAAGAGACCGGCAAGTTCAAGCAACCCAATACGACCTCAGAAAAACGCTCCTACAACTCGAATCCCATCTATTCGAAAGCCAAAAAACAGGGCGATTTTAACTACCAGACCCACTACCAGCGCCGGGACAGCTACTACAGGGGACGCGGGTGGACAGCCCCAGGCTACGCCTACCGCAGCCGGCCCCGTTTCGGCATGTGGGACGCCATGGTCTGGTGGATGGTCTTAGACAACCTGGGAAGCCGAAACTCGTACGCCATGGGCTACCACCACGCCAATGACCCCGGCTACCAAGAGTGGCGACAGGAAGCCAACCGCCTGGCCGAAGACGACACCTCCTTAAAAGCCAAACTCACCGAACTCGATGCCAAGGTGGCCACCCTTGAAGGGACCCCGGTCCAGGCCGACTACCTCCCCGAAGGCATGCCCCCGGAAGTGGCCCTCGCCGCCACGGCCATGGCCGACAAAAAAGCCTCCAAACCCGAATTTACCCTGGCCACGGCCTCTTCCGGCGGAAACTACACCTATTTCGGCAACCTGATAAAACAGGCGACCCCGTCTGTGGATATCCGTATCCGCACCACGGCAGGGTCCATGGAAAACCTGCGCCTCCTGGCCAACCACAAGGTAGACGCCGCCATCGTGCAATCTGATGCCTTTCAGGTCTACCGGCGCACCTACCCCAACACGCCCTTGACCGCCTCAGAACAGGTGGCCCTCTACCCCGAGGTGACCCAGATGATCGCCAACCGGGAATCGGGTATCCAGAGCGTCCAGGACATCAAGCCCGGCGGCACCCACATCCTCTTCATCGGGCCTGAAGGCTCCGGCACCGCCATGACCTGGGAAGGCCTCTGCCTCCAGGACGAAAGCTACCGAAAGATCAAAACCCGCCACGCGAGCTATGAGAGCGCCCTCACGCGGGTCATGGAAGACCCCAACGCCGTCATGATGTTCGTCTCCGGCCTCAACTCAAGCCTCCTGAACAAAGCGGAAGACGAAGCCAAAAGAACCAAAAAAATCCGCCTCGTCGAGGTCAACGACTGGGACTTTAACGACGCCCGAGACACCCGCGGAAACCGCATCTACCAGTTCGTCACCATCCCGGCGCGCACCTACCCCGGCCTCCAGAAAGGATTTCTCCTGGGCAGTGACGTGGAAAGCATCGCCGTCTCTGCCGTCCTCGTGGTCCGCACCGACTGGGCCAGGAAATACGGCTCCGAAGCCCTGGATGCCCTCTCCTACGCCATCATGGAGAGTAAACCCATCATCCGAAATCGGACCAACGGGTTGACCCGTTAACCCCAAAACCTGCCTTCGGTGGGTCGCTTTTTTTTAAATAAAGGAGAGATGCGTGGGATTCTTAAACATATTGAAAGCCGTGACCGGAAAAAAGATGAAAGACGTCAAGGAGACCTTGACCCAGGGGAAACGGGAGGCCATCGACACCTCACTGCCCCTCCAGATTCACTTGGGCAGCTCTCTGGTGCTGGATCAGACGCCGTTTTTAATTCATGGGGAGGCGATCACCCAGCCCAAGCCGGGTGCCGAGTCCCTGGTGTTTGCCTACGGCCGCATGGAACTGGGAGAGGCCCTTGTGCATCGATTCTACCTGGAGTCCTCCGACGACCCCGACCAGAAATCGGTGCTTCAGGTGGTGGTGGGCGAAGGCATCGAGGAGTGCCGTCTCTTCGCCGCCCTGGATGAAGTATACCCCGAGTCCGCCGATGAATGGGACTTCTGGATCGGTGAAGCCGACGGCTACATCGGCCTGCCCGCCTTTGAAGACAAAGAGGGCCGCCCCTACGAGCGGGTCTGGGGTGACGGCGAAGGCCGCATCGCCCCTTCTGAAATCACCGAGACCCTCTACCTGGACCGCTTCGGCGAAAACACCGCCACCGTCACCCACGCCTCCATGCTCTACGGACGCTGGATCGATGAAGAGAGCGAGATGGCCGAGTTCATCCTCATCTCCCGGGAAGAACACACAGATGGAGCCGCCCTCATCGAGCTCTCCTCCGGCATTGATGTGATCCCCGAGTCCATCACCGTAAAATATTAGAACACATGCCTCCGGCGGCGAGGTGAGCCACCTCGAAAGCGGGTTGCGAATGCTCCCATCCCTCGTTCCTCGGGATGATCGCATTCGCTGACGGGCTTCGCCCGTGACATTTCAGCAGCAGCTGATTATGCCGTATTTCACGGCTGCCAGATATATGAAAACCGAGGTTCGACCTGATCACCGGGGATCCATCTATGCAAACCGACACCGCCTGAGACTAATTTTGACCTTGGCTTTCACCGGAAATATTCCAAAGAAAACCAACCGACAGGAAAGAGACCGGATCACCACAACTTACGCGCTTACGACGTAAAATGCAGCCCCTCACCCTCCACGCGAATGCGGACGCGAGGGGCTGCGGATAACGACACCCGACTCGCATTCGCAAACCCGCTTTCAAGGTGGTTTTTGGTACAGTGGCTTCGCCACCCTGCCGCCGGAGGCATGTTTATTTTTTTCAGCAACCATGACAGATAAGGAGTCATTCCATGGGTTTTTTCAGTTTTGTTTCATCTTTTGGCAAGAAAAAGAGCGAAAACGTTGGGCAGAGCATTGTCCAGATCCTGGCCTCCTGGGACCCGGAAACGGCCTCGAAGGCGGAGCTTGAGCAGATGGAAAAAAGGCTCAACACATTGGTTCAGGAGGTGGGGGAAGCCCGCCAGGTTTACAAGAAAGAGCAGGCGGAGGCCGATGCCATAAAAGCCCTTTATAACCAGCGCCTCAAGGCCGCGGAAATCCTTCAGGGGCGTCTTGCCGAGGCACCGGAGAGCGCTGAAACCGAAAAAGCTCTCACCGAGCTGGTGCAGCTGTTAGAAGAGATGCAGCCTGAAATGGAGATCGAAGCCCAGGAAGCCGTGGAAGCCAAGGCCTTTATGGAAGAGCTCGAAGCCGTGGCCACCCTCTCCGCCGAGAAGCTGAAAACCGCCAAAAAGAGCCTCGAAAAGGCGGTTCAGGAGATGAAGCGGGCCAAAGTTCGTGAAGAACGTGCCTCGGAGTCGGCCGAACGGGCCGCCAAGCTCGCAGGGCTCCGTGACGAATCCAATCAGCTGGGAAGTGCCCTCTCCGCCATGCAGAAAAACGCCGACGCCGCAAACGCCAAAGCCGAGGCCGCCCAGATGAAAGCCAGGCTCCTCGCCCCCGGCAAGGCCGAAAAAGAGAGCGAGCTTATCGCCTCAGCCATGAAAGAAGCCAGCGGCCAGCCCCAGGCCACCGAATCCATCGCCAACCGCCTGGCGGCGTTGAAAAAATAACAAGGTGTGCCACCTTGAAAGCGGGTTTGCGAATGCGATTCGGATGTCGTTACTTCGAGTTGTCATGCGTCCGCATTCGCGCGACGTTTGAGGGTTTGCGAGATTCACCACAAGCGCATACGCTATGGGTATTCCGCTGGCGAGGTGTCACAGATAGACGTCAGACATCGAAAGACCGGCCTGGGCCATCGTTTAAAACGCGGCCCTGAAAAAGCTCAAAAAGAAACGACCCCGCTCTCCCCGTATCAACGGGATAAAGCGGGGTCATTTTGTTTTTTCAAGACGATCAAGCCTGGTATAGAGAGACCCGGGGCTCAACCCCTTAACGAGGTAAAAAAGGATAATCCGTGTAGCCTTTTGCGCCGCCCCCGTAGTAGGTGGCCTCATCCGGTTCGGTCAAGGGGGCGTTCTCTGCAAAGCGCACCACCAGATCGGGGTTGGCGATATACAGGGACCCGAAGGAGATAAGGTCGGCGGTTCCCGCCTGCAAACTTTTTTCCGCGAGCTCCTTCGTGTACCCGGCGTTGGCCATATAAGGCCCCCCAAAAAGGTCTTTTATCCGGGGGTAATCGAGGGTTTTCTCTCCGGAGACAAAATCCCCCTCCACCACATGAAGGTAGGCAAGATGGTAAGAGTTCAACATCTCGGCCACGGCGTCAAAGGTGGCCTGGGGCTCGCTGTCGCAGATGTCGTTAAAGGTGTTTTCCGGGGAGAGACGCACCCCCACTTTTCCGGCGTCCACAACCTCCAGGACAGCCTCCACCACCTCTTTTAAAAACCGCCGCCGATTCTCCGGGCTGCCGCCGTAGAGATCCGTACGCTGGTTGGTCCCATCCCTTAAAAACTGGTCAATGAGGTAGCCATTGGCCGCATGGATCTCCACCCCATCAAAACCGGCCGCCATGGCATTTTCCGCCCCTTGAGCATACTGAGCCGCAATAAAGGGCATCTCTTCGGCGTCCAGGGTCCGGGGCGTCTCAAAGGGGGCCATGCCATCTGCGGTAAAGGTCTCCCCCTGGGGAGCAAGGGCTGACGGGGCCACGGGTTTCCCTCCATCGGGCTGAAGTGACGGGTGAGACACCCGCCCCACATGCCAGAGCTGAAGAAAAATCCGCCCGCCTTTTTTATGCACGGCTGCCGTCACCCGTTCCCACCCGGCCATCTGCTCTGGCGAATGAATCCCCGGTGTGCCCGGATACCCCACGCCCTGGGGCGAGATTTGTGTTGCTTCACTGATCATAAGACCTGCCGTGGCCCGCTGGGCATAATACTCAACGTTCAAGGCATGGGGCGTGTTGCCGTCCCCCGCGCGATTTCGCGTCAGAGGGGCCATCACCATACGATTGGGAAGGGTCAACGAACCGATATGAAAAGGGGAAAAGAGGATATCTTGAGACATGGCCTGGACTCCTATAGTTCGGGTTTCAAACAGGGCGTACTCGCGAAGAAGGGTTCTTCTGTGTGATGCCAGTCAGGGATAATGCATTCAAGAACCGGGCCAGAGAGGAAAGGTGCGAAAAAAACGAAGGGGACATCAGGCATCGAAGAGGCTTAAAACATCTGGTATCATATACCATTTCATATCAGGCGCCCATTGAAAAATGAAGACAGGTCCCGCTGACTTGTCTCTATCTATTTGAGACACTCCTGTTCTAAATACAAATTCCTTTGCTTGGCCATCAACAGATTCCTTTATATCGTTCACACGGTCTCGTGCGTAATGCTTATTTCTCACCAAGGGTCAATGCGACTAGTACGCTTTGGCCTTTTTTAGTGATGCGGTAACGCTGTTTGCTGCTTTTGGGCTTGTCTGGAATGGTCATTTCGATGAGCCCCTCTTCGAGGAGGGGATTTAATAACTCTCTTCGAAATTTTGTTCTATCAGACCGCCCTACAAGGGTCAGCAAATCTGGAATCGCCTGTTCTGTTGTACATGCAGTCAGTATGTCGACTTGGTGCCGACTTGGTGCCAACTTGGTGCCAACTTGGTCCCGACTTGGTCCCGACTTAGTCCCGACTTGTGCCCCAAGTGGACCTGGCGCGGTGGTATCGTCAGGCAAGACGCTCTTGTCGTATCGTTGTCGGATGGCATCCGCCAACCCAAAGATAGCATCCCCTGTTTTATTGAGCAGTTGCTGACAAACAAGATATTCTACAATTTTTTTCACTTCTGAATAGGGGCGTCTTATGATAACGCGGATATCTGTAAGTCCGATGGTTGGCGTTTCAATGGCAAGGGCCAGAACATCGGCTTGCTCTTTGGTCAGCTGGACGCCGAGTTCCTGCTGAAAATGCCGCATCTTCTCACTGATCAAGGGCTTTTTGTTTAGGGTGAGCAGAAAGGATTTTCCTGCTTTGTCATTTTGAATCAGTGGGGGCACACGGTCCAGGTCGTTCCAGTTCTTGTAGATGGCGGTAATACCTGAGCCTGCTTGCTCGCTTAAGCCGATGCGGCGGAATGCGGAGATGATGTCGGGATTTCGTATTTCGGTATATGATGCTTTTAAAAGTTCTTCACGGCTTGCAGAGGCATCGCCTGGGTTCCAGAAGCGGTTGACGTCTGTAAAGAATTGAATAGATGCTGTTCTTCGATGATCTCCGTAATCCTGGTGTACCAATAGATTGATGGTGGCTTCACGAAAGGCAATGTAATCCGGCGGGTCTTCAACACGTTTTAAGGTGGAAGGTTCCAGTGCAAAGGGCCTTTCCGCCATGCGCATGTATCGGGCCACGAGCCCGCGCCATGTTTCAAAAAGGTTCTCTTCGTAGAGATGGCGGTCTGCCCATCTTTCGCCTTCATGATAAAAGGCGTCATCAAAAGGCGAATTGACCAGCTTGTATTCTAAAATGGGGCGAGAAAGGATCTGGTTGATATATCGAGGCGTGCCGAAAAGAAGAACACCTGCCCGGGTAGGGTAATGGGAATGGCTTTTTTCCTTTACAAAATTCCAGCGCATCAGAAAATTCAGAAGGTCCTTTGTTTCTCGTTTTGCGGGATCTCTCCTGACCAGTTCGCTTTGAAACCACGAGACCGTTTCCTGATCATAAAATCGATCCACAGGAATATCTTGGAGCAATTGGCCGTCGTAGCACTCCTGGTTTGCATCCCGCAGAAACCGTTCCAGCTCACTTTGGGTGCATTTTTCATCCCCGGCACCTCTCCGGATATAGCTCTCTTTTGGATTGCCCTTGAGATACACAGGTTTGTCGTAGCGTGATGCTTCGGGGATGTAAAAGGCGAGCACGACCTTATCATCTATATTTAACTGCTCGGCTTCCACGGAAATCTCACGGTTGATCTTTTCCCGGCTTCTTAGGGTGCTCAAAAAATCATTCTGCACCTGATCGACCTCTTTGACTCCCACCACCTCAAAAGATGTCCCTTTTTCCACCACCCCAAAAATCAGCCACCCTCCTTCGGTGTTGGCAAAGGCAGTTACCGTGGAGTAAGCATCTTTGGAAACACTTTTTTGTGCCTTTTTACACTCAAAATCTTTCCACTCGTAACCATTCAGGCGATCGATCAGCTCATCTTTTGTCATGCTTAGGGCCTCGGAAGAAATAGATTATACGATATGGTCTGCATGGGTCGCATCAGCGTTGATACATAATCAGCATTCTTTTCGACAAAATCGTGATGTGACTCGATTGTGTCGAGTGTGGCTGTGATTTCATGGCGATGGAAACCCCTTCTTTACTTTTCATAAATCATTTTCTGAAACAATAATGGCATCAGGATTTTCACAGCACCGGTATTCGGGATGCTCAAGCTGTCGCATAAATTAACTTTCGGGTGGTAACTCCCCGGCCATGCGACAAGAGTTGTTTTATTTCGTGAAACGTTTTCGAGAATTTTTAATGGATCTGTTTTCAGGAAAGCCTGTTTGAGATGACATCCGCTCAGGACAGGGACTGTAACGCTGCATAAAGATGCACAAAATCTATTTCATTAAATTCATAGAAAATAAGTTGTACTCGACAGTATTTGAAACCACCCTGGGCTCAAGTTTGAATGGGCTCCTTCGAAAAGAGCAGGCACCATCTTATATTTCGAGTTATTAAATGCTCTTACGCTTTGATTCGCAAGCATTTTCGCAAAAATGATCTACTATTCGGCTCTTTACCGCAGCTATCTTATGCCAAAGTTTTGAATCTCAGATGAGAGATAACCTTATACTCAAGTAACTATTCAGCATACGCCTCCGGCTGCGGACCTGCCGGGGACCAAACTTTTGCCAATTTTCGCGCTGGAGTAGACAAACAGGCTTTTATGAGTGAACCCGATAAATTCATGTTTGAAGGAGGATGTGGTTTGACCTGAGGACCGAAGCACAACGAGAACTGCTCACGCCCCCCTCATTATAAGGTCTTTCTTTTTACGGATATTTTCCACCCAGGGGCCGGTTCCCAAGACAACGGGCTCCCCTCTCCTGTACATTCAGAGGAACCGCAAAGCCTCGGGACCGGACCATGATCAGGATCAGGCCAGGGAAAGATCTGTGCAGGCGCAGTAATCAATCGCCGCGGTCAATTTCGCCTGAAGGGCCTCGGAGGCCACGCTTAAATTCTCCAGAAATTCCTCATGGGTCGGCCTGCCGGAGTCCACCAGATCCGTGATGGATTTCAAGGCAACCAGCGGGACCTGGTACAGATCGGCAACCCAGGCAATGGCGGCGGCTTCCATCTCTTTGACCTCACCCTCATTATCCTGGATCATCGCCAGGTCTTCGGGCGCCATGTCCAGGGAGTTGCCCGTTGAGACAATGCCCCTCTTCAACCCGAGCGTGGCGGCAAACTGATGAAACTCAGGCATCGGATAGGAGCCTACGCCGTAGGCCTCGAATCCGGGGAGAGGGATACGACGGTCATGGAACCGAATACAACCGGACCCCACGTAGACATCTCCGATCTCAGCGCCCTTTGCCTGGAAGCCACCGGCCGTGCCGGCATTGATCAGAAGATCAGGTTTAAAGCGCTCGATGGCAAGGTAGGTGGAGAGGGTGGCGGGCTGGGTGCCCACGCTGTCCACCCCGAAGCGGGGGTCCTTGCCGCAGACCACCAGAGAAACATCCAGGCCATGGACCTTTCCCAGGAAAACATCCATGGGCAGTTGACGGTCAAAAACGGAATCGGCGCGTTGCAAGCCGTGGGCCCGGATAAAGGGCTCTGCCTCCTCGGACATCGCCATAATCACGGCAATTGTAGATATCTTCATGAATCGGTTCCTTTCTCATTTCGTGAATCTGTACTCCATTAGTAAGAAGCACATATCACACACCGAAGAATGAAACCACAACCGGTCAATAAGTCCATAGGAAGCCCAGAGTATTATGGATCCGGTGTTTCAGAGGAAAGGGTCCCGAAAGGTCCGGCGTTCCCACTCACGAGATCCAGGGCCAGGGATTTTAAGGCGCTGTAAAACTCATAAAAGCCGGCGAGCATGTCTAAGTCAAAACGAAAGGTGGCCCCTTGATGGCGCAAGGCCAAAAGACGAGCATCGCAGGCGATAAGGGCCTCGTGAAGATCCCGGCAGTCCACGACTGCCGGAGTGTCTCGCATCTGCTCCAGGGTGAGGGCACAGGCCTCGGAAAGGGCCAGAAGCTCGGTTTCCATATGAAACCGCTCCTTCAGCAGGGCTTCGTTCTCAAGGGCATGGGCCATCACAGCAAGATGATCTCCCGTCCTCTCCAGCCGGCCGATGCTCGATTCCAGGGTATGTCCACGCTGCCTTCGGGCAAAGAGGAGCTCGTGATGCGTGATGCCGGAAAGGCTGGCGCGATTGCTCCGAATCTGGGCGAAAAGCTCCTGCAATGCCTTAAGCGGGGGACGCATCTCTCCATACACAAAGGCCGCAGTCAAATCTCGGCAGAGGATGGCCGCCTGGGTTTTCTGGCTGCTCAGCCTCTCAGCCAGGTGCTTTTCAAGGCGTTCCGGAAAAACCAGAACCGAGACAAGAAAGGCGATCCCCACCCCCAGGGTGATCTCAAGGACCCTAAAAAGAGCATAGAGAATCCGTTCGTCCGTCGGGACGCCGAAGCTGCCCACAAAGACCACGGAAACGGTAATGGCCGCCATGCGATAACGGGGACTGTAGCGGGTCATAAACCCGCAGAAGCCGAGGGTAAGCACAATGGCGACATCGTTCCAGAGATCGCCGGCAGGAAAAGCCCAGATGGCAAAAATACCGATGCCCGCCCCCATGGTGGTACCGAAAAAACGGTAGAGGCACATCTTCACCGAATCGGCCACATAGACCTGCATGACGATGACCGTGGAGATGACCGCCCAAAAGGCGTAGGGGAGCCCCAGGGATCGACTCGCCTCATAGGAGAGGAGAGAGGCGAGGCCGGTTTTTATACCATGTCGCAGGTGCGCGACCGGGATATGCTGAAAAAAGGTGTTCGTTTTCATAGGCAGTGCTTCAGGACGTTTAGGGTTGTGATGGATTCCCCATCGTCACGGCGGCGTGAAAAACGGGTGCCACCTCCTCATTCCTTTTTATAGAGAACGCTGTATAAACCATTTCACGAGGCATGTCACCCAGGAATATGCCCTGAATCAACGACAACTTGCGCAGATCATTCTCGCCCCCTGGCCGTGTGCCCTCCCCTCATGAAAAACCGATCGCCCCACCACCGAATGCCTCTTCACTTGAATTCACCGACGAAACGCCACCGCCGACTTGGCCGGCAGACATTTACCACTTTTACTTCCTCTTCGTTGACACCCCGATCCCCCTGCCATACAGTGAAGATCTTAATATATTCCATCCCATGCAACTCCGGCAGCTATCCGGGGTGAAAGGAGTCTTCCATGCATGTCACGTTCTACGGAGCTATTCGCGAAGTCACCGGTTCCATGCACCTGCTTGAGTCCGGAAAAGATTCGATTCTGATGGATTGCGGACTATTTCAAGGCAGACGGAAAGAAAGCGACGCCAAAAACCGTATCTTTCCCGTGGATCCAAGCCACGTCACCAACATGATTCTCTCCCACGCCCACATCGACCATTCAGGACGTATCCCTTTGCTCATCAAGGGAGGCTTCAACGGCCGCGTCTTCACCACCCGAACCACGGCAGACGCCTGCTCTTATCTGCTTCGGGATTCCGCCCACATCCAGGAATCAGACGCGCTCTACCTCAACTACAAAACGGTTCGAGGACACCTGTACAACCTGGCCAACGGCAAAAAAAACGACCTGACCAACCGAGAGCAATCGGAAATCACCAAGCTCCTCAAACACAACGGCCTTCGTTTAAATAAGGAGGCCATCTCCAAGCTCCTCACCCAATACAACCTGAACAGCGTCGAACCGCTGTACACCATGACCGATGCCGAGGCCGCCCTCTCCGCCTTTGATGGCTACCCGTACAACACACCCATTACCGTCGGCAAAGGCATGACCCTGACCTTTTTCGAAGCCGGGCATATCCTGGGCTCGGCCTTGTGCCTGCTCTCCTTCCGTGAGAAAGGACGCCGGTTCAACGTCATTTTTACCGGGGATATCGGACGATTTGGCCGTCCGATCCTGAGAAACCCCACCCTCTCCTTTCCCGAGAACATCGGCCCCATCGACCTGATGATCATGGAGAGCACCTACGGCGCCCGTCACCATGAACCGGCAGAAGAGCTCAAGGACCGGCTGGCCGAGGTGATCAACGCCACCTACAACAAAGGCGGCGTGGTGGTGATCCCCGCCTTCGCCTTCGGCAGAACCCAGGACGTGGTCTACATCATCCACGAGCTGAGAAACGAAGGCCGCATCCCAAAACTTCCGGTTTTCGTGGACTCACCCCTGGCTGGCAACCTCACCCGGGTCTTTGCAGAGCATCCGGAAGTCTACGACAAAGCGACCCACAAGACCTTCCTGGAAAAAGGTCTGAACCCCTTTGAATTCAAGGGGCTCAACTATATCAGTACGGTGGCGGAGTCCATGGAGTGCATGAAGACCACCACCCCCCACATCATCATCTCCTCCTCGGGAATGTGTGAAGCAGGCCGCATCCTTCACCACCTGCGTTACCGGGTCCACAATCCGAACAACACCATCGTGATTGTCGGCTACATGGCCCAGCACACCCTGGGACGGCGCATCATGGAAGCAGGATGGGAGTACAAAAAACAAGGCCGCACAGGAAAAGCCCCCATCGTCAAAATCCTGGGCAAGGAGTATCCCCTCAAGGCCGATGTGGTTAAAATAGGCGGCTTCTCCGCCCATGCCGACCGTGAAGAGATGTACACCTTCCTGCGCAAGTCCAACCTTCATATCAAAAATATCGCTGTGGTTCATGGAGAAGAGGAGCAATCCCTGGCCTTTGCCGACTTCCTCAAAGAGAAAGGATTCAAGGCCTTTGTCCCCAAAAAAGGCCAGACCATCACCATCGATTGACGCCCAGAGGTCAGACCGGGTTGTAAAGGGTCGGGATCACCCGATGCGATGTCGTTTGAAAGGGCCCTTCCGGGGGGGATGGTTCCTCTTCAGGCACCCCGCATCGATTCATGATTTCAGACCCTTTGCGCAACGGCCCCGCCAGCAGACATGCTGGTGGGGCCGTTTTTTTTTTAGGAGGTCAGAAAATAGGTTCGGCGGTTGGAATTAAAGAATCACAGATTGACTCGATAGAATTCCGGTGGGCTTTGACCCGAGGAACGAGGGGCAAAGCCCACCGGAAACCTGTTTTCAAGTTGGCTCACCTTGCCGCCGGAGTTATTCCGGTTAAAGTAAACGGCTGAGTTGAATTCTGAACACCTGCAGCTCATGCACTTGCGAATCACTGTGCGTTTCCTCGCACTTCACGCGAATGCGAACGCATTTCAGCCCGGCGTGACGACTCCCAGTGCGCATTCGCAAACCCGCTTTCAAGGTGGCTCACCTTGCCGCCGGAGGCGTTTTTTGTCCTTAAAGCAACCCCCGCTCTCCCAGGTTGCCATAGCGATGGTAGTTGTTGCAGAGGCTCTGCTCCCGCACATACTGCAGCAGCTCCACGCGGCCTTCGGCCACCACCCGATTGCGGGCGATGTAGACACCGGTTTCAGCGGCTTTTTTAAGCAGAGACGCAGGCACCCGGTCCGGGGAGGCATAGCGGATGCGGTCTGCCGTGTGAAGGCGTGCGGCAAGGGCCTTTTCATCCTCGCGGACCACGGTGACATCCCGTACCAATCGGCTGCCGTCCGCACTTTCGAGGAACCGATCCACCTCCGCGTCAAGGCTTACCGGCAGGCTTAAGATCACCTGATTCTTCGTGATCAGGGCCGCCGCGCACATAGAGAGAATATCCGAGAGAGGCTCCTCCCCGGTGGCACGCACCACCACACCCCCGACGGGGAGATAACGGACGATGTTGTCCTGGCCCCGCAGCCGGAAATGGTCGGTCTCTTTTTCAAACTCTTTCTCAAACCACCCCATGTAACTGAAAGCCGCCCGGGTAAACCGGACAATTTCCGGCGCCATGTCTCCGAGTCCGCCCCAGTGGGCCTTGTTCTCAAGGTCCTGACAGCAGCGGAAAAAATGGGTCTCGGTTTGAATCGGCAAAAAGGTCGGGGCCGAGGTCTCCTCTATGGACATAAACTGGCTGACATAGTTGGGACTCCCCGCTTTGATGCCCGAACCGATGGCGGATTTGCCCATCCCGCCAAAGGGCTGGCGCAGCACGATGGCCCCGGTGGTTCCCCGGTTGATATAGAGGTTGCCCGCCTTAATGCCCTTTTTCCAGAGGGCCTGCTCCCGATCGTCAAGGCTCTCAAGCCCGGAGGTGAGCCCAAACCCGGTTTGATTGACCAGAGCCATGGCATGGTCCAGGCTGTCCGCCTTCATCACGGCCAGCACCGGCCCGAAAAATTCGGTCATGTGGGTGTAGCTGCCGGGCGTCACATCATATTTAATGCCCGGGCTCCAGAGGTAGGGGTTGTCGCCGACCTGCTCGGGCTTCAAGGCCCAGTTTTCCCCGGGCTCCAAGGTGGTGAGGCCCCGCTTCAAATCCCCCGAAGGCGGGTTGATGAGGGTCCCCATGCTGTTTTTATACTCCCAGGCCGACCCCACATTCCAGCTTCGGGCGGCATCCACCAGCTGCTGGCGGAACTGGGCGTCCTCGTACACATCTTTTTCCAGAACCAACAGCGAGGTGGCAGAACACTTCTGACCGGTGTTGCCGAAAGCCGAGTAGATGACGTTTTTGATGACCTGATCCCGATCGGACATGGAGGTCACGATGGTGGCATTCTTCCCGCCGGTTTCCGCGGAGAGCGCCATGTCCGGCTTCTGCCTCAGCAGGGCCAAACCCGTTTCGGTACCGCCGGTGAGAATGACATAATCCACGCGGGCATCCGTGGCCAGCTTCTGACCGGTGGTGGCCCCGGAGCAGGGCAGGAACTGCAACACCTTTTTCGACACGCCGGCCCGCCAGAAACAGTTGCAGAGGATCCAGGCTGGAAGAATCGCATCCGAGGCGGGCTTGAAGATCACCGTATTGCCAGCTGCCAGGGACGCCGAAATACCCCCACAGGGAATGGCGATGGGAAAGTTCCAGGGGGAGAGCACCAACCCCACCCCCTTGCCTGAGACGGAGACACCATCAAGTCCGGCCAGCTTGCGGGCGCTCAAAGGATAGAACTCCACAAAATCGATGGCCTCGGAGACTTCCACGTCCCCTTCCGTCATCAGCTTGCCGGTGGCGGCAGCGGCGGCCCCCATGAGTTCACTGCGGGAAGCGCGAAGCTCGCAGGCCACGCGGGAAAGAACTTCATGACGGCCTTCCCAGCCCAAGTCTCGCCACCCGTCGGGGTCGGCCACGGCCGTCTCAAGGGCTTCTTCTGCGTCGGCGTCATCGGCCAGGGCGCAGCGGGCGCTGACGAGGTTCTCCTTCTTTTTCTCACTGAACTGCGAGGGGTCCACGCTCTCCCGGATTCTTTTACCGACAAAACGCTCTTCACCGGCCACCACCACGGGGATCTCATGGGGCGATTTTTCGTTCGTGGGCATCCAGGCGTCTCGAATGGCCTCGGCCCAGGCTCGGTTCCCGGATAAAGCCCAGTCGGTATCCGCTTCGTTGACGAACCGACCGGTGTGATAACTTCCGCCCGTAAAATCTTCCCAGGTTTCCGTCTGGCGGTTCTGCACGCGGTTGGAGATTGTCGGCACGATCCCACGCAGTTCCAGGGAGGCCTTAAAGCCCTTTTCAAGGAAGACCCACTCCTTGGACCCGGGCTTCAGGTCGTTGGCATACCGGAGAAAATTTTCAGGGGCCGTGTTCTCGTCCAGACGACGGATCAGATAGGCGATGGCGTTAATAAACTGCTCTTTGCCCGCCACCGGTGCATACAGAAGGACATCGCCGGTGGTCTCCAGAATCGCCCGCCGCACATGGTCTGCCATCCCTTCGAGCATCTCGAAACCAAAAAACTCGGTGACCTTGTTCTCTCTGGCCATGGCATAGGCAAAGGCCAGCTCAAAGAGGTTGTGAGAGGCGATGCCCAGGCGCACGGCCCTGATGTTCTCAGGCTCCATGGCATACTCGGCCATGCGCTTGTAGTTGGCGTCCACAAAGGGCTTGTTGTCGAAGGGAGCCAGGGGCCAGTTGTGAAGGGCCGCCTCCACCTGCTCCATCTCCATGTTCGCCCCCTTGACAATCCGCAGCTTGATGGGCGCCCCACCCCCTGCCACACGCGCCTTCGCCCACTCGGTGAGTGTTCGCTGCATGGCCCAGGAGTCGGGCAGATACGCCTGGAGCACGATGCCCGCAGAGTGATTCTTTAACTCTTTCTGGTCCAGGGTCTCCATGAACGCCCGAGCCGTCAGCTCCAAGTCCCGGTACTCTTCCATATCCAGGTTCACGAACTTTTTCACCGTGGTGCCGTCTTTGCGCGTGTAGGTATGGGCCTCGGCGGTGTGAAACAACACAGCCAGACGCGTCTTGAGCTCGGCCACCGTCTCGTCCATGGCCAGGGAGGAGATCTGGGAATAGATGGTGGAGATCTTCACCGAGATGTACTCGATCTCCGGGCGGGAGAGATCCCGGACATAGGCCTCCAGCCGATGTTGCGCCTCCTCTTCCCCCAACACCGCCTCGCCAATGTGGTTGATATTCATGCGAACCCCTTCCTCTTTCCGCATGGCCAGGTGGGCCATAAAAGGCTCGGTCTCTCCGGGAACCACGGCCCGGCTGCTCTGCTTTCTAATCTGCGCTACCATCTGCGGCACGGCCACCCAGGGGATATGACGCCCCACCCCCATAAACAGCAGCATCAACGATTTCTCCAGCGGCCCCATGAACTTCGGGATCCCCTTCTCCTTCAAAAGCGCGTGCACCCGATCCGCCACCTTGGGGGTCAGACTCGACCGAAAACTCTCATCGATCATCCGCGTCAGGATCACCTTGTCCATGGGGTGGGTGAGAAGCCTGCTCATCATCTTCTGAATCTTCTTCTCATCCGGGATCAACAACTCGTTGGCGCGTGTCTGCCAGCGCTCTGCCAGCTCGGTTGCTTCCTGAACCAGTCGTGCTTCAATCTGAGTTTCCATCGGCCTTCCTTCCTGGGGCTTGCGAATCATACATAAAGGGCAAAATAAACCGAGGTGTGCCACCTCGAAAGCGGGTTGCCGAAGGCGTAAGGTAACTATTCAGCTCATGAAAAGCAGCCTCCGGCGGCAAGGTGGCTCACCTTGTCATGTGGCGGTCGAATTTGACGACGTGGCTGCTCATGAGGGCGGCGGCGCGGACGCCGTTGCCGTCTTTGACGGCGTTAAAAAGATCGATGAGGTCCTGATGATTTTCATCCAGGATCTCTGGCTTTCGTGACAGATAGGCCTCGTAGTACTCGTGGATATTTTCATGAACGGCCTTCTGAACCAGGGAAAAAAGCCGATTCCGCGCGATGCGGGCCAGCTCCTGGTGGAACCGGCCATCGGCGGCGATGAAGGCGTCCCAGTCATAGGCCTCTGTCAGGTGATGGCGGGCCTCTTCAAGGATTTTGGCAAGGATCTCAAGATCCTCCGGGGTTCGGCGCTGGGCGGCCAGGGAGGCGATATCGGCTTCCACGGAGCTTCGAAACTCCTGAAGGTTTTCAAAGGGGATCTCCTTGCGCCGCACCATCAGGGAGAGGCTCTCCAGCATGGGTTCGGTGGAGACCTGCGTCACGATAGCGCCGCCGTGGACCCCCAGGCGGATCTCGATCAAACCCTTCTGCTCCAAAACACGCAGGGCCTCCCGAAGGGTGCCTCGGCTGATATGAAAGGTCTCTTTGAGCTCGCGTTCGGAGGGCAGTTTCTCACCGGGTTGAATGCGCCCGTCGAGAATCGCCTCCTGGATCTGGTCCACCACGTCCTGAAAAATTCGATTCTGCTTCGCTTTCTCAAACATCTTTTTCTGATGGCTCCCTGACCGGATAAAAACGCAGTCACAGCAAATCACCTCCCGAGTCTCCTCACGGCGATAGATTGCTTCACTGGTACGCAATCGAGCAACCGGGGAGGGCAGGACAACGCTGAAGAGTTAAATGGTTTAACCATTAGATACCTCAAGCGCAAACACCTTGTCAAGAAGATCAACAGACTGAAAAAACGAGTCATATCATCAGAAATATAAAAGGGAGCGCAGAAAGAAACTGACAAGCAGAAGAAGGAAAGCGGCAAGCACCCAGAGGAATCATGAAATAAACGGGTGATAGGAAAGATATCTGGTTTCGGTCTCACATAAGCTATTGACCCGTCAGAGACGCCGCCCATGTCGTTTTTGAAGTTTCATTGTATCGTGCGATTCTTTAAAATGGAACCCTTTAGAGACAGCCTGAGACATATCTGCCCCGGACAAGGCGACTCCCCTTGCGATCCCCTGTCTTTTGCCCCCTCTTATCCCCTCTTGCCCACCGATGCGAAGAACTGATATACTTTTAAATAGAACAGAATCCTCTTCCTCTCTATGTTTCTGTGCACGTATATATTTCCCGATCTGGCATACATTTTGTATGTAGTAAACCTCACAAGCGACGCCTTCGACACGGTCCGCATCACGGATGCCCGTATCCGTCAAAGAAATGGATTAACGGGGTTGCCCACAACACCCCAACTCAAGGAGAATTCCATGGCAGAGATCATGATCGGCGGAAGCCCCGCCAACACCTCAGGCAACCTTCCGAATATCGGCTCCAAAGGCCCAGGGTTCACCCTGACCAAAACCGACCTTTCCGATATCAGCCTGCCCGACCTTGCGGGCAAGCGAGTGGTCTTGAATATTTTCCCGAGCATCGACACACCGGTGTGTTCCGCATCGGTCCGTCGCTTCAACCGGGAAGCCGCTGCCTTAACCAACACCCGAGTCCTCAGTGTCTCCGCCGACCTCCCCTTCGCCCACAAGCGTTTCTGTGAAACCGAGGGCATTGAAGGGGTCATCGCGGTCTCAGAGCTTCGCACCCGAGGCTTCGGGGATGCCTACGGCGTCCGCATTGCCGAAGGCCCCTTGGAAGGTCTTCTGGCCCGGGCGGTGGTGGTCCTTGACGAAGAGGGAACGGTCATCTATTCATCCTTTGCAAAGGATTTAAAGGAAGAGCCCCCCTACGACGAGATTCTGGCCAGCCTCGCCTGACACGGGACCCAACCCTTAACATGTGAAAGGATGAACATTGGGAGCAACGGAAATACGGCTGGTGTCGTGGAATGTCAACGGACTCCGAGCCATTTTTAAGAAAGATTTCACAGACTCCATGGAGAAACTCGGAGCCGACGTACTCATGGTCCAGGAGACCAAACTTCAGGAACCACAACTCACCTCTGAAATGACCGGAATCAACGGCCTGGAGGCCCACTGGTCTTTCTCTACCGTAAAAAAAGGCTACAGCGGCGTGGGGGCCTGGACCCAGTCCAAGCCCATCGCCGTCAGGCACGGTATCGGCATGCCCGAGTTTGACGATGAAGGGCGCATTCTGGAACTGGAATACGAGGCCTTCACCCTCTTCAACGTCTACTTTCCCAACGGACAGCAGAGCGATGAACGGCTGGACTACAAGCTCCGATTTTACGAAGCTTTTTTCGCCTACACCAATGCCCTCAAGGACAAGGGACGACCCATCATCATCTGCGGAGACGTGAACACCGCCCACAACGAGATCGACCTGAGGCACCCCAAACCCAACGCCAAACGCTCTGGGTTTCTCCCTGTCGAGCGGGAGTGGCTGGATCGCATCCTGTCCATGGGCTACGTGGACACCTTCCGTCACCTCTACCCGGAGGAAGAAAAATATTCGTGGTGGTCCTACCGCTTCAACGCCCGAAAGTCCAACGCGGGCTGGCGCATCGACTACTTTTACGTGAGTCAGGACATCCTCGACAAGGGCTGGATCAAAAACGCCTGGATAGACAATGAGACCTTTGGCTCCGACCATTGCCCCGTCGGCCTGGATCTTCTTATCCCCTGATACCGCGAGCCGTGGTGGCCCACAAGAACGCCCTGCATCCGAGAGGAAAAGGCCACTTTTCCTTTACCACTTTTCCTTCCCTTTGCTATAAAAGCCTTGACTTCCACTACCGATATCACCGATTTACAATCACGCGGTCACACTGGAGTGTGTGACGCCATTTTCTTACAGTTTGATATTTTTTTCTGTGTCAGTGACGGTATGGGTAGATAACGATATGGATGATTTTATTCAGGTCAAGGAGAGTCAGGTTCACCATTACCGAAACATCCCCCTTTACTGCAAGGCAGACAACGGAGATTACGTCCTCTACAAACCCAAAGGGAAGTACATCAACTTTACCCAGGACAAAAGAAACCTTCCCCCACAGTTCTTTATCCAAAAACAGGACAGCCAGACCGCCGTCTCCGAGTTGCAAAAAAGTTTCAACACCCACCTCAAACAATGCCTCAACTCCAAGGGCCTCACCAAGGTGAAGTCCATCCTCTGCGATGTGGTGACCGAGGCCATGAGCCGTCCCTCAGAAGGCTCTCTTAAAGAACTGCCCGAAACCATCGACATTATGTTTGAAGGCTACGGGCACAACGCCCAGCTCCTGAAAAAACTGACCGAGACCTCCTCCACAGACCGCTCCACCATGGATCATGTCATCAACACCATGGCCATGGCCATGCTCTACTGCAGCCACTGCAATCTGTCGAAGGAGGAGACACGCAAGCTGTCTCTTGCGGCCCTGCTCCACGACATCGGAAAAACGAAGCTGGACGCCAATATCGTCATCACCAATCGCAAACTCACGGACAACGAGTTCGAAGAATACAAAACCCATGCCGCCATTGGCCACGACCTCATCAAGGAGGCGGGGACCTTTGATGCCTCCATCGCCCAGGCCATTTTGGAACACCACGAACGCCTCGACGGCAACGGCTACCCCAGAGGCATCGCCCACATCTGCTTCGAAGCCCAACTCATCGGGCTTATCGACAGCTACGAATACCTGACCCACCGGTCCAAGGTGCACCGCAAAATAAAAAGTCCCTTTGACACCCTGAACCTCATCAAACATGAGGTCATCATCGAGGGAAAATTCAATAGAACCATTTTCAAAGAGCTCTGCACCTGCCTGGCGTAAGCCCCCGAGACAGACCCAGCACGCCTTCCACGGCATAAAAAAAGGGCGACCCCGCCCCCGGTGGTCGCCCCGTCAATCAGTCTGCGCTCCTTACCTCTCTGAAGCCACTTTAAAACCCTCCTTCGGCATATCAAAGTGGAGGTCATGCTGGGGAAAGGGAATCGAAATCCCCTTGGCGTCGAAGCTCTTCTTGATGGCTTCATGGAGAGCAAACCAAACCGTCCAGTAATCGGTGGTCTTCACCCAGGGACGCACCACAAAGTTGACGCTGCTCTCACCCAGCTCACTCACCGCGATGGTCGGGGCCGGGCTCTCGAGAATCATCGGCTCACCAGCCAGCACCTCCTCTAACGTTTTCCTTACCAGATCGAGGTCATCGCCATATCCGACCCCCGCCACCAGATCTACCCGGCGAATCTCCTCGGCCGTATGATTGATGATGATGCCTCCGGTCACCTGGGCGTTGGGAATAATAATCCGCTTGTTGTCAGGACTTTTAATGATGGTGGAAAAAATCCCGATCTCATCCACAACGCCTGCAGATCCGCCGGCTTCCACGAAGTTCCCTACCTTAAATGGCGTAAAAATCACCAGGAGCACGCCGGACGCAAAGTTGGCCAGGGAGCCTTGAAGGGCCAGGCCAACGGCAAGACCGGCAGCACCCAGGACCGCGATGAAGGAGGTGGTCTGCATCCCCAGCTTCCCCAGGGCCGCGATAATCACAAAGGCCATCAGGCCCACGTAAACCACACTGCAGACAAACGAGATGAGGGTGGGCTCCACCCGCCCCTTTGTCATCACATTTCGAAGAAGGCGGCGCACAACCCCTGCCGCGATCCGCCCCAACACGAGAATAATGAGGGCCGCCACCACCTTTAAGCCATAAAAAGCCAACCATTCCTGAAGCTTTACCACAATGGATTCCATGGATCCTCCTTGGGTTGATGAGTCCTGATGTCATCAAAAAAAATGTTCTGGGATATTCGGATAAACGAAGGGCCGGGGATTAAATCTCTGCGTCTAAACGGCAGAAGGGAAAGGTCATGGTTCATGACAAAAAGAGAAAAACAATGCCGGAGACCCGAAGAGATCCCCGGCAAAAAAATCAGGGAAAATGAACAATGCTGCGGCCGGTCCGTTCCCCCCTCACCATACGGTCAATCTGAATACTGAGTTCATCCAGCCCGTTGAGGCTTTCTACTACGAGCTCAAGGATGTCAGGCTTCCAGGCATCGGCCAGTTGCTTCCAGACGAACTGGCGCTCCTCCATGGGGCAGGTGGCAGAGTCAATGCCGCAAAGGGAAACCCCGCGAAGGATAAAGGGATAGATGGAGAAACTGAGATCATCAGAGCGGACGTTCCCGCAGCAGGTCACCACGCCCCGGTTCACGGTGTTTTTAATGGCAGTCTCCAGGACGTCCCCGCCCACGGCATCCACCACACCGGCCCAGAGTTTTCCTCCGAGCGCTTTGCCACGTGAGTCCACGGCCTCGGCCAAAGGAACCACCTGATCCACACCGATGGAGGCAAGGTACTCACCCCGCTCGTCCCGACCGCTGACCGCGGCCACGGTGAACCCCAATTTTTTCAGGATCCCCACGGCCAGACTTCCCACGCCTCCGGTGGCGCCGGTGACCAGCACCGTCCCGGAGCCTGGGGCCACCCCATGGTCCAAGAGACGTTTAATGGAGAGCCCCGCGGTAAACCCTGCGGTGCCCAACATCATGGCCTCCTTTCGGGTCAATCCGTCGGGAAGCTTCACCACCCACCCTGCGGGGACTCGAATGTACTCCGCGAATCCGCCTGCGGTGTTCATGCCAAGGTCATATCCGGTCACAATCACCTTGTCGCCCTTTTGAAAGCCACCGTCGATGCACGCTGCAACGATCCCCGACGCGTCGATACCCGGTGTATGAGGATAGCGCCGGGTCACCCCGGGGTTCCCCATGGCCGACAGGCAATCCTTCCAGTTCAGGGATGAAAATCCCACCCGAATCAAGACATCGCCCGGAGGCAAATCCTTCACAGACAAGGTCTCAACGCTTCGGACAAAGGCCCCCTCTTCTTCAGAGACAACCATTGCATGATACGTCACATTCTCCCACTTCGCATGTTCCATGGTTCACCTCCGCTTTAGATCCATATTCAATGAGATGACGTCCATATTGTACGACGGAAAAACCAAAATGTCATTGAAGAATACACAGAGCCCGGGTGAGAAAATTCAAGGTGGAAAGAAGGCGAAAAAAAAGGCGGCGAGTCAAAGACCCGCCGCCCATACATAAAGCCCAAGGGGCCGCCTCGACTCGTGAAATATCCGGGTTAGTAGACTTTCCGCTTGGAAAAGTTGGCCCCGATCACGCTGAAGGTGTTTTCCACGATGAAGAGCGCCTCCTCGTCTTTGGTGAAGACAATCTCTTCCAGACGTTTGAGCTGAATATTGTTGATCACGGTCATGAGAATCTTCTTCTCTCGTCCGGTGTAAGCCCCTTGCCCGTTAAGAAAGGTGGTGCTGATCTTCAACTTATCAATAATCTCGCGGGAGATGCAGTCTGGCTTATCTGTCACCACCAGAACCATCTTCCTCTGGTTGAACATCGACAGAGCATAATCGATGCTGACCGAGGTCACAAAGACCGAGATGATGGAGGCGATGACCAGGTCCGTGTTCATGGTGGCAAAACTGAAGCTGTAGAGCACCACGTTGAAGATCATGAAAAACTTGCCGAGCCCGAGGTTAAACTTCTGATAAAGAATCACCCCGATGATGTCCAGCCCGCCGTTGGAGCCGATGGACCGCAGCACAATGCCGGATCCGATCCCCACCAGCACCCCGCAGGTGACCGCCGCATAGAGCTGATTCACGATCCCCAGATCCACCTGGATCAGGTTGTAACTGACGGAAGAGACCACCATGGCCAGGAAACTGTACGAGAGAAAACGACCGCTGATGTAAATCTTACCAATGATAAACATGGGAATATTAAGCAGGGCGAAAATAATCCCCGGGTTCATCCAGTCGGTGAGGTAGTAAAGATAAAAAGCGAGGCCAAAAAGCCCTCCGGGCACAAAGCTGTGCGGGTCGGCAATGCCCTTGAGCCCCACGACATAGATCAGGGTCCCGAAAATAATCAGAAAACAGTTCCAGAAAATGGAATAGGTGAAATCTATTTTACGCATGGCTGAACCTCCTGACGCACCGGATCCTGCAGGCCATGCAAAGGAAGACGTAAAAAAAACGTCAACACTGCGGAATCCCGAATAGGGTGTGTCATGTTTAAAAGTATCGATCAGTTTAGCAATGAAAAATGGGGCAGTTCATGCGGTGGGACCCACCCCGTCGGACAACGATAAAAATATGTGCGAAAATCGCTCCACTCAGGCAAAAAGGACAACAAAGAATAGACCGTAATCCAAAGGGATTTGGACCACAGCACCCACACAACTTGAGGCGCTTTATGTCAGAGCTGATAAAGGGTGTCAATAAAATTAAGCACATCCGTTTTACTTTTTTTTAATTCAAAATTAAGGGGTCACTATCAGCTGTCTTATCAATACCCTACAAAATATAGTGGGCGTGTTTCCTTGTTTTGATAAGGAGAAACACGCCGGAAAAACAGGGGTGGAAAAAGAAAGGCGGAAAGAGTGTGTCATGGGGAAGGATGGAAGACGGGTTTCGATCACGAAAAAGTCAAAAAAACGAAAAAAGGAGGCCTTAAAAACAGGGGAAGGGGAACGGCCTGATTCCACCGATCCCCTTCCCGAATGTGCCTCCGGCGGAGGCTGCTTTTCATGGGCATGAAACATGACCCGATTTTAAACAATAAACCGAGAGCTCGAGACCCGTCCTATACCCCTCGTATCACAGATACTTTCCCAGCCGCCCTGCTACACCGCCGCCAGCAGGCCGGTGAGGCTCTCTTTGGCATCACCGAAGAGCATGCGGGTGTTTTCTTTAAAGAAAAGAGGATTTTCCACCCCGGCGTACCCGGTGGCCATACTGCGTTTAAGGACCACCACGATGCCTGCGTTCCACACGGCGAGAACAGGCATGCCGGCGATGGGGCTGCCCGGGTCTTCCAGGGCCGAGGGGTTGACGATGTCATTGGCCCCGATGACCAGCACGGCATCGGTCTCAGCCAGGTCGTCATTGATCTCATCCATCTCAAAGACAATATCATAAGGGACTCTGGCTTCGGCCAGCAGGACGTTCATGTGTCCGGGCATGCGCCCCGCCACCGGGTGAATGGCAAACCGGACGTTCACGCCCGCCTTCCGCAATCTCTCCGTGAGCTCAAAAACTGGGTGCTGGGCCTGGGCCACAGCCATGCCGTATCCGGGAACGATGACCACATTTTTCGCATTTTTAAGCAGGGCTGCGGTCTCTTCAAGGCTTGTGGGAATTGCGTCACCCTGCATGCCCCCTTCCACGACCGTCCCCCCCGAAGTCCCGAAACCGCCCAGGATCACATTCATCAGGCTTCGGTTCATGGCTTTGCACATGATATAAGAGAGAATGGCCCCGCTGGACCCCACCAGGGCACCGGCGATGATCAAAAGATCGTTGCCCAGCATAAAACCGGTGGCTGCCGCGGCCCACCCCGAGTAGGAGTTGAGCATGGAGATCACCACGGGCATGTCGGCCCCGCCGATGGCCATCACCATGTGCCAGCCCAGGCCAAAGGCGATACACGCCATGATCATCAGGCCCAACAGGGGAAACCCCATCCCTTCGGCCCCCACAAAGAGAACCCCGAGTCCTAGGGTGACACTCACAGCGGCCAGGTTAATAAGATGCCGGAAAGGCAGAAGCAGGGGCCGACTGCTGAGGGTCCCCCGCAACTTGCCGAAAGCCACCACAGACCCCGTGAAGGTCAGGGCTCCAATAAAAACACCGATAAAGATCTCCACCTCATGGATGGTCTTTTCAACCCCGACATAATGCATCTCAGGGTCCAGGTACCCGGTGATCCCCACCAGCACGGCGGCCATGCCCACGAAGCTGTGAAGGATCGCCACCAGCTCAGGCATCTGTGTCATCTGAACTTTTCTGGACACCATCACGCCGATGGCCGCGCCGAGTCCCATGGTGATCCCGATCAGGGCGTAGGCCGTCACGGCTTTGCCGAGGATGGTTGCCACCAGGGCGAGGGCCATGCCGAGGATGCCGTAAATATTCCCGCGTCGGGCCGACTCCTGATTGCTCAAGCCGCCCAGGGAGAGAATAAAAAGAACGCCTGCCGCAATATAGGCGGTGGTGATGAGGCCGCTATTCATGGTCGCCCCCTCTCCTGAACATCTTCAGCATGCGCTGGGTCACAAGAAAACCTCCAAACACGTTGATGGTGGCAATTAAAATGGCAACGGCCGCCAGCAGTGTTTTCAAACTAAAAAACGGACCGGAGACCTGCAGGAGCGCTCCGACCACAATGATGCCACTGATGGCATTGGTGACGCTCATCAAGGGAGTATGAAGAGACGGCGTCACATTCCAGATCACCATGTACCCCACGAAACAAGCCAGAACAAACACCGTCATGTGCTGCAGAAAATCCGGAGGTACCACGCGCCCGAGGTGATAGAGCAAAAATCCCCCCACGACAAGAAAAAGAAAGGGCTTCACCTGGGGTGCCCAACGCTGCCAGCTCGTTTCGATCACGCTGGGTTCGGGGGCCTTTTTCTCTGTTTTCGGGGGCTCGGGTGGCAGCGCTAACCGCGTCGGCGCAGGGGGCGGCCAGGTGATCTCGCCTCCCTTTGTCACCGTCATGGTCCGCACCACCTCGTCCTCCATATCGTAAACCGCCTCCCCATCCTTGGCCGGGGTCAGATCGGCCAGAAGGTTGGACAGGTTGGTGGCATAGAGTCGGCTGGCTTGATTGGCCAGGCGACTCACCATGTCGGTGTAGCCGATCAGGGTCACCCCCTCTTTCACCACGGATTGACCGGGCTCTGTGAGTTCACAGTTGCCCCCCTGCCCGGCGGCCAGGTCGACGATGACGCTCCCCGGCATCATGCTCGCAACCATCTCTTTTGTAATGAGGATCGGTGCTGTTTTCCCCGGAATCATGGCCGTGGTGATAATCATATCCACCTCTTTGGCCTGGGCGGCGAAGAGGGCCATCTCCGCCTGGATAAAGGCCTCGCTCATCACCTTAGCGTAACCACCGGCGCCCGCCCCCTCCTCCTCAACATCAAGCATGAGAAAAGACGCCCCCAGGCTCTCCACTTGCTCTTTCACCTCGGGACGGGTGTCAAAGGCGCGGACCACGGCCCCAAGCGCCCCTGCCGTGCCGATGGCCGAAAGCCCGGCCACCCCGGCCCCGATGACCAGCACCTTGGCGGGCGGGATCTTGCCCGCAGCCGTCACCTGACCGGTAAAAAAACGCCCGAACGCACCCGCCGCTTCCACCACGGCCCGGTACCCAGCAATGTTGGCCATGGAGCTTAAGGCGTCGAGCTTCTGAGCCCTTGTGATACGCGGCACCTGCTCCATGGCAAGGGCCGTGATGTTCCGGGTTTTCAAAACCTCCAGGAGCTCCGGGTTCTCGGCAGGCTGAACAAAGGAGACCAGGGCGGCCCCGGCCTTCATCTGTCGGGCTTCTCCAGGACTGGGAGGACACACCTTCAACACCATATCGGAGTCGGACCACACCGCCTTCGCGTCACTCAAGGCCGCGCCGGCGGCCTCATACGCACCGTCCGGGAAACCAGCCGCCTCTCCGGCTCCGGCCTCCACGGTCAGGTCGTATCCAAGGTGAATCAATGCCTTCACGCTCTCCGGCGTTGCGGCCACCCGCTTCTCTTCATTACAGGTCTCTATGGGAATACCAATCTTCACAGGCTCTCTCCTCTCTCTGCCAGATATAAAAAGGCCACGGAGGCCCCTTGGGGCTTATTTATCAGGGATCACAGGTCTCAGTTGCCGTGGGAACGGCAGGGTGAAAAGGATGTTCAGATCTTTCGGGAAAATGTCGGCGAAGGGATCAATCGCAGGGGCAAGACAGGGCCAGAGGTCAAGCAAACATGAAAAAGGCCTCACGATTCAGCTCACGTAACCTCTGACGGCCGGGGTGGCGAAAACATCCCGCCATGCGACACCCCGTGTGCTTGCGCACCCTTTCTTTACACCTGGCCACCGGAAGCTCTTTTGATTTCACAGGAGCTGAATCGTAACAAAAAGGCTAAAGGAAGAATAACCCAGAGGATGGTGGATGGCAATGCACAAAGGGGAAAAACACAGCCTGATACAGACCCAGGGACAAACCGATGGGTCCGTTTAAAAAACCGCTGTGACGAACCTGATTTACGCCCTGGTTACCTTGCCGCCGGAGGAACACACTGGGTTTCATCATTCTGAAAATCCGGCAAACCGCTCTTCCTCATGCTCAGAAAAGAGAGAGACCCCATCCCTGGACACGCTGAGGCCATAGGCATCCCCCTCCCGAAGGCAGCACCGGGTTTCAGCGGCGGCCCTCACCCATTCACCCGAGGGGAGTTGAAACAGGCAGCTGCGCCCCGGTCCTCGAAAGCAGCTTTTTTCAAGCCGTGCCACGGCTTGCTTACCGGAGGTAGCGATTTGGACCGCCTCGGGACGGACAAATACATGCACCTTCTGAACGGCCTCGCGCCCGATATTTTCCGCCACGGAAAAGGCACCCAGTCCGCAGTCCAGGGTGCCCTCGGAGGTCAGCGTTCCGGCGAGCAGGCTCCCTTCTCCGATAAAACGAGCCACGGAGAGGGTTTCCGGTTTGTGATAGAGCCCTTCCGGGGTGTCCCACTGCAGAATATTTCCTGCCATCATCACCCCGATGCGATCGGCCATGGCAAAGGCTTCATGCTGATTATGGGTCACCATGAGAGCGGTGATGCCAAAACGCTTGATGATCTCCCGTACCTCGGCTGAGAGGCTCTCACGCAGGGTGACGTCCAGGTTGGAAAAGGGCTCGTCCATCAAGAGACACCGGGGTTTGGGGGCAATGGCCCGGGACAGTGCCACCCGCTGCTGCTGACCGCCGGAGAGCTCATGGGGATAACGTTTTTCCACGCCCGCAAGCCCCGTGACGGAAAGAAGCTCGTCGATGGTCGACTTGATCTCCCTGCGGCTGACATCTTTCATCCCAAAGGCAATATTCTCCCACACGGTGAGGTGGGGAAACAGGGCGTAATCCTGAAACACCATCCCGATTTGACGCGCCTCGGCGGCAAGCCCCTGCCCAGCCTCCCAGAGAGGACGGCTTTGAAGGTGAATGGAGCCGCTGTCAGGCTCTTCAAAACCCGCGATCATTCGCAGGAGGGTGGTCTTTCCGCAGCCGCTGGGACCGAGAAGAGCCCCAATCTCTCCCCGCGCAAGGGAAAAGCCAACCCCCTGGGCCACACAGGTAGCGCCAAAATGCTTGGTGATCGCCTTTACATTCAGATACATCATCGGTTTGTTCTCTCCTTTTGCCACACCAGAATCCCCACGGGAATCAGCCCTGCCACCACCAACGCCACCGCCGGTATCGCGGCCCGTTCCCACTCCCCTTCGGAGGTGAGCTCAAAGATCTTCACCGCAAGGGTATCCCAGCCAAAAGGCCGAGTCATAAGGGTTAAGGGCATCTCTTTCATAATATCGATAAACACAAGAATCGCGCCGGTGACCATCCCCCCCTGAATCAGGGGCAGATGAATTTTACGCACCAGGGAAAAGCCACTGACCCCCAGGGTCCGGGCCGCCTCATCCATAGAGGGCGAAACCCGCCCCAGGCTGCTTGAAACAGCATTAAATCCCACCGACAAAAAGCGGACCATATAGGCCACAGGCATCACCCAGACCGTGCCTTGAAGAAAAGGGCCGGAAATCGCCACACCCAAAACGGCAAAAAGGCCTGTGGCCATATGGTCGATACCGGTAAGCACGCGCACCATACCCACAGCCAAAACCGTGCCGGGAAGGGCATACCCCAAAAGGGAAATCCGGGAAAGTATCGCCATAAAGCGGCCCGTGAGCTTGCGCCCGGCAAAGGCCAGAATCAAGGCGGCGGAGAGAGTCAAAAAAGCACCCGCCCCTGCAAGAGCCAGAGAGTTTCCGAGAAGCTCACCATACCCGAGGTGCCACTCCTCCCGCCACGCCTCACCCACCCAGGCGAAAAGCTGGATCATGGGAATCACAAACGCCACGGAAAAAAGCCCACCCAGAAAAAGATGAGCCCCCAACGCCTGCCGCCGGGAGAGGGGTATTCGCTTGGCCCGTCGCCCGTCTCTCCCCCGGAAATAACGCATGCGACGCCTACTCCACCCCTCGGCCGTAAGCACCCCAAGGGCCATCACCACAAGAAGCGAGGCGAGTTGGGAGGCCGCGTCAATGGAGAAGAACCCGAACCAGGCTTTATATATCGCCGTGGTAAAGGTGTCATAATTAAACACAGCCACCGCCCCGAAATCCGCCAGGGTCTCCATCAACACAAGAATCAGGCCGCCAAAGATAAAGGGACGCGCCATGGGCAACATCACCCGAAAAAAGAGGCGTCTCCGGCTCAAGCCCATGGACCGCGAGGCTTCAAGAACCCGCTCCCCCTGGGAAGCGAACCCGCCGGCTGCAAGCAGAAACACGTAAGGGTAAAGGGCCAGCGCCAGCACCAGGATCACCCCGCCCGTGGACCGGATGGGCGGCATGAAAGGCGCCACCGTCGGAACATGCTGCCTGAGAAAGGTCGCTACCGGCCCCGAATAATCCAGAAGCCCCGTGTAGACAAACGCCATCACATAGGTGGGAATAGAAAGAGGCAACAAAAGCGCCCAGGAGAAAAAACGTCGCCCTGGAAACTCGCACAACGCTGTCAAATACGCCGCCCATACCCCGAAAAGAGCGGTGAGCGCCAAAACCCCCGCAGACAAAACCGCCGTGTTGAAAAGCAACCCGGCCAGAAGATTCTCACGAAGATGCCCCCAGATATCCCGGGTGTCCGCAAAGATGGAGACCATAACAAATAAAATAGGCAACACCACCACAAGTGCCACCCCACTGGCCAGCACCAGGGACGGCTCCACCCTGCCCCCCGCCCGAAACAGACCCAAAGGCCTTTCCATCATCATATCGGTGTCACAACGTTCCATGAAATTCCTTGCACTGCATGCTTAAAGAAGCCCCCAGCGAGCTTGCTCTCACGTTTCACGCGAATACGGACGCATTTCGGTCCAAATTTATGAGACCCGATGCGCATTCGCAAACCCGCTTTCGAGGGGGCACACCCCGCCGCCGGAGTTATTCCGGTTACAGTCACCCTCTGGATTGAACGCGAATGACCCGCAGATCTTGCGCTTGTGGCGCACATCGCCTGCCCTCAGGTTTCACGCGAATGCGAACGCATTTCAATCCAAATTTCCGAGACCCGATGCGCATTCGCAAACCCGCTTTCAAGGTGGCGCCACCTTGCCGCCGGAGGCTGCTTTTTATCTCTGCCTGTGCCTTTTATTTATAGCCGGCGCGATCCATGAGTCTGATGGCGTCGGACTGGAGTTCACCGGCTTTTTCAAGACCGAGATCCGAGCCTTTGAACTCGCCCCAGGCCGCCACGAAGTCGTGGGGTTTTACGGAGGGGTTCACGGGGTACTCCATGTTGGCGTCGGCAAAGAGATTCTGGGCTTCAGGACCTGAGAGCCACTCGAGGAGGGCTTTGGCCGCGTCGGGGTGCTTTGAATGGGCCGTCACGCCCGCACCGGAGACGTTGACGTGGACACCACCCGTGCTCTGGTTGGGCCAGAAGATAGCCAGGGGCAGACCGGGGGTCTTCTTCTGGAGGCGGCCAAAATAATAGGTGTTCACCACGGCCACGTCGCCCTGCCCGGCGATAATGGCTTCAAGGGCTTTGGTGTCGCTGGAGAAGGGAGGCGCGGCCAGGTTGCTCACCCACCCCTTTATGATCGCTTCGGTCTTTGTCTCGCCGTGTTCGGCAATCAGCATCGCCACCAGAGACTGATTGTAGACCTTCTTGGAGGTCCTCAAGGCCAAGCGCCCTTTCCAGGCAGGATCAGCAAGGTTTTCGTAGGAGCTCAGCTCCGAGGGGGAGACGCGTTCGGTGCTGTAGACAAGGGTCCTGGCACGCCTCGAGAGGCCAAACCATCGGTTTTCCGGGTCCCTCAAACTTGCCGGGATATTGGCCGCCAAAACGCTGGAGGAGACGGGCTGGAGCACGCCTTCACGGGCAGCGTGCCAGAGGTTGCCGGCGTCCACGGTCATAAGAAGGTCAGCAGGGGTCTGAGCCCCTTCGGATTTGAGGCGCTCCAGCAAAACCGGCGCCTTGCCGGTGATGTACTTAATCGTCACGCCGGTCTTCTTCTCGTAGGCATCAAACAAGGGCTTGATCAGGTGTTCTTTTCGCGCCGAATAGACGACGAGTTCTTCAGAAAAGGCCTGGGACAGGCCGGTCAAGGTCACCATAACGGCGCAAAGAGCGCTGAGTATAATCTTCATCATTCCTCCAACAAATAAACTGGCCAGGCCAGCCGTTCAATCCATCAATCCATCATCTTCAGGGAATTCCCGGACCGACCGGTGGATCCTCGGTCTGCCGTCGGCAGGGTCTCGCCACGCCGCCTTCCCCCCTTAAATAAACAACCGGCCCCATCCTGAGAGGCCATCCTCATTTCCAGGCTCGGGGACTCCCCGTGGCCCGCCTGCTGTTCCGCAGAGGGGAACTATTTAACCCAAATAATATTTTGATTCAAGGACATTTTTAGGGGTGCCTAACTTTTCTTGACATCAGAACTCCACACACGTCCACCCAAAGCCCCCTGGACTTGCTCTTTCAGGGGGATACCGTCCTTAAAAAAGAAAAAACCCCGCGGGACGCCTTCGCGCGTCCAACGGGGTCATGAAAAATAATCTGGGGATAAAAAGGGCAAGCAGGGGCGATCCGTGCTTTAACCTCATTCTCGAATCAATGGCGGATGTGATTGGCCCCAAGAAATGTGGAACGAAGCGTATCGGCCTTTGATTCAGTGTAAATCTGGGATTATTTATTAAAACCTGTTTATTAAACTTTTCAGAAGTTTAGCCCCCAGCAGGGCCGCCGGAGGCATGAGCTGAATAGTTACCTTTTTTGAACATTACCATAGAAGGCTTCTGGTCCCCTTTCGTTACGCCCCCCCGTTCCCCAGGGCTTTGGCCATCCACGCCTTCTTCTCGGCGTCCGGCAGAAAGCTCGCCTCAAAGCTGTTGGCGGCGAGGCGGCGGGCCTGGGATTCGGTCATCCCCAGCTCGTTGATGAGCCCTTCTAAGTTGGCGTTCATGTAGCCTCCGAAATAGGCGGGGTCATCGGAGTTCACCGTCACGCACGCCCCCTGATCCAGCATCTCGAGGATGTTATGGTCCGCGAGCGTCTCAAAAACCTTCAGCTTCACGTTGGAGAGGGGGCAAACGGTGAGGGGCATGCGCTCTTTAATCAGGCGCTCCATGAGTTTCGGGCCCTCACTGGCCCGGATACCATCGTCGATACGCACCACCTTCAAAAGCTCCAGGGCCTGGTAAATGTAATCGGGAGGCCCTTCTTCGCCGGCATGGGTCATGGGAATAAAACCCGCGTTACGCGCCCTTGTAAACACCCGCTCAAACATCTCGGGGGAGGGGGGAACCCCGCCTCAGAGGAGTTGAACCCCACCCCTTAGAGAAGGTCGGCAGGGGGCTGCCCCCCTCGGACTTGAGGCGTTTCAATCTCTTCAAAAAATGCCCCATAAATTGAAAAAACCAAGTTTTACCCTGACCATTCAATCAATCACGACAAATGGATATTCTCTTTTTTTACGTTTGAACCGATGACCGAAGATTGCCAAAAATCCTGTACAAAACAAAAACACCGTGGATGGTTCTGGAACGGGGGCTTGAGACCGCGTCAGCTTCATACACAAACTGTCCCCGCCGATATGAAAGCCATCAAGGTCCTGTGAGCATTGATGGCCATAATCTCCTTTGTACTTCATTATATCAGGCAAGCCTGCCCCGACATGATTACAACAGTTATCAAACCCCCAATGGGTCCAATCACCCTGACCGTCAAGGGATAAATAGTCATCATGCTCACTACGTTTGATACTTCCCGAGTCACCGTAAAAAGAATACTCACCCAGTTCAATTTCGAATTGATTAATATAATAAATTTCATAGTTATCTTCTACGTTCATAACATCATCAATGAATAAGTATCCGCTCATTGCACAAGCTAATACGCCACCAGGCGCTTCGCTGCATAGGCTCGCCTTACCACAAACATCATAGCGAACGGGAGTCGCATCGGCACTCCGTGACACACATAAAAGTAATACCCACACCAAACTGACAAATAATTTTTTCTTCATTTTACTGTCTCCTCTGATGTTAACTTTTTTAGCCCGGATATTTCACGAGTTAAGTGCATCCATATTCAAGGCATCAGCGCTGCAGATGTAGTGGTTTACCTCAAAGCTCTGATAACGCTGAAGATGGGTGCACTCGGCTCGCCCGAAGGGTGAGAAAAGCGAGCAGAAAACGGTGAATTACATTTTGTATTTTTGAAATGTCTGTATTTTCTTACGCAACCAACGGTAATAAATTCTCATTAACCTGAATCAACAGTTTTCTCATGAAATATCCGGGTTAGGGTTCTTTAGTTCGCACGAACTAAAGGCTTTCAATACAAGCGAAAAAGGCCTTAATAAAATGGTTGTTTAGCTTCGAATATGGTCTGGCGCATCGTCTCTGTTATCACCCTTTAGCCTGCAATGGATAATGCGGAGCATCAGCCATAAGCAAAGAAGAGGAAGTCCCCACCTATAGAAACTCACAAGGGAGGCTTTGAAGATATTTTCAGGATTTATTCACACGAAGAATTATCGGGCAGTCTGTCTCTATGCGACGAGGTTCGAAGTCGGCGATCTGACGTCGCCAAAAAATGCTGGCTTGAAAGAGGAGAGGAGAGGAGAGGAGTCGTATCTCAAAATTTATATATTTTTATACATATAAAACAATAAGATATCGATGTAAACTGTTTTGACATATAACCGTCGACAAAAACAGCATGAAACGATATTTCACCATGCAATTTCAGCCGAAATTGAACCCAACCATTTAGCCACATCAAAGGCGAATGCACGTTGTCTCAAAAAAACAAGAAACAACGTACATTCGGAGCTCACTACATTAGCCCGGATATTTCACGAGTTGGGTGCGCTCATATGCAAGGCATCAGAGCTGAAGATGTAGTGGTTTACCTCAAAGCTTTGATAACGCGGCAGATGAGTGCACCCGGCTCGCCCGAAGGGAGAGAAAATGAGACAGAATACCGTGGATTACATTTTGCATTTGTGAAACAACTGAAAATATTACCGCAAAGAATTGTAATTATATATTATTCCTTAGCCCTGATTGTTTTCTCATGAAATATCCGGGTTAGGCATTTTTATATAGGGAGTGTTGCCCCCCCCACTGCCAGAGGCTACCAATCCCCTTTCCCTTCGCCCCCCCCGTTTCCCAGGGCCTTGGCCATCCACGCCTTTTTCTCGGCGTCCGGCAGAAAACTGGCCTCAAAGCTGTTGGCGGCGAGGCGGCGGGCCTGGGGCTCGGTCATCCCCAGTTCATTGATCAGCCCTTCGAAGTTGGCGTTCATGTAGCCGCCGAAGTAGGCGGGGTCATCGGAGTTCACCGTCACGCACGCCCCCTGATCCAGCATCTCGAGAATGTTGTGGTCCGCGAGCGTCTCAAAGACCTTCAGCTTCACGTTGGAGAGGGGGCAAACGGTAAGGGGGATGCGCTCTTTAATCAAACGATCCATGAGTTTCGGGTCCTCACAGGCCCTGACCCCATGGTCGATACGCACCACCTTCAAAAGCTCCAGGGCCTGATGAATGTAATCGGCAGGCCCCTCTTCGCCGGCATGGGCCATGGGAATAAAGCCCGCGTGACGCGCCCTTGTAAACACCCGCTCAAACATCTCGGGGGGGAACCCCGCCTCGGAGGAGTCGAGCCCCACCCCGATGATGCGGTCTTTATAGGGCAGGGCCATCTCCAGGGTCTTCAGAGCGCTCGCCTCAGAGAGGTGCCGCAAAAAAGAGAGAATCAAATGGCTGGTGATCCCGAGTTTCTGCTTTGCGTCAGAAAGCGCCCCGTCGATTCCTTCCAGCACCGTCTCAAAATCAATCCCCCGCTCTGTGTGGGTCTGGGGGTCAAAGAAGATCTCGGTGTGAACCACATGATCGGCTTTGCACTGCTCCAGATAGGCCCAGGTGAGATCGTAGAAATCTTGCGAGGTCTGAAGCACGCCCGCGCCAGCGTAATAGATATCCAGAAAGCTCTGAAGGTCGGTAAACTGGTAGGCCGCCCGAATCGCTTCCGTATTTTTATAGGGAAGCTTGATGCCATTGCGTTCAGCCAGGGCAAACATCAGCTCGGGTTCCAGGGTGCCTTCAATATGCACATGCAACTCCGCCTTGGGCAGGTTGCCGTTAAATTTTACGTCCATGTAAATCTCCCTCAATTAAAAAATGTGATCAGGGTGCCTATTTTAATTCTCTTCATTCCAAAAGAAAACCCCTGATCCCTCTCAAGCCCTCTTGCTCCCAGCGCCCCCATAGGATATAAGTCACTTGTAACACACCCAATGATGGCACCCAGAGCCCAGGTATTCACACCTCTCACCGGTCACAGGAAATTGCCATGAAAAAATCCATTGTCTCCCTTGCCGCCCTCCTGCTCCTCACCGGATGCGCGATTCTCCAGCCCTCACAGAACGTGGAGCTGAGCCCACAGCTATCCGAACTCGAGCATGACCACTTCGCCATCCTCCCCTTTGCCGACAAACGTTCGGCCGCGCGGGACAATTTCAGTTTTAATGTCTCCGAAGTGGTCACCGACGCCTTTGAAGCCGCCTTTATGAAATCCGGATACACGATCGTGGAACGGAGCGATATTGAGAGGGTTTTACGCGAGATGGAATTTACTTACATGGGCCACGCAGACGACACAAAGCTCAAAGAGATCGGCCAGAAGACCCACGCCCATGTCATCATCCTCGGCAGGGTCCGGGACTTTAAAAAGGCAAAATACGAACGTGTGAAGGGAAAAATGAAGGCCATCTCCTGCACCACGATAAGTTATTCGGTCAAGGCGATTCATATCGAAACCGGTGAGATCCTCTGGCAGGGTGCCATCACCCGCAGTTCGGGGCTCAAAGGCGACATGCTCTCCCCATGCGACTGCAACGGCATCCGATTTGCCGAACGGACCTCAAAAACCCTGGTAAAAAAAATCCTCGACCGAACCGATGCCGTCCTCAAAAAAAAGAGCGGTGAATACGACATGTTCCCCTCTCTGGATTAAAAAAGCATGCCCCCGGCAGCGAGACTTCCTCCCGAAATCCAGGGGAGAACGCACGCCGGGTGTCGCGACTCATGGGGCGAACGCCTCTGCATACGCAGATTCGCCCCGACGCTCCGGCGACACCGTCAACACCGAAACGCATGGGGCAAGACGCGGCCCTGTTCGCCGCACGCCAGGGGTCTCCCACACCATTGATTTCAGCTTGACACTGCGACATACCCCACCTAATCTATTTAAAATATATGCATAGTCGAAAGCCTGCCACTTAGAAGCTGCGAAAATCCAATGATATTATCTATATACTTTCGTTTCAATCCCAAGGAGGCCCCATGATCCAGCTGGTTGCCAATCTCTTAAAACTGTTAAATTCCGAGGCGGAACCAGCCCAGATCAGCCTGGCCCTTTGCCTCGCCATGGTGCTGGGGTTCACGCCGCTCTTTTCCCTGCATAACCTCATCATCCTATTTATTATTTGCGTCGTCCGGGTGAACCTTTCCGCCTGCCTTCTCGGGTGGGCGATCTTTTCCGGCATCGCCTGGCTGATAGACCCCCTCTTCCATGGCCTGGGCCACTGGATTTTGACCCTGCCCTCCCTGGAAGGGCTCTGGACAAGCTTGTACAACCTCTCCCTCTTCCGCCTGGCCCGGTTCAACAACACCGTGGTCATGGGAAGCCTTCTTACGGCCCTGGTGCTCTTTGTCCCCCTCTTTCTGGTAACCAACCGACTCATCGCCGGCTATCGGACCCACCTTCTCGCCTGGGTCGACAAGAGCCGCCTGATGAAGATTTTCAAGGCATCCAAAATTTACGACGTCTACAAGGCCCTGGCCTGATCCAAAGGAGCTTCCCATGAAAAAATGGATTCGTATCAAGGGTGTCGCTGCCTTTGCGGTCATCACAGCCGTTCTGGTTCTCTTCACCTTTCTTTTCGCCGACCGCCTCGTGAAAAAAGCCATTGAGACCACCGGCACCCTCATCGTCGGAGCCCGGGTCGAGCTGGCCGACGCCGACCTCAGCTTCTTCCCGGCCGGGCTCTCCCTCACCGGGCTGGCCGTCACCAACCCGGACGCTCCCATGCGAAACGCCGTAGAAGCCCGGCGCATTGCCCTCTCCATTGAGACGGCCCCCCTCTTCTTTCGAAAATGGATTCTTCCCGAAATGTCCGCCACGGGCATCCGCTTCGATACCGAGCGGAGCCGCTCCGGCGCTGTGGCCGGCAAAGAGAAAGCCACCCCGCCCCTTAAGCCTGGGGAAAAAGACGGAAAAACCTTCTCACTGCCCTCCCTGGATATGAAAGATCCGAGAAAAATTCTGGAACAGGAGCCCCTCGCCAGCCTGGAAGAGGCAAAAAAAATTCAGACCGACATCAAGCAACTGGAAACAAAATATAAAGAACGCATCGCCGCCCTGCCCGATGAGGCCCACTTCAAGGCCTACGAAGACCGCATTAAAGCTCTGAAAAGCGGAAAATCAGGGTGGAAGGCACTCTTAAGCAAGGCCTCGGACCTCAAAAAAATCACGGATGAAATTGAGCAGGACCTGGGCACCATAAAAACCGTTAAAAAAGATCTCGAGACGGATATCCAAACCCTTAAGACACGAGTAAAGGCCCTGCCGTCCCTGGCCAGAGCGGACTACGATCGGCTTGAGAAAAAATACGGACCTTCCGCCACGGGCCTCGACAACGTCACCTCCCTTCTCTTCGGAGATGCCTTCAAAGGCAAAGTGGCGACCGCAGTCAAGTGGTACAAAAAGATTCAGCCGATGTTAGAAAAAAAGAAGACGGACAAGAACGCGCCCGCAACGGAGACAAAAGAAGAGGCCGAGGTCAAGCGCATCCGGGGAAAAGGGATCGACATAGCCTTCACGGAAAAACGGCCCCTGCCGGACTTTCTCATCTCAAACGGATCGCTTGAAGTGGAAATTCCCGCAGGCATCCTCGCCGGGACCCTTAAAAACGTCACCGCCCAGCAACCCCTGGTGGGGCGCCCCATGGCCTTGACCCTTTCGGGCAAAAAACTCAAAGGGATCGATTCGGTGGCTCTGACGGCCATCCTGGACCGGGTCAGCCCCAAAACCGCGGGCGACCGATTCACCTTTTCGGGTACCGGCATCGGCATCAAACCCGTGGGTTCTGAAGACTCTCTGCGCATGCAGGGTGCCTCAGCTGCCGTCACCGGCAAAGCGGACATCTCCGGAGGAACCACCCTCGACGCCGACCTCACCGCAAAATTAACCCAGGTGCGTTTTGCCACATCCACCGACCAGGGCAAACTCCAGCAGGCCCTCAGCCGCTCCCTGAAAGAGGTGAAGGCCTTCTCCATCCAGGGGTCTGCAAGCGGCCCCCTGGACGACTACGACCTCTCGATCTCGTCCGATCTCGATACCATCCTGAAAAAGGCCCTTAAAAACGCCACCCAAGAGCTCTCTGTTGAATTTGGGAAAGGGCTTCAGGCCGCCATCAAAGAAAAAACCGGCTCCGCATTCTCGGCGACCGGTTCAGATCTTGGTGGCATGACAGCCCTGGACGATACCCTCGCTCAAAAATTGCAGGACGGAAAAAACCTGATGTAAACTTACATAATATTCCGAAGAATCAGGGCCAGGCCACCGAAACTGACGAGAATAAGGAGAGCGGGCCGCAGGAAAGACCGATCGAGAAGGCGGGCAAAGGGTCCGGCCAGGAGGCTGCCCGTCAAAATTCCGGGGAGGAGAGAGAGGCCGAGGAGCGCGTGAAGAAGGCCGAAACGTCCGGCAAAGTAAAAGGCAACAATGGATGAAAAGCTTCCCGCCATAAAGGTAATGCCGAGGTTGGCCCGAATCTGCAGGCCGGGTTCGTTTTGAAGCAGAAGGATCAGGGGGGGACCGGGGACACCGGCCACGGTGGACATCATACCGGCGATGGTCCCGCCGGCCACAAGGGTTTTTCGCCCCAAGGCCACGCGAAGGCCTATGGCACTTATGGCCACCGCAAGAAGAATGGTGATCCCGATGGATAGCTCAACCCCCGAGCCTTTCAGGTTTTTCAAAGCGACATAGGCCACGGCAGCACCCATGACAATACCGGGAAGAATTGCCGCAAGCCAGTCCTTCCGGATGCCCTGACGGTTTCTTACGATCATGACGCTGTTCTGAAACATGCTGGCCAAAAGAAAGGAGCCCGGCGCGAAGACAGGATTAATAAGGGTCAGGAGGGGCACGCACAAAAGCCCCATGCCGAACCCCGTGCCGCTTTGGATAAAGGCACCGAAGGCCACAGCCACATTGGCGGCCAGGATTTGCCAGAGTTCAGGTTGTTGAAACACGTACGAGTCTCCTTCTGGTTTACAAGGTTCTTTCCCCAATGAAAGGGAAAAAATGTTACCACTCGGGTCTTCGAACTGTCAATATTTCATAACCCATTTTATGTAATAAAGGTTGCGCCATGCCCACCCCTGAGATCGTCCCATCCGCCTACGACCAGACTTTACTCACCCGTCAGGTGGGGGAGCTGCTGGACCGCCATATTCCCAGGGCCATCACCACCGGTGAGCGGGTCCTCATCAAACCCAATCTGCTGCTGGCCGCGCCACCCGACAAGGCGATCCTCACCCATCCTCTGGTGGTGAGAGCTGCAGCCGCCTGGGTTCTCGACCATGGGGGAACACCCCTCATCGCCGACAGCCCGGCCGTGGGAAGTGTGGAAAAAATCTGGAGGATGGGAGGTTTTCAGGAAGCCTTAAAGGGAATGCCTGTGGAGGTAAAAGGATTCGAAACAGCCGCACCCATTGACATCGGTGCGCCCTTTGGCACCATCGGCCTGGCCGCAGAGGCCCTGAAGACTCAGACAATCATCAACCTGCCCAAGTTTAAAACCCACGCCATGATGACCCTGACCCTGGGCGTTAAAAACCTCTTCGGTTGCGTGGTGGGATTTGAAAAACCAAAATGGCATGCGCGGGCAGGCATTCAAAGGGACCAATTCGCCAGGCTCCTGGTGGGCATCGCCGAGGCGATCCGCCCCACGGTGACGCTTGTTGACGCCATCACAGGCCTTGAGGGCCAGGGCCCCGGAAAAAATGGAACGCCTCGCCCCATGGGCTTCCTCGTGGCCGGAGCGGACATCCATGCCGTCGACGCGGCCTGCGCCCGTATGGCGGGCCTGGCCCCTGAAGCCCTGCCCACCCTGGCGGCCGCCCTGACCCTGGGGCACATCCAGGCCATCCCGAACGCCCCCCTGCCCGAAAAAATCTTCTCAGATTTCAAGCTGCCGACCCAGAGCCCAGTGACCTTTGGCCCGCCTTTCATGAAAGACCTCATCCGCAAACACATGGTCCAGCGCCCCGTGGTGAACCCGGCCGCCTGCAAAAAATGCAATCAATGCCTCACCTACTGCCCGGTGGGTGCCATCACCGAGACCGACGAGGCCGTGGCCTTTGACCTTGAGACCTGCATCCGCTGCTACTGCTGCGTCGAGGTCTGCCCCCACGCGGCCCTGACGGCCGTGGACACCCGGGTGGGACACTGGCTCCAGAAGGCTAAAAAATTAGCCGACAGGGTGTTTTAAAGAACAAAAAACCTGCCTCCGGCGGCAAGGGTGGCGAAGCCACTTAGGCTAAAACGTCTGTAACCATAGAAGGCTCCCATGAAAAACACCCTCACCATCGCCCTGACCGTCGCCCTGATCCTTCTTGCCGGCGCCATGGCCTGGCTGGCCTGCAGCATCCAGGGCGTCACGAAAGAACTCCCGGCCATCCTCTCCCACGTGGAGGAGGTAAACACCCGAATTGACGACATCGTGGACACCATTCCTCTGATCACCAACGCGCTCCCCCCTGTTATGGCGGAGGTGGAAGAGATCAGAAAAACTGTGCCGTCCATTCTCACGGAGATGGCGCAGGTGCGCAACGCGGTCCCTGCCATCCTTGAAGAGGTGGAAAAAATCCGAGAAACGCTCCCCTCTATCCTCACCCGGGTCGATGCCATCCAAGCCCAGGCAAAAGAGCTTGAAACACACCTGCCCCTGCTCACCGAGACCGTGAACACCGTCACGGCCCAGGTGGAAACCGCCCTCCCCCTGATTGAACAGGCTCTCAAAGAGTCCGAAGCCATTCGATTGCAGATACCCGACACCCTGACGCGGGTGGAGGTCCTCGTGGCAGACGCCCAGGGCATTGCCGGCAAAGCCTCTCAAGAGGCGGTGACCGGCATGGTCAAAGGGGTCCTCACCTCCCCCTTCAAACTGCTCATGGCGGCCGGTAACAGCATCACCGGCTCCCTTTTCACCACACGAAAATTGACCCAAGAAGACGAAAAGCGTGTGGTGGAAGCCACCGCACGCCTTCTGAATAATATGGACCTCAAATCCACCCACTGGGCCAACCCCGATTCCGGCATCCAAGGAACCGTCTCCCTCCAGCGGGCCTTCAAGGATGGCGACACAGCCTGTGTCTCACTGCGATTTGACCTCATCCCGAAATCAGGAAAAAAAGAGCATACCGTTAAAAACGGATGCCTGGCCGACGACGGCACCTGGCAGATGCAGTAGGCAGTGCCATGGGCGCATCGTGGCCGGGGTGGCACCCCCTCGGATGGCAAAGCATCCCGCCTGCAGACGGAAAGGATGCGCCCCCTGTCGGCACATTCAGGACTTAAAGCGGAACCGGCTCCATCCCTTCATCCAGGTATTTTTGGGCCAGATCGATATAGAGCTGTTTGCCGAAATCCCAGAGAGCCTTGTCGTCGGAGGATACCTCCCGGATGACTTTGGCCGGGTTCCCGGCGGCGACAACGTGGTCCGGGATCACCTGGTTCGCCTTGACGATTCCACCTTCGGCGACAATGGCGCCCACCCCCACATCGGAGAGGATGCTCAGGACCGCCCCCATACCGATGACGGCGCCGTCTCCAATAAATTTCCCGTGAATCACGGCCTTATGGCCCAGGGTCACGCGGGCTCCAATATGATTCACGGCACCGGGAGGTGCATGAATGATGACGCCCTCTTCCACGGCGGTGCCGTCCCCGATTTCAATCCTGCCGTAATCGCCCCTGATAATGGCCCCGTGGCCAATATAGCAGTTGTCGCCGATCACCACGTCGCCGATGACGCTTGCCAGCTCGCTGACATACGAATGTTCCCCCACGATTGGCTGCTTTCCGTCGAATGAATAGAGCATTGAAACTCCTTTTTTAAAAAAGTTAAGCCCGGTTGGTTGTCCCTTAAATTTCTCGCCATAAGAGAACATAGTTTATCGCTCAAATCAACAAATGAGACAATCAAACAGGCTTTGATTTCAATTTTAAAGGGGTTTTCAGCGGACGGTCTCTCACAACGAATACGCCCAAAGGTCAGAATTCCTGGACGGTATTCGACCGCCCCCCCGGAGAATTTACCCCTTCCCCAAGGGCTTCATCACCAGGACGTAAATCCCGACAAAAATCAAACCCATGGGTATGGGCGCCTCCCCCCCCTTGAGAAAGGCCCACAAAGCCAGCGACACACCTGAAACCACACAGACAACGCCTGCCAGCCTATTCCTGTTCATTTCAGACATTTCACTCTCCTGATATCCATGAATTTTCCCGCACAGGACCGGAATATTTGTCTCTCAGCCCATCAGGATGACACGGGTCAGTAAAAAGGAAGGTCCTTGAACCCCCGACCCTTACGGCGGGGCGTCCAAGGAATAAAATGTGACGTAAATCGTAAGAAATAAACCTGGGGGAAACGGCACAAGGCGTCATAAAAGGCCGCTTTCGAGCAAGCTCGCCTTGCCGCCAGAGTGCTTTTTATAAAATAGACATCGGGAACCCCGTGGTGCAAGGGAGTCTTATGGCCTCATTCGACATAAACCACATCCCTCAGAAAGGCGTCGCTCTCGGATTGAAAAACAGTGGGACAGGCCCACATAAACGGGTGATCCCCATCGTTGTGTACGAAAACACGGCTGCCTGGAATCTGTTTTGACATCCCAATGTTTTGTACCCCCAAATCCGGGATAAAAGAGTCGTTAAGGCTCCCGGTAAATAAAACCGGACATGTGATGGTGTTCAATCGTCCCTTGAAAAGATCCCCGCCCTGGTCCGCAAAATCAAGCAACAGCTTGTTATCGGCGGCCACGACAGTGTCCCAGTCATCACCGTTTGCATACGCCCAGAATTCAACCTGATCGATGGATCGAAGCGACCGCTCAGACACTTCGCTACGCAAATTGTCCGGTGCAAACAATTCGGCACAACTGTCTGCGACAACCCCGGACACAAGATCTGGATATTTAATCGCAAACAACAAGGCGACCAAAGCGCCACCACTTGTTCCCATCACCGCGCACCGTTTTTGGCCCAGGTGGGAGACAAGGGCGGCCAGATCCTCCGCACACAGGTCCCACCAGTCCTGTGACCAGGTGGCGAGACGCTGAGACTTGCCGGTCCCGCGAAAATCAAAAGAGACGGCGTGATAGGTTTGACCGAAATAGTCCAACTCTTCCTCATGACAGGAAGAAGACGAGGTGTTTCCTGGAAGGATGACCAGGAGCTCTCCGGTCCCATTTTCCCGGTAAAAAAGAGAAAGATCATCATGGGTGAAATATGGCATAGCAACCTCTGACTCATGGAAAGATGTAAACAAAATGCCCAGCACCATCACACAAAATCCGCCCGGTCTGAGCGAGGGTGCCCGACGTGCTTGACGCGTCACCCTCGCTCTGAGGTTCTTCGCCTGCTTCGGGCCTTCCCGATTCATAAGGGCCTGTTCTACAGGACAAACCCTTTTATTTTTTTTCTTGGCCTGAATTCAATCAAACCCAACTCGATAATATGAGCCATTCCGATGACTGAACCGGCCTGGCACATACCCACGGTTTTTAAAGCATCCGAGGCGATCAATTCCTTGGAAATCGTACAATGCGGCAACCAGAGATTCGGCTTGTAGTGGTCCCGTGGCAGGCACCCGTGGTCCTGCAACAGCCGGTACAAAGCGCTTTGCATCTCAAGAAGTGCACTCGTCGGCACCGGAGCCAAGAACACGGACTGCAGGTCTCCGGGAATCAATCCAATCGCTGAGAATTCAAGGCAAAATGAAGAAGACTCTTGACTGAATGCGTCCAACAGATTCACCACCTGGCCGACATCAATCGTGTCCAGGACGGCCAGACTGATATGGGGCCTGCTGCCAATTTTATGCAGGATGGAGGGCACCCCGGACTCTGCGAGTTGAGTCCACAACAGGCGAATTTTTGTCTCAAACTGACGATCAAAATAAAGTTCGATTGAATATCCCATGAAAACTCTTCACTTCCTTAATGAAACGCTGCTTCGATTGTCACTGTTCAGCTCATGAAAAACAGCCTTCCATGGTTAAAGTGGCCAAAAAAATGCCTCCGGCGGCAAGGTGTGCCACCTTGAAAGCAGGTTGCAAATGCGCTTTGTCCCCATGTCACGGCGTAGCCGCAGGCGAAGACGGATCGCTTGTCGCGCCGTAGCCCATTGGCGTTGTTCGAATGGTGACGTATTGACATGGGCGTAGGCGATTCCTCAGGTCAAATCACATTTGCCTTAGGTTTTAAATTGACCCAAGATTTTTTTAAAGGCCTGTTTGGCAACCTTTTCAAAAGGTTGGCCCCCGGCAGGGCCGCCGGAGGCATAAGCTGAATCGTTACATTTTTTTACACACATCACCGGGGGTCTCGATGCACGCACAGGCACCGGCCGCATCCAGCTCCTCTCTTGAGCCATAGCCCCACAAAACGCCCCATCCGGCAATTCCATTTCTGCAGGCCCCGATCATGTCATGCTCACGGTCTCCAATCATTACGGTGTCCGCCGGAATCATGGCGTCGCGTGCGATGATGTGAGCAATCAACGAGGCCTTGTCGCACCGCACACCGTTCAATTCGCTGCCGTCAATCGTTGAAAAATAGGATGCCAGATCAAAGTGATGGAGGATTCGGCGAGCAAAAACCGTGGGCTTGGAGGTCGCCACACAAAGATGGTGGCCGCCTTCCTTGAGTTCATGGAGAGTCTCTTCGATGGTGGGATAGACCTTGTTCTCATACAGCCCGATGGAGCCGAAGCGCTCTCGATACAGGTCGATCGCTTCATCCACCAGCGATTCATCCTGCGCGCCCAGAAGTTTGGTAAAGCTCTCCTTCAACGAAGGGCCGATACACCAGCGCAGGCTTTCAGCCGGGGGCTCCGGTCGGTCAAGGGAAACAAGGGCGTGTTGGATGCACTTCGTGATGCCTTGAAAGGAATCCGTTAACGTGCCGTCGAGATCAAAAAGCAAGTTCATGTGAGGTCCGCCGAACGTCAGCCATCGGCGGCTGATAGGTGCAACCGGCAGATGGCTTGACCCTGTAATGATATTTATAGAAATCAGGCTGTCATAAGGGGAGGTTCATCCCCACGATCTGATGCCCGCCCTGCATGGCTGCAGTATGTCCTCTTTGTCGTCGTGGGTCCAGACACAATTCATACCAAAATATAGACAATGCGTGCGTAGGGTATCAGACAGGGGCAAGACAGCTTTGCTGTCGTGAGCAGCGGGTACAAAATAAATTAAATAAAAAAGATAATTCTTAAACCCGTCTTTATAAAATCAAGCAAAAATTTAGCCCCCCGCAGGACCGCCGGAGGCTCTGGGCACCTCGCATCCCCCATTAGCTGCCGACGCAGGTTCGCTTCTTAAACTCCAGGGGGGCTGCCGGTCCGACCCAACCAAAGGGTTTTACCCTTTTTTTTCGACCAAAAATGACCGAGCCCCCCTCTCCAAAATGGATGGTATAGGACTTAAGATCAATCGATTTTAATCTCGCGGCAACCTCAGGGTGTGCTTTGATGTATGCCACCATAACATCCAGATCGTTGGCGTTTTGATATTGGGGGGGCAATGCCGCCATGGCCGTCCCGCTACAGAAAAAAAAGACCAGCACCATTCCGATTTTTTTCATCTTGGATCTCCCTCACTCCATACCCATAATAGATGGTGCCTTAGCCCGGATATTTCATGAGAAAACAATCAGGGCTAAGGAATAATATATAATTAGAGCTCTTTGCAGTAATATTTTCAGTCGTTTCAAAAATGCAAAATGTAATCCACGGTATTCTGTCTGATTTTCTCACCCTTCGGGC
>NZ_JAQYWB010000097.1 GCF_030145185.1 Desulfoluna sp. | reverse complement strand
GTCATATCCAGCTCACACGGTCCCGCAAAATTGCCCTGGCAATCCTCACGATTGCCTGGGCCCTTGACTTGGGCTACGGCCTCCTGGTCATTCAGGGGCTGTCTCTGATTAAAATCACCCTCCTGCTTCTCTCTGTTACCCTTGCCCTCTCTGAAAAAAAAGGCGGAATCATCGGATGCGCCCTGGTCTCTCTGGTGATGGCCCTTATCAGCGGCGGTGCGTCCGCGACACTGAGCGCACAGCCCCCATCCCCTGACCTGATCGTCTCCCTTGCCACCCTGACCCTCTTTTTTCTATCGACTCTCTCCATGGGAATATCAGCCATGCAACTGAAGCCGGAGATGACGGGGCGTTTAAATACAGGGAAACGATAAAAGAATCAAACGCCCCTTGTCCCCAGGCGCCATTCGGGGATGCCCATCCCGGAGGCTCTGCCTCCATGGTGGTTCTGTCGTCACCAATAAAACGACCCCTTTGCCTGAACCCACCTCTTTTCCCTGCCATCCTGTCCTCCCCGTCGCTGAATTCGGCTCGCCCGAAGGGTGAGAAAATCACATAGAATACCGTGGATTACATTTTGCATTTTTGAAACAACGAAAAATATGACGGCGAAGAACTGTCATGACGGATTATTCCTTCGTCCTGATTGTTTTCTCATGAAATATCCGGGTTAACCCGGATATTGCACGAGTTGGGTGCGCTCATATGCAAGGCATCAGAGCTGAAGATGTAGTGGTTTACCTCAAAGCTCTGATAACGCGGCAGATGAGTGTACCCGGCTCGCCCGAAGGGTGAGAAAATCAGACAGAATACCGTGGATTACATTTTGCATTTTTGAAACAACGAAAAATATGACGGCGAAGAACTGTCATGACGAATCATTCCTTCGTCCTGATTGTTTTCTCATGAAATATCCGGGTTATAGGGAACACACTTCTATTCCCTGTGAGAGAACCTTTACGGCCCGCTTCCGAGAAGACCCGTGCCTTGATGCCACTATGCATCGCAATGCATCTCTGCATCCATCGTCTTAGATCTTGTTTTAAATGCCTTTTCGGCCATATTGCCCTCTATTTGATGCGCCTTTGCATCTCCTGCAGGCCCAAAGAGACTGACAAAAAAAACCATCCCAAAGGCTCTTCCTCGTCAGGTCCTCCACTATCCCCTTGTTTATATGAGTGATTCAAGATTTTGCGTCCGATTATCAATAAAATATCCATTCATGGCACGCTTCTTGGAATACCTAATCAACAGTCATTTTGGATGGCCGGCTTTCACCCCATTCAATCTCTTGTTAGCGCCCTGATGTCGGGACGTTCCATCCATTAAGTAAGAACAAGGAGTATGCATAATGAAAACCGCAGCGGAATATGAAGCGAGTTTGAGGAATCTCAACCTGAATGTCTACCAATTCGGCAAAAAAGTAGAAAACGTCGTGGACGATCCTATCATTCGCCCCTCTATGAATGCGGTAGCCGCCACCTATGACTGCGCTCACAAGCCTGAGTACGAAGATCTGTTAACGGCCACCAGTCACCTCACCGGCAAAAAAATCAACCGTTTCACCCATATCCACCAGAGCACCGAAGACCTGGTGAAAAAAACCAAGATGTGCCGCCTCATGGGCTCCATCACCGGTTGCTGCTTCCAGCGCTGCGTCGGCATGGACGCCATGAACGCCCTGTCCATGACCACCTTTGATATTGATGCCAAATACGGCACCGACTACAACAAACGCTTCCTTGACTACCTTGGGTTTGTTCAGGAAAATGACCTGGTCTGCGACGGCGCCATGACCGATCCCAAAGGCGACCGCGGTTTGCCCCCCCACAAGCAGGCAGATCCTGACATGTTCCTCCATGTCGTGGAAGAACGCAAAGACGGCATCGTGGTCCGAGGCGCCAAGGCGCACCAGACTGGCGCGGTGAACTCCCACGAGATCATCATCATGCCCACCATCGCCATGCGCGAAGAAGACAAAGACTACGCCATCAGCTTTGCTCTGCCCAGCGATGCCGAGGGCATCACCTACATCATGGGCCGCCAGTCCTGCGACACACGAAAAACAGAAAGCGGCAACATCGACCGAGGCAACGTCCTGTTCGGCGGTCACGAAGCCCTCGTCGTCTTTGAAGACGTCTTTGTCCCCTGGGACCGAATCTTCATGTACAAAGAGTGGGATTTTGCCGGTCAGCTGGTGGAACAGTTCGCTTCCTATCACCGTCAGAGCTATGCCTGCAAGGCTGGCGTGGGGGACGTCCTCATCGGTGCCACCCAGACCATCGCCGAGTTCAACGGTGCCCAGAAAGCCTCCCACGTTAAAGACAAAATCATTGAGATGAACCACCTGAACGAAACCCTCTTCTGCGGTTCCGTGGCCTGTGCGGCCGAGGGCCACAAAGAACAGTCCGGTACTTACTATGTCAACACCCTCCTTGCCAACGTCTGCAAACAGAACGTAACGCGTTTCCCCTACGAAATTTCGCGCCTGGCACAGGACATCGCCGGTGGTCTCATGGTCACCCTTCCCTCTGAAGAAGATTTCCGATCTCCGGAAGTAGGAAAATGGGTAGAAAAATATTTTAAAGGCAACGCCGAAGTGCCCACCGAAGACCGTATGCGCATGCTGCGACTCATCGAAAACCTGACCCTCGGCACCGCCGCCGTGGGCTACCTCACGGAATCCATGCACGGTGCCGGGTCTCCCCAGGCACAGCGCATCATGATCTCCCGCCAGGTCAACCTCAAAGAGAAGCAGAAAGTTGCCAAGCGCCTGTGCGGCATCACAAAGGACGATGAATAAACCGCAAACAGGGACCCTTACGGGTCCCTCTCCACTCCCGAGGCGTATCGGCCTCAAGTACTGCGGGGGGTGCGCCCCCCGCTACGACAGGGTTCAGCAGGTAAAGATCATCGAAAGAGACCTTCGGACGATGATCACCCTGCTCCCCCCGGATGCGGAGAATCTGGAAGCCATACTCGTTGTCGCGGGTTGCCCCACCTGCTGCGTGGAGCTCGCCAATACGCAGCATCTTCCCATTCTCCGGATCCGTTCCGAGGCTGACGTCCGCCTTTTTATCGAAGAAACAACATCCGAACCGAGCCGTGACCTGGCCAACAGCGCACTCTCAGTGGGTGGATGAGGAGAGCATATGAACTGGAATGCACATTACGAAAACCGGCAGATCACCCTTGAGGAGGCCGCCCGAAAAATTAACTCTGGCGACCGTGTCGTGGCGGGCCACGCCTGCGGTTCCCCTGAGCCCATCCTGGACGCCCTGGTCAATCGGGCCGAAGAGGTAGAAAACGTAGAGATCGTTCACATGGTCTCCATGGGAAAAAGTGCGTACTGCCAGCCGGAATACGAAAAAAGTTTCCGCCACAACTCTATCTTTGCCGGGGGTGGATCCCGCAAAGCCATCGCCGAAGGGCGCGCAGACTTCACGGCCTGCTATTTCAGCGAAATCCCCCTTCTGTTCAGAAACGGACACCTGCCCGTGGATGTGGCCCTGATCACCGTGTCTGAGCCCGACAAGATGGGCAACATGAGCCTTGGTATTTCCGTGGATTACACCCTGGAAGCGGCCTTATCGGCAAAAATCGTCATCGCAGAAGTCTCTCCTCACATGCCCCGAATCGGCGGCAACTCCTTTCTCCATGTCTCAGACATCGATTTCTTCGTCAAGAGTGACCGACAGATGATTGAGCTTCCCCTGCCGCGTATCGGCGAGGTAGAAAAAGCCATCGGCTCCCACGTGGCCGGGCTCATCGAAGACGGGGATTGCCTTCAGCTCGGTATCGGTGCCATTCCCGACGCCGTCCTCACCTTTCTGGGCGAGAAAAAAGATCTCAGCATCCACTCTGAAATGATTTCAGACGGGGTCATGCAACTCGTAGAAAATGGTGTCGTTAACTGCCGACGCAAGCAGATCCACCCCGGCAAAATCGTCATCACCTTTGCCATCGGCAGCCAGACCTTATACCAATGGGGAGACAACAACTGCATGGTGGAGATGTACCCCGTGGATTACGTCAACGACCCCTTTATTGTCTCCCAAAACGACAACATGGTCTCCATCAACTCCGCCATCGCCGTGGACCTCCTCGGCCAGGTCGCGGCAGACAGCATGGGAGCTCGTCAGTTCTCCGGTGTCGGCGGCCAGGTGGACTTTGTCCGAGGCGCCCGAAGGTCGAAAAATGGCCGCAGCATTATCGCCATGCCAGCCACCGCAAAAAAAGGTGCCATGTCACGCATTGTCAGCACCCTGGCCCCTGGACAGGCCGTCTCCACCTCGCGAAATGATGTCGACTACATCGTCACCGAGCATGGCCTGGCCCACCTCACGGGAAAAACAATCGAACAGAGAGCCAAGGCCCTCATCGATATCTCGGCCCCCGAGTTCCGTGACACCCTCTGGTATGAATTCGAAGAGATCTACAGAGACAAATAGCCACTGACCCACCATTAATACTCGGCCACCCGCCCACCCCACGCTCCCACGGCATATAGATGGGGTGGCGGGTGGCCGATTTTAACAAATCCAAAAGCCGCACCGGAGTGCGGCGCTCCATTTCTCACCGCCTCCTCATCTCCAAACCTTGCCTTCATTGACACCCCGCCCCCAATCCGGCATAATAAGCTATTGATTTTCTGTTGATCCTGCACATGTCCTCATTGATCTGAAAGCGCCTTCACTCTCTCTCTGACCTCCCCCGATTCGAGCCCCACAACCGCAGGATTCTTGCCCTTTTTCCACTCTTTTCGCCAATCCTTTCCCGGACACAGGACACCACCATGACAGAATTCCCACAAAATCCCTCCACTGTTTACTACTTCGGAACCTGCCTGTCGGATATGATCTACCCGGAGGCGGGCATGGCTGGCATTCGCCTTCTCCAGCGTGAGGGGGTGGAGGTCATCTACCCCTCACGGCAATCCTGCTGCGGACAACCGGCCTACAACTCGGGCTTCCCGGATGAAGCGCGCGCCGTGGCCCTGGCTCAGGTAGACGCTTTTTCCGGCAGCAACGCCCCCATCGTGGTACCTTCGGGGTCCTGCGCGGGCATGATGCGAATCCACTATCCCCTTCTTTTTGAGCATGAGCCCGACTACTTCCGGGTCAAACGTTTCTCGGAACGCATCTTTGAGCTCACCTCCTTCCTGCGCCACAGCCTCAATGCCACCTACACCGACAAAGGTCCCCCCGTCACCCTGACCTGGCACAGCTCCTGCCACGCCCGCAGAGAGATGGTCTGCACCGAAGACAGCAAGGCTCTGCTCAGGCAACTGGCCAACGTCACCTTGGTGGAGCTGGAAAACGAACATGAATGCTGCGGATTCGGCGGCACTTTTTCCGTAAAACGCCCGGAGATCTCGGCCGCCATGGTGAAGGATAAAGTCCGCGATATCCAAAACACCGGAGCCTCGGCCTTCATCACCGGAGACTGTGGCTGCATGATGAACATCAGCGGCCACATGGAGAGCCGTAAGAACCCCATTTCCGGGCACCACATTGCCGAATTCATACTGGAGCGAATCCATGGATAAGCCGAAAAAAGCGACCTTTGCCAGGGCTGCGGCCCGAGCCCTTGCCGACACCCAGCTGCGGGACAACCTCCGGTTTGCCACCCAGAGCCTGAGGCAAAAAAGACTCGCCGTCTTTGACGACCCGGAAGCCACCGAAGCCCTGAGGGAAATTGGCAGCCGGATCAAGGCCCGCGGCCTCACCCGGCTTCCCCGCCTGTTGGAACAGCTGGAAGCTCGCTGCCAGAAAAACGGCATCATGGTGCACTGGGCAGAAACCACAGAAGAGGCCAACCGCATCGTGCTCTCCATCATGGAGGCCCATGGCGCCCGCAAAGTCGTCAAGGGTAAATCCATGGTCTCCGAAGAGATGCACTTTAACGCCTTTATGAAGGACCACGGCAAAGAGGCGCTGGAAACCGACCTGGGGGAGTTCATTATCCAGCTTAACAACGAACCGCCCTCCCACATCATTGTCCCGGCCATCCACAAGAACCGGAAGCAGATCGGGAAAATCTTTGCCGATAAAATTCCGGGCACCGACTACACCGAAGACACGGACATCCTCCTGGCCACAGCCCGAAGAATCCTCCGGGAGCATTACCGGACAGCAGACATCGGTCTTTCCGGGGTCAACTTCGCCGTGGCTGAAACCGGCACCCTCTGCCTGGTGGAGAACGAGGGCAATGGACGCATGTGCACCACGGTCCCCCCGGTGCATGTGGCCCTCATGGGCCTTGAAAAAGTGGTGGAGACCCTCGACGAGGTGCCCCCGCTTTACCGCCTCCTCTGCGGGTCGGCCACCGGGCAGCGCATCACCACCTACTTCAACATGATCAAGGGCCCCCGCCAGAAAGGGGAAAAAGACGGCCCCAAAGAGGTACACCTGGTCATTCTGGACAACGGCCGCTCCCGCATGCTGGCCGACCCCCAACTCCGGCAGGTTCTGCAATGCATCCGATGTGGCACCTGCCTCAACCACTGCCCGGTCTACACCCGCATCGGGGGCCACGCGTATAACTCCACCTACCCCGGCCCCATTGGTGAAATCCTCATGCCCCAACTGGAAGGCCTCGATACCAAAGGGGAGCTCGTCTTCGCCTCCTCCCTGTGCAACGCCTGCAGCGAAGTCTGCCCGGTAAAAATACCCATCCCTGAGCTGATTCGCCGCATGAGAAATGAAAGCTACCTGAAACGGGGCAAAGGGGTCATCCCGGGCCACGGGTTCAAACGAAACGCCGTGGAGAGGGTCGTGTGGAAGGGCTGGCGCTACTCCCAAACCATCCCAATGCTCAACTGGGCCATGCTGAAAACCCTGGCCATCGCCGGCCGCATTCTTCCGAATGTCGGCCCTTTGAAGGCCTGGACCCGCGTACGCACCAAACCCGTTTTTGCCAAAGAGAGCCTCAAGCAGCTCACCCGACAGGAGGGCATTCGCCATGAGTAGACCGTCCGCCAGAACCCAGATCCTCTCGCGTCTCTACAAAAACGCCGGCGCCATCGCCCCCTATACCCCGGAGGCTGCACATTGGAGCCCCCCTGCCTTGTCTCCGGCCAAGCGGATCAATCGTTTTGTGGAGCTCATGGAAGCCGTGCGCTCGGAAGTGTACCGTGTCAAGGGAAATGCCTGGGTTGACGCCCTGCGCAAGTTACTCCAAACCCGAGAACTCGCCACCCTTGCCTACGGGAAAAAAACCTGGTGCGGGGACCTGCTCGAAAAAAGCTGGGCGGCAAAGCCCCACCCCACCAACCTCATCCCCTGGACCCAGGACATAGAAGAGTTCCGGGACGAACTCTTCGGCATCAGTGCCGGCATCACCACCACCATGGGAGGCATCGCCGAAGCCGCCGCCATGATCCTCTGGCCCACCCCGGAAGAGCCCCGCCTCCTCTCCCTGGTTCCACCGGTTCACATCGCCCTCGTTAAAGCCAGCGAAATCTATACCTCCTTTCCCGAAGCCTTAAAAAAACTGGACTGGGCCAAAAAAGCCCCCACCAACAGCCTGCTCATCTCCGGCCCCTCCAAAACCGCCGACATCGAACTCATCCTGCAGTTCGGAGTCCACGGGCCGACAGACCTGATTGTCTTTTTAATTGAATAAAGGGGGAAACGCCGGTGAATAGTGAAAGGTGAATAGTGAGTCGTGAGTCGTGAGTCGTGAGTCGTGAGTCGTTAAAACAATCTGCCACGCGACACCACACAGGGTGTGCTTGCGCTCCCTTACCATCAGAGCCTCATACAGGAGGACAATGTAAATCCAAGCATGGATCCCCGGTCACTTGGCGATACAAAAGGTAGCGAGTGTTCGACTGTAAAACAGCACAACCCAATCCATGTCTCCGGGCAGCCGGGGAAGACGTGGAGGCGAAGGGTGTCACCCTTCTCTATCGTCTTTCCCGCGAAGACGGGAATCCATGGTGGATAGGGGAAACAGCCAGAATAACGAAAACAATCTGCCATGCGACACCACGCAGGGTGTGCTTGCGCACCATTTGCTTGTAAAACCAACACCTTTTGCCGCGAACGAAGCACCAAGAACGATGAACGCTTTTACATGGGCTTCCCTAACCGTTACGGTTACCCACGGTGCGCAAGCACACCCTACCCTCACAACCCCAAATCCGTCGGCAACGCGTCACATCAGGGTCCCTGAACGCCGAAGCCATTTTAATCGCCTAAAACCAACATCTTATTTCACCCCCCAACCCCCGGCTTTTATATAATAGATCGAGCGCAGCGACTCCTCGAACGAAGAACCAAGAACGCTTTTCCCTTTCGCATTTCGCCATCTCTCCCAGTCCCCGGCGTTTGGCCTGGTTCAAAACAGGGTTACACCTTTGAAGTGTGGAGTGGACGCACCACGGGACCCTCCTGGGCGCGCCGTGCTCCGTCGCGGCTTTTTTTGCCGGGGGCTTGCCCCAGCCAGAGTTACCCTGAAATGCTTATTATTGAACCAGCCCCGGCTTTTTTATAATAGACTGAGTGCAGCGACTCCTCGAACCAAGCACGAAGCACGAAGAACCAAGAACGTTTTTAAAAAAAAGATCGAGCGCAGCGACTCCTCGAACGAAGCACCAGGAACCAAGCACCAAGAACGCTTTTAAAAAGGCTATCCAGCCCAATCTACTTCAGGCTGCCGGAATAACGAAAACATCCCGCCACGCGACAACACGTAGGGTGTGCTTGCGCACCATTTGCCCGAAAAACCGGCACCTTTTGCCATATCAGGCGGCGTTGGGGTGATCCGGCCACGGGTTTTCTTGGCAGTTACGGTTACCCGCGGTGCGCAAGCACACCCTACCCTCACAGCCCCAAAACCGTCGGGAACGCGTCAAAATGCAAAGCAACATTGAACTCCTGAATCCCCGATTTTGTATTCTTTATGTCCCCCCTTTATCAGCCACCAACGCACAGCTTTTTTATAACAGACTGAGCGCAGCGACTCCTTAAACGAAGAACGAAGCACCAAGAACCAAGAACGCTTTTCTGTCACGGAGATCCGGCCACGGGTTTTCTTGGCAGTTAAGGTTACCCGCGGTGCGCAAGCACACCCTACCCTCACATCCCCGACGCCGTGGGCAAGGCGTCACATAAGACCCCCTGACCGCAGAAGCCATCCCACCAGATAAACCCTCAATTTTATAGTTTTTACTTCCGTGTTTTTCGTGCCTTTCGTGGTCGACATGTTTTTAAGATTTTTCAAGAGAGCCTTTTCACGAACAGAGAGACCGACGATATCAGCCCCAGCTCCCGGCTTTTATATAATAGACTGAGCGCAGCGACTCCTTGAACCAAGCACGAAGAACCAAGAACGCTTTTCCCTTTCGCCCTGCCCCATCTTCCACGAGCCGACTCAAATGGCAGCCCAATCTATTTTAAACCCCTACCAAAGACCATATCACTCCAACGAGCAAAATATACTGATATAATTACATTTATACTGATTAAATCGAGAGATTAGAAAATCGTATCCGTTAAAATTCATTGACATCCCCCCGACTGAATGGCAGTATTGGTCGTACCAAAATCATGTTTACTTTTTAAATTATACAAATACAGATAGTTGGAATGATCAGCTATTTAGATACGGCGGCGACTATGGTAGTACCATTACAGGAAAAGCAGGATATGTCAGATAAACCGGTGTTTAAACAGGCGCAGCCAGGCAGAGCAGTTGAAGATGTCTCTCTTCAAATTGAAGCCGCAATCATGGGTGGAATGTTTCTCCCTGGAGACAAACTTCCGAGTGAACGGGAGCTTCAGGTTCAGTTCGGAACAGGACGCGGCGTCATTAGAGAAGCCCTTCGGATTCTCAAGCAGAAAGATCTCGTTGAGGTAAAAAAAGGATCCAGAGGCGGGGCCTTTGTCAAAGAGGCGGATGTGGCCAATGCAAGCGCATCGCTGTCCCTGTTTTTAAAGCAAAAAAAGATAGATCCCGAGCAACTGATTGTCTTCAGGGAGAGCATCGACAAGACCATCACCATGCTTGCTGTTGCCCAAGGCAGCGCCGAAGAAAAAAATCGGCTTTATGAAAAAAGCCTGGAGTTCAAAGCGTTAATTTCAGAAGAAAACTTAAACATGGATCTTATTGGGGAGACAGACAGGATGCTTAATACCCTTCTTGCCAAAATGTCAAAAAATCCCCTTTTTGTGTGGATCATGCAAGCCATTCAGCTTGGTTTTTCATCCTATGACTATGCCCTTTATGAAGAGGATCATTACAGGAGATTAACCGTTAACAACTGGATTGATACCGCAAGAGAGATAAAGAACGGTGAGATTATGAAAGCCCTCTCATATGTTGGTTATCACTACTCCCTTCTTAGAAAATGCATCAATGAAAAGAATGGCGAGTCCATCGATAAAGAAACTCGATGTCTCACAATAGAGGAATAAAGTCAGGCTTTTTACGGCTGGTTGATCTTATTATTCTGGAGGATTTATGACCATTAAGACATACGATTACATTATAGTTGGCGGTGGTTCTGCCGGTAGCGTCCTTGCCAATCGTCTCAGCGCCGATTCATCAAATAAAGTGCTTGTACTCGAAGCGGGAAGACCCGATTACGCATGGGATTTCAGAATTCACATGCCTGCAGCGCTCACTTACCCCCTTAAAAGCCGATTTTACAACTGGTTTTATGAATCCGATCCTGAGCCCCATATGAACAACAGGCGGGTTTATCAGCCACGGGGAAAGGTTCTCGGCGGTTCAAGCTGTATCAACGGCATGATCTATATTCGTGGCAACGCGATGGATTATGAAAAATGGTCAAAGGTGAAAGGGCTTGAAGCGTGGGACTATGCACATTGTCTTCCTTACTTTCAAAAGTATGAAACACGGCTTACGGGTCCCAACGATTACCACGGAGTCAACGGGCCTTTAAAAATAACGACCCCCCAATGTGACAACCCGCTCTTTACTGCGTTCTTCAAGGCGGTTCAGGAGGCGGGTTACCCGTTGACGAAAGATGTCAATGGATACCAGCAGGAGGGGTTCTCAAAATTTGATCAGAACATCTTCATGGGTCGCAGGCACAACGCCGCCAGGGCCTATCTTCATCCCGTAAAAAAAGAGAGAAAAAACTTAGAGATCCAATGCCATGCCCACGCAACGAAAATTCTTTTTGAGGGTAAAAAGGCTGTTGGCGTTGAATATCTTTACAAAGGTAAAAAAAGCATCAAGGTCTACGGCAAAGAAATACTCTGCTGCGGGGGCGCGATAAACTCGCCTCAACTACTACAGCTTTCCGGGATTGGCGATAGCGATCACCTTAAATCCCTTGGAATCGATGTGGTCAAAGAGCTTAAAGGGGTGGGTGAAAATCTCCAGGATCACCTTGAACTTTATGTTCAGTATGTCTGTAAAAAACCCGTCAGCATGTTCCCTGCCCTGAAATGGTACAGACAACCTCTTATCGGTGCCCAGTGGCTGTTTCAAAGAAAGGGTGCGGCGGCAACCAACCATTTTGAAGCAGGCGGTTTCATCCGGGGAAATGAGGAGGTCGCCTATCCAAACCTTCAGTTCCATTTTCTCCCTATTGCTATCCGCTATGACGGATCTGCGCCCCTTGAAGGTCATGGATTCCAGCTCCATGTAGGGCCGATGAACTCCGATGTACGGGGTCATGTTAAGATAAAATCGAAAGATCCCAAAAAGTACCCTTCCATTTTGTTTAACTATCTTTCCACGGAAAAAGAGAGGAAAGAATGGGTCGAGGCCATCAAAAAATCGAGGGAAATCATCGGTCAGTCTGCCTTTGACGAATTAAGGGGAAAAGAGCTGTCTCCAGGAGCCGATGCTCAAAGTGATGAGGAGATTCTCGACTTCGTTAAAAGTGAGGGAGAGAGTGCCTATCATCCCAGCTGTACATGTAAAATGGGATACGATGACATGGCGGTTGTTGATGCCGAGCTCAAGGTTCACGGAGTTGAAAACCTGCGGGTCATTGACGCATCGGTCATGCCCTTTGTCACCAACGGAAATATCTATGCTCCGGTCATGATGATTGCTGAAAAAGCAGCCGACATCATCCTTGGCAAGAAAGCGGAGGAACCCTCCAACGTGCCATGGTACAAGCACAAATAATTCGGATGACACGCGGTTTTCCGCCACCAGGCACGGGCATGGGTGAGAATAAGAGGTGTGTTTTGCTGACAAAAAAGATGTTTATTAATGGAGAATGGGTCGATTCCCTTAGCGGGAGAACCCGCGAAATAATCAACCCTTATGATTCCAAGGTTATTGCCATCGTTCCCGAAGGCGATGCTGCGGACAGTAAAAAAGCGATCGAAGCAGCAAGAGTTGCTTTTGATTTCGGGGAATGGCCCACTCTCACCGGCAGTGAGCGAGGCGCTTATCTTTCTAAAATTCATGATCTTATCGTAAGAGATCATGAAGAGCTCGCCAGACTTGAAAGCCTTGATACCGGTAAAACGGTCGAGGAGAGTCGGTGGGATATGGATGGAATTGCGGATGTTTTTAAATACTATGCCTCTCTTGCCGGTGAGAGTCACAAGACCCGGGTCGACTCGCCAATTCCTGAGACATCCAGTGTGATGGTTCGGGAGCCCGTTGGCGTATGCGGACAGATCTCTCCGTGGAATTATCCTCTTTTGCAGGCGTCATGGAAGATGGCACCTGCCCTTGCCGCAGGGTGTACCATCGTCATGAAGCCCAGTGAAATAACGCCTCTTACCACCATTAAAATCACCGAGCTTGCCGAAGAAGCCGGTTTTCCAGCCGGGGTTGTGAACCTTGTCCTGGGTCCGGGAGAGGGCGCAGGGTCCGAGCTTGCAAGCTCCACTGAGGTGGATCTTATCTCATTTACCGGCGGTATTGAGACCGGGAAAAAAATCATTCAAGCCGCAAGCTCAAATGTGAAAAAAATCGCACTGGAGCTTGGAGGAAAAAATCCGAACATTGTCTTTTCAGATGCCAATTTCGATACAGCCCTCGATTTTGCCATGAATGCCGTCTTCTTCCATGCCGGCCAGATCTGCTCTGCGGGTGCAAGGCTTATGATCGAGTCTTCCATTCATGACCGCTTTGTCTCAGAGCTTAAAACGAGAATGGAAAAAATTAAAATCGGCAACGGTTTTGATGAAGAGACGCAGATGGGGCCTCTTATTTCCGGAGAACACCGGGCAAAGATAGAGTCCTATGTCGATCTGGCAAAAACAGAAGGGGCGACCCTTGCTCTTGGTGGAAGACGGCCCGAAGCCCCTGAACTTCAGGCCGGTTTTTTCTATCTTCCCACTCTCTTTACCGATTGCACATCACAGATGAGAATCATTCAGGAAGAGAGCTTCGGCCCGGTGATTACGGTTGAAAAATTTGAAAGTGAAGAAGAGGCCCTGGTGCTTGCAAACGACACCCAATACGGACTGTCAGCAGGATTCTGGACCACTAATCCTGAGAGAATAGAGAGAATGTCCAGGGGATTGAGGTTTGGAACCGTCTGGGTCAATGACTTCAATGTCTATTTTGCGAAAGCACCCTGGGGTGGCTACAAACAGTCAGGGATGGGAAGGGAGCTTGGCGTGTCCGGGCTTGATGAATATTATGAATTAAAACATGTATTTCAGAATCATAACAACAAACCGATCCACTGGTTTGGAAAATAATCCCCCCCCACACACCGAGGCGTTTGCACCTGATGAAGTGAGGAGGGGCAAACGCAATGCGCTGTTTTAACAGCCCACGTTGAGCAGCATATCGTTAACAAAAGTATAAGGAGATTTTAATGTTTAGGCCTCATCAATGTAGACTCGCTGTTCTTTTTCTGATGATTTTTTTTATTGCATCTACAAGTTCAGCCATGGCCAAAAAAGAGGTCCGGTTTGTAAGCGTAAGTTGGACAGGCGTAACCGTTAAAACCGAGATTGGCGTCAAAATATGCGAAAGCCTGGGCTATAAAGCCGAGAACATCATGGTCTCTGTCCCCATTGCCTACAAGGCGTTGGAGATAAATGACGCCGATGTTTTTCTCGGCAACTGGATGCCTTCCATGAAAACCATCGCCAATAAATATTTTAGCCGAGGGAATGTCGTCAAATCCGTGGCCAATATGCCGGGAGCGAAATATACACTCGCAGCCCCTTCCTATGTGGTGGACGGAGGACTCAAGGATTTTTCAGATATTGTAAAATATGGGGAGCAGCTGGATTGGAAGATCTACGGAATTGAAGAGGGCAATGACGGAAACGCGGTCATTCAGGATATGATAGATAAAAACATGTTCGGCCTTAAAAAATTCGAACTGGTCCCTTCAAGCGAAGCCGGCATGCTTTCCCAGGTTCAGTCGTTTGCCAGGGAGAAAAAATGGGTTGTTTTTCTTGGGTGGGCTCCCCATCACATGAACGAAATAATCGATATGAAATACCTGACGGGTTCAACCCCTGAAACCTTTGGTGAAAATAACGGGACCGCCGTGGTCTACACAAATACCAGAAAAGGTTTCGCTCAAGAGTACCCAAACGTCAACACGCTGATAAACAATTTCAAATTCCCCGTATCGATGATGAACCAGATCATGACCATTCTCCACAACGATGAGGATTTAAAACCGGCAGATGCCGGCATTGCCTGGGTAAAAAAACACCCCGAAGTATACAAAAATTGGTTTGTGGGAGTGAAAACAGCAGACGGCCATTCTGGACTCGAAGCCTTCGAAACATATCTTGCTTCAGTAAAATAGGTCCAGCCAGCAACGGCAAGGCGTCTCTGTGACCTCCAGAAAACCCAAGAGAAGATGTCAGGCCTACACATCTGACAAAGCATGCTTTTCATGTCACTCCAGCCCTTTATCAAACGCAATAAAAGACAGTAAGGGCGGGAGGGATGAGAAAAAAATGAAAAGCAGTGATTCACATCGACATTATAACACGCTATTTTTTTGGTGTTTTTGTATTTTGTCAAGCGTGTAGGTCTGCCTCCTTTTCACTCGCAAAAAAACGATGCGTCGCATTCATAACAACCAAAAACAGAAGAAACTCAGTGGATAATCTATCCCCTGAGTTTTTGCGTATTCCTATCAAACACAACTCATTTTAAACGTCTAAAAAACGTAAAATACATGAAACAGAGCACAAACGTTACAGTGTTTTGTCAGCGCTTTAAAATGATTCATGCATATATATTGTTGATTTTTTATAGTTATTACGTCATCACGGCGATGGCAAAAGACAATCGTAGTGTTACACTATTCGTATCTTATTATGACAGCCGAAACAGGGAACATGAGTCCGCGTGGTACCCTTTCCTGCAACGAAAGAATGTTGTGTATCAAAAACCGATGGATTCGACCGTTCCCATCCTCAAACGGATGGAGAAATACAAAACCATAGGCAACTGCCGCCGCATGAATGACCGGTGATACATTTCCCGCTTTCATCCGTTTATGGGAATCGATCAGGCCTTCTATCACCAAAAATAATTATATAAAGCCATATGTAACTATTCAACTTGCCTCCGCCAGGTCGTTCGAGGCAAATTACAGAAAGATTCAAATGCCAATACGTCACGTCTTTTCATCACCGCGTAGGGTGCGGCTCCCGCACCTTCTACCGTAGAGAGGGCCATCGGCCTCGCAAGTTCACGATGACCACGAGTCTTATTTCAAAATGCGGTGTTTCCGGCTTGCGATACGCCTGACGGTGCGCACGGCGCACCCTACGCATCCACCCGGTACTTCATTGTAAAAATGAGGAGGATACGGATTTTCATACATGGATTCCCGCCTGCGCGGGAAAGACGAAAAGCGCAGGGTACTGTCAAACCGGCCGGGCCCACAAAGACAGAAACAGGCGCGTATCAAAAAGGCCGCCATGCTCCATGGAATCGTCTTCCCCGGCTCTCCGGGGAATCGTTGCATACGGCCTGACCGCAACCTGAAACACCCTGCAACGCAAGAACAACCGGATGACCGGGGATCCATGCTCGGGTCAGGTCACCATAAAAATACACAACGCATACGCTTTCCCACAACCACCATGGATCCCCGCCTACGCGAGGAAGACGAAAAGCGTAGGGTGCTGTAAGATCGGGGCCATAAAAAAAAAATGGATAGCTGAATAGTTACGGCCATATAATTGCAAAAACGATTATCGCGCCAGGTGAAGTTGAGGAGGAAGGGAGTCACCTACACATCTGACAAAATCTGTTTCTCACATATATTCAATAACTTCCGAATACCCCTATTATCACCAGCCAAGACATGAAACCGTCTGCACATCTGTGAGACAGCAGACTCCCCCAAACCGAAGGGCTCTCCGATCACTTTGAGTGTCGCCCCGGAGTATCGCTTCATGAGATAAATTTTCAACTTACGGGCTAACTTTTCTTCTTCCACAGTCCCATCAACAGCACGTGAAATGGTCTCAAATGATGGCCTGCTCTCAAGGGCCCGAAGAGCAGGCAATTCACGATCACTGCGCCGCCCTTCAAGGTATTTCTTGCTGATGCCTTCAATAAATGATTCAGGCCCCAGAATCGTTCCCGCCGATGCCTTTTCCAGCGGACTCGAGTCATGCCGCCGGTTTTTGTCCGAGACAAACCTCTCATACTCTCTCCGGGCTTGAGTGACCCGTTTGCCGAAATACCCATGGATATAATCTGTTTCCAGCCAATCCGGGGCCTTGGACTTTCCAATATACGCCCTGTAGCTCGACCAGGGATGCTTTTCTGCGGCCTCAACCATGGCTGCCCTTACAGGATTTAAATGGATATACCGCGACAGCTCAAGTGCATAGTCGTCCTTAAAAACCAGATACGCCTTATAGCGTCCCTGGAACAGGTGGCCAAACCGTTTCCTTTTGACATTAAAATACGTGGTGTAGGAGCTGTTGATGTGCTTCATGATCTGAGGAAGGTTGGCATCAGGGGTCTCGATGAGAAAATGATAATGGTTGGTCATCAGGCAGTAAGCATGAATAATCGCGCCATAGCGTTCATGGGCTTCGCCGAGATATTCCAAGAATTTTTCTCGGTCCCGCTTACTCTTGTAGATGTTCTTTCGCTCGTTCCCTCGGGATGTCACATGGTAAAACGCCCCGGGGAAGGTGATCCGTAAGGGTCGTGCCATGGGTTTGCCTTTGCTGTGTGGGATGATGAGTGGAGTTTATTGATTCAAGTTCCTGGATGTAACTTGCTTTATTTTAGAGGTTTTTTGTGCTTTGCCAAGAGTGTAGGTCTGATAGCATGTTAATATCAATCGGTTGCTCGAACAATGCTGTCCCCGAAATATATCGGTGTATTGCTTTCAAAGCGATGCAAGAGGAGAAGTTGCACCTCACAAGATTTTGATTATATAAATAATCAAGACAAATAACCGATAT
>NZ_JAQYWB010000096.1 GCF_030145185.1 Desulfoluna sp. | reverse complement strand
TATGTACGTCAAGACCGACATACGATAAAATTGGTTCCATACCTGCCTCCATGATTTTGGCTCTGTGCGTTATTTTCTTAATATAATGCATAATCCACGCTTTTCATGGAGCGCAGGTTCTACTTGGCAATCATTATGTCTACATTTCATCTTGTGGAATAAAGGGTTACGACAGATCGAAGGGAGGAGATGAATACAAGCGAGTGGTAAGTGGAATGATCTACCCGGAGAGCACTTAATGCCAACGGCTTTCTTTATCAGACATAAGCGTAGTGATTCATTGAACGAAGAACACTTTTGGTCCCTGACCTTGCTTTTCTTCGTGCTGACCGAAGGTCGATTTCGTGTCCTTCATGGTGATTTTATTTGCGGGGTGAGGGAACTCAAAAAAGCCGCACCGGAGTGCGGCACTCCAAAAAAAAAGAGGTCATAGACCCATTGATATTGCCTCCGGGTTCACACCCCAACGAGAGACGCCTTCCCATCGATATCACGCAAATGCCGCGACGGAGCACGGCGCGCCCGAAAACCCATGCCTTTGAGGCGTTAAAGGGAACAAGTCTCACCGAAAGCCCACACCGCCAGGGATTTGCCAACGGATGAGGGCACGACACCCTCCTGGGCGCGCCGTGCTCCGTCGCAGCTTTTTTGTCGGTGACCTCCCCCGGCCCGAACCCGTATAGGAGCGATCCGTCTTCACCTGCGGCTACGCTTTGACATCGGACAAAACACAAAATCAGACATCCTGACCTCCATTCTCCCCTTCGTGGTAACCCTGTTTTTGCTTTTTCTGTCCCCCTTCTGTGCATATCTGTGCATATCTGTGAAATCTGTGGCCCACCGCTTTTTTACCTGTTCCCAAAGGGATCGCGTCTTGCCATTGGACATAATCCCAACTCAAAAACAAACACCCATACTCAACAATTCCAGTAGGATTCAAGCCGTGCCGAATCTGCAGGTCCTAATCAACCCATAGCCATTTTGTCCGCACGGTCAAAATGGCTATGTTGCTTTAAAACCTAACCATATTAAAAATTAGAAGAGATCAAATATGGCACAATATGTTCCCGAAACGTATTTCGCGAACATCCCTATTCCCAACAAAAATCAAAATCATTGACATTATAAACAGTCGGCCACATATATAGAACCAATAGGTTACAATTCCATAGATGTGAACATGGAATAAATCATAAGATTCAAGGGGGTAAACCATGCTCACATGCCATGATGTTGCAGACTACTTTTTGTCCTTGACGGACGAAGAAGCAGGCGACCTGATATCAAATCTGAAGCTTCAAAAGCTGGTCTATTATGCTCAAGGGTACCACTTGGCGCTGTTTGACCGCCCGCTCTTCAATGAGCCCATTAATGCATGGACCCATGGCCCTGTGGTTCCCGTTCTGTACCACCGATTCAAAGAATATGGGGCTGGCGCTATACCCACGCCTGAATCTCTCGATTTAACAAAGATCCCGACAGATGTACGAGAGCTGCTCGATGAAGTGTATGACGTTCTGGGCCAGTTTTCTGCATGGAAGCTTCGCAATATGACCCATGAAGAGTTGCCCTGGCTTGAAGCCAAGGACAAACCAGGGAACCTGATTGCACAGGATTCTATGCGCGAATATTTCAAAACTCAGCTCAACTGATGAGAGCGGGCCGATTAAAGAAGAAGACTCCGAATAAAGGGCTGCGAATAGCACCTTCGGAGCCATCTTCACCAAACCACGACCTTGAACATCCTCTCTTTTCTTTAAAGCACATCACCAAAACCCACTGCCTATCTCATTGTACCAAAGATGAAAAGGCTGCTTTTGCAGACACCCTTTTCAAATTAAGCCGGAGTACATGGCGTCAGCTGAGACAGATGCCGCGTCATGGTATGGGTTACGAAAAAATCGCTACGTCTTCATTGAATACAGAACTCCCGGCCCACCTCTCAGGCCAGGATGTCAACCTGATCGCTTTTCGGTTCAACGGGAAAGCTCCCATGGTGGGGTATCGAGATAAATCCGTATTTCATATCCTGTGGGTAGACCGGGACTTTACTCTCTATGACCACTAATGGTGATAAAAAAAAGAGTCTTGACATTCGACGCCATCAAATCCCATCACATTCTCATAATGCGCCAACGCCTTTCATTGAATGATCCCCCAAAACGAATCCATGCCATGCAATCGCCATAAAAGCCAAAGCAGCGGTCCTTCAATCAATTGATGGCCACGCTTCGCGCTTTGCCCAACCTACATTTTATCCTGTGGAATATAGGGGTACGGCAGATCGGGTCAGAGGAGAGAAATACACGTGAATGGTGAATGGTGAATGGTGAATGGTGAATGGTGAATGGTGAATGGTGAATGGTGAATGGTGAATGGTGAATGGTGAATTCTCTACCCGGAGAGAACTTAATGCAAGCGGTTTTCTTTATCAGGCATGAGCGTAGCGATTCATTGAACGAAGAACAAAGAACCAGAAACGAAGAACAAAGAACCAGAAACGAAGAACGCTTTTGGTCCCTGCCCTTGCTTTTCTTCATGATGATTTTATTTGAGGGGTGAGGGGAACTCGGAAATGCCGCACCGGAGTGCGGCGCTCCAAAAAAAAGAGCGGCCATAGACCCATTGATATACCCTCCGGTATCACATCCCAACGAGCGACGCCTTCCATCGGTATCACGTAAAGCCCGCGACGGAGCACGGCGCGCCCGAAAATCCATGCCTTTGAGGCGTTAAAGAAAGCAAAGCTCACCGAAAGCCCACACCGCCAGGAATTTGACAACGGGCGGAGGCACGACACCCTCCTGGGCGCGCCGTGCTCCGTCGCGGCTTTTTTGCCGGGGGTCTCCCCCGGCCCGAGCCCAGATTGGAACGATCCGTCTTCGCCTGCGACTACGCAGTGCCACCGGACAAAACAGACATCCTGACCTCCGTTCTCCCCCTTCGTGGTACCCCTGTTTTTGCTTTTTCTATACCCCATCTGTGCATATCTGCGAAATCTGTGGCCCACCGCTTTTTCGCCTGTTCCCAGGAATAAGGGGTCACGTCCCCTTGCCGGTGTCTTAGCCCCCTGATCGACGCTGGTCCGTCGTCCCTGACCCCGTCAGCACCAGCGTCAGGGACGACGGCACGGGGAGCTGGAAGTCTCGATAAAAGCATGATACGTTTCGGAAAAGATAATAACCCAGAGGAATGTATGGCAACAGCAGAACAGATAAAATCATTGGTTCAATCTCATTTCAGTGATGACATGGAACGTTTTTATTCCATTGCCCTTCAGGTGGCGGCCCATGAAGCCCGACAGGGGCATAAGGCACTGGCCCATGAGATTCGAAACATTATCGATAGTGAACGGAAAAAAAAAGGACCACAGGTCATAGCGTTTCCGGGGGCCGTTAAAGGGTTGGTTCTGACCGAAGAGCCGTCAACTCCTTTTTCTGCAATGGTGATGACTGATGAGATCGAAAATAGACTCCATCGCGTCGTGCACGAATATCGTCAACAGGCGAAACTGAAGTCACATGGCTTAAAGCATCGACGAAAGATCCTGCTTATCGGCCCGCCTGGAACAGGCAAAACGATGACAGCAAAGGTTCTCGCCAAAGAACTTCACCTTCAATTGCATACGATTCAAGTGGATCGTCTGGTAACGAAGTTCATGGGGGAGACCAGCGCCAAACTGCGCCAAATTTTCGATATGATTCAACAGAATCATGGTGTGTATCTCTTTGATGAATTTGATGCCATTGGCGGAGATCGTTCCAGTGAAAACGATGTGGGCGAGATGCGGCGTGTTCTGAATGCCTTTCTGCAGTTTATTGAGCAGGACACCTCGGACAGCCTTGTCATCGCGGCTACGAACAATCCTAAACTCCTGGATCGTGCACTTTTCCGACGATTTGACGATGTGCTCTATTATGACAATCCGGACCCGGCTCAAAGAAAAGATCTGATTGCCAATGTACTGGGATTATTTATTGAGACTCGGTTCTCTTGGAAGCAGGTGTTAAAAGAAAGCGATGGACTGAGCCATGGTGAGGTAGATTATGCCTGCCGTGATGCTATCAAGGATGCGATTCTTTCGGATCGGGATAAAATAAAGGCAACTCAATTGCTTGTGACCATCAGAGAACGACAGAGGGTGCATGGTGGTATCAAAGGATAACGGTGAATGAAAACGAACCTGCCTCATCTTGTTGTTACGGGTTATGAGCTGAATCGGTATACAAAAGGCAGCAGCCCTCCCATCCCCCCACTCCCACAACCACAAAGAATTCGAGTTGAGCATGGTGCCTTATTAAAACAACGATTGGCACACGCATGGGAAACGGCTCTCAATGAGAGCGTCGTTTATCATTCAAACCGAAAGGGCATCTACCTCGAATTTAAAGGGGAGCCAGGTTACGAGCTGGTCACCCGGAGCCTTGAGCGTTTAAGCGGAAAAGATCCTTCTAATAAGGTGCGTCTGTTAAATATTCGGTCCGAGGTTGAAGGTGAAGGAAATGGCCCTGAAACGACCTACGCCACCGTTTTTGTCCCGCATAAGCAGAAAGATTTCTTTTTTAACCGTATTGAACAATACGCAAAAGAAGAGAGTGTTTCAGGAAAACCGAAAAATGCGAAACTAATCGAGAGTATCTCAGACATTCGCACAGCCCTTGATGTCGAATCCTTTTGGCAAGACCAGAGAAATCTAATCCCTTCCGATGAACCGGCCTGGTGTGAAGTCTGGCTCAGCTCTGAGCGAGATGACGTCATCCACTCTTTTGAAGACCTCCTGGCCCAATTAGAGATCCCTCAAAAATCTGGTGTGATTCGTTTTCCCGAGCGAGCAGTCAAAGTGATCATCGCAACCCGTACCCAGCTGGAGGCCCTCACGCATCTTTCTGACGATATCGCAGAATATCGACGGGCTAAAGAGACAGCAGCCTTCTGGCTGGACCAGGCAAACAGAGAGCAAGCCGATTGGACGGACTCTATTCTGGACAGGATAGAAGTTGATAGTGAGTCTAACGTCGCGGTTTGCATTCTGGATACAGGGGTCAACAACGGCCATCCATTGATCTCACCTCTTCTTGATTCCCTGGATTGTCAGAGTGTTTATCCAGAATGGGGCACCCATGATCATGACAAACACGGCACCTTGATGGCAGGCGTCTCTGCTTACGGAAATTTGCAGGAGGTACTCTCAAATAATCAGTCAATTCAAGTGGCGCATTGCCTCGAATCCGTCAAGATTTTGCCTCCCACAGGAGCAAATGAACCGGAGTTATGGGGATATATCTCCGCGCAAGGTGTTTACAGAGCAGAGATTCAAGCCCCAGATAAAAAAAGGATTACTTGTATGGCGGTGACCTCTGATGACATCAGGGACCGGGGGAGGCCTTCGTCGTGGTCCGCTGAAGTGGATCAGGTTTGTTCCGGTGCTGAGGATGACATGAAGAGGTTGTTCATCCTCAGCGCAGGCAATGCCTCCCTGGCAGATCGCAAAAACTATCCGTATGCCCAGGAAACAGACTCCGTTCATGACCCGGCACAAGCCTGGAATGCGCTGACGGTTGGTGCCTACACCCAGCTTGATCATATCCGGGATACAACCCTTTCAGGATACGAAGCGTTGGCGCCCTTCAATGGGTTATCCCCCTTTTCCACAACATCAGCGAGCTGGAATGATATGTGGCCCATCAAGCCGGAGGTTGTGATGGAAGGCGGGAACCTTGCCAGGGAATCTTCCACAGGCTTTGTGACCGAGTGTGATGACCTCTCCATGCTCTCTACCTTTTATGATCCCCAGCAGTCTCATTTTTATCCCTTTAACATGACAAGTGCTGCCACTGCTCAAGCCGCTTGGTTTGCCGCGCAGATTCAGACGGCGTATCCAGACTTTTGGCCTGAGTCGATTCGTGGACTGATGGTGCACTCTGCTGAGTGGACAGATATTCTTAAGCAGCAGTTTCTTAAAGATGAGAATAAGGGGTCTTACAAAAAGTTGCTCCGGGTTTGTGGATACGGTGTGCCAAATCTAAAAAAGGCCCTTTACTCGGCCGGTAATAGTCTTACACTCATCGCACAGTCGGACCTGCAACCGTTTAATAAGAAGGACACGGGAAGCGGGTATCGAACCCATGAAATGCATTTTTATACGCTGCCGTGGCCGCGGGAAGTGCTTCAAAGCTTGTCTGATTCAGTGGAAGTAAAAATGCGCATCACTCTCTCCTATTTCGTCGAGCCAGGTCCCGGCGAGATAGGTTGGAAAGATCGCTATCGCTATGCTTCCCATGGCCTTCGTTTTGACCTGAACTCTCCAACAGAATCGAAAGATCAGTTTTTAAGGCGGATCAACGCTGAGGCCAGAGACGAAGAGAATGGAAACCCCGGAACCCGCAGTGCATCCAATCATTGGGTACTTGGAGCGCAAGCTCGCGACAAGGGCTCTATTCACTCAGATATCTGGAAAGGATCCGCTGCCGAACTGGCCGCTTCAAATCTCATTGCTATTTATCCCACCATCGGTTGGTGGAAAGAACGGACGCATTTAATGAAGTGGAATCGGAAGACCCGATACTCGCTTATCGTTTCAATTGAAACACCTGAACAGAGTGTGGATATTTATACCCCTGTTGCGGTTCAAATAGGTGTTGCTGTGCCGGTGGAGATTGGAATTTAGGTGGTAGAGGTCAGGTTTTGAGGGCAGTTTCAAAAGGTCCCCAATTTCGATACAAGGTTTCCCTTTTGCCAAAAGCAACAATTCTAAAATTTCACAGACTCGGCCATCACTTCATATAGAAGGGGTTACGTCTTGGCATCGGACAAAATCATACACCCTGGCCTCCATTTTCCCCCTTCGTGATAACCCTGTTTTTACTTTTTCTGTCCCCCATCTGTGCATATCTGTGAAATCTGTGGCCCACCGCTTTTTCGGCTGTTCCCATAACCGATATATCGATCAAGCTTCCCAATTCCACGCCAGCGGTGACATCTATTGATTTTGCGTCAGCGTATTTGTGATGCGTGAGGTCACGCGAACAATGATGGGCACGCTTCGCGCTTTGACCATCCTACATTTTATCATGTGGAATAGAGGGTTACGGCAAACACAAGTAAGTGGTGAGTGGAATTATCTGCGGAGAGCATCGAATGCCAACGATTTTTGTTATAAGGCACGAGTGCTAACCAAGGAACAGGCAACATGTACCTACGCTATTAAAACGCCAGGGCGATCACCTGCCCCAGACCGAATGCCTTGATGTCTATCAAATGGGCGACAAAACAATCCAGCTTCTTACCACCTCATTGTGTTCGAAATCTTAGTTCCAGCCACAACCTCTGGCATCACGAGCTGAACCATGACAACAGTTGGTTATTTACTGATTGTATTAAAGATTAAATTCTGTATTTATATGAGTTATAGAATGGAAAAAAAGAAATGCGGTTGTACAACGTGTGGCCCGATAATTGACTTTGTGATTACTTTACCTGATTTGTTCTCAACTTCACAGGAAATAAGACATGCTAAAAAAAATTACAACCAGTCCTTATTTGAATTTTATCAGTGGGTTTTTCCTGCTTTTTACAGCTTGTTATGAAACATGGGAAAGAATTGGAGACTTTTCAATTGGCGTACATCATGGCATATTGGTTTTCAGCATAGTTCACATTATCAAAACAATCCCCGAAGTTCTGCATGGATTCAAAGAAATAGATGAAGCTAATAATGAGATGAACGAGAAAATATCTACGTAACAAAAGGAAACCAGGGGCCAGGCAACCTATGCCATGAAAAACACCCCGAATGGCAAGCGGCAGGGTCGAGGCCCTGTGACATACCCAATGAAACCCTCACCGCTTACCTATACCAGACCGACACCCACCGTGTCTCTACATACACCCCACCGCCTGAGGCGTCGTTTTTTGTCCGTTTTATTTTGCGCCGGGCCTTAGCCCGGATATTTCACAAATATTCTGGTTAGTTGTCGGTGGATGGCAGATCCATCTCAAATCCCAGCAGCACTCGGGATGCCTTTTCGAAGAGAAGCTCTGCCTCGGGATTTCGAGCGTAGCTTTCATAAAACCCTATAAGCGCAGACTGCCTTCCGCATCGTTCTGCGTCGCTCAAAGGTTTCGACAGATAATCCATACTCCCAGTGAGGGTCTCCACAGCCCCAAGAAGTTTGTCCGTGGCCTCAGGGTTCCGCCCTATCGCCTCGAACAACACCCCGAAGGACTCCAACCGTGCTTTTGCTTCCTCATCGGTGAGGGTGGCCTTCGGTCCTCCGGCAAAATGAAGGGCTGCGGCAACCAGAAGTTCGGAAGCAGCGGGTTGCCGGGCGAGTGCAGTATAAAGCTCTGAAAACGAATGCAGGCGTGCTATCTCCACCTCCTCGTCTCTCAGGGAAGGGTCACGCTGCTTTGTCAGCCCCACAGCAAGCTCTGTAATCTCCCGAATTTCATCTATCGCTTCCGGCTGGCGTGCGATCGATTCATACATCGCCTGGTACGCTGTCATGCGCACTTTGGCCAGATCATTTCCATCCTCGGACACCCTGCCAAGGGCAGATTCCTCGGCTATGACCCTGAAACCATCCATACACTCTGGATTTCTGGCAACGCCCTCAATCGCCTCTACCCCCGCCATTGAACGGGCTATGGAGATGGCGTTGTAATCCGTTTCGGGAGGGTCGATCTCAGAATCCGAATCAATGATACAACCGACGAGACCCATCATCAAACAAACGCAAAGCCCAAGCACTCTCCATAAACGTTTCATCGTTTCCTCCCTTTACAAAAACCAGATACAGCCCTGATGGCAAACTCCAATCAACCGATTCTCATCTCCTGTTATTCCCGTGATTCTGACCCGGATATATGACGAGTCGAGTGCATTCATATTCAAGCCACCAGAGCTGTAGAGGCCGTGTTTTGCCTCAAAACGCTGGTAACGTAGAAGATGGGCCTCGGCTCACCTGAAGGGTGACGACAGGAACCAGCAAACCCGAACAGTAGAAAATGAAAGGTTTAAAATTATAGGAATGTTCCCAATAGGTCAACCGCGAATCAACCCTATCGTTCACCAGAGAAGAAATCAGAAAGCATCCATACATACCCAATACGGATGTAATATCAGCATATTATCTCAACATTTTTTCCTGTTATTAAGTATATACGCATGTCGACGTAATTATCTAATATCTTGATTAATAGAAAAAGCTCAGATCAGATCAGAACGTATTCCTCACGCGCGACGCCTGATCAAATAAAAGCTCTATATACTCGACCATTCACTCTGCAGTGAGGGGAAAACCGGGAAATGGGGACAGGCAACATACGCCATGAAAAACACCCCGGATGACAAGCGGAAAGGTTGATACTCGGTAACATCCCCATGAAAGCCCTCACCGCTTGCCTGGCCCAGACCGATACCTTTGTGACGAGTGAGGTACCGGGAACAATGAAGGGCACGCTTCGCGCTTTGCCCATCCGACATTTCAATTTGTGGAATAAAAGGTTACGACAGATCGAATGAGAGGAGATGAATACAAGTGAGTGGTGAGTGGTGAGTGGTGAATGGTGAATGGTGAATGGTGAATGGAATGATATAGCCGGAGAGCACTTAATACCAATGGTTTTTTATCAGACACGAGCGTAGCGATTCATTGAACGAAAAACAAAGAACCAGGAACGAAGAACACTTTTTTGCCCATCGTGGTAACCCGCTTTCAAGGTGGCACCACCTTGCCGCCGGAGTTATTCCGGTTAAAGTCAACGGCTGAAAGGTGGCGTCACCTTGCCGCCGGAGGCTTTTTTGGGCGTTAAGCGGCTACGCCCTACTTTCGCAACAGACAAAAACAGGCCCGTACGAATCATCGGACAGGCCTGTTTTGATCATCTCTTTTTTTCGTACATCACGTGACAGATTGTAGTTTAATTAAGCCCTGTGGCATGGCATGAAGAGGTGGCACACCCCGTCATCTCCTTATTTTTACCGAACTTCGTCGTGTGACAGCTGACACAGGCCGGACGAGAGGGTCTCGGTGCCTGCCGGATCTTATGCATCGCTTTGAAATAACTTCTGTACCCTTTGGCGGCGTTGACATCGACATCGTCATGGCACTCCACACAACTTCTCGGAGGACGCTTGCCTTTGAGCTGAAACATCTTGTGGTGGCAGTCGGCACACGTGTACTCGTTGTGGGTCGAGTGATTGAACTCCACGGCAAGATCCCGCTGGCTGTTGCCCTTGATAAAATCGATTTTCATACCATCCTTGGGAGCTTTAAATACCGTGCCTTCATCCGCCGTTACCGCAAAGCTGGCCCCTAAGGTCAGGGTTAAACACGCCACACATACCAAGATTATTTTTTTCATCATTTCCCTTCTGATCTTCCGGCGTAGGCTGCTCGAAATAAATCGTTATACAATGCATCACCGCCGGAGGCATTGTTTTGGGTGTTTTTATTTTTTTCCTGCGCCCTTAACCCGGATATTTCACGAGTTGGGTGCGCTCATATGCAAGGCATCAGAGCTGAAGATGTAGTGGTTTACCTCAAAGCTCTGATAACGCGGCAGATGAGTGCACCCGGTTCGCCCGAAGGGTGAGAAAATCAGACAGAATACCGTGGATTACATTTTGCATTTTTGAAACGACTGAAAATATTACTGCAAAAAGCTGTAATTACAAATTATTCCTTAGTCCTGATTGTTTTCTCATGAAATATCCGGGTTAAGCCTTTTCGGTGCGGCTACCCATCCGGCCTGTCAGGATATCCCTGCGGGAAACCTTGGACCGAGATATGACCTGATGGGCTTTTTCCTGCTCCGCCGAGGCCAGTAACGACTCTCTCTGTTGGGCCGAGGCCAACAGCGATTTATGGTAGTTTTCCGGTTTCGTCTCGCAAAGATAGATCACCCGAACCGCTTCAGGATCTGCGAGATAGGCGTCGGGATGACTTTTCTGAACCTCTGCCAGGCGTTTTTTTGCCAGGGCGAGCATCTCGTCCCGATCCCCAAAGTTCATCGTCCCGGTGGGGCAGCTCTGCACGCAGGCAGGCAGCATCCCGACCTTGACCCGGTCGATGCACATGTCGCACTTAAACCAGCGCCCTGTCTCTTCATCCATGCGTGGAACGTTGTACGGACACAACTGCCAGCTTTCAAGATTCACGCGGCGCACGGCGGTCTGCAAAATGGTTTTCTCCGTCATCACCACGGCTCCGGTCTCGGCATCCTGAACGACGGCTCCGGGGGCATAGAGGTTGCAGATGTATTTGCACGGGGGCTCGAGGCAGTGTCGGCACTGCTCGGGAAAGAAATGCCACATCGGCTTGCCCTCTTTGCTGAGTCCCTCTTTAAAATGGACCAGCCGAAGCGTCTTGGACGAAAGATCCTGTGGGTTCTGGTGAGACCCCACATTCCGAGTCTTCTCTGCCGGCAGATTTTTCCACTGTTTGCAGGCAACCTGGCAGCCTCGGCAGGCCGTACAGAGGGTCAAATCGACAAAAAAACTTTTCCCTTTCACGCGTTATCTCCCTTCTTCCACTTGCGGACATTCACCATAAAGGCCTTGTATTCGGGAATCCCGGTATTGGGGTCCCCCACGTTGGGTGTAACGATATTGGCCGAATCGCCACCGCCTTCGGGGGTCACCCAGCCGTAATGCCAGGGCATGCCGACCATGTGAACTTTTTTGCCTTTCACGAGAAAGGGCTTGATGCGCTCGGTCACCATGGCAATGGCCCACAGGGAGCCTCGAACACTTTCGACGGTGACCTTTTCCCCGTTTTCAATGCCTCGCAGCCTGGCAAGTTCGGGGCTGATCTCCACAAACATCTGGGGTTCAGCCTCCACAAGCCAGGACTGCCAGCGGGTCATGGACCCCGTCTGCCAGTGTTCCGTAATTCGATACGTGGTCCCCACAAAGGGATAACGGGGATCACACACGGCCTTTTCCTCATCTCCCACCAATACCGACGTGGGGTTGCTCAGCTGCGAGGAGAAGTGATGGGAGTCCACAGGGCACTCCAGGGGCTCGTAATACTCAGGAAGGGGTCCGTCGGCACGTCCCGGTCCAAACAGCTGGCCTAGCCCATGCTTTCTCATAATAAACGGATGCCGAGATCCCGGGATCCAGCCGCCGTCGGGCACGTCTCCCTGCCAGCGGTTTCCATCCCATCGGATCACAGATTTTTTGGGGTTCCAGGGGTTGCCCTTGGCATCAACGGAGGCCCGATTGTAGATAATGCGGCGGTTAACGGGCCAACACCAGGTCCAGTTGGGGAAGAGTCCGATACGCGCCTGCTCCTTTGTCTGGCTGCTATCCCGGCGTTCGGATTTGTTGCCCTCATCGGTCACGGAGTTGCAGTAGAGCCAGTTGCCCGATGTGGTGGAGCCATCCTCCTGGAGATAGGAAAAGCTGGGCACCTGCTGCCCTTTCTTAAAGGCTTTCCCTTTGACCGTGACGTCCCGGGTGAACCAGCCGTTGATCAGCTTTGCCGTCTGCTGCGCGCTGAAGTGATGATGCCCGGAGGCATCCTTTTCACACATGTTGCGAAAACTCAAACGGGTGATGGGTTCGGGATACGCCCCGCCCTCCTCCTCGTACAAGCGCGCCACCTCTTCCCACAACTCATGGAAATAGTGGCCGTCGGACAAAATGCCTTCGGGGGCATCCGGCCCCTTGTAACGCCACTGCATCCAGCGGCCGGAGTTGGAAACAGAGCCCTCCTTTTCAATGGCCGAGGCACAGGGGATATAAAAGGTTTCCGTCTTGATCTTCGACGGATCCATGCCCGGGCCCTTCCAGAAGTCACTGGTCTCGCACTGAAAGAGGTTTACATTCACCATCCAGTCCAGTTTGCCCAAGGCTTCTCGGGTCTTGTTGGAGTCGGAGCTGGAGCAGGCAGGGTTCATGCCCCAGATCAGCCCCCCTGAAAATTTGCCCTCATGCATCCGGTGAATCAAGGGAATCCAGGAGTACTTACCGGGATCATGATCATCGAGCCGTGGTAAGTACTGGTACCCCTCTTCCGGAGTGTTTTCGGAATACATCGCCTTGATCAGGCTGGCAGAATAGGCGGGATAATGCTGCCACCAGTTGGCACTCATGGGATCCGCGCTCACCGGTGTGTAGGCCGTGTCGTACTGAGAAAGGGTCTCTTGACCGGCAAGGGGGGTTTTCAGGTAGCCGGGCAGAATATGGTAGAGCAGGGCATAGTCCGTGGACCCCTGAACGTTACACTCCCCGCGAAGGGCGTTCACACCGCCACCGGCGATGCCGATATTGCCCAGCATCAACTGAATCATGGCCATGGCACGAATGTTCTGAACCCCTACGGAGTGCTGTGTCCACCCCATGGCGTACATGATGGTCCCCGCTTTATCTTTCTTGCCTGTGGCCGAATACGTTTCGTACAGGGCGGTCAGGTCCGCAGTGCTGATGCCCGACATGGAAGAGACTTTACTAAGGGAGTACCGTTTGTAGTGCTTCTTTAAAATCTGAAACACGCAGCGGGGATGAGCCAGGGTCATGTCGCGCCTGGGGACCCCTTTTTCATCCATATCAAAGGCCCACTGCGATTTATCGTAACGCCTTGTTTTGGGGTCAAAACCTGAAAAAAGCCCATCCTTAAACGAGTAACTTTCCCCGACGACAAAGGAAGCATTGGTGTACTCTCTCATGTAGTCGAGAAAGTATTTTTTATGATCGATAATGTATTTGATCATCCCGCCCAATACGGCGATATCCGTCCCGGACCGCAGCCCCATATACAGGTCCGATTTAGCCGATGTGCGGGTAAAACGGGGATCCACATGGATGATCTTTCCACCTCGCTGCTGGGCTTTGAGTGCCCATTTAAACGAGATGGGATGGTTCTCTGCGGCATTGCTGCCCATAATTAAAATGCAATCACTGTTTTGCAGATCGTTCCAGTGATTGGTCATGGCGCCACGTCCGAACGACTCTCCCAGAGCCGCAACTGTTGCGCTATGTCAGATACGGGCCTGGTGTTCGATGTAGACCAGACCCAAAGAGCGCATAAAGCTGTGCATGGCATAGCACTCTTCGTTGTCGATGGCGGCTGACCCCAGAGATGCGATACCGCGGGTCCGGTTCACCACCTGCCCCTGGGCGTTCTTCTCTTCGAAGGTTCGGTCTCGGGACTCCTTGATCAGGCGGGCAATCCTTTTTTTACACCAGTCCCAATCCTTCTCGACAAAGGTATCGCCGTAGGGCATCCGGTGCAGGCACTTGAGCGTCCGGTTCGGGTTCTCCGTCATCTGAATGGCACCGGCGCCCTTTGCGCACAAGGCCCCTTCGTTAATGGGATGATCCGGATCCCCCTCAATATTGATGGCGCGTCCTGTTTTCAGGGAGGTGTTCACCAGAAGGCCGCACCCCACAGAGCAGAAGGCGCATATTGAGGTGGTCTGCTTACTCCACTTCGGGTCGAGCTTTGTCGCCCGAGCCATCGACGGCTCCACCGAAGCACGCCCCAAACCGCTGAAAACTGGAATTGCAGCCACACTCGCAACTGCCGCAGATGCTAATTTTACAAAATGTCTGCGAGAAATTTCCATGACAACTCCTTCCATTCTTCACTCTTGGTTATCTTGAATAATCATTTTCACTCGAAGGCGATGTCGCCAGAGAAACGTTTATGATCAAATGCCCCAGACGGACAAGGTCGATCTCTTCAGCCCCTGCTTTGCAGCCAGATAATCCAAGGCCATGGATTCCAGGTCATTGAATTCGGGACAGGCCTGTCTATCCAGCCCACGGAAGTCGATGGTCTTCATATACGTGTTGCAACTCTCGCAGGTCTCAACCCGAAATCCGGGTTCTTCTTCCACGGTAAAATACGCAATCTTATCAAAATCGTTGCTGTCGCAGACAGGACAGGCAAGACGCCGAATACGATATTCATGGCGACAGAGGGAACACAGGGCAAACCGAACGCCTTCCTTCCCGCGAAGTTCAAGAATATAGGGTAGATTGCCACAGATCGGGCAGGTTCCGGTCTGACGGATGACGCTGACCTTTCCGTCCCCATGAAGATGATCTCCCAGGATTTGTTCCACTGCGTGCAAGGAGGGTTCAAGGGATGCAAGCATGAGAAATCGAAGGATACCCGGAGCCTCTGGTGTGCGTTGAGCCCAGGCGGTATGGATGGGGCCTTCCCCGGACAAAGATTCCCGAAATGCCTGCTCAAGATCCAGCGTTTTCGTTTCGATCCCCCTGGCTACCTCACCGGCGGCCCTGACAATGGGCTCCGGTATCTCCTCTGCCGGATCGGTGATCAGCGCAACGATTCTAAAAAACAGCGCCACGCCATTTTTATTGTCCAGGGGAAAGTTTTGAGGCGACAGGCATGACCCACCCTGTCCGACGCTGCGACACAGCGAAGGGAAATCAAAGCCAGAAAAGTCCACCGAAACATGGGTGTGTGCTTCCAGCTGCAATGCTAATATTTTTGTAAAAAGTCGGATCAAGCCCTGGGGTAGATGCTCTTTTTTATTCAATACCCTCAGCGTCTTCGATACATTTTTCTGTCTTTTTTCGGTTGATTCCAAAACTATTTTCCTTCGGGTTGGCTCAACGTGATTCGTTTCTCACCAACAGACTGAGATCGTTGATTCATACCCGTTTCATTCGAACAACGTGCCTTCGATGCGGAGAAAGACAAAAATCGAGACCCAAGACCTGTTGTCAAACCTCGGTCGCCACGATTCCACTCACATATGTTGATGCCGTATCATGTCTTACACCACAGTAAAATTAGGAAAACAAGAAAAAAATAAAAAACAAAAGCATCACAAAAAAATAGCCAAAAAATCAGAGGAATGGGACCAGAGAAAACTATCCCCACATAGCTTGGTATAAAAAATATTTAACGAATCAATTACTAATTTTGATAAAAGAAATGCGACAGATTCAAGTTAAAGCAGGGCTTATCTTATAATGAACAGCACGCAGGTGGACGGAAGACCCCTTAAAGACGTCGAAAAAGAATCGCCTGGGAACACTTCGGGAAGAAGGAGACCAGAAAACCAGGGACGAGACGAGAGGCGCTATCCCGGATATTTCATGAGAAAACAATCAGAACTAAGGAATAATTCGTAATTACAGTTCTTTGCCGCAATATTTTTAGTTGTTTCAAAAATGCAAAATGTAATCCACGGTATTCTGTCTAATTTTCTCATCCTTCGGGCGAGCCGGGTGCACTCATCTGCCGCGTTATCAGAATTTTAAGGTAAACCACTACATCTTCAGCTCTGATACCTTGCATATGAGCGCACCCAACTCGTGAAATATCCGGGCTATATTCGTGGGAACCCTGTTTTTGTTATTCCTGCCCCCCCACTTGTTCATATCTGTGAAATCTGTAATTTGACGATTTTTCGCCTGTCCCCATAACGCCCACAACCACTGCCTCCAAACACGAAACCCCGCAAACTGTGCAGTTCACCCCAGCGCCCCGGCTTTTATACCGACAAGGCGGAGCCTGGCACCCGGCACTCTTTGGTAAATTTTTATTTGAAGGATGATAAAACTCGGAAAAGCCGCACCGGAGTGCGGCGCTCCAAAAAAAGAGGGATCATAAACCCATCGATACGGCCTCCGGTGTCACATGCCAACGAGCGACGCCTTTTAATCGGTATCACATACATGCCACAGCTTTTTTGTCGGGGGCCTCCCCCGGCCCGAACCCATACAGCAGATATGGAACGGATATGGATATGGTGGGATATGGGGATATGGTGGGATATGGGATATGGTGGGACATGGGGATATGGTGGGACATGGGGATATGGTGGGACATGGGGATATGGTGGGACATGGGGCCAGGTGCTTTAATGGGTCAGGCAAAAAATAAAGGTAACTATTCCGCTTATGCCCCCGACAGGACCGCCGGAGGCTCTCTCTTGCTCTGAACTCAAGCGGCGTTTGATTCATCCACCGGCACCACCAGGGGCAAGCCGTTGTGGTGGAGAATCTCGACGTTCATGCCGTAAACATCGGCGATCATCTTTGGGGTGACTTCGTGGATCGACCCGGTGGCATGAAGGCCTCCGTTTTTTAAAAAGAGAAACCGGTGGCCGTAGCGAAGGGCGGCATTAAGATCATGCATGGTGATGACGGCTGCCATCTGGTGATCTTCCACAATGTGCCTGATCAGGTTCAGGATGCGCATCTCATTTTTGAGATCAAGGCTGGCGGTGGGTTCATCCATCAACAGGATATCTGTCTCCTGGGCCAGGGCCCTTGCGATGCAGACCTTCTGGAGTTCGCCTCCGCTCATGCGGGTCAGGGGTTTCAGACTCAGATCCGCAAGGCCGAGGTGTGTAATGACGGCATCGACCTTTTCTAAGTCTTCTTGCCTTGGCCGCAGGCCCATGTGAGGTTTTCGTCCAAGGAGAATGGCATCAAAGGCTGTGATGTGGGCTGTTTCACTTTGCTGAGCCACGTAGGCAATGTGCCGGGCAATTTGACGTGGTGCCATGCGACTTGCGTCTCGTCCGCCGATGCTCACCCCACCGCTGGTAGGGGTATAAAGTCGATTCAGGCATTTTAACAGCGTGGTTTTGCCCACGCCATTGGGGCCCAGAATGACCGTGATTTCGCCTGGTTTGGCGATGAAACTGATCTCATTAAGGATCTGCTGAGATCCCCGTTCAAAGCACAACCTATCGACATCAAGGTCCATGGGTTACCTCCTCCTTAAAATGAGCCCGATGAACACCGG
>NZ_JAQYWB010000095.1 GCF_030145185.1 Desulfoluna sp. | reverse complement strand
GTCTTGTATTGATTGACCACTTTATCATAGGCTTGGATCGCCCCCACCTCAGACAGACTCGTATCCACCACGGGCCGCATCTCCTCTTTTAACGGGGGGGACATCTTCGCCTCGAAATATTTTGTCGCCGAGTCTTCCGGGCCTTTATAAATGGCCATGACATCATCAAAGGTCATTTCCTTGATTGCCTGCAGAAACAAGGTCTTTGCCTTCGGAGTCGCTGCCTCTGCCGCACGATTCAGCTTCAACTCAAGGTCATCCACCATATGCGACATCCCCATCTTCGACACCATGGTTTTCGCTTTCGACAGCCCTGCCGGCAAGGGAATATGTATGGCGGGATCCTTATTGAACCCATCGGTGACGCCCAATTGCTGGACGACCTGCTCCGTGCCCAGACGAAGGGCCTCCTTAAACGCATTTCCAATCTCAGCCTGGTCGGGCGTTGCGGTCGACGTCGGCGCCTTGTCGTCGCTCGTTCCTTTAATCATATTAACCCCTTTGTCCCACCAGGAGCCCTCCGCCACGACGTGATCGGGCCACCAGACAAAAAGAGACCAAACGGCACAAAGAACCATTCCATAACGTTTCATAAGAAAACCCTCCGGAAGTTCATCAGGATAAAATGGGATAAAAAAGGGATTTAAAAAGGGACGGTTCCTGATGGGATTCAACGGAACCGCAAGAGAAGGTAATAGCACATAATACATAATGCCGTGGCGAAGCTCAAGACGAATAAAACCCCCAGCCGCCAAGCCGTAACCAGACCGAGACCCTCGGGCATCATAAAAAAAAACTCGCCTGAAAGGGCTCCCGTCAGATATGAAGAACAGACAGTGCCAGCATCCATGCCCTCTCTTTTTGGGGCCACGCCCACCTCGCACCCACAAGGACAGTGACCATGCCGAACGCGCCCCATTACCGAGCCCTTGAGAACATGTACCAGGCAGCCCCCATCAATCGCTTCTTCCCCCCGCAAATGACCGTAAGTCAGGGGACTGCCACCATTAAACTCCATCTCAAACAGGAGTACCACCACACCGCGGGGGCCGTCCATGGCTCCGTCTACTTCAAGCTTCTCGACGACGCCGCTTTTTTTGCCGTCAACTCACTGGAAAAAGAGGTCTTCGTCCTGACCACTGCCTTTACAACCTACATCACTCGCCCTGTGGTTGAGGGAACCATGACGGCCGTGGGGCGCGTGATGAACACAGGCAAAAGCCAGTGGCTCGCCGAATCCGTCGTCTATGACGACAAAGACCGGGAGATCGCCCGAGGCAACGGCATCTTTGTACGAAGTAAAATCCGCCTTGCCACCCTTCCAGAATACGCGGGTCATGATAGCCTGTGAGAGGCCCCACTCACCACTCACCACTCACCACTCACTATTCACTATTCACTTCTCACTATTCACTGCCCACTTCTCACTATTCACTGCCCACTTCTCACTATTCACTGCCCACTGCTCACTATTCACTGCCCACTGCTCACTATTCACTGCCCACTGCCCACTGCTCACTATTCACTGCTCACTATTCACTGATAGCTGCCCACTGCTCTTCCGCACCCCGATCCCAAATTTTTTCATCCGGCTTCGCAACGTCGACGGATGCATCGCAAGGAGCTCTGCGGCCCCGCCCGGCCCTTCAATCTTGCACCCTGAACGTTTCAGGGCCTCCTGAATATGGCCTTTCACCACCTCATCCATGGACGAGAAATCTGCACGAGGGGGGCTGACAAGACGGTTCTCCGGCGTACGATCCGGGTTCCACATCAGATTTTCAAAGGAGAGTCCACGGCCCCGGCTGAGGATCAGGGCCCGTTCAATGACGTTCTGAAGTTCTCGGATATTGCCGGGCCAGTCGTAAGCCATCAGTTGAGAGATCTCGGAATCCTTGACCTCAGGCGAAGGGTCTCTATTCATTTCCCGGGATTTTTGATCCACAAAATACCGGGTAAGCGCTGCAATGTCCTGCCGCCTGTCCCTTAGCGGTGGGATCCGGATCGGAAAGACGTTCAGCCGGAACCAGAGATCTTCCCGAAAGCGTTTCTCCCGAACCATGGCAAAGAGATCCCGGTTGGTGGCCACCACCACCCGAACATCCACCGAGACTGGCCAGCTGCCCCCCACCCGATTAAACTCCAGGGTCTGAAGCACCCGCAAGAGCTTGACCTGGGCAGCCGGAGGAAGCTCTCCGATCTCATCGAGAAAAATGGTGCCGCCGTCGGCCTGCTCGAAGTAACCCCGCTTGAGCCGAGTGGCACCCGTAAAGGCCCCCTTCTCATGGCCAAAGAGCTCACTGTCCAGGAGCCCCTCGGCAATGGCCCCGCAGTTCACGCGAATCATCGGGCCGTGACAACGCCGGGAGCTTTGATGAACCGCATTGGCCACCAGCTCCTTCCCGGTTCCGGTCTCCCCCAGAATCAGGACCGGGCTGTCCAAGGCCGCCACCTGATTGACCATGGCGTTGACCTCTTTAAGACCAGAGTCGACCCCGATCATTCGCCCGGTTGGATCATGCCCCAGCCGGTGCTCCAGCTGTTTTTTTTCAGTGGACAGGCGCTCGTTTTCGCACACCAGATCCCGGTGGTGCAGAAGATTCAGCACCGCACCGATCAGAGGCCGCCTGATGAGCTTCATCCAGGCGAGATGGTGGGTGTCATAAGGGGTTCCTCCTCCGGTCACCAGGCCAAACCCACCCACCAGGGGCGGCACGATATCAAAACCCATGGTCATCACGGAGAACTCATTCTTTTTCGTATAGATGGGCTTTTCGACATGCCGGAGAAAATGCGCGTGAATGCTTTTCAGCATGGGGCTCTCAGAGCTCTGAAGGACCCGCACATCCCCATGGGCCTGATCCCGTACCTCATTAAAATGCTCGTATGAGAGTTGAATGCCCTCATCAATGAGGGTCCCACGCTTGACCGTGGCTTCGGCGAGGTACCGCAGGGTGTGGGCCGAGGTGTCTAAAATAAAGACATGGACCAGATCCAGGGGCAGATACTCTTTGAGCAAAAGAAGGGTTTCATGAAGTGATTTCTCGATCTCGAGACTGCTGTAGAGAGACTGGGTAATCTCCCGAACCAACTTGCTTTCGTCCTGTGTCATGGGGTCTCCCGCGAAATGCAGTGGATTTTCTACATACCAAAGAAAAGGACTACTACATATCACGGATATTCGCCAGCGCGAATGCAAGACTCACTGATCACAAAGGAGGTATGCCATGGCACATAAGTTGCTCTGACTATCCCCAGAAAGGAAGTCCATGAGCAAACGATCCCATTGCCGCCGACGTCATGACGGTAATTTTCACCGTCATGACGGAAACCGCAGATCATGCGCTCGCAACGCACATGGCGTGCCCTCACACTTCGGGTGAATGCGGACGCGAGGTGCCCAGGGTACCGCCATCCGTAGAGCATTCGCAAACTCGCTTTCAAGGTGGCACCACCTTGCTGCCGGAGTTATTCCGGTTAAAGTCCACCCGTGCATTGACAAAGAAGCACCGACGGCTCATGCACTTGCTACCTCCGTTGTCACCCCTCTCCCGTCGCGCGAATGCGGACGCAAGGTGCCCAGGGTACCGCCAGCCGTAGAGCATTCGCAAACCCGCTTTCAAGGTGGCGCCACCTTGCCGCCGGAGGCTGCTTGTTGTTTTAACCCACGGACAGAAACTAAGGACTCATCATGGCTGACAGATTCATGAGCATGCGCAACCTGAAATTCACCCTTCACGAGGTCATCGGGGCCAGCCCCGAGGGAAGCGGTCACACGCGAAAATCCATGGACATGGTCCTGGATGCCGCCTTTGATTTTGCAAAAAAGGCCCTGCACCCGCTTTATGAAGAGATGGACCGGCATCCGCCTGAGCTAATCGACGGCACCGTTTCCGTTCACAAAGAGATGCGATCCATTTTGACCACGCTGGGCAAAGATGGCTGGATTTCCGCTATTTTTCCTGAAGAGTGGGGTGGGGATAACATGCCGCCGAGCCTGCTGCATGCCGTCTGCTTTATCTTCGCCTCGGCCAACTACTCGGCCTCGGTCTATTCCGGGCTGACCATGGGGGCCGCAAACCTCATCCTTACCTTCGGATCAGACGAGCTGAAACGCACCTTTGTCCCCACCATGCTCGAGGGAAAATGGCAGGGCACCATGGCCCTGACCGAACCTGAAGCCGGGACCTCTCTGGGCGATCTCACCACCGCGGCCGCCCCCCAGGAGGACGGCACCTACCGCATCACAGGCGAAAAGATCTTTATCTCTGCCGGGGATCATGATGCGGTGGACAACGTGGTGCATCTCCTGCTGGCCCGGATTGAGGGGGCACCGGCCGGGGTAAAAGGGATCTCTCTTTTTGTCGTGCCGAAGCTGCGGCCAAACGACGGCGCACTGCGGCCCAACGACGTCACCGTCACCCAGATTTTTCATAAGATGGGATACCGAGGCGCGCCCATCACGGCCCTCTCCTTTGGCGAAAAAGGCGACTGCACCGGGTACCTGGTCGGGGAGGCGAATCGGGGTCTCTCCTACATGTTCCACATGATGAACGATGCCCGTCTTGAGGTCGGCATGGGGGCCACCGCCATCGCCACCGCGGCCTACCACGCCGCCCTGGATTACACCCGAAACCGCCGGCAGGGACGCCGCCTCACCGACGGTTCCGGAGCACCCCCCATCCCCATTATCGAACACCAGGATGTCAAACGCATGCTCCTCTTCCAACGCGCCGTCTCTGAAGGAGCCCTCTCCCTCATCCTTCAGTGCAGCCGCTACGAAGCACTCAGCCACACCGCCCCTGATGAGGAAAAAGCAGACTACCACCTTCTTCTGGAGCTCCTCACCCCGGTGGCCAAGACCTTCCCCGCAGAAATGGGTATTCTCTCAACCAGCGCAAGCATCCAATGCTTCGGGGGATACGGGTACTGCGAAGATTTCCCCGTGGAACAGCATTTCCGGGACATGCGCATTCACGCCATCCATGAAGGGACCACCGGCATCCAGGGGATGGATCTCCTGGGCCGTAAAGTGGTGATGAAGAATGGAAAAGCCCTTCTTCTGCTGAGCCGGGAGATAGATAAAACGATTAAAAGAGTCCAGGATTACCCGGCGCTTCAGGCCATGGCTCAAGCCCTCTCGGAAGCCAAAGAGACCCTTTCAACCACCACGATGACCCTGGGCGGTGTGGCCAAGGAAAAAGGCCCGGAGGCCTTTCTGGCAAACGCCACCCTCTACCTGGAGCTCTTCGGCCATGTGACCATCGCCTGGCAATGGCTGCTCCAGATGGGGGTCGTCAGTGAAAAACTGGCCGGACAAAACGTCCGTAAAGCCGACCTGGCCTTTTACAATGGGAAACTCGATGTGGGCCGTTACTATTTCGGCTATGAGCTTCCAAAGATTGGTGCGCTTTCTATCGCACTGGCCCAACCCGCCCTCACCCTTGAAATAGAAGCTGCCTGTTTTACAGATTAAAACCTGTCGTTATTTTTATTACTCATCTGTTCGACTGCCCCAAAGGAGTGACCCATGGCCCCATTTATTTACCGACAAGAGGGAAAAATCGGCCGTCTTACCTTGAACCGCCCGGACAAATACAACGCCTTTGACATGGAGATGGTGCTCGCCTTTGAAGCCTTCTTACATGATCGCCGATACGACGAGGAGACCACGGTGATCGTCATCGACGGGGGAGATTCCAAAGGCTTTTGTGCCGGCCTCGACACCGAGACCTATGCCCCGGAAATCTTTAAGATGACCCCCGTCAAAGCCTACGACGCCCAGGCGCGCATGAGCCGATTGTTCCTGGCCATGCGCCAGATTCCTCAGCCCATTATCACCTGCATCCACGGCGCGGCGGCTGGCATCGGGTTCTCCCTGGCCATGGCCTCCGACATTCGAATCCTGGCTGAAAACGCCCGTTTTTCCGCAGCCTACATCAACATCGGCCTGGGCGGAGCGGACATGGCCTCCAGCTATCTCCTGCCCCGGCTCATCGGAGCGGGCAGGGCCTATGAATACCTTCTCACGGGCAACTGGATGGATGCCCCCACGGCCCTCTCCCTGGGGTTCGCCTCCCGGGTGGTCGCCAAAGAGGTCATGCTCGACACCGCCATGGGACTGGCCACTACCATGACCGGGAAAAATCCCATGGGTGTTCGCATGACCAAAGAGGCCATCAACGCCAACCTCGACTGCGCAGGCCTGGAGGCTGCCCTTCAAATGGAAGACAGAAACCAGATGATGATCGCCTACACCTACCGAATGACATAAAAAGAACGGGTAACTATTCAGCTATCCATTTTTTCTTTATGACCCAGGTCTGACAGCACCCTACGCTTTTCGTCTTCCCCGCGCAGGCGGGGACCCATGTGCGAAAATCCGTATCACCCTCATTTTTATAATGACGTACCGGGTGGATGCGTAGGGTGCGCCGTGCGCACCGTCAGGCGTATCGTAAACCGGCAACACCGCATGTTGAAATAAGACTCGTGGTCATCGTTAACTTGCGAGGCCGATGGTCCTCTCTACGGTAGAAGGTGCGGGAGCCGCACCCTACAGGGTGATGAAAAGACGTGACGTATTGGCATTTGAATCTTTCTGTCATTTGCCTCGAACGACCTATCGAAGGCAATCTGAATAGTTACAAGAACGGTAACAATTCGCTCAAAAGAAAGCCTGCGGCGGCAAGGGTGGCGAAGCCACTTAAGCAAAAGCAGGTTGCGGATGCGCTTTGCCCCCTTGTCACGCCGGAGGCGTAAGCTAAATAGTTCCAAAAGAACAAAAAAATCCCTGGAGCCGGCATAATGCAACCCTTCGACCGCGACCGCCATAAGCCTGAAGAACCCCTCAGACCCCCGGGGCTTCAGCTGCTCTTCTGCCGCAGAGACGCCGCCGTCGTTTTCGTGGCAAAGATGCCCGACGCCCTGTGCTGCTACGGAAAGTTAATCCGCAGCAGCGTCATCATCACCATACTGGAAGAATTGATGAGCCGGACGGCCCAGGTGTTTCTGAAAAAGGAGTACCGGACAAAACAGATGCACGTTGCCTTTATGAAGCCAATCCAAAACACCGGTACGTTGAAAGGAGAAGGCCGAATTCTGTCGGTCGAAGGGAAACGTGTCGCAACCATTGAGGGGGTGATCTTCAATGGCCGAAAAGAGATTTCAGCCAAATCGACGTCGGAATGGACGAAGGAGCCGGATCGATAGCCTGTCTATTCACTATTCACTATTCACTATTCACCATTCACCATTCACCATTCACTATTCACTATTCACTGCCCCCCCCCTCCGCCATGGGCAGGTCCACATGCATGCGGGTCCACTCACCGCTCTCGGTCTCAACCTGGAGCGTCCCCCCATGGTCTTTGATGATGCCATAAATAATAAAAAGGCCCAACCCGGTCCCCTTCCCCTCTGGCTTGGTCGTATAAAAGGGGTCGAACATGCGCTGCCGAATCTCATCCGGGATACCCGGTCCATGGTCTTCCACGGTCAACCGGACCCACGGCAAGCCGTCACGGTGAAGGGGCCGTGCCGAAATCCGAATGCTCTTGTTCTCGTCGTAATCCGGATATTTCGCGTTGAGGGCATCGCGGGCATTGGTCATCAGATTCATCACCACCTGCTGAATCTGAGGACTGTGACAAAGCACTGGAGGCAGATCATCAGGGAGGTCCACATCCAAACGAATCTGGTCATGACGCAGAACCATCTGAACCAGGGAGAGGGTGGCATCGACTATATCATCAAGACGTATAGCACGAGGCGGCTCTGACTTTTCCGTTCGGGCAAAGTGCAGCAGATTCGTCACGATACGGTGAATCCGATTCGCCTCCCGCCGGATCTCACGGGCATGCCCGTGCGCCTCCGAGTCTGCCGGGACGATGTCATCAATGAGATCCGCGTAGCCGGTAATTCCCATAATGGGATTGTTAATTTCGTGAGCCACACCACTGGCGAGGGTTCCCAGGGACTCCATCTTCTGCGCCTGACGAAGATGTGCCTCTGCCTGGGCCTTTTCTCTTTCCAGAAACCACCTTTCCGTCACATCGGTAAAGAACCCGACCAGACAGGAGAGCCCGTCAAACTCCATGGGAACGGACGTCACATCGGTATACAAGGGGGTTCCGTCCCGGGTGACAAGGGGAACTGACGACGCAAGGAAAAGGTCGCCGCGCTTATGGTGCTCAAGGGCATCATAAAACTGAGCCAGCCCCTGACTCGGATTCAGATCTTCCACCCGCATATGCCTGAGCTCTGCCTCCGACCGCCCCAGCATCCGGCACGCCTTCGGGTTCGCGTACTTTAACTCAAGGGATTGAACGTCGGCCACCAGGATCCCCTCGGCCGCCTCTTCAAAAAGGGTCCGGAACCGTTTCTCGGATTGCCGCAAGGCATCTTCCGTCTCCTTGCGTTCGGTGATATCCGTGTTGCTCCCCCGAAACCCTGCCGGACGCCCCCCGGCATCTGTAACCGAATGACACTCATGGAGGATCCATCGAATCTCTCCGTCACGACGAACGATTCGAAACTCACACAAAGCCTCACCACAAGCCCCATTCGCCTGATGCACGGCCTCCACCGCAGGAAGGTCCTCAGGATAAATCATCGCCTGCATCAGTCCGGCCTGGGTATAGAATTCCTCGGGCGGGTACCCCGTCACGCGTTCGCACGCCGGGGTAACATAAATCACCGGCCCCTCATCCCCGATCCAATACTCCCAGTCCCCGGTGTTATCAGCAAATACGCGAAAGCTGTGTTCCAATTCGATCGCGCTTCGTTCCGCCTTTCGCAAAAGAAGAAAAACCAGCATCCCCGTCACCAGGACAAAGGCCATGCCCTTGACCATCTGCGCCCGCAGAAAAGAGCCAAAATCCGGAAAAAGCCATCCCACAACAAGATCGCTTGACGAAATCCAGAGCACGGCGAATACAATGTATACCAAAGCAAGTCGAGCCGGATTCGGGAGAAACCGGCCCCGTTCCCGAAGAAACGGACTCATGACACTGCCCTTCTTTTTGTCGTCCATAGTCATTTTCAAAATAGCCCCTGATACCGTTGAAAATCCCACAGGCAAGAGTGCAGAAGCCCGTGGCAAAAAGATCGAGTCGGCTTGTGGTCAGGGGTAAAATCTGAAGGGAGGGGGAAGACGTGCTGGCCTCAAATATCGGGCAGAGATGAGGGGGGGGGGGGCCAGAGCACAAACCAACTTTTCTTAAAAAAATCAGACCGAATACGTCGGAAGTCAAGCAAGTCATTCAAAAATAGGAGTGCAAGCGTCTATCAGATCAAGGGAATCGGGCAGATCAAGGCAAGCGGGCAGATCAAGGCAAGCGGGCAGAACAAGACAAGCGGGAAACAAATCATAACTGGGTGAGTTTTTTCCAGGCCTTATGGTATTGGGAGATGCGAAGACATTCCTGTTCCCCTATCTTGGGGTACTTCTGAAGATCCATATTGTCTTCAAGGTCGGCGATCATCACGGCCGTGGCAAGAGAATTGGACTGAACACGGGTAATAAAATCCTCATAGGTTTCCCCGTCTACCCGGGTGAGGCACTCGACGGCCCCGACGACATGGGAGGGAATCCCGGCGTCCATCAACCCTTTGGCGTTGTATTCGGAGTCTTCAACCACATCATGAAGAAGAGCCGCCGCCATCTCGTCTTCCGTCGTCATCTTTGCCATCACCCGCAAGGGGTGAAGAATGTACGTGTGTCCATCGGTGTCCTCTTTGCCGCTGTAAGCGGACAACGCAATGGCCAATGATTTTTCAATGATGTTCATGGTTCCCACCACTCCTGTCTACTCGCCGCACATCCTATGCTGAACCAACGAGACATTTCACCATGCAGCACCGCAATAGCTGCCCCCCAGAATCTTTTTCGAATCAATCATCATGAAATCTATGACCTATTATACTATCTCACATCTATGCCAAATACTATCTTAAAAAAGGCCACACCCCAGAATCAAAAGTTATAAATCAATTTGATGACCTCTTATTTATCGCCATGAGTTCCCGCGATATTCATCGTGAAGCCGTGGGGAATATGCGACATCAAAGTCTTCCGATTAAAGGCAACAATCTTAATAATATCGATCGAATTAAAACGATTTCGCAAAATGGGCAACGTGCGAAGCGTGCCCATCACGGGTTCCAAAAGTATCCACCGTAAAGGGTTAGCCCAGATATTTCATGAGAAAACGATTAGGCTATCCCGGATATTTCACCGCACCAGAGCTTGTCCATTAGTCAATCAATTAGTCCTGCCCCGATGGCTCTTTTCACCAGTAATCTCTCAGGATAGATCTGAGAATGAGCAACGGAGGGATCCTATTGGGATTCATCGGCGAAAAGGATAAACGAATCACTACTCCATCCGCGAAATTTCCATGAACGTTGGCAACCAAGGAAATGACCTCAATGGAACAAAGCCCGCATTCAAACTCAAACAACACATGAACAGACGTTGCCCAGAGAAACACCATAAAACCTGATTACAGCGGCGAGCCGTATCTTCTCTCCCCGCGAACTTGGGAGATCTCAAGGGATCACAGTGTAGCCAGCACAAAACCGATACAGCGGTGACGTGCGTTAACCACCACCTTCGCCAAGCCCCTCCCCCTCGCTGAAAAATGCCCGGTTCCTAAGGATTATAGGCAACGAATGACGGAACAAGCGGGGCCGGACTGTCACCCCGTATGAATATCGTTCAGGGAACATTTATTTATTCCTTTTGGGAAATCACTATGATAGAGTGTTGATAATTTGAAATAAATCAGCACACAATGATTCCCTCTTATTCCACTACTCCCGACCTCTTCCCTGCCGAAAATTCTCCTATAACTTCTTGGGATTGTTAGTCTATCCTCCATCAGCGCCAACCACCACACCTTTCTTCTTGGGACCCAGGCACTGCATGGGACAAATGATTGGGTTTTCACGAAACTGGCGTTATCAATACGATTGAAAAATACCCAGACGCAACCCGAACAAGCGATTATACATAGATTTTACCTGAAACATCGCAAGCATCGGCTTAATAGGTAGGCCGTTCTTTGTGCAAATCCGGCACGCAATACTTCACTCTTCCTGACATTGGCACCAGTTTTTTCAGAACATGTCCTTTTTCATATACGGCATCACCGGAGCCCCGTTTAGTGGAGGCTGTGGAATCCTTTATTTAAACTATACAGAGCCCCCCCTTCAAAGTCTGCACAGAACCCAGAGGGGGTGTTCCCGCAATGTGCATCTGTTGAATGGCAAGGTTTTTTACACACCAGACAGCCCGGCACTTTCAGCGGGTGTAAAGGCAACCCTCACCTGAAGGGCAGGTGCTTCGTTACGGGTGTGCATTTTCTTGATGATCAACCCTTTTTATTCTGGAGCAATCACCATGACAACCCATTTAAGCAGAAAATCAATACCGAACATCGCGAAAGCACACGCAAAAAAAAACCGTCTGACTCTGCTTCTCTTCGTCCTCTTCTCGGTTTTCATACTGGAGAAGTGCCCTGTTAACGCTCAATCCGATACTACAACAGAAAATAGAGTTCCGAACGTTGTCATTGCCACCGTCAACGGCCAAGAGATCCTAAAATCAGAGATTGATATGGGTGTGGCCGCGTATAAACAGCGGACAGGTAAAACCGAGATTGAAAAAAACGAAATGACAGAACTTGTGAAGAGTGTTATTCGGCGTCGCCTCATTCTCTCATTACCGCAGGTACAGAGTTATCGCAGTGATCCCCTAATCATCGGCCAGCTCCGAGAATACGAAAACCACCTGATCATCAGCAAATATATTGCAAAGAATGTCGGTCCTTCCCTCAACATCAGCGAACAACAGCTCAGGGACTATTACGATCAGAATAAGCGCGAATTCTCGGTAAACCCCAAAGTAGAAGCGAGGCACATCCTCTTAAAGAACCAAGAAAAAGCGCAGGTGGTTCTGCAACTCTTGAAATCCGGTCAAGATTTCAGTGATCTCGCCAAAGAGCACTCTATTGACCTGCCTATGGCCCTTGAAGGGGGAAGTATGGGGGTCATTGAGAAAGGAAAAACACTCCCTGTTTTGGAAAAAGCCCTTTTCAGCCTTGCAGAGGGAGAGATGAGCGATATCGTCGAAACACAATATGGTTACCATATCATCCTTGTCGACAAAATTCATCCAGCAAGTTTTATGCCATTTAAGGAGGTGCGTCTCCAGATCCATAAAACAATGATACGCAGACGAGAGGCCCAGGCGTTCGATCAAATGACCATGGAACTGGAAAAAACCGCAGATATAACCATTTACTCTGAGAACCTCTCTGGACCATCAAGCTAAGGGCCTCGGATAGAATACATCATCCCGACGAAGGGGGGTGCTTGCTGCCTTGCCGACTTGCCGACGGAGACATATCACCCTAAATTCATTAAAATAGACGCGATTCAAAATCAAGTGATAGTACAATAATATTGCTGCCTAAGCCCTAACCCGAATATTTCATGAGAAAACGAAACATAAATGAATCTATAAATTTCTTACAGTGTGTTGCGATGAAAAAAATCAGCTGTTCAGAAGATGCAAAATGTCATTTTCGATTTTCGCACCCTTCGCGATATCCGATATTCTGACCCATGCACGTCGGCCCATCGCCAAAAGGTACGAGAAGGTACGGCCCGCATCGTAGTATGAGAGGAGAACCCGCATGATGAAAAACCTGTTTTTAAACCTGAGACGTGTGTTCCTGTTACTGGTTGGCACCGTACTTCTTACCTCAGGACCTTCGCTGGTCAACGCTGTCCCTCATTACGAACTCGTAAGCACCGACGAGGGGCCGCCACTTGCCCTGACCTATTCTTTTCAAGATTCGGTGTCCGGGCTGTCGGCAATACGGGTCATCAAATCCGAGAACACCAAAGTCAACATCCCACCGGTGGCACCGGGAATTACCAGCCGGGTATACGTGACCGTGACTCAGGTGGATCCCCACCAGAGTATTCGTGTGAGCCTTGAAGCGAAATCCATGGATGGCAAGAGCGTCACCTGTGACTACACCAATGAGCCCCCACCCGGAGACACGGTGCCACCGAATTTCGTCATTAAAAACTCCCTGCCGGGCCCACCGCCATCGGTCTCGATCAGCATTCAGGATACGGCTTCCGGGTTGAGAGATCTTCAAGTGACAGACTCGTCCAATACACAGATTTCCATGCCCACCTTTGCGGTTGGGACGACCCGAGCGGTCTCGCTCACCGCCGAGCAGGGGGCTGAGGGGAACGGTTTCAGCTTCGCACTCGAAGCCACGGACATGGAGGGTAACACGGGTTACTATCAGTACAACCACAATCAAAACGACCCCTCCCCCCCGACATGGACCATCGTCTCAGAGGAGCCTGGCCCTCCTTACGTGGTCATGATCGACATCCAGGATGTCCAAAGCGGGCTGAAAGCCATTTCCATCGTCGACTCCCGCAATGCCCATATTGTCATTCCTAATTTCACCCCAGGGGTCACAAGCCCCGCCCTGACCATCACGGCCACCCGAGAGTCTGAAAATGGCGATTTTACCTTTGCCCTGAAGCTGGAAGACATGGAGGGAAACCAAACAGAACTCGTCTACAGCCTGCCCATTGAGGATCAAAGCCCACCCACCTGCCGCTTAACGGCCCTCCATGGAGGCCCTCCTGCATCGTTTGAAATATCCGTTCAAGACAAGGGGTCCGGGCTTTCATCCCTGAAGGTCATTGATGTGATCAACACCACGTATTCGATCCCCCCCGTCATTAAAGGCAGCAAGGATCCCGTCGTAATCTCGGCCAACCAGATTGAGGCCAATCTTGACTACAAGATCCAAATCGAAGCGGTGGACATGAATGGAAACCGGACAACCAGCGACTATCCCGATTCCTTTCAGATCGGCTCCCACCCCGAATTCGATGCGGTGGGCAACGACCACCTGAACCATTTTCAGGACATCTACAAGGCGGGTGTCATTGAACAGTCTCAAAACAGCAACGGGACCCGCATCAACCGCTACAGCGATTTCAACACCGAGACGTTCTCCTCCAATGCCGGCATGGCGATGCGTGACCCCTGCTTTTCATTGAACGATGCGTACGAATCCATTCTGACATCTTCGTGGACCGAATCCGTCTACTCATGGGAGATCACCCTGCAGATGAAGCCCATCTCCGACATCGGCCTTCATATTGCCGGGTGTACACTTCGCCCCGGGGAAGAGAATGTCTGGGAAGCGGCCTCTCAATCAGGCAATTTCAGTCTGCCAACCTCACCGGAGGTGCTGCGCTTCATCCCCTCGTCAAACCCCAAAATCAGTGTCACGGCGCTACCCGGACCGGAAGCAACATCCAATTTCCCGGCTGCCGGATACAGCATGGACGTGCGTAGCTTATCATCCCTCAGGCGAGGGCCTGCCGTTGACGTGCCTTTTATTTCGAGAAGCTTCCATGAGGAAACCCTTACACTGGCCCGCCCCAACAACGGTGAAGTAAACGCCAACGGGCAAACCATGTATGCCCTGAATGCGGGAGATCGCATTCGCATCACCCTGACTGTCCCTTTTAACAACACAACAGATCTCAGATTTGGCAAAGACAATGTCTGGCTTTTCTACAACGGTATCATTGGAACAGAACGAATCACCTCCGACTGAAAGTGACGCAGATGCTGAAACCCAAATCAACCGCCAGGAAACCGAATGCCTATGCTCACAACTTACTTTTTGCAACCATGCCAGACCAAGGTGTTGACCATATTAAAGGCCGAGGTCAACACGACACCATGCTCGCCCGCATACTCGACTCAGGCTCTCGGGTGCCCGTCATGCCAGAGGCAATGACTCATGCTGACCAAACTATAAAAGGACTAAATTGCCATGAAGATGCCATTGATCTTGACGACGATTCTGGCGCTGCTCATGCTGACCACAGGTCTGGCTCAGAGCAACGTCAACTGGGTGCATGACACAGATCAAACGAACAGCTTTGTATTCGCTGTGGAAAAAAACGGCGGCACCTTTGTTTATCTTCCCACCAACTATTTCAAACCCGGCGTTCAGGCCGTCGAGCGAAAGGCCTACAATGAAAGCCAGGGCGAATTCGATCCCTACAATGCCATTGCCGAAGGGGAGATCCTCGAATTCGGCACCAGTTTCGGTGGAGAGCTTCGCATGCACGCTCTGGCGATGGGACCGGATCAGGATGAAAATTTTAATCCGGCGAGCCCGGCCAACGGCTTGAAAGTGCAAGCCTTTGCACAGATCCTCCCCGACCTGACGATGAATCCAAACCTGGGCATGGATATCACACAAGAGGTCACGACGTGGAGCACCCGATGGTTTACGGTGGACGAAGAACTCGTTTACGAACTTCGAGCCCAGCTCGGCGGCACCGTCTCTTTTGACGAATTTTTTATTAGCAGCCGGTACCATGCCACAAAGATTATCGGAGCCGAGATCACCTTGGAGGCACTTGTGGTCAGCACTACCGGGTCGATTATAAGTCTCGAGAGTGTTTTCTCTGAAATGGTCGATTTTGAAGCCCCCGTTGCCCGCAACCTGATCCTCAGCCCCACGACCTCGTCTGACCAGCAGATCACCTACCAACTCAAAACCCGAGTTTACCTCAAATCTGAAGTGACCAATTTTGACTGGAACACATCCATCATCACGGGGGGTATTGACGGGACGTTCAACCTCGGGACGCCTGAAAGCCCCATAGCCCTGACCGCAACGATAGCAAAACCGACCATCAGCCACCTCCTGACGACCGCATGTGTGAATGGAGACGGGGGCTCCATTTCACCCGAAAGTGGGCCGTATCTTGAGAATAGCGTCGTTAACCTCACCGCCACCCCCAAGCCTGGTTATCGGGTGGACAAGTGGAGTGGCACAGATAACGATGACATAACGACCACCGCCAATACCGTCACCATGACAGACGATAGGAATGTGCTGATATCCTACGAATTAATCCCCACATACACCCTGTCCAGCGCCGTTTTACCAAACGATGCCGGAGCCGTAACCATCGACCCGCTCCAAGACGCCTATGAAGAGAACACCGTCGTTTCTTTAAAGGCTGAGGCACGTAGCCAATACCAGTTTGTCAGGTGGGATGGGGCCGCAGTGGCCGACCCCATGGCTACCGTCACCACGATTACCATGGGTGAAGATCATTCGGTAACCGCCGTTTTCGAGGAAATCCCACCTGGCGACAGCTACACCCTCGCAAGCTCCGTCACGCCCGAGGCGGCAGGGACAATAGCAACGGACCCGCTCCAGGAGCGCTACGCGGAGAACACGGTGGTGACCTTAACGGCAACGGCCAATATCGGGTACCTTTTTCATCGATGGGATGGCGCAGTCGAGAACCCGGATGCGTCTTCCACCACGATTGCCATGGATGAAGACCATTCGGTAACCGCCGTTTTTGAGGAAATCCCACCTGGCGACAGCTACACCCTCGCCAGCTCCGTCACGCCCGAGGAGGCAGGGACAATAACAACGGACCCACTCCAGGAGAGCTACGCGGAAAACACGGTGGTGACCTTAACGGCAACAGCCAATATCGGTTACCTGTTTGATCGTTGGGATGGCGCAGTCGAGAACCCGAAGGCGTCTTCCACCACGATTGTCATGGGTGAAAACCGTCAGGTCTCCGCCCTGTTCCTTGAAATGCAGGATGATGACACGGACGGCGTTGACGACCTTATTGAGCAGGGGCCTGATCCCGACAACCCAAACCCCTATTATGACGGGAATAACGATGGCATACCAGATCACCTCCAGGGCCAAGTCGTCTCGATGCCCACCCATGACGGGCAACATTATGTCACGCTCGCCTGTGAGCCGTCACACAACCTCAGAGAGGTAAGCTGCGTGCCCCCGGTTGCTGACGTGCCCTCGGGCATAACGTTTCCCTTTGGATGCTTTGATTTCAAGATTGATGGGATAGAGCCGGGCGGTTCGACATACGTCAACATCATCCTGCCCGAGGGCACTGTTCCAGACGCCTACTTCAAATTCGGCCCCAAACCTGATGACACCTCCGATCACTGGTATGAATTTTCCCGTGACAGCACCACCGGGGCCGTGATCGACGGCAATACCATCACGCTCTTCTTCTTGGACGGAGACCGAGGGGATGATGACCTCACCCAAAATGCCTTGATCGTCGATCTGGGGGGGCCGGTGCTCCGGGCTTCATCATCTACGTTGATAACCGATGCCCCAGAGCCCGAAACCCCTCCATCAGAAAGCAGGGATAACTCGTGTTTCATCGCCATGGCCGATGGAAAAACCGCATCTGAATTACTTAGATCCATCTCTACTTTCTTACGGCATATCGGCAGTGCGTTTTATACGGGTGCCCCCTAATTCAGAAGTACACCCAAGCGGTGCCCCCGTTCTGCCATCCACTTTACCTGTTCTGCTCAGGGAAAAAGCAACCCTGAATAGAACGACACTAACGGAGGAAACAATCACAAAGAAAGGGGGTGATAGCACCACTACACGGACATAATACAAAGAAATAATGGCGTACGTTGGCAACCTTTCAACAATGAAGATGGAGGAGTATCATGAGATCAAAAATTATACCTTTTGTCATGGGTGCCGTATTCATGATCACAGCTTCGGCATGGGCAGGAAACACCCCCGAATTCGATGCCGTCGGATGTGACAATCTAAACATCTTTGCCCGCAACAACAACGTCCAGTTCGAAGGCAGCATCATATTCAATGGTGACCCTAACACTGGTGCCGTTAACCTGTGGAGTCACTTCAATAATGAAGGGACGCCCGACTATGTCAACGGTCCCTGGGTCAGTAAGGAATACTTCACGCAGACCGCCGGTCAGCTTTTCAGAGATCCGTGTTTTGGAAAGTTCGGTATGCTTTCCGCACTGACCGATGCCTGGAACGAAGCCGTGTATGAGTGGAGTATCGTTCTGCAGATGAAGCCGGAGAGTGACATCAACGTCAGCATCTACGACTGTGTTCTCAAGCACAATGAATTCAACCCTTATACAGGAGCTGAGCAGACCGGCCGCTACCGTGCATCCTGGGGCCAGCTGATGTTCGTCCCCATCGCCAACCCCATCATGTCAGTCACC
>NZ_JAQYWB010000014.1 GCF_030145185.1 Desulfoluna sp. | reverse complement strand
GGATCCCCACCCCTTTGAGACGCTGCCCACCTTTTTCTTCGGGGACTCAAAGGAACCCATCACCTTGAAACGCGAAGATTTTTCCGAAGTCACCCTGGGGAAAACCGGGGCAGGATCCCTGGTTCAGCCCAATGCCTGGGTGGAGATGAAATCTCCGGTCCGGCTTCGGGTCCATGCCAGCGTTTATGAAACCGGGGGACGCCCCGTCACCCGGTCGGCTCGTCTGACCCTTCTTAACGGCGAGCGTTTTATCGGAATCGAGCCCCAGTTTAAAGGTAAACCCGACGCCAACGCCACCGTGGACATCAAGGTGGGAGCCGCCAATGCAAAGGGGCAGTGGCAGGCCTGCAACGACCTTCAGGTGACCTTGATCCGACAGGACCGCAACTGGTACTGGCGACACACCAACAGTCGGGGTTGGCATTGGGATTGGAACGAGAGCCCGGTGACGGTGTTCTCCAAGTCCCTGACCACCCGAAAAGGGGAAGCCCCCTCGGTGAGCCTGCCCCTGAGCTGGGGCCGATACCGTGTGGAGGTGACCGACGGCACCGTTCAGAGTGCCTTTGAGTTTGAAACCTCCTGGTCCTGGTGGGGCAACGCCGGAACGGGCAGTTCCCAGAAGCCTGATCAGGTGAGCCTGGGCTTTGGAAAAGCCTCCTACCTCCCCGGGGAAAAAGCGGAGCTCCGCATCACGCCTCCCCAGGATGGCCTGGCGCTCATTACCGTGGAGAGCTCAGAAAAAGTTTATTATACCGCGTATGCCCCGGTGAAATCAGAAGGCAGCGTGGTGGCAATCCCCACGAATGCCGCCTGGAACCGGCATGACCTTTACGCCTCGGTGATGGTGATCCGTCCGGGGGACATGAAGACCACCCCGGTGCCCTCACGTGCCTTTGGTATGGTCCACCTGCCCTTGAAACGCGAAGGCACGCGGCTTGAGATGACCCTCGATGCGCCGGTAAAGATCGAGCCCAACAAAACCGTGACGGCTAAGATTCATGTGACCGCAGGGGATGCCCCGCTGCCTTCCCACACCCGTGTGGTGGTCGCCCTGGTGGATGTGGGGATTTTGAATATCACCCGGTTTGCCACCCCGGATGCGGAAGGCTATTTTTTCGGGCCGCGTCGTTACAACATCGATTTGTATGATAACTACGGCCAGATCATCGACAACATTGGTCCCAAGACGGCCCGGCAGCGTTTCGGCGGGGGCTTTGCCGAGTCCGACGCCGAGTTGACCCGGGGCGGGGACAAGCCCAAATCCGATGTGCGCATGGTCTCCTTCTTTTCAGAGCCTCTGCCCGTGGACGAAAAGGGGCAGGTAACCGCCAGCTTTGATCTCCCTGATTTTAACGGGCAGCTTCGCTGGATGGCCCTGGCCTTTGCCGACGAGCAGTTCGGCAGCGTGGATGCGGACACCAAGGTGGCCGATAAAATCGTGACCCAGGTGGCCATGCCCCGCTTTCTGGCCATGGGGGATCAGTCCACCCTGGCCCTGGACCTTCGTAATATGAGCGGCAGCTCCCGGGATCTTGTTCTTGAGATGACCCTGGGTGGGGCGCTGGCCGCCCATTCTGAGACCCGGACCCTGGCCCTCGCCGATCAGGAGAAGGTGACCGTAAGGGTTCCCATTCGGGCCGAGAAAAGCTCGGGCCAGGGCGTGATCACCCTGCATCTGACCAGCCCCGGTGAGACACCGGAGGAGGCCATCGACCTCTCCCGCTCCTGGCGCCTTGGCGTGAGGTCGCCTTATCCGTCGGTAACCCGGAAAACCGTGGCCACCATCGGGCCGGATACCCGTTGGGTCCCGGTGCTGAAAACCGATGACCTGGTGCCCGAAACCGTGCGGCTTCAGATGAACCTGTCCAACCGCCCCCCCATTGATTTTGCCGGTCATTTTGAGTACCTGCTCCACTACCCCTATGGGTGCCTGGAACAGTCCGTCAGCTCCGGCTACCCTTGGGTTCTGGCCTCCCCGGAGGCTCTTTCGGAGATGGGCCTCTCAAGCCGGGTGGAAGAACAGTTCGATCACCCCTACGATGATGCCTTCCGTCGTGTTCAAGTGGAGAAGGCGGTGAATCGGGTGCTGGATTGCCAGAAGTCCAACGGCAGCTTCGGACTCTGGTCCTCGGATAGCGCAGAGGACGAGTGGCTGACGGTCTATGCCGCGGGTTTTTTACATGATGCCCTGAAGATGGGGGTTTCCGTGGATGGCAATGCCCTGCAGCAGGCCAACATACGGCTGCGCAAGTACCTGAAAGGAAACACGGGCTCCAACAGCCGCCACTGGAGCGAAGATTCGAACCACTACCGGTTTGCCTTCAGAAGTTATGCGGGCTACCTCCTCGCCCGGAACGGTGTCGTGCGCCTGAGCGACCTGCGGCGTCTTTATAAGCAGTACGATAAAAAGACCGCCGATGATGGCCTCAGCTGGATGTATATGGCTGCCGCCTTTAAACTCGCAGGAGACGCTCGAAATGCCGAGCGGGCCTATGACAAAGCCCTGGACGAGAAGGTACGCACCCGGTATCGCTACTACGGGGAGTATGGCTCCTCCGTACGGGACCTCGCCCGGATGACCGAACTCGCCATGACCCATGAACTGGGCGGAAACAACACCCTGGTGGCAGACCTGGCCGGCGGCGTGAAAGACCGACGATGGCTGAGTACCCAGGAGCGTCTCTGCCTTTTTCGCACCGCCATGGCGACCCTGAACAAAGGGGGCGAAAAATGGAAAGGGACGCTGATGACGGACGGAGGCACCCAGTCCCTGGATCGAACCCGGGATTTCAATACCCTTTTTGGCCTGGCGCAGTTTAAGGGCCTGAAGGCCATCAAGGCCGGCAGCCAGACCCTGTATGCCAATATCAGCCTCACCGGAGACCGCAAGAGCGCGCCGACCCCGGAATCCCACGAGATGTCCATCACCCGAGACTTTTTTAACGTCGACGGCAGCGCCATCTCCCCCACCACCCTGAAGTCAGGGGCGCTGGCCGTGGTCCGGCTGAAGGTGTCTGCCAGCAGGCGCACCCCCGACGGACTGGTCGTGGACCTGCTCCCCGCCGGCCTGGAGATCGAGAACCAGAACCTCGGACGCGCCACCGTGCATCTCGATGAGATTCGCATCGAGGGCAAACTCCTGGGCGAACTCTGGGACAAAGGGGCCGTCACCCATGAAGAGTTCCGGGACGACCGCTATGTGGCGGCCGTCTCCGTGGACAAAGGCCGTGTCGTCACCCTCTTCTACCTGGTGCGCGCCGTCACCCCCGGGGTCTACCGAATGCCAGGCAGCTATGTGGAAGACATGTACCGCCCCTATCGCCACGCCGTGGGCGCAACCTTTGAGACCCTGACGGTGACTGAATAAGAAAAAGCCTCCGGCGGCAAGGTGTGCCACCTTGAAAGCGGGTTTGCGAATGCGATGCGGGTGTCGTTTCTTTGGGACTGAAATGCGTCCGCATTCGCGCGGTGTGTAAAGCCCCTTATCCTGTTAATCCGATAGATTTCATCACGAGGCGTTTTACACTGTGAATTTTGATGACCGCACCTGGGTTGCGTCGAAAATAAAAGCCCTGGGAACAAAGGTTCCCAGGGCTTTTTGTTCTATTTTATTTTTTGTGATGGCCCTTTTGGCGGTGGGGTGGGGGTTGGATCGGCTTTATCCCATGGATCTGAACCCAAGAACCCGCACCCAGGTGATTCTTGCAGAAAACGGGACCCCGTTGCGGGCTTTCTCCGATGCCCAGGGGGTGTGGCGGTATCCGGTGACCCTGGATCAGGTCTCTCCACTTTATATCGAGGCGCTGCTGGGGTACGAGGACCGCTGGTTTTATCATCACCCGGGTGTTAATCCCTTGTCCATGCTGCGTGCTGTGGGGCAGTGGGCGAAAAATGGAAAAATCATCTCCGGGGGATCCACCCTGACCATGCAGGTGGCGCGGTTGCGTCGTCCGGTTCCCAGGACGGTGGTGGGAAAATGCCTTCAGATGGGGGCGGCTCTGCAGCTGGAGTGGCATTTTACCAAAGAGGAGATCCTCACCTATTACCTGAATCATGCCCCCTTTGGCGGGACCTTTGAAGGGGTTCAGGCCGCCTGTTATGCCTACTTTGACCACGGGGCCGAAGAGCTGACCCCTGCCCAGGCGGCTCTGCTGGCGGTGATGCCCCAGTCCCCCAGCCGGTTTCGGCCCGATCGGTTTCCCCAACGGGCGGAGGCCGCCCGAAACAAGTGCCTGGACCGGTTATTGGACTTTGGGGTCTGGAGCGGCGAGGCGGTTGAGGAGGCCAAGGAGGAGCATGTGGTGGCCTGGCCCATGGAGAGGCACATGACCGCCCCGCTTCTGGCGCGACGTCTTCACACGGAGGCCCCGGAAGGGGTGACCCGGGTGGAGACCCTGATCGATCTCTCTCTTCAGGAGTCCCTGGAACAGCTCGTCCGGGATTATGCGGCGGGGCTCCCGCCCCATGTCTCCATCGCCGCCATGGCCATGAACAACCATTCCGGGGCGGTGGAGGCCTATACGGGCTCCGCCGATTTTTTTAATGAGGAGCGGTTTGGTTACGTGGACATGGCCCGGGCCCTTCGATCGCCAGGGTCGGCGGTAAAGCCTTTTATTTACGGCATGGCTTTGGATCAGGGGTTGATCTGTTCCCAGAGCCTGCTCATGGATGTGCCCCTTCGTTTTGGCGATTACCAGCCGGTGAACTTTCATCGAAGCTTCAGCGGGCCGGTGAGTAGCGCGGCGGCCCTGGCTCACTCCCTGAACTTGCCGGCGGTCCAGCTCATGGACCATGTGGGGCCTCGGTTTTTCTATGCGGCGATGGTCAACAGTGGGTTTGAAATCAAACTGCCCGTGGGTGCCGAGCCCAACCTCTCCATGGCCCTGGGGGGCTTTTCGACGCGACTCGAAGACCTGGTGCTGGCGTATTCGAGCCTGGGGCGGGGTGGAAAAACCATGAAACCGCGCTTTATCCGTGATGTCGCGGTGGAGGAGGCGACCCTTCTCTCCGAAGGGGCCGCCTGGATTGTTCAGGACATGTTGATCCCGGTGCGGGACCGGCAGATTCGAGATACAAAGCGACTTTTTGCCATTAAAACCGGGACCAGTTATGGCTTTCGGGATGCCTGGGCCATCGGGGTGGATCGGGGCTATACCCTCGGCGTGTGGGTGGGGCGTCCGGACGGTACCCCTGTGCCCGGTCATTATGGCGCCCAGACAGCCACCCCTCTTTTAAAACTAGCTTTTCAGCTGCTGCCCCGTCACACGCGATTGGTTCCCAGGCCGGACTCGGTCACCGAGGCCACCATCTGCTGGCCGGAGGGAACCGTCCTTTCTTCGGGAGAGAGCTGTGACCAGCCCCGAACGGCCTGGCTCCTGGATCGGACCGCCCCCCCCACCCTCACCGCAACCCGGGACACCCCCGGCCCCGCCGTAACTCCCCTTCGCCTGACCACGACGCCGGACGGGGCGTATCGCCTCTCCAGGGCCTGTGCAAGGGGTCGCGCCACCGTGGAAACGTCTCGGGTTTTGTGGCCTGTGGCTCTGGAGAGCTGGCTTCCCGCCTCCCTGCGACGGCGCGCCTTGATCCCCCCGCTGGCCCCGGATTGCCTCGGTGCCTCGGATATTATCATTGATGAGCCCATTCGCATCGAAGGCCTCGAGGATGAGGAGGTCCTGATGAAAAAAGATTTTACCCACGGGTACCCTGATTTTTCACTTCGGGTTCAAGGGGGTAACGGGCCGTGGTACTGGTTTGAGAATTCGGTTCTGGTGGCTCAAGGGACCCATTTCTTCTTTCAGCCCAAACAGCCCGGAGTGTACCAGATTCTGGTGGTGGATCAGAGCGGTGCGGTGGATCAGATTCGCGTGTCGGTGTTTTTCTAGTACGAGAAGTCCGCAGAGAGCTGTCACAAAAAAAAAGGCCCTGCCCTTCATTGCTGAAGGGCGGGGCCTTTGTGCGTAAAGAGATGAAATCAAAACAGTCGAGATGGCCATCAGAAGGCTCTTCCCCCCCGGATGAGCCGCTTCAGGCCGCATCGGTCCGCATGATTTCAACTCTGTACACTGGTTCTTATTTTTTGATTTGTTGTTTGATCTAAGTTTACGCTATGCGTGACACCCATCTTCGATGACGAGAGGTGAAAGTAAGCAAATGAGTGCTACACTAATAAAGCAGGGTTACATTTTGATTACAGGGTCAGGGGTAAATGGCCGTATCTGAGTGGGCAATTTTATATTTATTAAATATATAGGGTTCTTAGGGAAGGTATTTTATTGGGACGGATATTTAATTTGGGCTGAGTGGAGAGGTCGACGGCTTTTCGTGCGCCCACAGCCCTTCGAGCTCCTCGTCGGCTTCTGGCTGGGTGTACCCGGATCGGAGAAGGGCGTCCTGGTAAGTCTGGGTGAGATGTTGGAGTTTTCCGGTGTTTCCGGAAGCCGCATGAATATCGAACAGATTTTTCATCATCTCCGGGGTTCCAGCTCCACGGCTGATCGAATTCTCGATGAGATCGAGGTCTTCTGGAATGTAATCGCCGTGTGCTTTGATGATGTCGCTCCAGAGGGTCGCCCCTTGACTCAAGGTGTTTAAAAGGGAGCGATCGTTCAATTCATCGGCATAATCATCATAGGCAAAGCCTTTCAGGAAGGGGCCCTTCCAGAGAGAGAGTGCCCGGCGAAAGGAGTTGGATGCCTGCCAGTAGTGATGGTTCCTGTTCTGGGTGATCCCTCGGGCCGTGGCCTCCTGAAAGGTGCGGGCATCGATCCGGCAATGGGTCAGGAATAGCTGTTTGTTTTTATGCTGCAGGTAATCCTGAAAATCGAAGGCCGGGTTCATATCCGGGTGGGATACCTTTTTTCTCAGGCGGAAGAGCATGACGTTTAAGGCTTTCATCGCTTTGTCGTCCAAAGAGTCCGGCCACAGCATGTGGAAGGCCTCGTGGATGCCGATACTTTGCGATGAGGAGCAGAGGATGGCCGAGAGAAGACGTTGCTCGTTGTGGCTCAGTTGGGTGCCTTTCAGGATCACTTTGCCGTCAAGGTGCAGGGCGAATTGTCCCAGGGTGGTGATTTCGAGCAGGGGCAGGGTTCGGTCGTCAGCCTCGAAGGCGACATGGAGTTTTTCGGCGGCCAGCATACGGGTGAATTCCGGTGAGAGACCCTGACGATGGGCGAACCGAAGAACGGGGAGCATGATTCGGGGCGTCCAGGAGTCAAAATGGAGGTATCGCTCTTTTTCCATGAAGGAGAGCAGGTCCCGGGTGTCTGCAACGGCCGGTTCGGTCTGGCCGCGTTGAAGGTTCATGAAGGCCCGATGGGCGAGGGCTCCGCATCGGATGAACCGTTCATTGATTTTTTCGCTGACGGAGATGGCCTTCTCCAGAGAGGCCTCGGCCTCTTCGTACATCTGAAGCTGAGCATACATGCCTCCGAGGATCATGGCCTGCAGGGCCACGAAATAGGGGACGTGGGCTTTCTGGCGAAGCAGGATGGATTGTTCTGCGGCGGCAAGCGCGGCGTCCTTGTCTTGCTTTAATCCGCAGATATAGGCCTGGTAGTGATAGAACTGACTCCTCAGGTGGGCGCTTTGTCCGGCTTCATCCAGGGTGAGGGCCTCGTTGATCAGCCGCAAGGCGTGGTCCATGTCGCCATTTGCCAGGGCCTGGCAGGTCTCCCATATTTTCGTGAACCCATGGAATACCGTGTTTTGGACCAGTGCCGCCCCGATGATGCGATAGGTGATGGGCTTCATGTGGTTGTAATTGAAAAAGTCGCCGGTGATTTCGAGCTGGTTGAGCTGGGTCAGGCGGGCGAGTAATTGGGTCGAGTCCTTGACCCTCGGGTCGGCCAGATGGATGAGCTGGGCGTCGATCTCTCCGGCGGATCGGAAGAATTTTCCCTGGCCCATGTGGACGAAACAGGAGGCGGTGTAGGCCTCCGCAAGAAGGCTTCTCATGTCATGGGCCCTGGCGGTTTCCTTGGCCATCTCTGCGCAGGCTTCCGCGTTTTTTGTGTCTCCCAGAAAATAAAAATAGCAGTTGGCCAGGGCATTGGCGGTTCGGGCCAGGTAAAAGGGGGACAGGCGGTCCCGAAGCCTGTGGAAAAGCTCTGTGGCCCGAGAAAAGAGGGCTTTCCCCGATTTTAGCTCGCCGTCAATGAAGATATGGTTGAAGCAGATTTCTGTGGTGGCGAGCAGCTCTCCCATCGGGTTCTCCTGGGAGGCGAAGAGGGCGCGGGAACGGTGGAGAAAGTGCAAGGCCAGTGCGGGGTCGATCTCAACGGAGAGGAGCCCGAGGAAAAAGGAGATACAACTCCTGGATTCGGCCACCGGGGCAGGGAGCTGTCGCAGGAGCTGATGGACGCAATAGAGATGGCCTTTGCGGTAGATGTCCAGACCATGGCGTTCCAGCAGCGCTTCGATCTCATCATGGTTTGCCGCTTTGAAAAAGCAGGCGAGGGCCTTTTTGAATTGATGCTTGTCTTCATACCACGCGCCGGCTCTGTTTAGAAACGACGCAATCTCGTCCCCATGACACTGCTGCCGGCACTTGACCCTCAGGAAATCCCGGAACAGGTGATGAAAGGCGTACGTTTCTCCGCTGCACTCCTTTTGTGTCAGGAAGAAGTTGTTAAGGCTCAGGTAGGAGAGGGTTTCGGCGATGTCGGGGGTGTTGCCCGTTTCCCTGGCCAGGGCCAGGGGGATCTCGTCTAACAGGGCAAGCTTCAGGATCAGCCCGGAGGCAGACGAGGCCATGAAGGGATAGACCTCTTCGGCAAAGTAGTGAAAGTCCCGCTCCGCGTCTCCGTGCAGGAGGTCGTCGGAGGCAAGGGCTGAGTTCCCCTTGGCTTTGAAGGAGACACATTTGGAGCGCAGCCCCATAACCCAGCCGTGGGTCGTTTCGTAGAGTTGGTTCAGCTGGTTGCGGGTCAGGGGGATCTCCATGCAGTGGTAAACAAACTCCCGGGTCTCTTTTTTGCTGAAGGCCAAGCTCTGATTGTCTAAATAAACGCAGGGCCGGGCTTGGAACAGGGATCTGAGCTGCCTTGGGATGCGTCGCCGGGAGATGAGGATAAAATAGAGCCCGTGTCCGGGATCGGAGAGAAGGGATTCAAGGAACTTCAGGGCGGAGGGAGAGTCTTCGATGAGGTGGAGATCGTCGAAGACAAGGTAGACCTCTTCTTTGAGAGATTTTTTAAGATCAGAGAGCAGGATTCGCGCATATTTTCCCACCGACTGGTAAGACACCTCGCCTTTGGCGAGCATGGTGGCGATCAGCCGAGATGAAAAACGGGGGATGGATTTTTGCAGGAGCGCGTAGAACCGGTCGATGAGGATGACGGCATCCCTGTCTTCGGGGGAGAGCGCGTACCAGAGGCCGGGGGTGCCCACATGGCTGAGGTATTGCCGGACAAGGGTGGTTTTCCCCTGGCCGGCCTGGGCTTCAATGAGGATGGAACGGTTTTTGTCATACGAATACAGGGTAATGTCCTGGAGCACAGCATGCCGGATGTAATGGCCTTTACCTGTCTGCTCGGGGGACGACCCGGTCTTGGCGCTCAGACTCACGTTTGCGTTCCTTGTAAAGTAGTAAAAAAGATAATCCTTCAAGCTTAAAAGCACAGCAGAATGGCACTCAGGACGAGGCTCTTTGTTATACTACCATTGTGCCATAATGAACGCAAAGGTGTTTGTTGAGTGTAGTCAATGGGGCGGCTCCTGTTCCGCCTGGGCCTGGATGGCTGTGATGGCCACGGTGTTCACGATATCGGGGACGGTGCAGCCCCGGCTGAGGTCGTTGACGGGGTGTCTCAAGCCCTGAAGAACCGGGCCGATGGCCACGGCGCCCGCGGAGCGCTGTACCGCTTTGTAGGTGTTGTTGCCGGTGTTCAGATCGGGAAAGATGAAGACGGTGGCCTTGCCCGCCACTTCGCTGTCGGGGAGTTTTGTCTTGGCCACGGCGGCATCCACGGCGGCGTCGTACTGGATGGGGCCTTCGATTTTGAGTTGGAGCCCCTGTTTCCGGGCTATCTCCTTTGCAATGCGGGTGGCTTCCCGCACCTTGTCCACATCGGCTCCAGTTCCGGATCCCCCGGTGGAGTAAGAGAGGAGGGCGACCGTGGGAGCAATGCCAAAGGTGAGGGCTGTTTCCGCCGAGCTGATGGCGATTTCAGCGAGCTGGTCGGCGTTGGGGTCGGGGTTGACGGCGCAGTCCCCGTAAACAAGGACCCGGTCTTCCAGACACATGAGAAAAACACTGGAGACCAGGGAAACCCCCGGCTTGGTCCGAATGATCTGAAGGGCGGGGCGAATGGTATCCGCCGTGCTGTGAACCGCCCCGGAGACCATGCCGTTGGCGTGGCCTTCACGGACCATCATGGTGGCGAAGAAATTTCGCCCTTTGATCATGTCCCAGGCGTTCTCCTCGGTGATGCCCTTGTGTTTTCTCAGCTCGTAGTAGTTCTCGGCATATTCGGCAAGGCGGGGGGCGCTGTTGGGATCGATGATCTGGACCCTGGAGAGCCGCAGGCCCAGGTGAGTGATTTTTTCTTTAATGGAATCGGCGGGGCCCAGGAGGGTGATATCGGCCACCTCCCGCTGGAGAAGGATCTCCGCCGCCCGCAGGATGCGCTCCTCATCCCCTTCGGGCAGCACAATGTGTTGCTTTTTTGTCTTGGCACGCTGGATGAGATTGTACTCGAACATCTTCGGAGTGACGATGGCGGTGCGGGTGGTGACCAGCTCCCGTTCCAGCTCGGCGGTGTTGATATGTTTCTCAAAGAGGGCGAAGAGCTGGGTGATTTTCCGGTCGTCATCCGGAGAGATCTTGGTGTGAATCCGGTTGACCCGTCTGGCCACCGGGAAGGTATCTTCCGGGACACTCAAGACCGGGAAGGTTCGGGGGGAGGTGGCCAGGAGATCCAGGATGGTGTCGTCCGGTTTGAGGCCTCCGGTGAGAACCATGCCGGCGATATTCTGCCTGGAGGTGGAAGCCCCTGCCGCCAGGCAGGCCACGATGACATCGGTGCGGTCCCCTGCGGTGATGACAAGAGAGCCTCGCTGGATTCGTTTCAGCAGGTTTTGAATCTGCATGGCGCCGATGGTAAAGCTGCTGACGTGAAGGCTGAGCCATTTTTCCCCGCACAGCACCTCTGCCTTCAGCGCTCGGGCGACCTCTCCGATCGTGGGTCGGCCCAGGGCTGGGTTTTCCGGGATGCCATAGATGAGCAGGGACGCCGCCTGGGGGTTGCCCCGCAGACGGCGGACGATCTCTTCGGTCTGGTTCGGGGCGGTGCGGTTGATGACGGCCCCGATGGTCTGGCATTTTTTGTCCTGAAGAGATTCCAGGGCCACTTCCACCGACCGGACGGTTTCACGGGTCTCTTTTCCGCAGCCGTTGGCCACCAGAAGCACCGGGCAGGAGAGGTTCTTGCTGATTTCGGCGTTGATATCGAATTCGAAGGCGGCGGTGGAGGCGGCGTAGTTGGTGCCGTCACAGACAATAAAGTCGCAGGTCTCTTTGAGCTCGTTGTACTTCTTGATGATCCCTTCGATCACCTCCATGGGTTTGCCTTCAGAGGCCAGATCCGTGGCCTCCTTGGCCGAACAGCCATACATTTTTTCGTAAGGCGTCGTGATGCCGAAGTGGGTGGCGATAAGGTGGATGTTGCTGTCCCGCTCCTGGAGCCCTGAGATGATGGGGCGAAAAAAACCCACCCGGCTGATCTTCCGGTGCAACAGCTCCATGACACCCAACACGATGGCGGATTTTCCACTCCTTGCTTCTGTTCCCGTGATGTACAGGCTGTCGGACATCTTTTTCTCTCCCTTCATTCTTTGAGCTGTTGGCGGGATGGGTCTACTCATGCAATGGGGTAAGGCTCTGTTTTATCTCTGAAGGCTATGGATTTAAGTCGCAGAGATTGTACTTTTCGTCAAGTTTCATCTGATGTTAACTCTGCCGAGAGTCCGTTGCGATGGGATGAGGAAGAGGAATGACCCGAAGCGGAAAAAGGAAATTTTAAACTCATTTTTTAGGAATCCTTTAGCTTATAAAATGCGTCTGTCGGATAGGGGGATGATCCTTCGAATCGCGGGGTGAAAACGAATTTTTCCCGCATTTCTCGGGGTAAATGACATCCGCGCTCAATTTCAAAATGACTTGAAAACATAAAATTTGATTTGTTTGTCTAACTTTTTCACCCAAATATCTCCGGCGGTAAGGGGGGCGCCTCTTTGAAACCGAGTTTGCGAGGGCTCTATGGCTGCAGGGGCTCCCTGATTGTCGCAAGTGCATGAACTGCCGGGGCTTCCATGCCCATTGACGGGGGTCAGCTTGAAAGCGTGTTTGCGATGGCTTTCCGGCTGTCAGGCTCTGGGTTCCTCATCTCCGTATTTACGTTGCGGCGTCGCTGAATTTTCCGTTTTCGTGCGTTGATTTCGTACGCTGGTGAGACCCCTTTTTTGATGGGTAAATGGGGGGCGTATGAATAATGATTATAGTTAAAGGCTGAGCCGTCGGGGCAGGTTTTACTTGTGAATTTAGATACTTTTGAGTTAAAGCTTCCATTGAAGTAAAAATAATTTCGTGGTAGGCCTTAGGCATTGTTTTTAACTGGTGAACCTTGGACAAGAGGCAGTTTTGCCATTGTCTGTGAACGGAAACGATACTCAGGCGGGAGATTATGGACGACGTAGAGAGTCATCTTGAACACGTGGATTGTACGAAGCTTTTTTTTACGGATTTGAACGGCAGGCTGATGAATTTGTCGGTCAACAAACATAAAATGGGTGATGTTTTCGACAATGGGGTTGGCTTTGATGGCAGCTCCATCGCTGGCTTTGGTAATGTGGAGCACAGCGATCGCATTTTGATGCCGGACGCGAACTCGTTGTGGAGTGTTCCGTTTGAAGATGAAACCGTGGGCTTTTTCATCGCCAATGTACTGAACGAAGAGGGGGCGCCTGCATCGGTGGATCCGCGTACCATTCTTCAGAAGATCGTCGAGCGTGCCAAAGATGAGTTCGGTTTTCAGTTCCGTGTGGGGCCGGAACACGAATTCTTTCTCTTAAATGGCGATGAGTTTGCCCTGACGACAAAGCGGGGTTTTCCATCGGATGTGCACACCGATCAGGCGGGCTACTTTCACTCCACTCCCCATGACAAGGGACAGGCCATCCGCCAGCAGATTACCGACCTTCTCGGACGTTGCGGTATTGTCTATGAAAAGTCTCACCATGAAGTCACGCCTTCTCAGCACGAGATCAATCTCGAATGCACCGATCCCGTCAGCGCCGCTGATCGCACCTTGCTGTTTACCTACGTCACCCAGCGGATCGCTCAGGAAAATGGATATTACGCCAGCTTCATGCCCAAGCCGTTTAAAGAGCACAACAGAAACGCCTTTCATATGCATCTCTCGATTCAAGACAAAGAGGGCAATAACCTCTTTCACGACGACTCTGAGGACCAGAATTTAAGCACCGTGGCCCGTCAGTTTATTGCGGGTATTATCAAGTACGCCCGGGAAACGTCGGTGGTGATGGCCTCCACCGTCAACTCCTACAAAGCCTATGTGGTGGAAAAAGAGGCCCCCATCGTTCGTGGATGGGGATTTCGCAACCGCAGCTCCATGGTGCGTGTGCCCTACACCATCAGCCCATCGTCCACCCGAATCGAGCTCCGTAACCCCGACCCGGCGGGCAATGTCTATCTGCAGATGGCCCTGCTCATCGCCATGGGGCTTAAGGGCGTCCGGGAACAGCTGCACCCGGTCAATCCGGACAAAGGCAGTAACTACGATCGCGATTACAAGATGAAGGTGTGGGACGAACGCTTTTTACCCCGGACCTTTTACGAAGCCCTGGTCGAAGCTGAGCGCAGTGATTTTTTGAAAGAGGCTCTCGGTGAAAAACTCTACGCAAACTTCATGACCCTTAAGACCCAGGAGTGGGAAGACGACCGGGTGCATATTTCGGGCAGGGAGCAGCGGCAGTATCTCTCTGTCTAACGGCACAAAACGCGTTGCCTCCGGCTCCTGCGGCAAGGTGGAGCCATTTTGAAAACGAGTTTTACGCACCGAATGAAGGCATACCAATGCCTTGGCCATCGGTTGGACAGCGATTTCAAAATAAATGAGAAAAGATGCACCGCATCGGAGCGCCGCACTCCGGTGCGGCTTTTTTTATCCAAAGAAACCCGACAGGCGCCAACCTGCCGGGTTTTTTATGTCATCCCGTGCATTAACATGGAAACACCGACAGCTCATGCGCTTGCGACATCCGGTGCAGCCCCTCACCCTTCACGCGAATGCGGACGCATTCCAGCCGGACGTGACGATAGTCGATGCGCATTCGCAAACCTGCTTTCGAGGTGGCTCACCTCGCCGCCGGCGGCGAACAGAATGGTTCCCTTTATTTTATTCCAGGGTGATCTCGTCCACATGGGGAGGGGTGAGGGTGATGACGTCGATGAGGTTCTCTTCCGTGATGAGGCGGAAGTGCTGGAGGGGATGTTCCATGGTGGAGGCAGCGTAGGTTTCGGTACGGACATAGTCGAGGAAGGGGGAGGTTTTAAAGACTTGAAAGACAGCTCCGGTGTCGTTGTCGACGGTGCGGACATAGGAGGCGTTGAGGTTGGAGAGGGCCATGATCTCGCCGGGGAAGGAGATGTGGAAAAGATGTGGGGCGCGGGTACCGTTGTCCACTGCGGGGCGTTGTGACTCTTCCACCCAGATTTGAAGGGCGCCGGCAACTTCCATGCGGATCAGGACCAGTGTGTCGGATTGATTGAGTTGCGGGTAATCCATGGGCTTATCCATCTGTTTGAGAGTGTGGTGTTCTGTCTGTCGCTGTGGGGGCTTATGTTCGACGGCCTGTGTATTTTAATTCGGTGCTCGGGTAAGATCAAGGATTCCTTTCCCCGACCTCCCCTTGCTCGAAAAACCGGGCTGACCCTTGCCGCTGTTTCTGGTATAGATGGCCAGAGGCAAAGGGCTTTTTTATCGGCAACGTTTTTGACAGGGTTCTCATCAAATGGCAGATATTCTTCAATCCAAGCTTCTTCCGCCTCACCCGCAGAGCCTCCTTGACAGGCAGAGGCTCTCTACCTGTTTCAGTGAGCTCTCCCACACAAAAGTAACAACAGTCATCGCAGGGGCCGGGTATGGCAAGAGTACCCTGGTGGCCCGGGGCCTCCAGCAGGCAGGTGTGAAAACCGTCTGGTATCGGCTGGATCCCTTTGACAAAGATTTTTCGGTGTTCATGAGTTATCTGCTCACCGGTCTGGGGGCACTTTATCCCGATGTAGAGGGGACACTCTTCGGGGATCTGGAACGGATGGCCGTTTCAAAAGAGGGGCGGGAAAGGTTTTTGTTATCGTTTGTGAAGCGGCTCGAAGAGGGGGTCACCCAGGAAACCGTCATCGTCCTGGACGATTACTACCTGGTTCAGGAGAGTGCCGTGATCAACGAGGCCCTGGCATTTCTTCTGGAGCGTCTCCCTTTCTTTTTGCACCTCATCATCATCAGCCGCGTGGTGCCCCCTGTCCGTCTCTCCAGGTTCCGCGTGATGCGGGAGGTCGTGGAGATAGGCGAGCGGGAGCTTGTCTTCACTGAAGCGGAGATTCAGGAACTTTTTTCCCGGGTTTTCTGCGTTCCCCTTAAAAAAGACGAGATCCGTGAACTCCATGAAAAAAGCGGGGGGTGGGCCGCCAGTCTCATGCTTTTTCGCTGTTCTCTCAATGGAGAGGGCGACCGGGGCATAGAACATCGGCTGTTTGAGCTCAAAGGCTCCCGGGGGTATGTGTTCTCGTATCTTGAAGAGAATGTGTTTGAAACACAAGGGCTGGGGGACCAGGAATTTCTTTTGAAGACCTCCCTTTTTTCGCCCCTGGAACCGGGGCTCTGTGACAGGGTGCTTAAGAGCGATGACTCCCTGCAGCGCCTTCGTGCGCTGGAAGACCGGCACCTCCTTACCTTTTCCCTGGATGCGGATCGGCAGACTTTTTTTTATCACCACCTGCTGAAAGATTTCCTGCGGGCAAAGCTTGTGGAGCGGTTGCCCCGTGAAGAGATTTGTGCCCTTCATTTGGCCGTGGGGGAGGCCATGGAGGGCGAGAATCCCCTTGAGGCCTTGAACCATTATCTTGAAGGGGGGTGGTATGATGAGGCAACCCGGGTCGTTGAGAGCATCGAAGCGCGGTTTATTCTCCAGGGCAAGGTCAACACCCTCCAGCATTGCCTCTCTCTTTTTCCTGAACAGTACAGAAAAAAAATACCCCAGCTTCTTATGATGGAGGCAAAGCTTCATTCGTGTGCGGGCAACCCTCAACAGGCCATTAAAAACCTGACCGCTGCCCTCCGTCTTTTCCAGGAGGCGCATGATGATGAACATGTGGTCACCTGTTATTCCAACCTGGGCTTTCAGTACTACTACAGCGGCAACATGCGAGAGGCCAAACTCTTTCTGGAGCAGATCGTCGGGGAGATTGACGCAACCTCTCCGAACTATTCCGTGACCCTTACCTTCCTGATTCTTTTTGCAGCGATTTTAGGGGATCTGGAGACCGCCGACGCCTACACCGACCAGGCCATGGAGGCCCTCTCACGGGTGACGGGCCACGATTACGTGGCAGGGGTCACCATGGTCGATACCTCAAAGGCCTTTCGTCTGTACTACGCTGGTGACTTCCAAGCCTCCCTTGCCGTGGCTGATCGAGTCCTCGACATGGCCACCGAGCACGGGCTGGACTTCTGCCTGCCTCTCACCTTTTACCAATATGCCGTGGGCAGCTACTTTCTGGGTGATTTTGAAAAGGGAGCGGGCTATGCGGAGCAGGGGATTGCCGCCTCAGAGGCGATTGATCTCAAAGACAGCCAGAAAGGGTGGGTTTATGTGGCCTGGTCTCAGAACTGCCTGGGGCTGGGTGAGCTGGCCAGGGCTGAGTCCTTTGCCAGGCTGGGCCTTGCCATCTTCGAATGCCCGGGAAACAGGTGGGGCATGGCCAGTGCCTATGACCTGCTGCATCAGATCAGCCTTGCGAGAAAGGATGTCGGGGCTGCATGGACCTCACTTCGATTGGCCTGTGAGGCTATTGAAGGGTACGGCCTCACTGTGACCGAAGGCATCCTTGAGATCGGACTGGCAGGGATGAATCTTTGGGAAGGCGACACGAAAACGGCCCTTCGCCTGCTTGGGGAATCCCGGGCAAAGGTCAAGCCTGCGGCCCACCATCTTTTGAGAAACCATCTTCTGGAGGTGGAGTGCCACGTCATCGACTCAAACAAAGCCGCGGCCCGGAGTGTGCTCGAAAAGGCCCTTCGCCTGACCGGGGAAAGGGGCTACGCGCATCTCTTTTATGCGGAGACAAGCAGGATCGTTCCCCTTCTTACGGAATTCTACGCCGAAGGGCAGTTTCCCTTTCTTATTGAGCGTCTTTTGACTGCCATGGGCCCCTCGGCCCTGGACGTGATGGCCTCCCTCTCCCAGGCGAAAGAGCCCCTGGTCAACCGTGGCTCAGCCGCACTGTTGAAGCGAATGCCTGCCCCTTCGGTTCTCCCGCTGACCCTGTCCCTCCTCGGCCCCTTCACGGTGAAGGTCGGGGACCGGGAGATATGTCCCGAAGAGTGGACCAGCTCCAAGGCGTTGATGATTTTTCAATACCTTGCGGCAAAGCGGCATACCGGATTTGTTCATCGGGAGGCCCTGACTGAGCTGCTCTGGCCCGAGGAGGACGCCGCTAAAACCGCCAAACGGTTTAACGTGGCCATGAGTGCCCTGCGCACCATCCTGGAACCTCACCGAAGCGCCGCCAAAGGCACCTCCTCTTATATTGTGAAACAAAAGGACGCCTACCGGCTCGACACGGGCGACGGCGGCAGCATCGATGTGGAGATTTTTCTTCAAGCGCTGGATGCCGCAGGCAAAGAGAAGGAGAGTCCCCTTGAACGCCTCCTCGCAGCCGAAGCCTGCTGGCAGGGGCCCTTTCTGGAAGAAAACCCTTACGAACCCTGGTGCATTGAGGCACGTGAATTTCTGAACACCCGATACCTCACCGTACTCTCCAGTCTCATGGTCCATTGTGAATCCGACGAAAACCCCGTCCCTTGCCTCCACTTTGCGGAGAAATATCTGGCCCTCGACCCCTGGGCCGAACCCGTTTATCGAAAAATCATGCGTCTCCACGCTCAGATGGGAAATAACGCCCACGTCATGACAAGCTATCAGGCCTGCCGAGAACAGATGGAGGTGCTGGGCTGCCCCTTGCACGAAAAAACCACGGCACTCTATCGCACGCTTATCGGTTAAAAAGGGATGCCGGCGGCAAGGTGTCGCCACCTTGAAAGCGGGTTTGCGAATGCTCTACGGCTGGTGCCATATGGGGTCCAGGGGATCATCCCCTGGCCGCCGGAGGCAGTTTTTTATTCCCCGTTTATTCCCGCTTAACTCGCAGGTTCTATACTCCGTCCTGAGATGTGTATTGGTTTGGACTCATTAATGGACGGAGGCGTGATGCTTGAATTGGCGATAAAAGGCGGCAGGGGGTATTGGGCGTGGATTGCGGGACTTCTGGCGGTGTTGGTTTTGGGGGCGCTTTGTTACGGGCAGCAGCTGGAGCACGGGCTGATGATCACGGGGCAGAGCCGGGATGTCTCCTGGGGGTTTTACACGGCCCAGATGACCTTTCTGGTGGGGGTGGCGGCCGGGGGTGTGATGCTGGTGCTGCCGTATTATCTGCACGACTACAAGGCCTTTGGGAAGATCACGGTCTTAGGTGAGTTCCTGGCGGTGGCCTCCCTTGTGATGTGCCTTCTCTACCTGCTGATTCACCTGGGGCAGCCCTCTCGGGCCCTCAATATTTTTTTGAACGCCACGCCTTCTTCCATGCTCTTCTGGGACGGCAACGTGCTCATGACCTATCTCGTTATGAATATCATCATCGGCTGGAATGTGCTGGAGGCGGAGCGAAATGGTGTGGCACCTGCGTCTTGGGTAAAGGGGCTGGTTTATCTCTCTATCCCCATGGCTTTTGGGATCCATACCATGACCGCCTTTATTTACTGCGGCCTTCCCGGGCGGGGTTTCTGGATGACGGCGATCCTGGCGCCCCGGTTTCTCGCCTCGGCCTTTGCTGCGGGGCCGGCCCTTCTTATTCTGCTCTGTTTTTTGATTCGTCGCCTCTCTGATTTTGATCCCGGCCAGAAGGCGATAAAGACCCTTGCCGTTATTACCACCTACGGCATGATCGCCAACCTTTTTTTTCTGGGGTGCGAAGTGTTTGTGGCCTTTTATTCACGGATTCCAGAACACATGGATCATCTGAAATACCTCTACGTCGGGCTCCATGGCCACGGCGTGCTGGTGCCCTGGATGCGGGCCTCTCTGCTTCTGATGGGCGTGGCGGTTCTGTTGCTTATTCCCCCCGTAACTCGTAACAACGAGAAAATCCTCGCCGTCGCCTGCCTCTGTGTTTTTGTCGGTACCTGGATCGACAAGGGTCTCGGCATGATCGCCGGAGGCTTTATTCCCTCCCCTATGCATCACATCACGGAGTATGTGCCCACCCTTCTGGAGTTGATGATTTCGGCCGGCATCACGGCCATCGGCCTGCTGATCCTTACCGTCCTGTATAAAATCACCCTTGGGGTGAAGCAGGGCGGCTGAATTTTTTTGCGTATTTTCGGTGCAGAGGGGCCTGGCGTTACCGGCAGAGCATGATCCCCACCCCGACACGGGTCATCTCGTGGTTGTAGTCGATGAGGCTGTCCCCGTATCCGTGAAAGGCCTGGACCATGAAGAAGGCCCCCCCTTGGGTGATGGGGATGCTCCAGGTGAGGCGGGCGGCCCCTTTGCCTTTGCGGAGGTTGCCCCGGCCCATGAGGTGGATGAGCTGGTCGCCTCCAAACTGGTATTTGAGGTGGAACTCGCTGTAGCCCATGGTGTCCGCAATATCGGGGTTATCACTTCCTTTGATCCCGTCGGGGGAGGGCTCTTTGCTGTCGTCTGTGATGTACCAGAGCTTCAGCCAGAGCAGGAGGTCGCCTCCGGCGTAGAAGGGGGTGATGTAGGCGCGGTTCCAGCTTCGGGAGTCGGGCATGTCCTGGCCGTTGGACTCGTGTTCAAAGCCGATGTCGGCTCCCAGCTTGCTGAGGATAGGGCCGTTGCCTAAAAATCGGGTCAGGGCGCTGCCTGGCAGGATGCGGTAGAAGAGTTCCGGGTTGTAGTTGGTCTCGCGAAAGGGGGCGGAGCCCTCTTCATTGTAAGCCTGCCAGAAGGATTTCTGGGTGTAGGCGACGTGAAGCCCGGTGTTCATGATCTGTTTTTTGAGGCTGACCTGAAAGACCAGTTCGGTCTGGTCTCCATGGTATTCATCGGTCCAGGTGGCGGGCATGATCCAGGTGGCCTTGTGACGGGAGATGCCTTCGGCCATGTCGTTGATGGTGTAGTCAAAGGCGAGGGCAGATGTGGAGAGAAAAAGCACTGTGAGAAGCAGGAGGGTGTTGAAAAAAAGTGTGCGCATGGGGTCACCTATCACGGATAGAGGGTCGTTAAATATAGGGTGAGGGGTTCTATGAATGAACCGCACAGGGGGAATCACCGTGTGCGGGGCAGCGATTTTTTTTTGGGGGGGGGCCAAAGGCTTTATTTTAGATCATCACCTCAATATCTCGAACTCTTTTTTGGAGACGTTTGGCAGACACCTTTTCCCGGGTGCCGATCTCCTGGGCAAAGATAGAGATTTTAAATTCTTCGATGGACCAGAACAGGGCCTCAATGGCCTCTTTTTTTTCTTCGGAGGAGTCCGGGTTGAGGGAGGCGACGAGGGCGTTCATGGCTTTCACGAAGGGGGTCACCTCCCGGGCTTTGGCGCGGTCTTTTTCCGGGGCGTCGAAGGCGCGTTTGGCGCGGAGGAAGAGGGCACGGATATGGCGTTCTAACTGGGTGAGACGATTCGGCTCGTAAATCTCAATAAAATTTTTGGGGATCAAAAGATCCAACTCGTTGCGCAGCATGCCGGTGAGGAGCTGTCCGGCGGGTGTTTTTGACCGGTTCAACTCTTCGGTATAGATGAGGGCGCTGGTGTCGTGGTAGCCGGAGAGGATGGCCTCCACAGCGGTGAGAAGTCTGGACCCCGTGGCATAAAGGCCTTTTGATGCCTCTTTGATGTGGGCTTCAAACGCGGCCCGGCCCCGCAGGGACGAGGGGAAGAGCAGCTCGGTGGTTTTATGGGCCAGGGCCGAGGTGAGGGCGACATCCCCACCGAAATAAGCGGCGCGTTTTTTGGCCTCCCCGGTGAGCTTGAGGTCTTTTGAGAGGCTTTTTACCTCTTTTGAGAGGCGCAGGGTCGTTAAGGCGGCCACACCCTTTCGGTGGAGACGTAAGGCCTCCTGATCGTGGCGATGCAGGCTCAGGCAGATCCCTTTCGGGGTGGCGGTCAGGGCCGGGTAAGCAAACAGGCCCCCGGGGGCGGGTACCTTCTCGGGGAGTTCCTCCATGGGCCAGTCGGTGAGCCCTGTTTTTTCCCATTGGCGCTTCAGCTTTTGAAAGGCGTCGTTTTTGGGGACGGCCTCATCGGTTCGGGTCAGGAGGACCGATTTGTCTCTGGAGGCGGCCAGCTCTTTTCCCTTGGCGCCGGTGACGGAGATGCGCACCTTCAGGTGGTCGGGAACGGCGTCTCCCTGCCAGGCGTTGGGGGGGACGCGCACCCCGAATCGCTTGGCGATAAAGGATCCCAGGGCGGTGATCAGGGGCCGGGTGGGAAAGGCACCCTGCTTCAGAATTTTTAGCTCTTCCATTTCAGAGGCGATGACGGAAACGGTATCGGAGACGGGAACCAGTCTTTTTCGATGCTCTTTGGGGAGCCCTTTAATCATGGCCTCAATTTTTTCGATCATCAGGCCGGGGATGACCCAGTCCAGGGCCTCTTTGGAGAGCGCTTTGGCAGAGTGGGCGGGAACCTCAAGGGTGACCCCGTCTTTTTCATTGCCCGGTTCAAAGGCATAGGAGAGGGAGAAGGTGCCGCCGCCCACGGAGATGCCTGAGGGGAAAGCTGCGAGCTCTTCGTCTTCCGGCCGGTAACGGGCGATAGCCTCCGGGTCCATCTTCAGGTGGGCGTCTCCCCCGGCCTCCCGGAGGTGCCGGGAAAAGGTGCGGATATCCCAGGTGTTGGTTATTTTTTCGGCGTAAAACGCAAAAAGATCCTCTTCGCTGATGAGGATGTCCCGCCTTCGGATGCGGTCTTCCACCTCCCGAACGTCATCGATGAGGGCTCGGTTGTGGTCCAAAAAGGAGAAGTGGCGGTTTCCCTTGGGAACCTCCATGTCCCCTTCCACCAAGGCGCTCCGGATGAAGATGCGGGTGGCCTCCTCGGGGTCTGTGGAGCCAAAGTGGATTTTTCGTTGGGAGACGAGGATCAGGCCAAAAAGGGTCACCTGTTCGTCGGCCATCACGGCGCCCATTTTCTTCTCCCAGCGGGGGTTGGAATATGAGCGTTTGACGAGCTCTTTGCCCAGCTCTTCCAGCCAGCCGGAGTCGATGCGGGCGACGTTGCGGGCAAAGAGCCGGGAGGTCTCGACCATCTCCGAGGCGACGATCCATTGCCCGCCTTTATTGAAGAGGCCGGAGCCGGGAAAGATCATCACCTCTCGCCCTTTGGTGGCGGTGTAGCGGTTCTTCTCTTTGGCCGTGGCAATGTTCGAGAGATAGCCTGCCAGGATGGCGGTGTGGATGGCGATGTACTCCGCCCCGAAGGTCGCTTTTTTGTTGGCCGGTTCGGAGGAGGCCTGTGTCTCGGTGGGCTGGCTGAGATTAAACTCCCGAGCGATGCGGGAGAGCTGGGCGTGGATGTCGAGCCATTCGCGTATCCGCAGAAAAGAGAGGTAGTTCTCCTTGCAGAACCCTTTCATCAGGCCCATGCGTTTCGAGTCCCCCATATGCTCCTTGAACCGCTTCCAGATATTTAAAAGGGTCAAAAAATCAGAGAGAGGGTCTTTAAACGCCGCGTGTTTCTGGTCGGCCTGGGCCTCTTTGCTGTCGGGGCGCTCCCGGGGGTCCCGGATGGTCAGGGCCGCGATGATTACCAGGATCTCTTCCACACAGCCGTTGGTGGAGGCCTCGATAAGGATGCGGGCGAGCTTGGGATCCACGGGGATGGCCGCCATAATGCGTCCGGTTTCGGTCAGCCGGTGGCAAGTCTCGCCTTTCCGTCCCTTCTCCTCTGTGATGGCGCCTAATTCGAGGAGGGTCTGAAAGCCGTCGCCAATGCTCTGGGGTGAGGGCGGGTCGACAAAGGGAAAGTCTTCCACCCGGCCCAGTCTGAGGGAGAGCATGCGCAGGATGACTTCGGCGAGGTTGGCCCGCAGGATCTCCGGCAGGGTGAACAGGGGGCGGCCCTCAAAGGAGGCTTCGTCATAGAGTCGGATGCAGACCCCATTGGCCACACGCCCGCAGCGGCCTTTTCTCTGGTCGGCACTGGAGCGGGAAATTTCCATGACGGGCAGGCTGGTGGTGCGTGTGCGCGGCGAGTACCGGGGGATTCGGGCCACGCCGGTGTCGATGACATACTTGATACCCGGGATGGTAATGGAGGTCTCTGCCACGTTGGTGGAGACGATCACTTTTCGCCCGAAGGCGCTCTGGAACACTTTTTTCTGGTCGGCGGCTGAAAGGCGCGCGTACAGGGGTAAAACGGTCATGGCCTTGTGCCGCCGCCCTTCGATCATGTCACAGGTCTCTTTGATGTCGGCTTCCGTGGGCATGAAGATGAGAACATCGCCGTAGGGCCCCAGGGACACGAGTTTGTCCAGGGACTCCACAGCGGCATCCACGTAGCTGTCGTCTTTGGAGGCGAGGGGTTTGTGGATCACCTCCACGGGGAAGGTGCGGCCCGAGACCTCGATGATGGGGGCACCCCCAAAGGCTTTGGAAAATTTTTCAGTGTCGATGGTGGCCGAGGTGACGATCACCTTCAAGTCCCGCCGTTTTTTTATGAGCGTCCGCAGGATGCCGAGGATAAAATCGATGTTGAGACTTCGTTCGTGAGCCTCGTCCACGATGATGGTGTCGTAGGCGGAGAGAAAGGGGTCTCCCTGTGCCTCGGCCAGGAGGATGCCATCGGTCATCAGGCGGATGGTTCCGTTGCTGTCCCCGGTTTCGTGGAACCTGATCTTGAAACCCACGCTGTGTCCCGGCTCTTCGCCCATCTCTTCGGCGAGGCGGTTGGCCACGGAGACGGCGGCGATACGCCTTGGCTGGGTGACGGCGATGAGTCCGCCAGTGCCCCGGCCTGCTTCCACACAGAACTTGGGGATCTGGGTGGTTTTGCCGGAACCGGTTTCACCGGAGATGATCACCACCTGGTGTTTTCGAATGGTTTCGACAATCTCCTCCCGGCGGGCTGTGACCGGGAGCTCCTGGTTGTAATTGAGGGCAGGCGGGTTTTGCTGGCGGCGATGTCTCTCTTCCATAGACGTCGAAAGGCGGGTCTGAATCCCCTGGAGCTTCTGGAGCGCCTTTTCATCCGGCTCCTGGAGGCGCTGAAGATTCTTCATGTCCCGTCGCAGGGCGTGGCGGTCCCGTATCATGGTGCGGCCCAGCGAACGTAAGGCCCTTTCCAGTTCTTTTTTAAACGCCAGTGATTTCATGCGTCTCCTGCTCTCGTGATAAAAATAGTCCGGGGCGTCCGGCTTACGGCACCCAGGTTTTCAGCAGGGACACTTTAAAGACAATGGCATGTAAAATCAAGGGGCAGGGGCAGGGGGGCCACCTTTCTTTTCGTTTCTTCCCTTGTAACTATTCAGCTCAAAAAAAAGCCTCCGGCGGCAAGGTGTGCCACCTTGAAAGCAGATTGCGGATGCGCTTTGCCCCCATGTCACGGCGTAGCCGAAGGCGAAGACGGATCGCTTGTCACGCCGGAGGCTTTTGCGTAGGCGGATCCCTCGGATCAAATCACATTCGCATTTAAAACAAAATTCATTCAAGAAGAATTTTTTAAGATCTGTTTGTTAAATTTTTCAAAAGTTTAGCCCCCGGCAGGGCCGCCGGAGGCGTAAGCTGAATAGTGACCTTCCCTTTAAAGTTGAAAGGCCGTGACCAGGTCGTTGATCCGTTGGCTCTGCTCCCGGGCAACGGCCAGAATCGCTGGTGTGGGGTCGGCCTCTGCTTTTTCAAGGCTCTTCATCAGGCGTTGGTTTTCCTCTTGCAGAGAGGTGATGTGGTCCTGCAGGTTGTCCAGGACCTCATTGATCATCTCTGCCTCGTCTTGAAGATAATCTTTTTGGCGCAGGCTGATCCGTCTTGAAAAATCCCCTGCGGCCATGCACTCAAAGGTATGGGTGAAGTTGACCAGGGGGCCGCAGACACGGTGGGTCATGATGACGAGGTGGGAAAAAAAGAGGAAAAAAAGTACCAGCATCGCCGGCACAAGGCGTTGGGCCAGGAGAAGAAAGGTTTGTGCGGATTGGTACTGAGTGTGGGGATCCGAGGTTTCAAACATGGAACGCAGAATGGGCAGGAGGGTAAAGGAGAGGGTGATGCCCAGCATGATGGCCATGTAGCCCAGGCTGATGAAGACCAGCCGTAACTGAAGGGAGCGGTTGATAAAAAAATTTTTCAGCCGCCGTTGATGGTCCTGTGACATGGCGTCTTTACCTTTCAATGATGGTGTCGGTTGCAAAACTGTATTCATAGACGGTGTCGGATTTTTTGTGTTTGGCCTGCATGGTGAATGGATTGCTCTCATTGTAGGGGTCTTCAGGGGCTCCGGCCACAATAAAGATGGCGACCCCTTTGGAGAGGGTGTATTTTTTCAGATCCAGGGTTGACGGGATGCCGTCGTTTCGAATGACCTGACCCTGCTCGCCGAGGCAGGTACCGTTCATGGCGTGATGAAATTTTTGAAAATCAGCGAAGAGTTGCAGGTCGTGGTGTGTCGAGATGTCGTAGGCGGATCCGCTGGTGATCTTAAGAAAGATGGATCCCCCCACAAAGACCAGAACCGTGACGATGGCGACAACACAAAGCTGGGCGGTGGTGAGGACGGGTTTCCGTTCACGCTTTCGGGCCGGTTTGGTATAGGGGGGGCGTCGGGATTTTTTCCGAACGTTCATGGTTTCCCTTTCGTGGGGGGCACGGCCCCGATTGAACGGCATAGAGACCACCTTGGGTCTATGCGGGTGAATGGTTGTCTACTCAATAGACAGGCTTGGGTGAGCCTATTCGTAACGACAGTGAAGAGTAAAGAGAGTGATACCTCTGCTGCGCGGTCGGGCCTCGATGCCTTTGGATGCTGATAATCCAGAGGGTTGTGGCGGCCGATTTGCCGGCATTTTTGTGAGTATGCGATATTTTTTTTTGAATCGCAATAGATAAATTGGAATTTCAGGGGAGTCTTATTTGCAGTGGATTATCTGAGTAACATATTCTGCAGGTGCGGAATTGGAAAGCAATAAATCGGTGTGTTTAGGGCTCTGCGATAGCCATTCCTGTGTGAGGGTGGTTTTTAATGATTCACACAGGAATGGCCTTTAAGGTGTTAACTAGTCACTCTTCCGTTTGCTTTTAATGCAGAGATAACCACCTTTTGCAGGAGTCGCTCTTTAAATTGAGCCGGGGCTTCAAGGCTCATGCGATCCAGATAGGGTTTGGCGGTCTCGGGTACAGGTTTGAAGAATTCCCCGGCCAGGGCCATGGCCACGCCTATCTTGCTCTTACTTGCCTTGGCTTTGAACGCGCGCAAGGCGCCACCTAACGCAACCTCTTCTTCGGTGAAGTCGGTGCCAAAGGGGAAGACTTGAAAGAGCCCCTCTGATTTGTAAGGAGCCAGGAAGCCGGAGACTTTTTCCGGGGTGTTGTGTCGGTACGCCTCGGGGACCTCGTAATGGGCGGGTACTTTGCCGCTTTTTTTTGCCTGGTCCAGCAGGTCGTTCTGGAATCGGGAGTCGGCGATTTTGATGAGCGCCAGGATCACATCTTTGTCGGGCAGGCCTCGGACATCGGCGATGCCGTATTCCGTGACGACAATGTCCCGAAGGTGCTTGGGCACAGAGCAGTGGCCGTAGTTGAAGATGATGTTGGACATAGGTTTGCCGGCCCCTCCCCGGGTGCTTCGGACCATCATGATCAGGCGGCCGTCTTCAAGGGCGTGGGCCATGGAGACGAAGTTGTACTGGCCTCCGATGCCGCTCACCACCCGGCCGTCATCCAGGGCATCGGAGATTACGGAGCCAAAGATGCTGATCATCATGGCGGTGTTGATGAATCGGGCATCTTTTCTTTGAAGGCTGCGGAGTTTTTCGCCACCGTAGAGCTGGTTTACTTTTTCTACGCCGGACATGCCGAAGAGTTTTCGTTCTTCTTCAGGCATGGCATTGAGGGCTGCGTAGAAACTTTGAGGTCCAATGAAAAAGGCCCCCAGGATCACACTGCCGCCGTTGAGTTTTTCTCCTCGAATGGCCTTGAACGCATCCCGGTTTTCCGTTGAAGACAGGTCGGTTGCGTAGGGACTCTCTCCGTCAAAAATGACCCCGTCTCGCCAGGTCAGCCCTTCCTTGATCAGCCCGAATTCCACGAGAAAGTGAAAATCTTTTTCCCTCAGTTTCTCCTGTACCGCCTCTTTTTCGATGAGAAGATCGAAGATATTTTCAGGAATGGATGCGCAGTCCAGACGTTTTTCATTGATCAACTCCATGAGGGGTTCGTTTTCAAAGACTTTGCGCTTGAGGATGCCGCTTTTGTAAAGCTCCATGAAGGCGTCCACAAACATCTCAGAGGATCCGTAAAGGCCTTCGGTAAAGGTGTCGGTTCCGCCTACTTTCCGAATGAGCTCTCCGTAGATACCGGCAATGCCGGATTCTTCGATGATGGCATTGTATCGGTCGTTTTCTGTGTGTCTCATTTTCAGGCCGGCGACGATGGCATCACCCAGGGAGCCGATGCCCACTTGAATGGTGCCCCCATCCTTGACCAGGGTGCTGACATGGAGCCCGATCATGTGGTCTACGTCGGAAACCGACTCTTTGGGGGGGCCGAAGAGGGTGTATTGGGTCTCTTCGTTTTTCAGGATAAAATCATAGGAGGTGGCCGGAACCACGGCATCACCGTACATGAACGGGAGGTTCTCATTGACCTCTCCGATGATGGCGACTTTTCTGCCCTGGGCGCGCTGCTTGTCTAACTCGGAGATGGCTTCGATGCTGATATCGGTGTTGCACCCCATGGAGTAGAGCGGACCGGACCCGTTGCCGCTCTGGTAGGCGAGCATCTGGCCGTAGACGTTGACGCCTAAGGTTACGGCATCTCGGATGACATGGGTGTAGTTGGAGTTGAGATGGTTCTGCTGGGCCTCCGGGCTGCCCATGTATCCTCCCGCCTTGTTGAAGAATTCATAGAGGGAGACGTTGTCGGGCATGTTTCCTGTCCGGAAGTCTTTCATGTAGTCAAACTCCGGGCATCCCCCGAAAATGCGATCCACCAGAGGGCCGAGAAGCCTCTTTTCAAGTTCGCTCGCTCCTTCCGGCTTTTCCAGAGCCAGGGCGGTGAGAATGGTCAGCTTGATCTCTGGATTGTCCTTGGCCCGCCGGTAAAGTTCGTTGACAAACAGCGCCGGTTTTCCCAGCGCCAGAGGCATGCCGAAGATAATTTCATTGCCGACGGTGCGGATGACTTCATCCACACAGGTTTCGATATTGTCATGGAACTGCGTGTCACTTTTCATAACCAATAACCCCCTTACTGATTATAATGTCGTAGGGCTGCAAGAGAGACGGAACCCTTGGGAAAGGTTAGAGACGCTTTCGTGGCGAAGCGTGTCCTTGCTTTATCACCGGGCGCCATTGCAGGGCCTGTCGTTATCCGAAGGCATACCCGTGCGTCCGTAGCGGGCGCAGGAGCAGCCATTTTGTGTGTTTAACGGTTTTGGAAAGAACGGGCTTGATACACAGATGACGTCTGTAAACTATGTTACATGAAGAGATAAGGGAATATACACAAAAACAACGTAAAAGGGAAGATACTAAGAATATTGAATTGAAATATCCATCATGATGGAATCTTAATCGAGGGAGAGGGTGAGGTAAAGGTCGCCCCTGGGGCCTTCGGGATGAGGAAGCCCCAAGCCGCGGAGCCTTAACAGCTTGCCGGCCTGGACGCCCGGCGGGACAGTGACTTTGATGAGGCGTCCCTGGCCGAAACGGAAGATGTTGACTCGCTTGACGGCGCCGTTGCGTGCTTCTTTGTCTGTGATGGCGAGGCGACCGGAGAGATTAAACCCTCCCTTCCCCACGCGGACATGGATGATCTGGAGGCGGGGGGAATGTGTGCGCATGGCCTGGAATCGACGGGCTTGGGTGGGCGTTTTCCGCGCCCCGGTGGCCATGACAAAGGCCATCCCGAAAAGGAATCCGCCGATGTGGGCCCACCAGGCGATGGAGGCGGTATTGCCACCGGTGGCGTTTAGAAATTGCATGAGAAACCAGAGCCCGAGAAAGACAAAGGCCGGAATTTCAAAAAAGAGGGGGATGAAGAACAGGGGCACCAGGGTGAGCACTTTTGCCCGAGGGTACAAGAGGAAATAAGCCCCCATGACCGCGGCCACGGCACCGCTGGCACCGATGGTGGGTATTGTGGAGCCGGGGTTGAGGCTCAGGTGAGACAGCCCGGAGACCAGGCCGCCACTGAGGTAGAAGAGGAGGTAGCGGAGATGCCCGAGGCGATCCTCCACATTGTCTCCGAAAATATAGAGGCTGAGCATGTTGCCGATCAGGTGCATCCAGCCTCCATGGAGGAACATGAAGGAGAAAAGAGCCGTGATCTGGCTGACGGGGCCAAAATAGGACCAGGCGTCGAGGGAGGTGTACCGTGCCGGGACCAGCCCGTGGAGCTGGTAGAAGTGAGGCGACTGAGAAAGGGTCTGGAAAAAAACAAAGCAGTTGATGGTAATGAGGGCCGTGTTGACCACCGGCAGGGTTCGGGAGGTGAGGGTGTCTCGCAAGGGGATCATCGGACGGTGCCTTCCCGCAGAAGAGCGGTTGCCAGGGACGAGACAGTCCCGCCAAAAAGAATCGCCTGTTTTTTTTGGGGTTCCATCATTGTTCTATCCTGCACATTTTATCGATTTCTGGCAAGGGAATGAAGGCCATAGGAGATCGTTCTTCGTGCTTGGTTCTTTGTTCTTCGTTTGATGAATTCGCTTCGCTCAGAGCGTTTAAAAACAAAACGGGCCGTGGGTGGGCCTGGAACGAGAAAAAAATATTTGGGGTGGCGAGGCCGTTTCAGTCGGAATCATTCCAGTCAAAGCTCACGTTTGAGCAGGCCAAGGTTTTCCCCCAGCTCAGGCACTTGCGACGTACTGTGCGTTTCCTTGCACTTCAAGCGAATGCGGAAGCGAGGTGCCCGGACTACCGACAGCCGTAGAGCATTCGCAAACCCGCTTTCAAGGTGGCGTCACCTTGCCGCCGGAGGCTGTTTTTTCAAAGAAGAAGAAAATTTAAAGAAGAAGAAAATTTCGGATGCCGGTGAAGATGATCTGGGCGGAGATGGCGGAGATCATGAGGCCGGTGATCTTGGAGAGGATAACGACCCCCTGTTTGCCGACGGCTTTCACCACCAGGGGGGCGAAGAAGAGCATGGTCCCCACACACGCCGAGGCGGTGAGGATGGCTGCGCCGACTTCGAGTTTGGCGGTGAGGGTGGTGGCCTCCGCGCCGAAGAGGAGGAGGACGCCGATACCGCCGGGTCCCACCGTGATGGGAAGGGCTAAGGGGACGATGGCGATGTCGTTTCCTTCACCGGCGCTCTTGATGTTGGAGCTGCCCCCGACCATGGAGACCCCAGAGAGAAAAAGGATGCTCCCCGCACCGATACGGAAGGCATCCAGGGTGATGCCGAAGAGGGCAAAAAGATATTTGCCGAAGAGAAAGACGCAGAAAGAGATGACGATGATGCCGAAGGTGACGCGTACGGCCAGACATTTTTTTTCCTTTTCTTCCATCTCCTGGGTCATGGAGATAAAGGCGGAGAGAACGAAAAAGGGGGTGAAGATGAAAAAGATCTTCAAGGCGTCGTTGATGAATAAAGAGAGGTCCACGGCACTTGCTTCCTTGGTCTGTCGTTTTCGGGTGGTGCCTGCCGTTGTCAAGGCACTGTGGGGGTGTTACGTCAGTGCGGTGTCGGGAGCAGGTCGGCATCAAAAAAGTGTTTATTATTCCACGTATGGAATGCTCTCTATACACCATCTGGCCTATGGTTAAAACCGTATTTTTGAAAGGATTTTATAAAATCTGAACAGAGGGGCCCCACAGGGGAAGGGAATCCCCGTCTCCGGTGTCTGATAATTTTTCTCAGGCGCCGGAGGCAGGCTGTTGGGGGGGTTACTTCCCTCGGATTTTGTCCCAGGGGTTGGGGGTCTCTCGGTTTTGCGGGGTGCCGCCCGTAGATCGGGGCCGTGTGCCCCGGAGCCTTGCGACACGCTCTTCGATGGGGGGGTGGGTGGAGAAGAGGCTCGCCATGGTCCGGCCCGACAGGGGGTTGGTGATAAACATATGGGCCGTGGCCGGTTCCGCGTCCATGGGAATACGGCTGGAGGCGGCGCCGAGTTTTTCCAGTGCGCCAGCCAGGCCTTCCGGGTTGCCGGTAAGCTGGGCGGCCGTGGCGTCGGCGAGATACTCCCGGGACCGTGAGATGGCCATCTGGACAAGCATGGCGGCCATGGGGGCGATGATGCTCATGGCGATGAGGCCGAAGATGCCGGATCCGCCTTCGTCATCGTTGCGTCCACCGCCAAAGATGGCGGCCCAGCGGGCCATGGAGGCCAGGGTCATGATGGCACCGGCCAGGGTGGCGGCGACGGTGCCCACGAGGATATCCCGGTTTTTGATGTGGCCCAGCTCATGGGCCAGGACCCCTTTGATCTCTTCGGGAGCCATCAGGTCCATGAGGCCCTGGGTGACGGCCACGACACCGTGTTCCGGGTTCCGCCCGGTGGCAAAGGCGTTGGGGGCCTGCTGGGGGATAATACAGACTTTCGGCATGGGAAGCCCGGCCCGGCTGGAGAGTTCCTGGACCATGGCCCAGAGCTGGGGCGCTTCGTTTTTGCCCACCTCTCTGGCTTTGTACATCTTTAAAACCATTTTATCGGAATAGAAGTAGGAGAAGAAGTTCATCCCTCCGGCCAGGACCAGGGCGATGATCATGCCGCCCTGGCCGCCGATGACGCGACCGGCCATGACAATAAGAAGGGTTAGAACCGTTAAGAGCATCGTGGTTTTGATCTGGTTGCCCATGCAGCACTCCTTGATGTGGGTGGGTGGGGACGCACCTTATGAAAAGGGGGCCCTGATTTCATACTTATCCAAAGATAAAGATAAATTTTTCTTTGGCAAGGGGGGGCTGACGGCTTTTGCCATCGGGGTGATTTGTCGGGTGGCGTGGTACGGAGGCGGTTTTATTGGGATGTGTTGTCTTTTATGGTCTGTTTTGGTTATTCTTGGTTTGTACTCTCAAAATGGGTTGACAATAAATGAACGGGAGGGGTAACTCTGAGATGCATGATATCAAGGGGGACAGATGGAAAATCGAGGAAATAGAAGGGACCTTCTCTCGACTCGAGAGGTGGCCGAATTTCTCGGTGTAAACGAGAAGATGGTGTACCAGTTGATTTCAGATAAAGGCCTGCCTGCCTCCAAGGTGACGGGCAAGTGGATTTTTCCACGTTATCTGGTGGAACAGTGGGTGGAAAACAGCACCCTCAATTACCCGGATGCCGTCCATGTGAACGGTGGCAGCGAGGGGCCCCTGGTGGTCGCGGGAAGCAACGACCTGCTTCTGGAACGGGTTCTGTCTCAGTTTAATCGGACTCACCGTGGGGAACTGGCGGTTTTCGGCAATGTGGGCAGCATGGGAGGCATCCAGGCCCTGAAAAGCGGGCGATGCCATATTGCGGCCAGCCATCTTGTCTCCGAGGATGATCAGGAATACAATTTTGAGTTTGCCGGTCGGGAGCTGGAGAGGCAGCCGGTGGTGGTCAACTTTTGTCACCGGGAGCAGGGCATTTTATACCATCCTGACCTGAAGGGGTTTACCGGTGTGGCGGACCTGGCGAAACCGGGGCTTCGCATTGTGAATCGTCCCCTGGCCACAGGGACCCGGCTCCTTTTTGACAGAGAGCTCGCCCAGTGCGGCATCGAGGGGAGTACCCTGGCCGGATATGAGGAGGAGGTCTCGCGGCATATGGACGTGGGGCTGGCTGTTCTTTCGGGGCGAGCCAACGCCGGGCCGGGGATCCGAACCGTGGCAGATCTTCTGGGGCTCGGTTTTTTGCCCCTGCGTCAGGAGCGGTTTGATCTTCTTGTGCTTCGGGAGTCGTATTTTGACCGTCGCATTCAGGGGTTCCTCGGGTTGATCCAGGAGAGCACTCTGAAGCGTCTCGCCAAGGGGCTCTCCGGTTATGTGATCGAAGGAAGCGGCCAGATGCTGTTTCCAGAACATGGATGAAACGATGAAAAAATGAACAGCCGGAGGCGGCATCCGCTGCGGTCCTTGCCTGCGCAGGCATGTTTTTTTGTCGAGATTAGATAATGCGTTATGAGGAACAACCACAGCAAAGGAAAATGATTCGCATGATGAAAAAACGATTTATGACGGGCTTTCTTGTCCTGGTGGCCGCCATTGCCGTGGCAGGAAGTGTTCACGCCAAGGCCCTTATGATGGCCACCACCACCAGCACAGACAACACCGGGCTTTTGGATTACCTGGCCCCTGAATTCACCAAAGACACCGGCATCGAGCTGAAGTGGACCTCGGTTGGAACGGGCAAGGCCCTGAAGCTGGGGATGAACTGCGACGTGGATGTGCTCCTCGTGCATGCGCCCCCCGCCGAGATGAAATACATCAAAGACGGCTACGCAGAGTCTCGTAAAGAGATCATGTTCAACGATTTTGTCATCGTTGGCCCCCAGGCAGACCCGGCGGGCGTGAAGGGCATGGCGGTTGAAGAGGCGCTTTCCGTGATTCGAAAAACCGGCAAGACCTTTGTGAGCCGTGGTGACAACTCCGGCACGAATAAGAAGGAAAAACTTCTCTGGAAGGCTGCCGGCGGCCCTCTTCCTGAAAAAGAGGCCTGGTACGTGCAGGCCGGTCAGGGGATGCTCTCCACCTTGAACATCACCGCCGAGCGCAGTGGCTACACCATGACCGACCGCGGCACCTACATCAAGTACAGCCACAAGAACGGTGGCAATCCTCCCTTGAAAGTTCTTGTTGAAGGCGGGGTGATCTTGAAGAACCAGTACAGCGTGCTGATTTTAAACAGCACCCACTGCCCTGATGCTCAAAAAGATCTGGCCCAGGCTTTTTCAGCGTGGATGGCCGGCGATAAAGCCCAGAAGCTCATCGCTGATTTCCGCCTTCTGGGGATGGCCCTTTTTACGCCCAACGCCGATCAAAAATAAGGCGGTCAGGAATGAATAAAGGCTATGATTTGAAATAACTGTTCAGCTTGCGCCTCCGGCGGCCCTGCCGGGGGCCAACCTTTTGAAAAGGTTGCCAAACAGGTCTTTAAAAAAATCTCGGGTCAATCTAAAACCTAAGGCAAATGTGATTTGGCCTGAGGAATCCGCCTACGCAAAAGCCTCCGGCGTGACAAGTCCGCCTACGCAAAAGCCTCCGGCGTGACAAGTCCGCCTACGCAAAAGCCTCCGGCGTGACAAGTCCGCCTACGCCCATGTCAATGCGTCACCATTCGAACAACGCCAATAGGCTTCGGCGCGACAAGCGATCCGTCTTCGCCTGCGGCTACGCCGTGACATGGGGACAAAGCGCATTTGCAACCTGCTTTCAAGGTGGCACACCTTGCCGCCGGAGGCATTTTTTTGGCCACTTTAACCATAGAAGGCTTCGCTTTTAAGGAGATGCAGTGGATTTCATTGTGGACGGTTTTTTCAGGGCTCTGGTTCTCTTGAGCCATGGGGATCCCCAGACTTTTTCCGCTGTGGCCACCACCCTTAAAGCGGCATTTCTTTCCATGGGGGCCTCCCTGCTACTGGGGGTCCCTGCCGGATTTTGCCTCGGTTACTATGAATTCCGGGGCAAAAAAACGGCACGTACCATCGTGGATACAATGTTGGCCCTTCCGACAGTCTTTATCGGTCTGCTGGTTTATGCGTTCCTCTCCAATCGGGGACCCTTGGGCGGGTTGGGCCTTCTTTTCACGATTCCCGCCATTTCTGTGGGCCAGACCATTCTGGCCCTTCCCGTCATCACCGCTCTCACCGCCGCCTGTCTGGACTCCCTGGACAAAGGGTTAAGGCTTACCCTGATCTCCCTGGGGGCCGACAAAGGTCAGCTCTTTATGACCACCCTTTGGGAAGTCCGCTATGGGATCGTGGCCGCCGCTATGACGGCCATGGGACGGGTGATGACCGAGGTGGGGATCTCCATGATGGTGGGGGGCAACATCAAGTGGCACACTCGCACCATCACAACAGCCATCGCCCTGGAGACGGGCAAAGGCATGTTTGCCGAAGGCATTGCCTTGGGGCTGGTGCTTTTATCTATTGCGCTGGTGGTCAACATCAGTGTGTCGGTTTTCAGGAGGTAGGCATGGACAGCGCTCTTTATCATCTTGAGGGTGTGTCCCGATGTTATGGGGCCTCCCGTGCCCTGGACCGCTGCACCCTTGTCATCCCCAAAGGCGGGGTCATGGGCATTGCCGGCCCCAACGGCAGCGGCAAGAGCACCCTGTTAAAACTTCTCGCATTCATTGAACGACCGGACGAAGGACGGGTTCTTTTTGAAGGAAAGGAAGAAGTCCCTTTCTCTCCCACCGTCCGTCATCGGGTGACCCTGATGCCCCAGACCCCTTTTTTGATGAATCGCAGTGTCTTTCAAAATGTCTGCTACGGCCTGGAGGTCAAAAAAGATCGAGTCGATGTGGCTGGACGTGTGGCCCAGGCTTTGTCTCGGGTGGGACTCGATGCGAAACGATTTGCCGGACGTTATCGCCACGAGCTCTCCGGTGGGGAAGCCCAAAGGGTCGCCCTGGCCGCCCGCCTGATCCTGGATCCTGAGGTGCTGATTTTAGATGAACCCACCGCCAGTGTAGATGCCGCAAGCTCTTTTCTCATTCATCAGGCCATCCTTGCCTTTGCCGCCAGGCCTGGAAAAACCGTGATTCTGACCAGTCACGATGCCGCATGGCTTGAAGGGGTGAGCGATGAGATGCTTTTCTTTTTTCGGGGACGGCGCGTCAAAGAGAAGATGGGGGTGATGCTGTTCGGTCCTTTTGAGCAGGACCCTCTCTCCGGGGCCTGGCTGAAATGCAGCGAAGAGGGGGTGATTCCGGTGCCCGCTCCCCCCGACCCGGATGCCGTGGCTGCCGTGCCCCAACGCAGCCTTCGGATGGGCCATGAGGCCAGTGACCGGGAGGTCGGTTTTAATGCAGAAGTGCGCGAAACAGCCCGACGGAAAGCCCAGCCTGACGCCCAGGTGACCCTCATCGGTGCCGGTTTCCCCATGACCCTCTCCTGTCCCGTCGCCCACGCCCCGGAACCGGGCGAGATCGTTCGGGTCTCCTATCCCCTTTCCGCCGTTCAATGGCTATAAAAAATCTGCCTCCGGCGGCGAGGTGTGCCACCTCGAAAGCGGGTTTGCGAATGCTCTACGACTGTCGGTATTCCGGGCACCTCGCGTTCGCATTCGCGTGAAGGGTGAGGGGATGCCTCGTACGTCCCAAGCGCATGAGCTGTGACAGGCCCGTGTCTGTCTGGTCTTGTCCTGGTCACAACTCTCTGAAATCGTATTTTAATGATTATTTTTTCGGGTGGCGTTTTTTGAGGGCGTGGGCGGTGAAGGACGCTTCGGTTTTGAGGATTTTAGAGCCCCGGGTGATTTTGCAGAGGCTGATTTTGTGGCGTTTTGCAATGCTTCTCTGGGTCTCGCCCTGGTGAAGTTCGACCATCAGTTGCCAGCGCATGGCCAGGTCGGAACGTTCTTTGGGGGTCAGAATATCATCGAAAAAAGCGCGCACTTTTTCCAGGTCGGTGGTCTCTGCAAGCACGCTTAAGAATTCGTCGTAGGCCTTGTTCACAATGCAACTCCATGGGTAGAATTCACGTTTAAAACTTAAGTTATATCACAGGCGGGATGTTTCTGTAAAAAGATACATGTCAGGGGCAATCATGTCAGGCCTGGGGTCTCTGACGGTGCGTCATCGCGCCCTGCGGGGTGTTGTGTCCCTGCAGGGTGCGGCATCAGCGCACTGGACGCGTCCAGTGAAGGCGGGCTATTTGTAGTCGTGGGTCCCGAGGATCACGGGGATCCCGGTTTTTTCCTCGATGTATTTTGCTTTTTCTTCGGGGGTCGAGTAGGGGCAGTCCGGTTTGGCGCCCACCATGCAGCTGCTTAAATAAATGGCGTCGGGTTTGATTTCGGAGAGCTTGATGGTCATGCCGACGTTGGGAGCGGCCGAGCGTCCGGGGCATTCACATTTGACAAATCCGACCACCTGGGTGGGCTCCTCAAATTTGCCGTCCCCCATGGCTCCCGCCTTGAGACATCTCCACTCACCCGGGCATCCATAACCTGAATCCATATACGAGCCGCATCCTACGACAATGGCCTTTTTCATTTTTTACTCCTTTGGAATTTTAGTAGTTATTGATGCGAATCATAGGACAGGGCTTTCAGCGTGTCAAGACCCCTTGCAGCTCACCCGAAACGGCGACCGGGGTGTCTTGGACATAGGGCAGAAGCCGTCGGGCGATGGCCTCAAAGGGGGTGTCTGGTGAGGAGGGTTTCGAGGTAACGGGATTTCACCTGGCGGTTGGCGAGGAGCTTTTTGACAGGGGAGAGCTTGAGAATGACGCCCAGGACAGCGGCCAGGGCCCGGTGGCTGAAGAGCACGCGGTTGTCGAAGATGAGGTGCTGGAGTTTGTCTCGTTCGATGGCCATGACAACGGTTCGGTGCAAGGCATTGAGCGGGGTGAGGATTTTATCGGGGCGTGATTCGAGGTGGAGACTCTCGTGGGGGCAGGTCCTGACACAGATCCCGCATCCCAGGCAGAGTTCAGGAGAGAGCTGAGCCTTTTTTGCCTTGGGATGGGCGGGGTCATCGGCTGGGACCAGGGCCATGGCCGCCACCGGACAGGCGGTGACGCATTGGCCACAGCCGGTGCAGGTCGAGGTATCGATTACCGGGATGAATCCGGTGGTATGCACGGGATTGAGCAGGGCAAAACGCCGTGCGGCGATCATCGCTTCACAGCAGCATCCGCAGCAGTTGCAGATGAAATTGACGCGTTCCCGCACGTTTTCACCGAATTGGACGAGGTTGTGGCCGTAGGCGGTGTCGAGTAGGTCCAGGCACTCCCGGGTGTCTACGGCGCGGGCGTGGTCGTGTTTGATCAGAGAGGCGGCGGTGGTGTTGAAGGTCATGCAGATGTTTTTGGGGGCGTCGCAGTCCCGGCCCATGTGCTGCATTTTATGGCGGCAGTAGCAGACCCCCACCCCGATATGGGTGGCCGTTTGAATGACCTCTGTGGCCCGTTCGTAGTCCAGGACGTGGAGGGCATTGTCGGCTGACAGCGCCGGCTCTTGAACAAAGACTCTTCCCAATTGAGTCTCCCCCCGGGTAAAGAGCTCCCGGATAAAATCCTCTTCCACATTGAGGTAGTCGTAAAAGAGCTCGCTGAGTACCTTTTGATCCAGGTTTCCTTGAACGCGCATGAGAGAAAATTCAAAAAAACCCGCCATGGGCGGAGGAAGTACGTAGTGCTGGCGGCCATGTTGCTCCATGTCCACGAGGATGGCCCGCTCAGCCAGTGAGTCCAGAATCTTCTGGGCTTCGGAGACCTTCATCTTCCAGATCGCGGCTGCTTTTTTTGTTGTAAAAGGTTTGATGGGGATCAGGGCGACCAGCTTTGCTTCCTCTTCACTGAAGAGCATGGCAAGGATCTGGAACAGCCGTTCGGAGGTCGGCGCTCCCTGGGGAAAGCGGTTCAATCGGTCTGCCAGAGTGCTGTATGCGGTTTTCAAGGTTCGATGGGCCATGGTGATGCCTCCTTGGGGGGAGAGACAAGAAAGGGAAGGATTTTTCTCAAAGTGTACCACGAAGTACAATCTATGGGAATAAACGCATAAAGCCCTTCCTCCGGCGCAAGGGGGGCCCACCTTGAAAGCGGGTTTGCAAATGCGATAAGGGTCTCATCCTGTCGGATTCAATGGCGTCCGCATTCGCGTTACGGGTGGGGCGGAGTATCGCACCTCATCCGTTTATTTTTCCAGGGCGTCGATGACGGAGGTCATGATGCGGTTGATGGCGGCAAAGCGGTCGGGGCGTTCCAGCATCTCTTGTTCGGCCTGGACGAAGGGAGAGTCGTCCAGCTCGTGGCGTCCGTTCTCGATAAGAAGGGCGGCAGAGTCAGGGGTCGTCTCCAGGTGGAACTGCAGGGCCAGGATGCGGTCATCATAGAGAAACCCCTGGTTCGTGCAGGCGGCGCTGGATGCCAGGGGGATGGCCCCGTCGGGGAGTTCAAAGGTGTCGCCGTGCCAGTGGAAGACGTCTGCGTGGGACGGAAAGACTCCGTGAAAGCGCGTGGTGGTGAGGCGGGGGGCTCGGGTGATGGGAAACCAGCCGATCTCCCGGTGGGGGTTACGCGTGACCTTTGCCCCGAGGACATCGGCCAGAAGCTGGGCGCCGAGACAGATGCCGAGGACTTTTTTTCCGGCATTGATGGCGGTTTTGATCAGGTGTTTTTCTGGAGCAAGCCAGGGGTGGTTGCCTTCATCAAAGACGCCCATGGGGCCGCCCATGACGATGAGCAAATCAAAGGCCGAGAGGGGCGGCAGGGGCTCTCCCCTGTAAAGGTGGGTGGCCGAGAGGCGATGGCCCTTTCTATTTAACACGGCTTCCATGCTGCCGAGGCCTTCAAAGGGGACGTGTTGCAGGTGATGCACTCTCATGAAGGCTCCTTTGGGTCCAGAAGATCTCCGGCTGCAAGGTGGCAGACTTTGCAGCCGGAGGCTTTCTTTAGAGCTGAATAGTTCTCCACGTTTATTTATAAAAAGAGTTCGGGCTCTCTTCGGGTTTTGCAGTTCGTGTGGAGGACGCCGGCAATGTTATGGATTTTGGGCTGATTGAACGCCACGGCCCCTTTGGGGCAGCCTTTGACGCAGGCACAGCAGACGGTGCAGCGTGAGGCATCGAAGGTGACGGTTTTGCCTACGGTGATGGCTCCCGTGGGGCAGTGTTCGGCGCAGAGACCACAGAGAATGCAGAGGGAGGCCTTCCAGTCTGGAACAATTTTTCGTGGGCCGGCATACGCCCCCTCGGGAAAGGCACCGGGAACCTTTAAGGGCACAAGGGCAGAAAGGTCACTTAAATGTTTGAGTTTTTCTGTGACAGAGGCACCGAAATCGCGGGCCGCCATTTTATCGCTTTCGTCCGGGCGGCCTTCTGCGATCGGCATTTCCGGGGTGGAGAAGGAGTGCTCGCCCAGCAGGGCTGCACCGGCAACCACCACGAAACCTGAGGCCTCCACCAGGGTTTTCAGTTCATAAAGAGCCTGGTCGTAGTGCCGATTGCCATAAACCACAACGATGATGGCGGGTGTGTTGTTGCCGCGCAGGGCCTTCAAACGCTCTGCGGCCATCGGGGCCACGCGGCCGGCATAGACGGGGACACCGATGATTGCAATCCCGCCCTTGATGGAGATCTCCGCGTCGGAGGCTCCGGGGGGAAGGGTGAGATCGAGGCTTTGTGTTGTGGGGACATCCATTCCGTTGGCGATGTGTTGAATGGTGGTGAAGGTGGTGCGGGTGGGCGAGTAACAGATCAGATGTGCGGTTTCAATATTCATCGGATATCTCCATGGTTCAGAACAGGGGGTGTGCATATGGCACTGTTTTCGATGTTTTCTGGGTGTATCATTTTCCGGTCAGGATGTCATGGGGATTGCCATGTTTTGGAAAAGACGGAGGGGGCGTGGCGCTTTATGGGGTGGGGGGCTGCAGGCAGATTCCTGGGGTCAAATCACATTCTCATTTGGGTCGACGTCACTCTGAATAATGTATTTAAGCCCTGCTTATTAAACCCGTTTTTATGAAATCAGGCAAACGTTTCGCCCCCGGCAGGGCCGCCGGAGGCACACCCTGGGTCGGGTCATTACCCCCCGATCGACGACATCATGTCGTTAACGGTATGACCGGAGAGGTCGTGCTGTTTGCCTTTGATGGCGACGGCGTGGCGGAAGAGGGAGGCGAGGGCTTCATTGTCGGCACCGCTTCTCAAGGCCTCCATGAGGTCGACTTTCGTGTCGGAGAGAAGGCAGGGGCGAAGGTGGCCGTCGGCGGTGAGGCGTAAGCGGTTGCAGGTGGCGCAGAAATGGTTGGTCATGGGGCTGATCAGGCCGATTTCGCCTTGGGCACCCTCAATTTTGAATCGTACCGCCGGGCCGTCATAGGCACTCCGGAGGACGCGGGTCAGGGGGCCTAAGGCCTCAAGGCGCCGAGTGATGGCGGGGGCCTGGAGATCGCTGTGCTCGGGGCCGGAGCCTTTGCCGATGGGCATGTATTCAATAAATCGGATTTGAACGGGGTGGTCAAAGGTAAGGCGGGCGAAATCTTCCACCTCGTCGCCGTTTACGCCGTCTAAGAGCACGGTGTTGATCTTCACGGGGGCCAGCCCGGCGTCCAGGGCACCCCTGATGGTTCGTTTGACCTCGGTAAAGAGATCCTTCCCGGTGATTTTGGCAAACCGCTCCGGCTTCAGGCTGTCCAGGCTGATGTTGATGCGGGTGAGCCCCGCGTCTTTCAGGGTCTGAATCTCATCTGCAATGAGTGTCCCATTGGTGGTGACCGCCAGGTCTTCAAGCCCTTCGAGGTCCGCCAGTTCCCGGATAAAGTCGATGAGCCCTTTTCTGGCAAAGGGTTCCCCACCCGTCAGCCGCACCTTTCGAATACCTAAAGAGACCCCCACCCGCACAAGCCGGATCAGCTCTTCATAAGAGAGGATGTCCGTGTGCTTCATGTGGGCAAAGGGCGTCGGAGGCACGCAGTAGCTGCATCTCAAGTTGCATCGGTCCGTGACGGAGATACGCAGGTAGTCGATGGTTCGGTCATAACGGTCGGTGAGTGTCTGTTTCATGTTCACGGCTCTGTAAAGGGAAGTGCCTCCGGCGGCAAGGTGGCGCCACTTTGAAAGCGGGTTTGCGAATGCTCTACGGCTGTCGGAGCTCTCAACACCTCGCATTCGCGTGAAGGGTGAGGGCATGTGCAAAACGAGCACATGGGTTATCGATTGTTGGGGTTTCAGGCTCCAGAATCATACCAAAGCGAGGAAGAAAAACCCAAGGCAAAAAACGAAGGCAGCGGCGCTGTGCCCCGAGGAACGAGGGGCACAGCGCCGCTGCAATCAGCTTTCGAGGTGGCTCACCTCGCCGCCGGAGGCCGTTTTTTATTTTTCTTCCACCGTACCTACGATGGCGTCCACGAGGCCGTCGATGGTGAAGGTGTCGGCCACGATGTGGGGGGTGAGCCCCAACTCTTTGGCGGTCTCTGCGGTGATGGGGCCGATGCAGGCCACGGTGACGTTCTCCATGAGGGAGAGGTCGCCGTTCGGGATCATGGAGACGAAGTTTTTCACGGTGGAGGAGCTGGTGAAGGTCACCATATCTACCTCGTGGTTCGTGAGGGCTTCGGCCACTTTCTCGGTGGAGGTGGCATCGATGGCGGTGCGATAGACGGCCACCTCGTTGACCGTGGCACCCATCTTGGTGAGCTCCACGGGGATTACGGGGCGGGCCTCTTCGGCTCTGGGGAGCAGGATGTTCGCTCCTTTGATTGCCTGGCCTTTAAAAGCGTCCACCACGGATTCGGCCACGTAGCTGTCGGGGAGGACGTCGGTGCCGATGCCGTATTTTTTCAGCTCGGCGGCGGTGGAGGGGCCGATGCAGGCGGTCTTCAGACCACCCAGGGCCCGTGCGTCGAGGCCTTTTGCAAAGAGATCATCAAAAAAGGTGATGACCCCGTTGACGCTGGTGAAGACGACCCAGTCGTACTCTTTCAAGTTCGCAAGGGCGGTGTTCACGGCTTCGGAGCCTTCAATGGGTTCGATCTCGATGGTTGGGGCTTCCAGGCACTCGGCACCCAGCCCCATGAGCTTGGATGTCAGGCCGCTGGCCTGCTTGCGTGCCCGGGTGATGACCACGCGCTTGCCGAAGAGGGGCCGATTTTCGAACCATTTCATGGTGTCTCTTAAGGAGACAACCTCGCCCACCACGATGATGCTGGGGGATTTCAGGTTTGCCTTTTTCACCTCTTCCACGATGGTGGCAAGGGTGCCGGAAACGGTCTCCTGGCGGGTGGTGGTGCCCCACCTTACCAGGGCCACGGGAGTCTCGGCGGGTTTTCCGCAGGCGCAGAGTTTCTCCACAATGTTGGGCAGGTTTCGTACGCCCATGAAAAAGACGAGGGTCCCCGATTTGGAGATGGCGTCCCAATTGATGTTGGAATTCTCCTTGTCCGGGTCTTCGTGGCCGGTGACCAACGAGAGGGTGGCGGTGAACTTTCGGTGGGTCAGGGGGATTCCCGCGTAGGCCGGGGCGGCGATGGCCGAGGTGACGCCAGGGATTACTTCCCAGTTGATGCCCTCTGCGATGAGAACTTCCGCCTCTTCGCCGCCGCGTCCGAAGATAAAGGGATCTCCCCCCTTAAGACGGGTGACCGTGGCCCCTGTTTTTGCTTTTTCCACCAGCAGGGCGTTGATGCCGTCCTGGCTGAGGGTGTGGTCTCCGCCTTTTTTGCCGACATAGATGATCTCGGCGCCCTTTTTGGCATGGGCCAGGTGGGAGGGGGCCGCCAGGTAGTCGTAGACAACCACGTCGGCTCTCTCGATGCATTCTCGTCCCTTGACCGTAATCAGGCCGGGATCTCCGGGGCCGGCACCTACGAGATAGACGGTTCCGTATGCTTTGTTCATGCTTGGTTCTCCTGAAGTCTCGAAAGGATCTCGGTTGCGCCGGCCTCTTTGAGGCGATTGGCCACGGTGATGCCGAGGGCTTCACCCTGGGCGTTTTCAGCGGTCTGAGTTTCCATGAGGATGCGGGAGCCGTCCACTTCGGCGACCATGCCGCGGATGGTGAGCATCACACCGTCAGTTTCGGCAAAGGCGCCCACCGGAATATGGCAGCTTCCTTCAAGCGTGTTGAGAAAAGCGCGCTCGGCAAGGACCGTGACCCGTGTGGACAGGTGGTTTAAGGGCACAAGGGCTGCTTTCATACGGGCGTCGTTTTTTCGGGCTTCGATGCACAGAGCACCCTGTCCCACGGCGGGGAGCATGATCGCAGGGTCCAGGCATTCGGTGATATGCTCGCCGAGTCCTAAGCGTTTCAGCCCGGCCGCGGCCAGGATGATGGCGTCTAAGTCCCCTTCAGTCACCTTTTTCAGGCGGGTGTCGATGTTACCCCTTAAGGCCTCGATCTGAAGATCGGGACGCTTGGCCAGGAGTTGGGAGGAACGTCGCAGGCTGCCGGTGCCCACGCGGGCGCCTTGGGGGAGCGCCTCAAAGGAGAGTCCGTTTTTGGAAATCAGGGCATCTCTGGGGTCTTCCCTCTCGGGGATAGCACCGATCTCCAGGCCTTCAGGGAGGTCTGCGGGCATGTCTTTCATGCTGTGGACGGCCAGGTCGATGCGACCGTCTAAAAGAGCCTCTTCAACCTCTTTGACAAAAAGGCCTTTCCCGCCTATCTCGGCCAGAGGGACGTCGAGGATTTTGTCCCCTTGGGTTTTGATGACCAGGAGTTCACAGGTGACCCCTTTATTGCATTTTTCTAATTCGGATTTTACCCAGTTGGCCTGCCAGAGGGCCAGCTGGCTCCCGCGGGTACCGATGACTATTTTATTTTCCATCAAGAACCGCACCCCGCGCAACTTGCGGCTGTGCAGCCGGTACATGAGGAGCTTGAAGCCGATGAGGACGAAATTTCACCTCCGGCTCCCTTGCTGACGAATCCGCAGCGGGACATCTGTTTGGAGACATTTTTGTCTTCGCATTTGGGGCAGCTTTCCGGATCTTTCCCTCCCAGTACGAGGTACTCGAACTCGTGACCGCACGCTCCGCATTTGTATTCATAAATGGGCATGATATCACCTCATGGTTTTTCAGGTTATTTCCCATCAGGCCGGGCGTTCCGACGCATCGGACGGGCCTGTCATTTGTTTGAGTCTTTTTCAAATATTTAACACAATAAGCACCCTGGGGTAAGATGGCAAATGGTGTCTTAAAAAAAACGGGGCATCGCTTCCGGCCGCTGGGCGCCGGGTTAAAAATTCTCGGGGAAGAGGATTCGGTCCACCAGATCACAGAGGATGTGGCCCATGAGGATGTGGCTCTCCTGGATGCGCGCGGTGTTTCCGATGGGGACGGTCAGGGCGATCTCCGCCATGTCGGCTGCCCGGCCTCCCTTGCCGGTAAAGGCAACGGTGTGTACACCTTTCTTTTCAGCGGCCTTAAGGGCCTTGACCACGTTGGGGGAGTTGCCACTGGTGCTGATCCCGATGGCCACATCATTTTTTCGGCCCAGGGCTGTCACCTGCTTGGAGAAGATCTCCTCAAAGCTGTAGTCGTTGCCGATACTGGTGATGATGGAGCTGTCCGTGGTCAGGGCGATGGATGCCAGGGGGACGCGTTCGGTCTGGAATCGGTTGACGAACTCCGCGGCGATGTGCTGGGCGTCGGCGGCACTGCCGCCGTTGCCAAAGATTAGGATCTTTCCACCGGCCGTCAGGCTTTGGGCCATGAGGCGGGCTGTCTCGATTAGCCGCTGGTTGTTCTCTTTGATGGCCGCTTTTTTGGCCGTCACGCTTTCTTCAAGGGTTTTTTCGATGATGTTGATCATGATCGGGCCTCCACAATATGCGCAAGGGCGTCGGCAATAAGGGCAATATCCCCCACCTGAAGGGTTCGGGGATCAAGGATGTAGGTTTCATTTTCGATGCGTCCGATGACGGGTGGATCGTTTTTTCTCATGACTTTTTCAAGGGCTCCTGCTTCCATTCCGGGGAGGGTGATGCCCACGCAGCAGGAGGGGAGCTCCAGCATAGGCAGGGAACCTCCGCCGGGGCGAGAGGCCAGGGCCAGCGCTTCCGTGGTGATGGGGAGCCCTTTGAGGGCCTCCATGAGGTCGCTGGCCTGTGCTTCCGTCTCTTCCCGTTTCATGGTGATCATGCGCAGGGTGGGAATCTTTTTCACGGCCTGCGCTTCGTCCCGGTAGAGACGCAAGGTCCCCTCCAGGGCGGCCAGGGTGAGTTTGTCAATGCGGAGGGCACGTGTCAGGGGATTTTTTCGGATGGCTTCAATGTGCTTTTTGCTTCCGACGATGATGCCAGACTGTGGACCGCCCAAAAGTTTGTCGCCGCTGAAGGTGACGATGTCGGCCCCGGCGGCAACCGATTGTTGCACCGTGGGTTCGGCGGGGAGTCCGTAGTGGGAAAAGTTGACGAAGGTGCCGCTGCCCAGGTCGTCCATGACGGGGACGCCGCGCTCTTTGCCGAGCGCCACGAGCTCAGCCACAGAGACGGCCGAGGTAAAGCCTACAATGGCGTAGTTGCTGGTGTGTACCTTGAGGAAGAGGCCGGTCTCGTCGGTGGTGGCGTTTTCATAATCCCTCAGGTGGGTTCGGTTGGTGGTGCCCACCTCTTTTAAAATTCCGCCGCTTTTGGCCATGACGTCGGGGATGCGAAACGCCCCACCGATCTCTACGAGCTCGCCCCGGGAGACAATGGCCTCTTTGCCGCGTACCAGGGTGTCGAGGCAGAGAAGCACGGCGCCTGCGTTGTTGTTGACGACCATGGCGGACTCTGCCCCGCTGATTTCGCAGATCAGATCTTCCACGGCTGTGTAGCGCAGACCCCTTTTTCCTGTGGCCAGGTTGAATTCAAGGTTGGAGTAGCGATTCCCCACGGCCTTGATGCGTTCCAGAGCCTCGTCAGCCAGCAGGGAGCGGCCGAGGTTTGTATGAACCACGACGCCGGTGCCGTTGACCACCCGGGTGAGGTTTGGGTGCATTTTTGTGTCAATTCGCTGGTGGGCCAGGGTTAGAACCGAGGCGAGATCCACCGTGGGCTCTTGCCCGTTAAAGATGGATCGACGCATGGCCTCCAGGGCCTCCCGAGCCGATGCTGTCAGGACGCTTCGGGGGACCTTTTCGGCAGGAATTTCTGCCGTCAGGGCGTCAAGGAGGGTATCCACACCGGGCAGGGTGCGAAGCAGCTGTTTCTGGGTGTCCCGTAATTCCATTCCAGTCCCTTATATCGTTGCGAGGTACTTTCGGCGGTGGTGTTTCATGAGGGCTTTTTTTTTCAGGTGCTCTCAATAATAAAAGGTGGTTCCACCTCTGGTGGAATCACCCTCTTTGTATCTTAAAAGGCCTGTGGCGGCAAATGCTTTTCCCCGGTGGGGGGAAGGGTCAGTTGATGGCCAGCTCCGGGCTTCCTGTGAGCACTTGATGGGGGATGGCATCCACAATGGCGGGGAAATCGGAGATGGACATGCCGAGAATTTCCAGCCGCCGTGACAGGGAGTTCATATCGACTTTGTGCAGGGAGGGGCCGGCGCTGAACATGTGAAAGAGAGTGTCGGCCACAGAGACGATGGTCACCAGCTCAAGATGGGCTTTGGATGCTTCCGGTTGATGATGGTAACGAATGGTGTTGCTTATCGAGGGGGGCAGGTCCCACTTTTGAGCCAGTTTGTAGCCGGCCTTGGTGTGGTCTGTCTTCAGCAGGCGGTTCTCCGTTTCTACCAGGTCGCTTTCGCCCATGATCTCCCGATAGAAGAAGGGCCGGGCACCCGAAACAAACTGATCCAGGACCACTTTGCCCAGGTCGTGGGTCAGTCCGGCTGAGTAAGCGGCAAAGGGGGAGGCCTTTCCGCTTAAGCCTGCGACCTTTTCGGCCACCAGGGCCACGCCGATGGCATGGTGGTAGAGGCCACCCTTGGCGAGGGAGTACCCGGTGTAGCTGTTATTAAGCAATTTTTTTATGGCCATGGCCGTGATAATCTTGGCCAGGGTGGTTTGACCGATGATAAGCAGGGCGTCGTCAATGGAATCAATCCCGCCCTGGCCAGCGAAGATAGCGGCATTGCAGTGCTTGAGAACCTGGGCGCTGATGACCTGGTCTTTTCTCACCTCCTGGGAGAGGTAGCGGATATCGTAGGTATCCTCCCCGATCATGCGCAGGATTTTCAGGGCGACCTGGGGAATGGGCTGGAGGTCATCCAGGCTGGAGATGCGCCCGCTGGTGTTCTCGTCTGCGGGCTCCTCGCTGGACAGGAGGGCGGGGATCACTTCGTACTCGAAGGTCTCCAGGTTGAAGTTGAGGCAGCAGGTGAAAAAACCGCCAGTCTCCGAGAGAACCACATGGATGCCATGTTTGCCCAGCATCTCTTTGACCACCTCGGCGGTACGGCCACCGATATCGAGGCGGATGTCCTGATTGCTGACCTTCCCCGACAGGGCGCCGCCAGCGATGACGGCCTGAAGCCTGGAAATTTCAGCGCCTTCCCGCACAAGGCTTCCCATAAAAAGGGGCAGGCCGGTGGCCGCGTATTTTTCCCGGTTGTATTCGGTTTTGCCGGAGACCGGTTCGGGCAGGAGAATATGGTAGAGGCCGCCGATGCCGGCTTCAGGGTCAAAAAGGGCGACACCGACACAGGAGTTCAGGTAGGCCTGAAGCACCATGGGTTTTCTGGCGTTTACCTGGAAGGTTCCTGCGGGGACGTGGTGCTTCTGGTAATAGGTCATACAGAAAGGCTTTCTTGCAAGGGGAATGGTTCCCATGATTTGTGAACAAGAGGCCCTGAAACCTTGCGGGTGCCTGCTCAACCGGAATGCGATCACAAAAAGTCACGGGTCCAAAGGGCCTTTCCATCATACGTTGCAGTACGGTTGAGCCATGGCTCGGTGTGTGATGTGTGGCGCATCGTTCCCTGAATTATAAGAGCTGTCAAGTAAAAAGAGGTAGCATTTTGTGTGGGGTATTGCAATGAAAAAGGCTTTAAACTAACTGTTTTTGCATTGTTTTTGCCGTTGATGTGGCCGCTGTGCATGCGATGCGGCCGGGGAGGGAACGACGGGCGCGTGATGCGGAATTATTTTGAAGCTTTATCCCTTCCCTGAAATGGGGTATACCGCCTGTGCACAATGAAATACCGTTCGTGTGTTCGATCTAATATATCGCAACCAAAAAGAAGGAGGCGCCTTTGAATCCCCAAGATCGTATTATATTTCCTCTGGATCTTCCCACAGAGAAGGAGGCGTTGGATTATGCTGCCCTGCTTTCCGGAAACGTGGGGCTGTTTAAAATCGGGCTGGAACTTTTTCTTGAGTGTGGGCCGTCCATTGTCGAGAAGGTTCGCCGGGCCGGAGCCGCGGATATTTTTCTTGATTTGAAGCTCCATGATATCCCAGTCACGGTGGAGCGGGCCGTGTCTCGTGTTGCCGATCTGGGTGTGCGCTTTTTGACGGTTCACTGCGGTGAGTCTGAGGCCATGCTCAAAGCCGCGGTTGCTGGAAGCGAGGGGAAAGTCGGGATTCTCGGGGTGACGGTGCTCACCAGCGTTGGGGGAGACGATATCCGCAAGGCCGGATTTCTTCCTCAGTACGCAGAGGATCTGAAGCAGCTGGTGATTAAACGCGCGGTGATGGCAAACACCTGCGGATGTGCCGGGGTGGTCTGCTCCGGTCATGAAGCCTCCGTCATTCGGGAAGCCGCCGGGGAGGGGTTTTTTACGGTAACGCCGGGGATTCGTCCCGCCTGGGATGGGATGAAATGTGACGACCAGAAGCGTGTGATGACCCCTGCGGAAGCCATCGCGGGCGGTTCGGATTACCTGGTCATCGGCCGTCCCATCCGTGATGCCAAAGACCCGGTGGCTGCTGCCGCGCAGGTGGCCGAAGAGATTCGGGAGGGTCTTGCCGCCAGGGCTTAGGCCGGAACGGTTCTGTGAAATGCTGGCGTTTTGAAACGGTCTTTCTGCGGTGGGCCGTGACGAATAAAGAAGCCCGGCTCACTCAGGTGAGTCGGGCTCTTTTTGTTTTTTTGGAGGGGCTCGGGAGGGGATGGGTCACCCCTGATCGGGCGTTAGCGCTTGGAATTGGCTTAAGGTGACCTTTTCACTTCCGGTGGGGGTGCCGTCGTCTTTGTAGTGGAAGAGCTCAATCTTGCCGAGGTTGTGGCCCGTGAGGTGGTGTTCCACCAGGGTGGGTGTACCGGACGAGTTGATATGGGAGATGGTTTTGCTTCGATTGTTTTTGGTGCTGAACAGGGCATGGTGAAAGGTGTCGCTTTGTCTGAGGACGCCATTTCCGGTGTAATGGTTCACCTGCTTGAAGATTCCTTCGGGGCCGTCGTAGAGGGGGTCGCCCTTGGAAAAGATGGTGGTGGTCGTGACCCCGCCGAATGCATTGTTGGTCCGGGTGGTCCGGGTGGTTCGGGAGAGGGTTTCGGCCGAGGCGTTGCGGGTAATGGCCCGGAGGGTTTTTTCCTTTTGCCCGAGTTGATCGACTTTGCGTTTGAGTTCCCCGGTTTTGAGGTATTGCTTCGCCCTCTTGCTCCCTTTGTGGGCGGCGGTCTGGATGTCGGCCAGGGCTTCTCTGAATTGTTCGGTTGCCTCGTAGGTCAGTCCTCTGAAGTAGAGAATGTCGGGGGCATTGGGGCGAATCTCCAGTGCTCGGTCAAAGTCTACGATGGCTTTGTAAAAGAGCTTCATCTTGTGCCAGGAGAGCCCGCGATTGTAATAGGCCTCCAGAAATGCGGGGTCGGCATGGATGGCGTTGGTGTAGCAGGCGATGGCCTCCTTGTAATGTCCGTTTTCGAAATGTCGGTTTCCCCTGTCCTTTGCCTCGACAGCCTGAAGGGACGGCTGGCGAGAAATCGGGGTTTTGGCCCAGGCAGGGGCCATGGAGGAGAGGATGAGGGTCAGTGCAATGATGGCAACATGTTTCATGATCAAAATCTCGGGTTGAGGATGACATTACGTGGCCAGGAAACCAGCTGGGGATGCAGGGGGAGGAGAGCTTTCCAGGGGGCCTGCAGTGATTGGCGTCCTGTCCTTAAAAAACAGATTATTTCCAGTGAATCGGTCGCTGGGCGGATCGTATGAAACCTAACCTATAAATCGCAGGCGCAAGGGCTGTCAAGGGTGGATAGATGGGCGGGTCTCTTTGGGGCTTGAAACAAAAAAACCCTGAAGGATCAAACCTTCAGGGTTTTTAAATATAGAGACTGCAAAAACAGCAGTTATTTTTTGGCTCCCCAGCACGGATTTGAACCGCGGACAAAGTGGTTAACAGCCACTTGCTCTGCCGACTGAGCTACTGGGGATTAGTCACAAGGACTCGGACTATTTAGTTCGATTTGCGGATTGTGTCAATTAAAAAAAGGTTTTTTTGTGAACAAATCAGAATAAAAAATGCCTTTGGCTGCCAGTCTTGGGGGCAAGCTTCTGAAACATTTGAAAAAGGATGCGGGGTTGGCCTGCGGAGCTGATGACGTCGAATTCAGGCCTGGGCGCTGTCCGGCACCTCTCGGGCCGTTTCGGTAAGGGAATTTGAGGCGAAGGGCTCTTGGGTGAAAGGGGTTCCGTGTCCGAGAACGTCGGGGCGCCGATAAGGGCGGGGGTGAGGGCCTGGCGTTTTAAACAAAAAAATCCTGAAGGGGAAAACCCTTCAGGATTTTTGAATATATGCACTGTTCAAAAGAACAGTTACTTTTTGGCTCCCCAGCACGGATTTGAACCGCGGACAAAGTGGTTAACAGCCACTTGCTCTGCCGACTGAGCTACTGGGGATCAGTCAAAAGACTCAAACTATTTAGCTCTATTTCTCGGCGGTGTCAATTAAAAAAAAGGACAGCCGCCGCATTTTTTTGCCTCTGTCGCCATCGGCTTGATGGCGACAGGGGTAGCTACCTTGAATTGCACTACGATTCGATTTTTTTGATCCGGAGGGCCAATTCATCCAATTGCGCCGGTGCCGCTACAGAAGGGGCATCGGTGAGCATGCAGGAGGCCTTTTGTGTTTTGGGGAAGGCGATGACGTCCCGGATGGAGGGCATGCCGCACAGGATCATCACCAGACGGTCGAGACCGAAGGCGATGCCGCCGTGGGGGGGCGCACCGGATTCCAGGGCGTCTAGGAGGAAGCCAAACTTCTCTTCGTACTCTTCCTTATCCATACCCAGGGCGGTGAACATGCGCTCCTGGATGGCACGATCGTGGATACGGATGCTGCCGCCACCGATCTCGCAGCCGTTTAAGACCAGGTCATAGGCCCTGGAACGCAGCTTTAAGGGGTCGATCTCGATGTGCTGGTAGTCCTCTTCGAGGGGCGCGGTAAAGGGGTGGTGGAGGGACTGGTAACGCTTCGCCGTCTCGTCATACTCGAAGAGGGGGAAGTGGGTGACCCAGACAAAGCGGAATTCGTCTTTGCTGATAAGGCCCAGTTTCTCGGCGAGGTGGTTCCGCAGGTTGCCCAGGGATTCGTTGACCACTTTGGGTTGATCGGCCACAAAGAAGATCAGGTCGCCCACTTCCATGTCGATGCGCTCGGCCAACGCTTTTTTCTCGTCGTCGGTGAAGAATTTGGCGATGGGGGACTGCCACTCGCCTTCCTTGACCTTGATCCAGGCCAGACCCTTGGCGCGGTAAATGGAGACGAATTTGGTGAGGTCGTCAATGTCTTTACGGGAGAAGTTGATGCAGCCCTTGGCGTTGAGGGCTTTTACCATCCCGCCTTTTTTCACGACATCTGCAAAAACTTTGAAGCCGGAGGTCTCAACAATGTTGGAGACATCTTTAAGCTCCATGTCGAAGCGGAGGTCGGGTTTGTCCAACCCGTAACGGTCCATGGCGTCTTTGTAGAGAAGATGCTCGAAGGGGGGCTTGACGTCCAGCCCGAGAACTTCTTTGAACACGCCTGCGACCATGCCTTCGGCGATGCTCATGATCTCCTCTTCACCCACGAAGCTCAGCTCCATATCGATCTGGGTGAATTCAGGCTGGCGGTCGGCGCGCAGGTCCTCGTCTCGGAAGCACTTGACGATCTGATAGTAGCGATCGAACCCGCTGATCATCAGCAGCTGCTTGAAGAGCTGGGGTGACTGGGGCAGGGCGTAAAACTGGCCCTGGTTAACACGGCTGGGGACCAGATAATCGCGGGCGCCTTCCGGGGTGCTCTTGGTGAGGAAGGGGGTCTCGATGTCGAGAAAGCCTTCGCCGTTCAGGAAGCCGCGAATGGCCTGGGCGGCTTTGTGCCGGTTGACGATGTTTTTCTGATATTTCGGGCGTCTCAGGTCGATGTGACGGTTTTTGAGGCGGATGTTTTCACCCACCTCAATCTCGTCTTCAATGGCAAAGGGGGGGGTGACGGCGCGGTTCAGGATCCGCAGCTCGCTGACGTTCACCTCGATGGCCCCGGTGATCATTTTGTCGTTGATCATGTCATCAGGACGCGCGGCAATGGTGCCTCGAATGCCGAGGACGAATTCGCTTCGCACCGCATGCGCTTTGTCATGGACCTCGGTGTTCTCTTCAGGGCTGAAGACCACCTGGGCAATGCCGGTTCGGTCTCTTAAATCCACGAAGATAACGCCGCCGTGGTCTCTGCGGGTTTGTACCCAGCCCATAAGGGTCACTTCCTGCCCGACAAGGGCTGTGCCCAGGTCGGTGCAGTTGTGGGTTCGTCTCATATCACCAAGTAGATCTGTCAATGCCCTGACTCCTTTGTTCTTTCTGGTTCCTGATCGTATCTTTGGCAGTGTCTTAAAACGCCGGTCCGGTGGCTGCCCTGGGGTGGGGAAAGGCGGTCTGCGCGGATGGCTTATTTTGAGCCTGCTTGATCGTTGATGGGTTTATTTTAATCGTTCGGCCAGTGTCTCTACCAGCCCGTCCAGGGAGAGGTCTTCCTGCTCCCGGGTGGTCATGTTGCGCAGGGTGGCCTGCCCCTTTTCCAGCTCATCGTCACCAATCATGAGGACATGGGTGGCTTTGAGCTTGTCGGCTCGTTTCATATGGTTTTTCAGGCTGCGCCCGCCAAAATCGGTCTCACAGGAGATGCCTCTGGCGGCAAGCTGCATGGTCCAGTGGGCAGCGGCCTCCGTGGCTTTTTCGCCCAGGGGCGCGATGTAGAGGGTGGGGCCAGTGGCCTCAATGGTCTGTTGCATGGCCACGATCTCTGCCAGGCGGTCAAAGCCGATGGCAAAGCCGATGGCCGGGATCTCCGGTCCTCCCAGGGCCTTGACCAGGCCGTCATAGCGACCGCCACCTGCCACGGCATTCTGGGCTCCCAGAGAGGTGGTGAGCACCTCAAAGGCCGTGCGGGTGTAATAATCCAGGCCGCGTACGAGGTTCTTGTCGACTTCATAGTCCACACCGTTTTCTGTGAGCACGCGTTTGACGGTCTCAAAGTGATCACGGCATTCGTCACAGAGGTGATCGAGGATGGAGGGTGCCTCCTTCACGGCTTCACGGCATGAGGGGACTTTGCAGTCCAGGACCCGTAAGGGGTTCTTTTCGCTTCGCCTGAGGCAGTTCTCGCAGAGGTGCTCTTTTTTTGAGTCGAGCAGTTCCTTCAGCGCCTTCTGGAAATTTGGCCGGCAGCAGGGGCAGCCCAGGGAGTTGATATGGGCTTTGACATCCTTGGCCTTCAGTCTCTCCAGAAGGGTGGCCAGCATGAAAATAAGCTGGGCGTCGAGATACGGAGAATCGACCCCGAAGACCTCTGCATCGATCTGGTAGAACTGGCGGTAGCGTCCCTTCTGGGGGCGTTCACGGCGGAACATGGGGCCGATGGTGTAGAATTTCCGGATGGGGTCCTGGGCGTACATCTTATGCTGGATGTAAGAGCGGACCACGGAAGCCGTAGCTTCTGGACGCAGGGTCACGTGGCCACGCTTGCCGTCCTCGAAGGTATACATCTCTTTTTCTACAATATCGGTGGTGTCGCCGATGCTTCGGGAGAAGAGCTCCGATTTTTCAACTATTGGGAGGCGAATCTCCTGAAATCCGAAGTTTTCAAATGTCTCTTTGGCTGCGCGTTCGACGGTCTGCCAGACCTCAATTTCTCCGGGCAGAACATCTTTGAATCCTTTGATAAGCTGTATCATGTGCTGTGCCTAAACCGCCTTGTGCCTGCATCTGGGTTCAAAAGAAAAGGCCGGGCCCTGTGTGGGGCCGGTGCTCCCGCCGGTGCATGGGATGCCGCTATTTCAGATTATGGGGGTCTCGGGGCCGGTGGCCCGATGTTTTGGGCTGTTTAAATTTCTCGGGATGGCACTCGAGTGATTCCCTATAATTTTCAAATAGTTGCGCCAACCCGTGTCTACGGAGGGGTGCAAATCAACCCCTACTTGTAGCGCAACAGGCAATTGTCGGTCAATACTTAATGTTTCTCAATAGATGCACCCGCCTGGAAATGAATTGAGTTTTTCACGGAGCTGCAGTAAGGATTGAGGCTGTTGGTTGGGCAGTAAGGTCTGTGGTTGGACAGGGTTGGCGCTTGTTGGAATGATGTGGCCACGGGCGTAACGGGTGAAAAAGTTCCTGAACACTAAGGAAACGAAGGGGGAGTTGACGTGAAAGCAACGTGTGCTGTGGTGGGGTGTGGCCGGGTGGGAACCAGCCTTGTGGTTCACCTGAATCGTGTGGGGTATCCCATCTGCGGGGTGGCAAGCCGAAGCCTTGGGTCTGCCGAAAAGGCGGCGGGGCTCGTTCCCGGGACCCCTTTTTCGACCGATCCGGTCGATGTGACGCCAGGGGCCGATGTGGTGTTTATCACCACGCCGGACGACTCTATTGCCGAGGTTGCGGTGGCCCTTGCAGAAAGGGGAGGCTTCAAGGAAGGGGCGTCCGTTTTTCACTGCAGCGGTTCCCTGCCTTCGACCCTTATGGCGGCGGTGAAGGAGGCCGGGGCGTTGATCGGCTCCATGCACCCCCTTCAGAGCTTTGCCGGGACCGATCTCGTCGTGAATCCCTTTGACGGCATCATCATGTCCGTGGAAGGGGACGATAAATCGGTTGAGATGGCCCTTTCCATGGCCGCTGACTTAGGCGCTAAGGGCCTCACCATCGCGACCCACGCCAAGACGATGTACCATGCAGCCGCCGTGGTGGCCTCCAACTGTTTTGTCACTGTTCAGGACATGGCCTGGACATTTATCCGTGACGCGGGGGTTTCAGAACAAGATGCCTGGAGTGTCCTCGGGCCTCTCATCGAAGGAACCCTGGACAATATTAAAAAGGTCGGTCCGGTGGAGGCCCTCACGGGTCCCATCGCCAGAGGGGACGTCGCCACGATTGACGCTCACCTGGATAAGATCGCTGAGATGCAGCCCGACCTGACCTCTTTATATAAGGCGCTTTGCCGCCATACCGTGGATGTGGCCCGGCGCAAAGGGACTCTTGCCTCAGACGCCGAAGAGGCGCTGATGAAACGTCTGGGGTGAGGGCCAGAGGAGGGCTTTGGGCCGTTAGACGGTTCGTTAACCGTACCCTGAGACCTCGCAAGCCTGGCGCGTGTCGGTCTGTTGCCGATGTGACATGCAGGGCGTACCTGGGCACCCATCATAAAAAATGAAGGCATTTTAAAAAAAACATCCCGTGACTCGGACGAGTCACGGGATGTTCTGTTTTGGAAGGGCTCCCTTATAGGGTGCCGGGGATTAACCCCTGCACCCCGGAGGCTTTTTTTCTCATTGATGGAGCGCAGCGACTCCTCGAACGAAGCACGAAGAACCAGGCACGAAGCACGTTTTTTATATAGTGTGGATATCAAGCTCCCTGTCCAGGCGTCCGGTGAGTCCTTTCAGGCGATCTGCCCCTGAGATCACCACCACGCTTTTGAGATCAGCCTCGGGGGGGAAGTACCGCAGGGCTGCTTTCCGAATCTTTTCGGCGTTTAAGGCGAGGAGGCCCTCTTTGTATGCGCGTCGTGTCTCATCAGAGAAGCCCACGAGCTCGCGGAAGAAGCCTTTTCGGGCGGCTGCCGCCGGGGTTTCGGGGCGATCGATGACGGAGCAGGCTTGGAGGATGGCCTCTTTGACGTCTTCGTTGGTGTAGTCGGTCCCGGTGATGAAGCGGGCGGCCTCGTCGTAGGCGGAGAGGGTGCGGACGACGTGGGGATCCCGGTAGGACCCCATGCTGAAGGTGCCTTCTTCGGCGCTGTAGGCAGCGAAGGCACCGTAGGCCCCACCTTTCTCGCGAATTTCGCGGTGGAGGTAGAGGGCGCGCAGGAGCCGGCCAATGATGGAGAGGGCCGGGGCGTCTTCGTGGCCCATGGAGACCACAGGAAAGGCGGATGCCACGAAGGAGACGGCGCTGTTGGTGGTCCACCCTTCGTAAACAGGCAGGCCGTTTGCCGGGACCGAGGCGAAGGTCAGGGGTGAGGATCCTTCGGGGAGGGCCTGAGAGAGCGCTCGCTGGTCGGCTTCTGCCAGGGTCAGGGTGGCGTCATCGCCGGCGAGGGCGCAGCGCAGGTTGCCCTGGTTGAGGAAGGCCTGGCCGATTTGTGCCAACTGATCGCCGATATGGGCCAGGGCCTCTTCGGAGGCGTCGCCACGGACGAGCTTGTCTGTGAGGGCTTTTATGTATTGAATCTGCCCGACCCCGCTCCACAGTTCGGAGAGGGCCAGGGAGTCGGTGAAGTTTCGATTGGCAAGGGAGATCGCCAGGCTGTGGCCATTTTGCACCACGGCGGACTCTAAGGCCGCACGGTATTCCAGCAGCAGGTTGCGGAGTCTTTGAAGATCGGTGAACCGGTACTGGGTCAGGGTTTCGGTGAGGAGATCAAACATGGCCCCTCGATTTCTGACCAGGCATTTGCTGTTGATGGCAATGAGAGGCAACGCCGAACGGTTTTCATCGTATCGTCGTCTTGAGGAGGGGGAAAGCCCCATGCCGCCAGTATGGGCGGCAATGGCCCGTGTTAACTCTTCGTAGTTTTTCTCCCGGGTGCCTACCTTCATGATGGCGGAGCAGAAGAAGGGGACCAGGGGGATCAGGGTGCTGTCCAGGCTGCCTGCTTCCAGCACACCGTTATAATACAAGAGGCTGTTGGTGGCGCAGGGGTAGCGAAAGAGGCGACCCTTTCCGCGGCTTTCAGGTTTCACCGAGTCGATGGTGGTCGGGATGTCTTCCAGTTCCAGCGTGGGCAGGGAGGAGATGTCCTCCTCGGCTTCTTGAAGGCTCTTCAGCTTTTCCGTGTCCGATCGAATTTTGGCCTTCTGGGCTTCCGTCATCGTTTGGGAGATGGCGTCGAGCTGCTCCTGCTCCTGCCGGGCCTGTTGTTCTGCAAGGGAGCTGTCGGGTGCCAGGGTAAAGCGGACCCGGTGGGGGTTTTTCAGCAGCCGTTCGCGGATGAGGGTCTCAAAGTATCCCTCCTCTTTTACGCCATGTTTTATGGCTTCAAGGTCTTCGTCGAGGAGAAGGAGTCGTTCCGGGGCTCCGCCGTGGAACCAGCATCCAGCGAGCCCCAGGAGCAGTTTGATTCCGTAGGGGTAAGGCGTGTTGGATATTTCACGCCGCCTGATCTCCATCTGGTGGATGGCAGAATCGATCAGCTCCGGGGCGATGCCTTCCTCGGCGATGTGGGCAAGGGAGCTGAAAATAAGCGATTCAATGGCGTCGGCATTTTCCGGGCGGGTCTCTTTGAGTCCGCACCCAAAGGAGGCGTCTCGGGCATCGGAGTCAAACCCTGTGGCGTCGCAGAGGGAAGAACCGAGGTGGGAATCAATAAGGGCTTTTCGCAAGGGGGCTGCCGCATTGCCGAGGAGGACTTGGGAGAGAAGGCTGAAGGCGAGGGTTTCCCTTGTATTCAGGATATCGGTGACCAGCCAGACCAGGCTCACCTGGGCGCGATTGTCTCGACCTTCCTCTTTGTCAGCGGGGTAGTATTCAACGACTTGTCTGGGTTCTGTCCATCGGGGTTGGGGGGCCACTGTGGTCTTTGGATCTATTCTTTCGAAATGCGACAACACCTTGGTATTGATGACCTCCAGGTGATCGGCCAGAGGAATGTCACCATAGGTAAAGAAGTAGGCGTTGCTGGGGTGATAATGCCTTGCGTGGAAGGCTTTCAGCTCTTCCCAGGTGAGATCAGGGATCGCTTCGGGGTCCCCGCCGGAGTTGTTGGCGTAGGTCGTCTCAGGCATGAGAGCCTTGTTGAGAGCTCGCCCGAGGATCTGACTGGGAGAACTCATGGCTCCTTTCATTTCATTATAAACCACGCCCTTGAAGGTCAGCTCTTCCTTCTCGCCTTCCTTTGCCTGTTCAAATTCGAGCCGGTGCCCTTCCTGTTTGAAGCTGAGTTCGTCGATGCGTGGGAAAAAGGCGGCATCAAGGTAAACATCCATGAGGTTGTAGAAATCTTTGCGGTTCTGGGTGGCAAAGGGGTACATGGTCCAGTCCGAGGCCGTGAAGGCGTTCATGAAGGTGTTGAGGCTTCGTTTGATCATGGAGAAGAAGGGGTCTCGGACAGGGTAGCGGGCAGACCCGCACAGGGCGGTATGTTCCAGGATATGAGCCACGCCAGTGGAGTCTGAGGGGACGGTCTTAAAGGCGACGGAAAAGGTGTTTTCACGGTCCTTGGCGCTGATGTGTATGTGGGAAGCGCCGCTGGCTTCGTGTTTCAGCTCGTAGTAGAAGGCCTTGATATCGGCAATGGGACACGCTTTGATCACCGTGAATCCGTGGAGGGTCTGGCCGGGTTTGAGAGCGGCGTTGCAGGGGTCGTCGTGAGTCATGGTCTGGTTTATCCCAAAATCTATGGTTCTGCGCATACCGGGATGCCTGCGAAGGGCCTGTTGTAAACCGGTCGGGCGCTTAAGGGTGCGAGGTAATCGTTCCGCAAGGGGGCGCTTCTTTAAACGGGAAGACCCCTGGGCAGGCGACGCCGCACGTTTCTGCACGCTGATGGACAGCAGCCTGATCCATAAACATGTGCATCCCTGGTCCGTTTGTCGAGGGCTGTGGGGAAGAGGTTCTTTTTTGTCGGATGAAATACTCGGGAAGGAAAGGGGTTGTCCTCCTGACAGGCTGCGGATAAAAGCAATGCACGATGTGGGGCACAAAAAAAGTGCCGCCTTATGAACGAAGGCGTAAATATCCACAACCTGTAGGGGAGAACTATCCTGAATCGGGCAAGAGCAAAAGAAATGGTTGAAGCGCTTACCGGGCGAGAAGTAGAAGGAACATCGCAGGTGAGTGCCCGGTATCTGCTTGCGGTTCTTTATGCAGCGATATAAACCCCACGGGTTTTACGCTTGATGCGACCGATTTTATTTAGACGGAAAATGATGTTGCGAAGTTTTTTGTCCTCAAAACCGGTTTTGGCCTGAATCTTTGCGAAATCAGCACCATTGCGAGAGCTCTTGATGACCTTCAGTACGGTTCCTGAAGCGGTCATTTCGGAGCGATCTCCTTTGTCTTTCGTGGCGCTTGGGACGTATCCACGGCCAGAGGTCTGGCGAATAAGTTTTTCAAGACGATCAATCTGGGCAGAAAGTTTTTCAACGTCCTGGCGAGAAGGGATATCGTAATTTTTGATAATGGTCTTGAAAAGAGAGTCAATGCTAACGGGCTTGGTGCGCACGCGACGACGGTTGGCGGCAGACTCGTGAATTTGATCTTCCTGCATGGAATTGGGGGTTTCTGTAGACATATGTCCTCCTTGTACAGTTGTATTTCTTTAAATTAAGTTTATGGTTGACCAGAAGGATATCTATATCAATCGATAGCCACACCCCTGAACGCGTATTTCCCCCCTCTCGTCAGTACACACGCGTAGGAGTAACATGATAGGCACGAATTATCGTGTACATCATATTATTACATATAGGCATTACAGAAATCGATTAAGAGACATCCTCTAGATAAGGATTACCTGTTAGATAACTTAATTGTTTATGAGAGTCAAGCAGTCTTCAAAGGAAAAAATGAATCTTTTAGTAAAAAGCATGGAAACGGAGGGGGAGAGCTGCTGAAAAAGCACAAATCGTGTTGAAAGGGCGGTCGTTTCATGATACCTTCAAATCGCCGAAAATAAAATGGATTGATGGTCCTTATCATGGAAGTGGTAAGGACTTTCCAGTCCTTTCGGGACCCTGCGGCAGGCACTGTGGCGAAGGCAACCTCTTTGGAAAAAAAATAGGCGGCTGTTGAGGTCTTTTTATTTACGTATCGCTGTTTTCTAAGGCTTTGCTTTTTTAGGGATTTGAGATGTATGAAACAAATCGGACAGAAAACCTTAATGTCTAAAGAGAATATAACATATTGGAACAAAATAAAAAAACACTTTTGTTCTCTTTTGGAAAAAATTAAGAGGTTGCAGGGAAATCCTCATTACATCGCCATGGGAATGGCTATCGGCGTGTTTGTCGGGGTAACTCCTACCATTCCTTTTCATACCGCTTTAGCAATCCTCCTCGCGTTTGTCCTTCGCGGCAGTAAGCCCGCAGCAGCAATTGGGGTTTGGATTGCCAACCCGTTGACCATTCCTTTGTTTTATTACGGAAGCTTTCGGGTCGGGGTGGGGCTCTTTGGAGGCGAACAGGGCGGCGGACCGGATATTGGGAAGATGATTCATGTGTTGGAAAGTGGGCTTCCTCTTTCGGATAAAGTGGATTTGATTAAGGATTTCCTTTCTCACCATTTTGAGCTGGCATGTATGATGCTGGCCGGTAGCATGCTGCTTGCGATTATTCCTACAATTGCATCTTATTTCCTTACACGACGGCTGGTTGCACGTACTTTTACAGGTGTAAAAGTAATCAGTAAATCAAGACACACAAAGAAAGATATAAATCGCCAAACAGGCGAGGAGAGTGATGATGACATCGCCTAAAATTACTCTGGCTGCGTGGGATATGCATGCAAAGAAAAAGTTTGGACAGAATTTTCTCAACGATCCGTCGGTTCCCGAGTTGATCGCGGAGCGGGCGAAGATCGACCCGGAAGACCTGGTGGTGGAGATCGGCCCAGGGCTCGGAGCGCTGACGGTGCCGCTGGCTAAACGGGCTGCCCGGGTCTGTGCCATTGAAAAGGACAGCCAGATTCTTCCGGTGCTGCGTTCTGAGCTTCTCGCCTCGGGTACCGACAATGTGGAGATCCTCAACGAGGATATCCTAACGGTTAGCTTGACCGAAATTGCCGAGGCGCATGGGGGGCCGATTATCGTTGTGGGAAACCTGCCCTACAATATTTCCTCTCAGATTCTGGTCCAGATGATTCGGGAGAGACGCTGGATCAAAAAAGCACTCTTTATGTTTCAGAAGGAATTGGCCGAGCGAATTACCGCGCCGGAAGGCACGCGAAATTTCGGTCGTATGGCGGCCATGCTGGGGTATTGTGCTGAGATCCGAACCCTTGTTCGGGTGGATTCCTCCAAGTTTTTTCCCCGGCCAAAGGTGGACTCTGAGGTTATTGAGGTGGTCTTCCACAGTGACCCGCCTCACCTGGCGGAGGATGAGGCTCTTCTTTTTGCCGTGATCAAGGCCGCCTTTGGAAAACGCCGAAAGAATCTTCGCAACGCTCTGTCTAACAGCGAGCTGCCTCTGGCTCCCCAAGAGGCCGAAGTGGTGCTGGGGAAGGCGGATATTGCCGTGAATCGACGAGCGGAGTCTTTGACGGTGGAAGAGTTTGTCAGGCTGGCCAATGCCCTGTCCGGGTATCTGGCGGGTTCAGGTGGATCTGGGGAGTAATCTCTGGCTTTTGGGCTTCCAAGGCTTCGGGTGAGAACCCGGGGCCTTTTTTTGGGGAATTGGGTGGGTCGTTGACGTCCCGAATGGGAATTTTGGACGTAAAAAAAGGGTCGCCTTTGAAAGACACCCTCGTTTTAGCTTTTTAATGGCGGGAGTGACGAGACTCGAACTCGCGACCTCCAGCGTGACAGGCTGGCGTTCTAACCAACTGAACTACACCCCCGCAATGGTGGTGGGCGATGCAGGATTCGAACCTGCGACTTCAACCTTGTAAGGGTCGCACTCTACCAACTGAGTTAATCGCCCATTTCTGTGGTGACTTTCGCCCCTCAGGAACGAAATCTTTTTAGCAATATCACCGGGTCGCGTCAAGGGAATAAACCGACCCGATGATATTTTTTCCTTGAAGGGTTTAAATCGGCTCCAACGTGGTGAAGAGATCGGAGCCTTCTGGGAGGATAAGCGCCTCTTTTAACACTTCATCCAAATGGCCAGCTGGCACCACGATCATTTGTTTCAGGATGGAGGCTGGAATCTCTTCCAGGTCCTTTTCATTCTCTTTGGGGATGATGACCTTTTTCAGGCCCCCTCGGTGTGCGGCGAGAATTTTTTCTTTCAGCCCGCCGATGGGCAGAACCCTGCCTCTGAGGGTGATCTCACCTGTCATGGCCACGTCTTTGTTCACGGGGAGCTTTGTGAAGGCGGAGACAAGGGCCGTACACATGGTGATGCCGGCTGAGGGTCCGTCTTTGGGGATGGCTCCCTCGGGGACGTGGATGTGGATGTCTACCTTGCTGTAAAAGTCATCGTCTAATTTCAAGGCCGCAGACTTTGAGCGGACGTAGCTGACGGCGGCTCGTGCCGACTCTTTCATCACATCGCCCAGTTGGCCTGTGACGGTCAGCTGTCCTTTTCCGGGCATGAGGGCCGTTTCGATGCAGAGGAGTTCACCCCCTACCTGGGTCCAGGCCAGGCCTGTGACCATCCCGATCTGGTCCTTCTCTTCCACCTGTCCGTATCGGAAACGGATGGGACCGAGAAATTTTTCCACCTTTTTAGGAAGAATTTTTACCGGTTTCTTGGCTTTTTTCTTGACCACTTCCAAGGCCGTTTTGCGGCAGATACTGGAAATTTCCCGCTCCAGGTTTCGGACCCCCGCTTCCCGGGTGTAGCTTCGGATGATATCAAACACGGCCTGTCGGGAAAATTCGATTTCTTCAACCTTAAGACCGTTCATCTTGATCTGCTTGGGGATGAGGTGATCTTTGGCGATCATGTATTTCTCATGCTCGGTGTAGCCGGGGATACGGATCACCTCCATCCTGTCCTGCAGGGGCAGGGGGATGTCAGAGAGGGTGTTGGCTGTGGTGATGAAGAGGATGTCTGACAGGTCATAGTCCACATCCAGAAAATGGTCGTTAAAGGTATTGTTCTGCTCGGGATCCAAAACCTCCAGCAGCGCTGACGAGGGGTCGCCCCGGAAGTCAGTGCTCATTTTGTCGACTTCATCGAAGCAGAAAACAGGGTTGTTGACGCCGGCTTTCTTGAGGTTCTGAATGATTTTTCCGGGCATGGCACCGACGTATGTACGCCGGTGTCCGCGAATCTCCGCTTCGTCCCGGACACCGCCTAAGGAGATACGGACAAAACGCCGGCCTGTGGCGCGGGCAACGGAACGAGCCAGGGAGGTCTTTCCTACCCCTGGAGGGCCCACCAGGCAGAGGATGGGGCCACGGACTTTGTTCACCAGGGTCTGGACGGCCAGGTATTCAAGGATACGCTCTTTGGGCTTTTCCAGGCCGAAGTGGTCCTGGTTAAGGGTGGCTTCGGCCGCCTCCAGGTCATTTTTGGTCTTGCTGCGGTTGTACCAGGGAAGGTCCAGCATCCAGTCGATGTAGTTTCTCACCACGCTCGCTTCAGCGCTCATGGGCGACATCATTTTGAGCTTTTTGAACTCCTGCTTTATCTTGAAGGCCGCTTCCTTGGAAAGGCGTTTGCTCTTGATCCGCTTTTCAAGCTCTTGAAGTTCGTCATCGGCGCTGTCGTCGGCGCCCATTTCCTTCTTGATGGCTCGCATCTGTTCGGTGAGGTAGTAGTTCTTCTGTGTCTGCTCAATCTGGTTTTTGACCCGGCCGCGGATTTTCTGGCCCATTTCGAAGATCTCACCTTCTCGCTTGATGAGGCCCAGGAGAATGTCCATGCGCTTGCTGATGTCGATGGCTTCCAGCAGGGTCTGCTTGTCGGCGACTTTGAAGGGGAGGTGGGACGCCACGGTGTCGGCGAGTTTGCCGGAGTCTTCGATGGCGGCGACTTTACCGATGAGTTCTTTCGAGATGCTTTTATTGAGTTTGGTGTACTCCTCAAAGGCGTCAATGATGGCTCGCGAGAGGGCCTCGCCTTCGGCTTCCGTCACCGTATTTTCGGGCATGGGCTCCGCATCCACCGAGAGAAATTCCTCACCGGGAATAAAGGAGACGATGCGACCGCGGGCTTTCCCTTCCACCAGGGCTTTGACCGTGCCATCGGGCAATTTGAGCAGTTGAAGAATGGTCCCTACGGTGCCGACGTTGCTGATGTCCTGCTCTTCAGGATTGTCTACCCCTGCCATACGTTGGGTGGACAGAAAGATGGTTTTGTTTTTGCCCATGGCTTCAGCCAGTGCGTTGACTGATTTGGTCCGTCCCACAAAAAGGGGGACCACCATACCAGGAAAAACCACGATATCCCGCAGGGGAAGAATCGGAAGCGTCACACGGCTTGAACTGGAATCATCGTTTTTGAATATCTTAGGTATATTGATCATCGGAGCTTCTTCACCATCGTCTTATAGGGTATGGGTCGAGGAGGAAGGGTCAGCGCCTGAGGGGTATTCTGGGAGGGTCCGACAGGTGGATCGCCGATCAAACCGGAGCCCCCCGCGCCCTTGGAGCGCGGGAGGCATTCAACCGGATAGCTGTGGGCTAAGCCTGCTGCTGAGGTGTTTCGTAGAGAATGATGGGGTCCTCTTTCTGAAGGATCACATCCTCATTGATCACGCATTCACTGATGTGTTCCATGGAGGGAATCTCGTACATGATATCAAGCATGGAACGCTCAAGGATGGCGCGAAGCCCTCGGGCACCGGATTTGCGCTCCACGGCCTCATGGGCGATGGCTTTTATGGCATCATCGGTGAACCGAAGCTTGACGTCCTCAAATTCGAAGAGTTTCTGAAACTGCTTGATCAGTGCGTTTTTGGGTTGTGTGAGGATCTTGATCAGTGACTCTTCACCCAGCTCGTTCAAGGTGGCGACCACAGGAAGGCGCCCGAGAAATTCGGGTATAAGCCCAAATTTGATGAGGTCTTCCGGGCGAACCATCTTCAAAAGCTCGCCAAGGCTCTTGTCTTCGCGGCTGGTGACGGTGGCGCTGAACCCCAATGCTTTTTCACCGGTGCGGTTCTTGACCAGCTTTTCCAGGCCGGTAAAGGTGCCTCCGCAGATAAACAGGATGTTGTTGGTGTTGATCTTCACAAAATCCTGCTGCGGATGCTTTCGCCCCCCTTTGGGCGGTACACTGGCCGTGGTCCCCTCAATAATCTTGAGGAGGGCCTGCTGCACCCCTTCACCAGAGACATCCCGGGTGATGGAAGGGTTGTCGGAGCGCTGGGCGATCTTGTCAATTTCATCGATGTAGACAATGCCTCGTTCGGCTCGCTCCACATCGTAATCTGCGTTCTGAAGCAGAGAGAGGATGATGTTCTCCACGTCCTCGCCTACATAGCCGGCCTCGGTGAGGCTGGTTGCGTCGGCGATGGTGAAGGGGACATCCAGAAAGCGCGCCAGGGTCTGGGCCAGGAGAGTTTTTCCTGAACCGGTGGGGCCGATCAGAAGGATGTTGCTCTTCTGGAGCTCCACGTCCGATGAGACCATGCTCGAGTCCAGCCGTTTGTAATGGTTCCGGACGGCTACGGAGAGGACCTTTTTGGCCCGATCCTGTTCGATGACGTACTCATCGAGGCGCTCTTTGATCTCTTTGGGAGTGAGAAGCACTTCGGGGCTCTGGGGCTCCTTGATGCCTTCGTCCTCAATGATCTCACTGCAGAGCTGAATGCATTCGTCGCAGATATACACTGCGGGACCGGCAATGAGCTTCTTGACTTCTTTCTGATTTTTGCCGCAGAACGAGCAGAAAAGCTTATCATTTCCGTCCGACTGTTTTGTCATGGATTACTCCTCCGATTTTACGAGGTTCGCCAAATCTTCTCTGTTCTTGACGACATGATCGATGAGGCCGTACTCCTTGGCTTCCAGGCCAGACATGAAGAAATCTCTGTCGGTGTCAACCTGAACTTTGTCGTAGGGCTGCCCTGAGTGGCTGACCAGGATGTTGTTGAGTTCTTCGCGCATACGAAGAATCTCCCGGGCGTGGATTTCAATATCCGATGCCTGGCCTTGGGCTCCACCCATTGGCTGGTGAATCATGATACGGGAGCTGGGAAGGCTGTAGCGCTTTCCAGCAGCCCCGGCACAAAGGAGCAGGGCTCCCATACTGGCGGCCTGACCGATACAGACAGTGGCAATCTCCGGTTTGACGTATTGCATGGTGTCGTAAATAGCCATACCGGCTGTTACGGAGCCCCCCGGGGAGTTGATGTACAGGTTGATGTCCTTGTCAGGATCTTCCGATTCCAGGAAGAGTAGCTGCGCCACCAGCAGGTTTGCGACTTCATCGTTGATGGCGGTGCCGAGAATAACGATCCGGTCTTTGAGAAGTCGTGAATAGATGTCGTACGACCGTTCACCTCTGCTTGTCTGCTCAACTACCATGGGGATAAGTGGCACGAGAGTCTCCTCCTTGGTGAAAGGCTGCCCGTGGGGGCAGCCTGTGGTTTCTAATTATTGCGTTACGCTTCGTCCGCTTCCGCGGCATCGGCGTTTTCGAGCGTTGGTTCCACTTCATCAACGTCGCTTGTTTCAATAATAAGACGCGCTGCCTTTTTTTCAAGCAGGGTGAGCTTCAAAATTTCGATTTTATCGGGGTTGGCCTGGTAGAACGCGTGGATGGCCTCGATAGGCTGGCTGACCATGGCCGCCATGTCGGCGTATCCGGCGTTGAGCTCCTCATCGGAGAGCTCCATGGCTTCCTGCTGCACGATGCTGGCGAGAAGGAGGTGACGTCGCACCTGTTTCTCGGCCAGTTCACGGTACTGCTCGCGGAGTTCTTCACGGCTTTTGCCCAGCTGCTCGATGTTCATGCCGTTCATCTGGAATGCGCGCTCGGCTTCGGCGAGGATGGCGTCGAGTTCATACTCAACCATGATGCCGGGGACGTCAAATTCATGGCGCTCGATGAGAGTGGAGAAGACCTGCTCATTGAGCTCCTGCTCCGTCCTTTTCTCATAGTTTGCGCTGAGGTTCTTGACGATCTCCTCTTTCAGGACGTCCATGGTATCGAAGGGACCCATGGTCTTGGCGAACTCATCGGTGAGCTCTGGGAGTACTTCTGAAAGAACCTGATTGAGCTTCACCTTGAAGGTGAGGGTGTTGCCGGCCAGGTTGGAATTGACGTAGGAGTCGGCGTAGGTGATCTCGAACTCTTTCTCGTCACCGATGTTCATGCCAACGATCTGCTCATCGAACTGATTGGACATGGCGGCTGAGCCGATTTTCATCTGCTGGTTTTCAATGAGGGGAGTGTTTTCAAAAGGCTCGCCGCCATTGAACCCTTCATACGTCAACACAGCATAATCGCCATTTTCTACGGGGCGCGCTTCTGCGAGGGGCTCACGTTTGGCGCCGTTTCGGCGAAGCATCTGAAGCTGTGCTTCGATCTCTTCGTCGGTGGCTTTGTACAGGGTCTTGGTAAGCGTCATCTCTTTGAAGTTGATCTCGCCGATTTCCGGACGAAGTTCAACGGATGCGGTAAATTTGAAGGCGCTTGTGGGGTCAAGCTCTGGCATGTCCACTATCTCAGGCTGTCCCACGATGTTGTATTCATTTTCCCGGATCGCTTCAACGAGGGCGGTCTGGATAAGCTTGGAGACCACGTCACCGTGGACATCATTTTTATACATACGCTCCAAGACAGAACGGGGGGCTTTTCCGGGACGAAAGCCTTTTACCTTGGCGGTCTTTTTGAGCTGATTGTATGCTGCATCCAGTTCGCTGATGATGGTTTCATTCGGCATTTCGATATGCAGGGTTTTCTTGACGCTGTTGACGTCTTCGACAGTAATATTCATTGTGATCCTTTTCACTTCGGCACCCTTTTGGCCTGCCCGGTTACGGGTAGGCGGCATGCGCCGTGATTGCTGCTGACGTTACCCCACCCTTGGGTCGGCAAAAGGTGAATACGTGTATGGACCGCGCGAGGGGGCAGCCCTGTTTAATAATTTTTAATAATTTATTCATCCCTGTGAAGTCGACGTGTTTTCGAGGGCTTCGGAGATGTTTTTTCCTGTTCAAATACCACTTTATCTTTTATAGTTTTCAGCGGCGTTGAACGCCTGAAAGGGCTTTGGAATCGTGATTTTGAGCGATTCGGATGAGTGGCCCTGGGTTAAATCTGTGTATTAAAGCCAAATTTTTCGGGCAATGTCAAATACTATTGGTGAAGGGCAGAAAGAGGAGGGGGTTCAGGTTTCATCCTTCTCCTGCAGCGCCGCCAAAGGGGTGACGGAATGTTAGAAAATGGAAGAAGGTGGCGCGCCTGGTCTCGGGTTGCCGTCTGTGTGATGGTTCTGGCCCTTGCCTCGGTAAGTGATGGAGAAGAACGGCAGGTCGTGGTTCTGGACCCCGGACACGGGGGTGCAGACGTCGGCCTGACGGGCTCCTACGGGACACGTGAAAAAGATGTGACCCTGGCTCTGGCCCTGGCGGTGAGACGCCAGCTTGGGGAACGCTATGATATTCGCCTGACCCGGGAATCGGACCGTGGCCTGAAAGGGGTGCGTCGGACGGAACGGGCCAATAGTTTTCATGGCGACCTGATGATTTCTCTTCATACCGGGGGCGGGATTTCCCGGGAGACCAATCGCATTGCCCTTTTTGTTCAACGGGAAAAAAAAGGGAGACCCATGGCTCAAGGGGGGGATGGCTGGGATGAGGGGCATCGTCCTTATATCCCTGAGAGTCAGGCTCTGGCGGCGGTGTTAAAAAGGTCCCTTTCCCTCCTGGATGGATATGAAGGGGTGGGATACTCAGGTGTCCCTCTGGGAATGGCCAGGGGTGCGGGAATGCCGGTGGTGCTTGTCGAAGTGGGAAACCTGACCAACCCTCGTGAGGAGGGCCGTCTGGAAAGCCCTGAGCACCTCAGGCGGGTGGCTGCGGCCGTGGCCGAGGGGATTGAAGGGTTTTTGACCCCGTAACCCAAGGGGGGTTATTTTATCCCTTGCATGCGCCCGATGCCTGTGTTAGTTTCCCTTCGATTATACGGGGCGTAGCGCAGCCTGGTAGCGCGCCTGCTTTGGGAGCAGGATGTCGCAGGTTCGAATCCTGCCGCCCCGACCATTTTTAAAACCATCTCCTTCACCGGGAGGTGGTTTTTTTGTTTCTGCAGGGGATGTCCTTAGAGGGGCAGGCCGTGGCTTTCCAATATGCCACCGGTGATGGTTTTGGCCCGGGACGCTTCGGGGCTCCCTTTCCGGTCCTGCCTTAAGACGGTTCCCCCGTCTTTTCAATGGTAAAATGGCGGTCAAGACGCATGGTCGTAAAGAGCCCGTATATGTCTTCTGCGATGTTGATGACCTTCAGCTGGGATCCCTGCTGATCCAGGGTGTTGTGGGTGGCGATGATGACGCCTATTCCCACCGAATCCACCATTTCCACGCCGTTCAGGTCAATGGTCAGCTCTTCGAGTTCTTCCGCAATTTCTTTATTGAGTTCCGATCGAAATTCTCCCGCCATGGAGGCGACGATATCACGTCCCGGGCGGATGGTCACACGACGTTCATTTCGAATAATTTCGCTCATGATCCACCTATTTCGTCTGTCAGGGATGGGGGGTTGGCGGCCATTGTTTCAGGTTTCCGTCCGGGGATGGGCCGGGTTGAGAGAGTCGGACGTCGGCGACTATGCCGTGACACCCAATGAGCCGTGACACCCAATTAATTTGGGATGGCCTCGGGAAATGGGAATGCGTCGGCCCTGGGGGTTGGGCCAATGCAGGCTCGGTGCGTGTTTTTCTCCAGAGAAAGACCGTAGCCTTATTGAATTGAGATTGAATCTTAATTAAAACGTATAGATTAATTTTTACCATACCATCAGTGAAATCTCAAATAAAATATAGACTCAACCTCTTGCCCTTATGAGGAATTCAAGGGCTGGGGCTTCACGGGGCGCGATGGAAATGTCATTGACAGGCCTTGGGCTCTGGTCAATAGTTGGCTCCAGAGTAATCTTAATTTATCGTTGGGGTTGTGCATTCCTCGCGGTCAGGGTGACGGGTGCCTCGGTATGAGAACCGAACGAGAACGCGATCGCCGGGGTCGAGGTGGCACGCCTTTTTTTTGATCGAGGGGGAATGCGTGTGACAACCGTGAATGCGTCAGTTGAGTGGCAGGGGGGGCGTTCCTTCCAGAGGTGGCAGGAATTTTTCTGGGCCGCTGTGGGGGCGTTGCTGCTGACCTTCTCGTTTCCCCGCCCTGCGTTGGGACAGCTGGCCTGGGTGGCCTTGGTTCCCTTGATTGTTTTTTCGTTGAAGGCGACACCTAAACAGGCCTTTCGGATGGGGTGGCTTACGGGAATTCTCCATTTTCTTGCCCTGTTGCGGTGGGTGGTGGGGACCATTCATCAGTACGGGGGTATTCCCTGGGTGGCCGGTGTCGCAGCCCTTGTCCTGCTTTCTCTTTATCTTGGGTTGTATGTGGGTCTGTTTGCCTGGGGACTCTCCCGGTGGCGAAGGGATGGGCTGTTTGTGCTTTTGTTCGCCCCCGTTGTCTGGGTTGCGCTGGAGTACCTTCGTACCCTGGCTTTTACCGGGTTCCCCTGGGGACTTCTCGGGTACACGCAGCAGAACTCCCTGGCCCTGATTCAGGGGGTTGATATCACCGGTGTGTATGGGGTTTCCTTTCTCGTGGTCCTGATGAACACCGCCCTGGCCCTTCTGGTGCTTCGAATCCTCGATCGGCGGACCTGGCATCGCTTTGCAGGGTGGGGGCGGCCCCTGGTTTCGCTGGGGATTGCCGGGGCCATGATCTTCGGGGCCTTTGTTTACGGTACCTTTCGGATTGAAGAGCTGGAGGCGGTGCAGAAAAGAGCCCCTTCTTTGTCGGTGGGCGTGATCCAGGGGAACATCGATCAGGCGGTCAAGTGGGATGCGGATTTTCAGGCGGCCACCATCGAGGCGTATTTACGGCTGTCGGGGGAGGCCCTGAAGGTGAAGCCGGATCTGGTGGTGTGGCCTGAGACGGCCACCCCTTTTTATTACCTGAATCCCGTGGATCGTCCTTTGACCCATGCGGTCAACCGTGGGCTGGCCGGCGGGGAGGCGGACTGGATTCTGGGCGCTCCGGCCGCAGAGCGTGCAGGTGACGGCTGGCGCTTCTTCAACCGGGCCTATGCCGTGACCTCAAAAGGAGCGTTGATCGGAAGTTACGATAAGGTGCACCTGGTTCCTTTTGGAGAGTATATTCCCTTTCAGGAGCTCCTTTTCTTTGTGAAAAAACTGGTCGTCGCCGCCGGAAATTTTTCGGCCGGTACCAAAGGCGACACCATCAAAGGGTGGGACTGGCAGGTGGGGGTACAGATCTGCTTTGAGTCGATTTTTCCTGAGCTCTCGGTGGCGTCCGTGCGATCGGGGGCCGGTCTTCTTGTCAACCTGACCAATGACGCCTGGTTCGGACGTTCCGGGGCACCCTATCAGCATTTTCAGATGGCTCGTTTTCGGGCTGTGGAAACCCGTCGAGCCCTGGCCCGGAGCGCCAACACCGGGATCAGCGGGTTTGTAGACCCGATAGGCCGGGTGCGGGGGACCACCCCGCTGTATGAAGAGGCCTGGCGGGTGGAGAGGTTGCCGGTGATGACCCTGAGGAGTCTTTATGTCCGCTTTGGGGACCTTTTTTCCTGGATTTGTGTCGGGCTGACCCTTCTGATGGGGCCTGTGATGGGCGGGGTTCGTGGTCGAACAGACTGAGAACACAGTCGATTTTCAGGCGGGCGCTGTGGGCTCTGTCCCCTTGGGCAGTGCCGTGAAAAAACGGTTTCACTGGATCTGGATCAGTGGTAGATAGAGAGGGACTGCCGGAGGTCTTCCGGCCGGGGAACCCCGCTTTTTCATGCACGATTCCCGTGCAGCAGGCGAGGCGTTTTTCCGATTTTTAAGGGTATTTTGTCATCGTTAGAAGCCAAGGAGAATAATCATGTCAATTGAGTTGAAGCAGGCATTTCGAGAGTTCAGTACTCGCCTGGGACAGCTGGGAGGTTGTCTTTGACCTGCCTGGCAAAGAGTTTCGACTGAAAGAAATAGAAGCCCAGGTTTCCCACAAGGATTTCTGGAACAACCCCGACGCCACCACCATCGTTTTGAAAGAACGGTCCTGCCTCACCACCCTGTTGTCCAACTGGAACGAATTGACAAAGGATATCGAAGAGGGTGACCTCTTGCTTGAACTTGCCATGGAAGAAGGGGACACAGAGATTCTTGAGGAGGTGTCTCACCAGGCGGATGAGATCGACAGGCGATTGAAAAATCTCTCTGTTGAGATGATGCTCGATGGGAAAGATGACGATCGAAACGCCATCGTTTCCATTAACCCGGGTGCCGGGGGGACCGACTCCCAGGACTGGGCCGAGATGCTGCTGCGCATGTACACCCGCTGGTGTGAGCACAAAGGGTTTAAAGTCACCATGGTGGATTATCAGCCCGGGGATGAAGCGGGCATTAAGGGGGCCACGTTTACGGTGGCAGGCACCAATGCCTTCGGTTATTTGAAGGTGGAGAGCGGTGTGCATCGGCTGGTGAGGATTTCCCCTTTTAACGCCAACGGAAAGCGTCAGACCTCCTTTTCCTCTGTGTTTGTCTGCCCTGAAGTGGACAGCGAGATCGTCATTGATGTGCAGGACAAAGATCTGCGGGTGGATGTCTTCCGTGCCAGCGGGGCCGGTGGCCAGCATGTGAACAAGACGAGCAGCGCGGTGCGTATGACCCATATCCCTACCGGGATCGTGGTGCAGTGCCAGCAGGAGTCTTCCCAGCATCGCAACCGGGAGATTGCCATGAGCGTTTTACGTTCCCGGCTTTACCAGCTGGAGATGCAGAAAGTGGAAACGGAAATGCAGGAGATGCACGCCAGCAAAGACGAGATCGCCTGGGGTAGCCAGATACGGTCCTATGTGATGCATCCTTACCAGATGGTGAAAGATCATCGAACGGATGAAGAGTCCGGCAACGTCAAAGCCATTATGGATGGTGCGCTGGACCCCTTTATTGAAGCAGAACTGATGGCGAGGCGTCAGCGGTGAACGTCAACGTGGAAGCCCTTTTAATGAAGCATTACGGCCCGGGGTCGGAAGCCCTTGAGGTGCTTTTGACCCACAGCCGATGTGTGGCGGAGAAGGCCCTGACTGTGGCGGACCGAGTGGCCCATCTGGAACCGGATCGACTCTTTATTAAAGAAGCCTCCATGCTTCATGATATCGGGATGATTCACACCTGGGCGCCCGGCATCGGGTGCCGGGGTGAATACCCCTATATTCTGCATGGGGTGATCGGGGCCGAGATGCTTCAAAAGGAAGGGCTCCGCCGTCACGCTCGTGTGTGCGAACGTCACACCGGTGCCGGTCTTTCCGTCATGGAGATTGTAGAGGCTGACCTCCCTTTGCCCCATCGGAATCTCCTCCCCGACACCCTGGAGGAAAAAATTATCTGTTTTGCCGATAAGTTTTTTTCCAAAAATCCTACCACCCTGACCCATGAAAAATCCATTGCCAAGGTTCGAAGCCTGATGGCTCAATACGGCGACACCCAGCTCGTGCGTTTTGAGGCCATGGCTGCTCTTTTCGAATGATCGCCTGAGGTTTCACATCCAGATCCATGGGCTTGGGGCGGAGTCCCTTGCCGTCGGAGGCTTATCTATTGACTGGAGAAAAAAAAGAGGGCGGAGAGTTTTCGCTCATCGAAACCCTGGTAGCACGTCGGCCGAAGCGGGAGACCCTGTTTCGGCCTTGCTGTGTGGCGGCAGGCGATGACGCGGCGCTTCTTGCCACCCTTGACCGACCTGTGATCACCACCGATACCCAGCGGGAAGGGGTGCACTTCCGGCTCGACTGGCAGACCCCCTGGGAGGTCGGCGAGAAAGCCGTGGCCGTGACTTTAAGTGATCTGGCGGCTTCTTTTGCCCGGCCCGTGGCCCTTTTTGTGAATTTGGGCATGCCCGTCGGACTGTCCGATTCCGTGGCAGAAGGTCTTTACGACGGGCTGGGGGCGGCCCTTGAGAAATATGGCTGCGATCTTGGTGGGGGAAATACCTCCAGATCGGCAGAGCTCTCTCTGGATCTTTTTGCCGTGGGGGAGGGCCAGGGTCCGATGCCAAGGCGTTCTGACGCCAGGGCCGGGGAATTGCTCTGTGTGACGGGGACGCTGGGGATGGCCCGTGGTGGGTTGAGGTGCCTGGAATCTGGAGAGACCCGCTTCCCCGAACTGATTCATGCCTTTAAGGCGCCTCGTTCTCGCTTTGACGCGGCGGAGGTGCTGAGGCAGGCTGGGGTTCGGTGCGTGATGGATATCAGTGACGGCCTCGCAGGAGACGCCCTGCACATGGCCAAGGCCTCCGGTGTGACCCTGGCTTTGAACGTGACATCTGCCATGGCGTCTCGGGCGTTGAGGGCCTGGTGCGACTCCTGCGGGGAAGATCTTCTCTCCTTTATGGCCTCCGGGGGGGAGGAGTACGAGTTGCTTTTTACCTGCGACCCGGATACCCTTGCCGCCATTGAAATAAAATGTCCCGACGTGATCTGTGTCGGCCGAGTGTCCGCCTTTTCCGGCGCGTCCCTTCAGGGGCTGCCGCAAGAGGCCGTCTCTTTTGAACACCGATGAGTGAAATAAAAGCGATATGAGAATTATAGACAGCCATTGTCACCTTGATGACAAGAGTTATGCCGAAGATTTGAATGAGGTGGTGGCCCGGGCAGAGGCCGCCGATGTGATGAAAGCCATGGTGGTGGGTGTTTCCAGGGCAAGCTCTGAAAAGTGCGTGGCCCTGGCCGAAGGCCGGGATTTTTTTTATGCCTCCGTGGGGATCCATCCCCATGACGCCTCCGACACCGAGGAGGCCACACTGCTGAGGCTGGCCGAGCTGGCAAAAAGCGAAAAAGTGAAAGCCTGGGGCGAGTGCGGCCTCGATTTTAACCGCATGTATTCCCCCCAGGATGTGCAGGAGACCTGGTTTGTCCGGCAGCTTGAACTGGCCGAAGCCTTGAACCTTCCCCTGATTTTTCACGAACGCGATACCGATGGGCGGTTTCTCGAGATGCTCTCGGCCCACCGTTTCGACGGCCTGCGCGGCGTGGTCCACTGTTTCAGCGGCTCCACAACGGAGATGGAGGCCTACCTGAAGATGGGTCTTCATATTGGCGTTACCGGTATCGTCACTATTCAGAAACGCGGCGAACACCTTCGGGAACAGGTGCTTTCTGTTCCAAGGGAACGCCTTCTTGTCGAAACCGACGCCCCTTATCTCACCCCCGCTCCCCACAAAAATAAAATTCGCAGAAACGAGCCCGCCTTTGTCCGAGAGGTCCTTCTTAAGCTTGCCGCTGTCCGAGGCGATGACCCGGAGCTCCTGGCCGAGTCCGTTTGGAACAACACCACAGCTCTGTTTAATCTGTAAAGACAGCTTAAAAAGACGCCTCCGGGGGCCGGGATTGAGCCCCTGGTTCCTAAGAAGGCGAAGGCTCTCTTTAGAACACGGAGGTGGCACCTTTGTACCCGTAGGCTACGGTGGTGGCTTTCGTGTGGTTGTCTTCGCTGGCGATGACGCCGCTGACGGGAATCGAGCTGTGGGTGACGCTGCGTCCCTGGGTTGTGATCCCCATGAGAGAGACGGTGTAGTGATGAGAAAAGCCGCTGGCTGTTTGAATGTAGGGGCTTTCGTAGGCTTCGCGTTTTGCCTCGCCGAGGCGGACCATGGACCCGGCCAGGGCGCTTCGGGTCATGCCCTGGGCCATTGCCAGCAGTTCCGGGGGCATTTCGTTGACGGGGCCGTTACCTTGACGGGTGCGGGATCGGGTGATGCGCAGAGAGTTCATCATGCCATCAAACTCTTCTTTGGCATAAGAGAGGTTCCCCTGGATCGGATACCCCTCGAAGGTGATCTGGCTGTAGGTGGGGAGGGCGTCCGCGGCGGCGGAGTATGCTTCCATCTCAAGGGTGACGGTGGTGCTGTTGACTGAGATCACCTTGGTGGTGGTCAGAGAGACGTTTTTATCGCCGTTCAGGGTCTCCTGTAAAACGGTGATCCATTGCCCGGATTTCAGGTCCATACGGCGCGTTTTGGACCGGCCCAGGGTTCTGACCTCGGGAAAGGCCATTTTTTCGGCCATGTCGTAAATCACCTGCCGTTTTTCCATGGAGACCTCGGGCAGGAGGTTCATGAGGGTGGTGCAGGAAGCGAAGAGAAAAAGGGCCAGTACGGAACATGCGAGGTGTCTCGTTTTCATGGAATACAATCCCCCTTGGGTGTCGCCGATGATGCGTCTGTTGTGTGTGGTGAGAGGCGTGTCTGTGATGGTATGAAATTAACAGAAATCGAGGGGATGATCAATGAAATCCAAGGGCTGGGCAGGCAGGCTACCGGGCGGAGGCCACCCTCTTCGGGGAGGATTTCTTTTCCAGGGTGTCGATCATGTCAAGGCAGCTCTGGCGGAATTCTTCATAATCGGTCAGGGAGAGGTCGCCGGTGAGGATCCACTCCAGGGCATAGTTGAACCCCAGGTAGTCGTAGGTGTAGATTCCGTAGTCGTTTCGCAGGCCGTCGATGCTTTTTCGGCACATGAAGGCCAGACAGATCGGACTTTTATGGGTGGGCAGCACGCACCCGGTGCTCGTGTGGTATTCACAGGGGCTGACCAGGCTGGAATCTTTCACCTCTTCGGGGGGGCCGTACAGCGCCACACGTTCGTCCCGCAGCAGATCAAAGCTGGGATGCTCCAGGTCGTAGACCTTGTAATATTTGTCCTTGCAGCAGGCGGCAAAGGGCTGGTTGCCGTTTCGGGCAAGCTCCGGCAGCACGCATTTTTTCAGGCAGAAATCATAGAGCCCGAAAAAACGGTTTAACAGGGTTTCGATCTCCAGATACCGTCTCAGGTTTTCCTTTGCGCTCCCCATACACCCCTCCTTGAATCAAGTTAACCCGGATATTTCATGAGAAAATGATCGATTCGAAGAAATAAACATTTATTGCAATGAGTTATTGCGGAAAATTCAGTTATTTCAAAAATACAAAATGTAATTCACGGTTATCTGTTCGCTTTTCTCACCCTTCGGGCGAGCCGGGTTAACCTGTCTCTTTTAGCGCAAACCACACCTGCTGGCAAGTTCGGGCCCGTGAGAAATCGGGGCGATGGTTAAACGGGGGCCGCCAGGGTGAGCCAGAAGGGGATGGCGAAAAGGCAGACAGCGTAGCAGATGAGCATGGCGCCCCCTAAAATTTCTGTGCGGCCATTGTAGGCTCGGGCCTGGAGGATGAGGTTGGTGGCTGGCGCGGCGGCGGCCTGAATCATGAACAGGGAGGCGACCAGGGGATTTCGGTCTGCCAGGTGGAAGGCGGAGATGCATGCCCAGGTTGCCAGGGGGATGAAACCGAATTTTACGAAGGAGAGGCGTAAAAGGCCATGCCAGGGGGGCAGGCTTTTAAAACGGACTTCTCCCAGGGTGGCGCCGAGGATGAAGGTGGCCAGGGGAATGGTGGCGCTTCCCAGAAGGCGTGTGGAGTCCATGACCAGGGGGGGCACATAAGAGGTCAGCCCCAGAAGCACAAGAACAACACCGAGCAGGCTGGCGATCAGAGGCGGGTTGAGCATCCCCTTGAGATTGATTTTATCTTTGCCTCCCACAAGCCTTACCCCGAGAGTCCAGTGGATGGGGGTGTTGCCGATGACAAAGAGAAAGCAATAGGCCGCAAAGGTGTCAAAGGAAGCTGGAAAGAGAGCCTGGCCGACAGGAAGGACCAGATAGGCAGAGTTTTGAATGCCGCACATGGCGATGAGCTCTGGATGCTTATGGAAGGTGCGGCCAAAGAGAACCCACCCGAGGAAAAGCCCCCCGAGATTCATGGCCATGGAGGCTAAAGGGAGAATCCACCACAGGGAACTGGATGTGGTGTTGAGTCGCGTGATGAGTGAGGTGAGGATCAGGCAGGGAAGCAGGACATGGATGGTGATGCGGGACAGGGTGTCGATATCTTTGGGCTGAATGATGCGTCGTCGTGTCAGGAACGCGGCAAACAGGGCCACGAGCACGATGCGAAGCATGGAAAGAAAGACCGTCTGGAATCCGGTGGCAAAAAGAGGGGGCATCCTGGTGTCCTTGGTCGTGATGACGTTTTCGTATAAGACCCGATGTGTCCGCGTTGGATGAGGGGCATCCTATCTTGCTTCCGTCACGGGGTCAATGAGGTGACCTCGTGTCCTTACGGGTCATCGGTGCGAGGTCATTCATCATTTCTGCCCATGATTTCAGGAATTAGGGTTTAACTATTTACCTCGGATGTCCGATACCTTTCTTTAGATGTCGATTTTCTATGAAATTTTACGATATTTTTATTTTCCAAGTAAATAAAATCGGGTGACTGGCTGTGCGATATTTATATGTTCTTCTTTTGTTTCTTTTATCGGTGATTGCCTGCGATGCCTCATCCCTTCCCGCGACGGCGGAACGTTCCGGGAGCATCACCGTGATGGGCGCTCATCACGGGGCTCATCCCAAAGCGGTTCCGTTCAGCGCTTTCTCAGATGATCGGGTAACTCTTTTGGCCGCAGACCCTAACTTTGATTCCACCCGTCTTTCCCTGTACTCAGGCGTGCCCCTGCAGCGCATTCTGGACCGGGCCGGGGTGGGTCCCATTAAAGGGGTCACACTCATCGGGCGTGATCAGTATGTGGTCTATCTTCCGGCGGAACTTGTGGCCAATCCGCAGGTGATCATCGCCTCGGAAAGAGCTGGGAAACCACTGACTCCGTATCGCGGGGGTCCCTTAAAGCTCATGTTTCCCCCTGAGCTGCAGATGCATCTCAGTGCCTATTGCTGGTACGTGGATACCGTGATTCCAGATTATGATGACAGTCCGAGGGTGACGGTTCGTCTGGGCGGGAAGACAAAACAGTATACCTTACCCGACCTGGATGCTTTGGGGCCGGAAAAGAGGTCGCTTTTTCTCTCGATTCCGCTGGGATATCGATGGGATTTTCCCCAGCTGAATCAGCCTTCCCGGGTGACAGCGGTCTCATTGGAAACGCTTTTTGCCGGTGAAAACCTGGCAGGGAAACAGGTGACCCTGACGCCCTTTTCGGGCCGACCCATGATCCTGCCCGTGGAGCCTCTGCTCGCCTGTGAGGTGATGCTGGTTTATCGGATAAACGATGAGTCGATTCATCCTGCGCTGGGCGGTCCTTTTTCTATCTATTTTCCTGTGATGGCCTGTGGGGATCTGAAGGGTATCGCCCCGGAGACAGCCTCTCTTTTCTTTTTACATGAAATTTCCGTCGATTAGGAGCGTTCTATGGCGTTTCATATGCGGTTGCAGACCAAGCTTCTGGTTGTGGTGAGCGTGCTCGTCGTGATGGTGGTTCTTATCTCCTCAGGGGTGGTCACGCTTTCTCAGAAGAAGCGATTAACCGAGTCTACCTATCGGATGATGGCGCGGGATGCAAGATACCTTTCCCGGCGTATCAGCCACAATATTTACAATTCGAACTGGCGAACGATTCAAATCACGATGGACATCGCCCTGCAGGCCAATGAAGGGATGTTGTATTATGCCATCCACGATCAGGCTGGCCGGGTTTTGTTTTCTTCCGATCTGAACAACAGGGGCACCATGCAACCCTATTGCATCGAGACCTCTCCTTTGTCTGGAGAGGTTATCCCGTATCGGTCCCAGGGGTTTACGGTTCGAGAGCGGCCTCTTTCCGGACCCGCCGCATACAAGGCAGATATTCGGGGAACTGAAGGGGAAGAGGTATTTGATACCTGCATGGAGGTTCATTACATTGGCCACCCCATCGGCTGCCTGAGGATCGGGTATTCGAAACGTGAGTTGTCAGCACACATTCAAAAAAGCGCGTTGGATGTCCTGGCCGGTGGAGGGGCGATTCTTCTGACGGTAATGCTGGGCCTGCTCGTCTTGATTCGCATCAGCATTGCCCCGCTGGGGAGACTCAACCGGAAGCTTTTGTCCTTGAGACAGCGGGCGATGACCGAATCCCTCGGTGAGGTGTTGGGGAACGCCGATATCCTGCAGATTTCTGAGAACTCCACCACCACGGAGATCCGTGAACTCTCCCTCTCCTTTAATGCCTTGAGTGAGCTGCTGGTCGAAAGCTGGCATCAGCTGCAGGCCCATCAGGTCAATTTGGAACAAAATGTGGCGCGTCGTACCGGGGCTCTGCGGAAAGCCAACCGCGCGTTGCTCAGGGAAATTGCCGAAAAGAAAGAGGCTGAAGAGAAGCTCCGGGTGAAAAATTCCCTGATGGTGGCCCTTCATGACACCACCCTGGACTTGATGCGTCACCTGGAGTTTAACGAACTTCTCGAGCTTCTCCTTAAACGGGCCGGAGGGCTCATGGGGATGGAGAGCGGGTTCTATTTTGACTACCGGGAGTCCACGAATCAGCTTCACTCTCTGGTGAGTTCAGGACCCTTTGCGGATATCTCGGCCTTGCCCACTCGGGTCGGTGAAGGCTTGGTGGGCAAGGTGTGGCAAAGCGATCGGCCCCTTTACGTTTCGGATTATAAAACATGGGAAGGTCGTATGAAAGGACAACCCGGGCTGGGAGGGCTTGGGGCGTCGGTGGCTGTGCCCATTCGTCTGGATGATAACGTGGGGGGGGTGTTGGGGCTGGCCTATTTTGGTGACGACTTTGAAGTGGATGAAGCCGCCATGGGGGTTTTGATCCGTTTTGGTGAGCTGGCGTCCATCGCTTTGAACAATGCCATGATGCACAGCAAGCTGCAGGGGGAACTCGATGAGAGACGCCGGGTGGAGGCCGAAAAGGATCGGTTGTTTCAACACCTTCTCCAAGCCCAGAAGCTGGAGGCTATTGGGACGCTGGCTGGAGGGGTTGCTCATGATATCAACAATCTTCTCATGGCGGTCCAGGGCAATGCGTCTCTGATTGTCAGCCTTGCCAAGCCGGGGGATACTATTTGTAAGCGGGGAGGAAAAATCGAGGAGCTGGTGGCCAGCGGGGCGAAGCTGACCAGTCAACTTCTGGGTTTTGCCCGGGGTGGCCGGTACCATGTGCGTCCCGAAAGCGTGAGCACGGTGGTGAAAAGCAGCCTGTCTCTGTTCGGCCGCACCCGAAAGGGCATCATGATCTCCGAACACCTGGCCCCCGATCTCCCCAACGTGGAGCTCGATCGGACCCAGATGGAGCAGGTGCTTTTGAATCTTTACCTTAATGCCTCCCATGCCATGCCGGATGGCGGTCGGATTCGTATTGAGACGGGCCTGACAGAGTTGGACTCGGAGCTCTCCGGTGCCTTTCGGCTCAAGCCCGGGGCTTACGTGACGGTGGCCGTGTCCGATACCGGGGTCGGGATGGATAAGAGCACCCAGAGCAAGATTTTTGATCCCTTCTTTACCACCCGGGAGATGGGGCGAGGCACCGGGTTGGGGTTGGCTTCGGCCTATGGGATCGTCAAAAACCACAAAGGCGCCATCACCGTGACCAGCGAGGAAGGTAGGGGAACCTGTTTTACGATTCATCTGCCTGCCACGGACAAGCACCGATGGAAGGATGATGCCTCAACGGTTTCCATTCGCGGCGGGGAAGGGACGGTGCTGGTGGTGGATGATGAACTGGAAATTCGGGAAGTGGTGAAGACCATGCTGAAAGGGCTGGGATACCGGTGCCTGGAAGCGGAAAACAGCAGCCAGTGCCTTTCCATTTTCAGGGAACAGGCAGAGACCATTGACCTGGTGCTTCTCGATGTCGTGATGCCGGACGCCGGGGGGGACATCGCCTATCAGGCCATGAAAAAGATCGATCCCGATGTTCGAGTGATTCTCTGCAGTGGCTACAGCCGGGAAGGCCGCGCTGAAAAAATGATTGATGCAGGATGCCGCGGGTTTATTCAGAAACCCTTTACCCTGGAGGTCCTCTCCACAGAAATTCATCGGGTCCTCCAGGGGTAGCCGAAAGAGATTTTCTGAATGCAAAAGCCCGCAGGGAGTGACCCTGCGGGTTTTTGTGTTTTTTGACTGGGAGACCCCCGAACGTATCCGTGCGGAGTATGGAACCCGGCGTTCCGACAGTTCATGCGCTTGTAATGCAGGGCATGGGCCCTCACCCTTCGCGCGAATGCGGACGCGAGGTGCTGAGAGGCCTATCAGCCGGAGCGCATTCGCAAACCCGCTCTCAAGGTGGCACACCTTGCCGCCGGAGGCTTTTTTTGGCGCTGAATAGTTACCTCTTTTAAATCTTAAAGCGACCCACCAGGCCGTTCAAGGCTTCGGCCATGGCCTTGAGTTCCCGGGCACTCTCTTCGACCTTGTGGCTTCCGCCGGAGATGTCGCCTGAGGCGTGGTTCACGTTGACCATGTTTTGGTTGATGGCGTCCGCTGCGGTTGCGCACTGGCCGACGTTGTCATTGACCTCACCGATACCGGCGGAAGCCTGGCCGATGTTGGTGGAGATCTCGCTGGTGGCGGCGGACTGTTGTTCTACGGCAGCAGCGATACCCGAGACGATGTCATTGACATTTTTGATGACCCCTAGAATGGCGTTGATCTTCTCCACCGAGGCGTTGGTTTTTTCCTGGACGCTTTCGATATTCCCGCGGATTTCAAGCGTGGCTTTGGCGGTTTGGCCGGCCAGGTCTTTGATCTCGCTTGCCACCACCGCAAAGCCTTTGCCGGCTTCACCGGCGCGGGCCGCTTCGATGGTGGCGTTTAAGGCCAGGAGGTTGGTCTGTTCAGAGATCTCGGTGATGGTGTTGGTGACCTGTCCGATTTCATCCACAGCGTTTCCCAGACTGTTCATGAGGTCGGCGGTCTCCATGGCGTCGGCCAGGGCGCCGTCGGAGACGGACCGGGCGTTTTCTGAGTTGGCGGCGATCTCCCCGATGGTGGCGCTCATCTCTTCGGCGGAAGCGGCCACGGTGTTGATGTTGGCGGTGGACTGCTCCATGGCAGAGGCAATGGTGGTAAGGTTCATGGCCATTTGACTCGCCTCTTCGCCCACCTGGGAGGCCAGGCTCTGGGTCTCATCGGCGGAGGCGGAGAGGGTGGCGGAGACGGTGAGAAGCCCCCCGGAGGAGCTGTCCACGGAGAGGGCGTTCTCTTTGACATCTCCGATGATTACCTGGAGATCCGCCATGAAGGTGTTGAACCATCCGGACAGTTCGCCGATTTCATCCCCGGAGTGCACCTCCAGACGCTGGGTGAGGTCTCCGTCGCCTTTGGCGATCTCTTCTAAGAGGGAGGCACTTTTTCGCAGAGGTTTGGCAATGGTCCCGGCCACCCAGATGACCACGGCGGTGAGCAGGAGAAAGGCGGCCACACCGATGCCCACGATAAGCCAGGCGATGGTGTTGGCCTCTGCCATGACCTGAGCCATGGGAATGTTGACCAGAAAAGACCAGGGCCTGTCCTGACCGGTAAAGGTGACAGGGGCAAAGATGCGCACGATGTCGATTCCCAGATCCCTTGAATTGGATTCAAATTCGAAGGGCTTTCCTTCTTTGATCGCTTTCTTGGCGGCGGACCAGTTTTCAGAGGAACCGATCTCTTTTCCGTGTTTGGCTTTGTTAATCTGATGGGCCACATAGTTGCCGTCGTTGGCAATGACCGCCGTGTACCCGGTGCCGAAGGGGGTAAGGTCTTTAATCATGTCTGAGAAGGAGGCAAGTTTCAGGTCTACGCCGCAGACCCCCATGACGTCTCCGTCGACTTCAATGGGAACACACAGGCTGATGATCTGTTCCTTTGTTCCCTCCACCTCATAAAAATAGGGAGTGGTCATGGTTTCGTGGCCGCTGCGCAAGGGAATGAGGTAGTAATCACCAGTTCCTTCCGTGGCGTAATCAACCAGGGGGGTGACATCGACGGTGTCCCCGTTGCGGAACCAGTAGGGCACGAATCGGCCGGTGGCGTCATGGCCTTTCTTGTTTTCGAAGGCACCGTCGAGTTGATCCAGGGCGTCTGGCTCCCAGCCGGTCCAGACGGCGATGAGCTCCGGGTTGTTCTCCAAAACCTCTTTCATAATCTGGTTGAGGGACTCTCGGGGGTTAAAGCTGCCTGACTTTTTGAAGGCCTCCATGGTCTCCCCAAGGGAACGGACCGTGCTGAAGTAGGCCTCGATTTTACCCGAAATCTCCGTGCTGTGGCGTGCGGCGATCTCCTGACCCTGCATGATGGCGGCATGGTGGGCAGAGCTGCGTACTTTAAAGGTGACAGCGGTGATGGTGATCACGTAGGAAAGAAACGCAATGGTTGAGATGGCAAGAATCAGCTTGCCGCGAAGTTTGAGGTTTTTGATCATCCGCAGAGCTCCCATTTGGTGTTTGAAAAAGGAAAACAACTCTATATATCGGGTGGAGGGGGATGGGAGTTTAGGTGGATTATATAAAATATCTAATAAAATCATGCTGGGTGGTGCGGATATTGCTTCGGTCTCTCTTTAGCTCGCTGATATCGGCCACTAAAACAGGTCAGTGAACCGGATTGATGAGGGTGCTGAGGGAGCGGAGGACGCCCCTCAGTGGTTCAGGCTCTTTTCCGAAAAAGGGTCGGGAACCCAACGGCAGTGGGTTCCCTTTAAAAAAGCGTGTCTTTTATTGCGGGACGTCCAGTCCGGCGGCCATGGCCTTCAGCTGCTTTTCAAGGGCCTTTGCCTCTGCCGTTTTGCCTTCGCGGTTGAGACGTTCAATCTCCATGCCCATTTCCATCATTCGGCCCATCATCAATGCCGGGTTTATGGCCTGGGATGCGTTGACAGGGGCTGAATTTTTGGCGTAACCCTTGACCTTTGAGGTGTCAAAGAGGCTCTCTTTTAACCTGGCGCCTGTCTCGATTCTTGAGAGGGTGGTGGCTCCCGAGAGAACGCCATCTTCAAAGGTTTGGGTGACATGGGGGAGAAGAAATCCTTTAACCTTTTTGAAGTCGCTGTTGAGGGTGAGGGTGGTGTCTCCGTCGTTTGTGCTTTTCTCTTTCACAAGGGTGTTGCCCTTTACGCTGATCCAGAGGGTTTCCGTCTCTCCGTAGGGACGTGTCACGTTGATTTTATCGCAGGTCATGCCTTCTATCTTTTCTTTGCCAAGGTAGGTCACGGACTGGGGGGCTTCCTCTTCGCTATCGTCTGTATCGGAGGGGTGGCTGTTTTTACCAAATTGAGGGGAGAAGAGGGTGCGGGTGACCCCATCGTCAATCACGATGGTTTTATCGCCCGATTTCCCCATCATGGGGTGGGTGCTTTTGATCACCACCGACTCCATGCGACTCTTTTTTCCTTTCAGGTACACGGTGGTCTCGGTGAGGTTTCCTTCGGACTCGATGGTAAGGGTCATGACGACGTTTCCCAGGGCCTTTTCCATCTTTTTTTCTACTTTTTTGTACTGATTATAGACAGCCTGTCCGTTTTCGCTGAGTCCTGAGGCTGCAGTCAGCAGTACAAGAACGGTGGCAAGGCCGATGCCGTAAAAGATTCGTTTCATGGATCCCCCTGTGGTGAAGATGTGGTTTAAGCATGCGCGCATACATTATCAGAAGAAATCTATACCGGCGCATGCCGTGTATCTTGTTGATACGGCTGGCTATACGAATTTAATAATTTGTGCCTGAATGCTTGCCTGGTTTAATCAAGTTATGTTTTGCCGGACTGCTGCCCGTCATGGATCGCAGCTGTGTTACGGATTGTATCAATCAGGCCTGACATAACTCTGACAAGGACCGCTGGAGCCAGTCCGGTTAAAGTTAACCTTTGAAAACAAACCAGCCACCCATGGTGCTGGTAATGTGTGATACACAACACAACCCGCTTTCAAGGTGGCGCCGCCTTGCCGCCTGCATTGCTTTTTGTGCTTTTATTTTTTTCTGCACCCTAAAGGCATCCAAAGAGAGGACGTCAGGGACTGAGAGGGTGTGCATTCTTCTTAACCCCACAACCCTTCCAGGAGTGTTTCGATCTCGTCATCGGGCAGGCCTTCCCGGGTGAGTTTGTCCCGGTATTTTTTCAGGAGCGAGGTGGCCCTGTGGGAGGCATTTGCGGTTGTGTGGTGGCGGTGGATTGCCTTGACCAGTTCCAGGCTTTCGGGGTCACCGGTGATTTGGGTTTCCAGGGTGGCGAGGTCTTTGGCCATGGGGACCTTGAGTTGGGTGAGACTGTTGAACCAGGTGAGGGCGGCACGCTGGATGAGGGGCCGCAGCACGTATTCCCGGTATTCGTGGCTGGTGCCGTCATCCGAGAATCCGGTGAGGTAGGAGCCCCTGACCAGGGCGAAGGCGGTGCGAAAGCGGTTGGTGGCCTGCCAGAAGGATTGGGTTCGAAACAGCTGGAGGCCCTCTTCTGCAAGGTCGGAGAACTGCCAGGCATCGACGTTGACGTTTGACAGGATCAATTTCTCCTTTTTGACGGAGAGGAAATCACTCGGGTTGTGGGGGGCGATGGCTTTTTTCAGGGTCTTCTTGAGACGGGAGACCATGGTGTCCAAGCTGGCACGACCTTTTTGCGGAGAGGCGTCGGGCCAGAAAAGGGTCTGGATCTCATCCACGGAGAGGGTGCCGCTGCGGGAGAGAAGCAAGGCGAGTAATTGCTGCTGGCTGGTTGTGAGGTCCTGGAGGGTGAGGACAATCCGGTCGTCAAGGGCCAGGGTAAAGCCGCCGAACGTTTTGATGCATAGCAGGGGAATAGGATGGCCGTTGGGTGTGTACCCGCGCTGGAGTTTCGTTTTGGCAAGGCTTGTGGCGGTTTCTACCTCAATGCCTTCGGCCACGGCCCTGTCGACCAGGGAGGTGATCATGGATAGGGGCCAGGAGAAGTGATGGCTGCAGTGATTGTGTTTTATCAGGTGGAGCCACCTGGCCGTGTGGGTGTCTGCCAGGTCTTGGCGTCCGGTGGCGGCATAGAGATGGCTCAGGTGCGCCAGGGTTCCGGTCCGTTCATAGGTTTCTTCCATGGATTCGAAGGTGCCGAGGGCGTCAAGAAGAAGCGGTTCGGCCTTTTCGAATTCCCCGGAGTGGGTCAGGGCCGCCCCGGTGATCAGATTGGTGAGGGCTATAAAGAAGGGGGACCCTGATTTTGAGCGCTGGTTGATGGCCTCCCGGCAGATGGCCGGGACCTTGCGGTGCTCGTTTTGCATGGCCAGGGCAAAGGCCTGATAATGAAGCATCTGATTCAGCATGTGGGCATTGCCCATGGCATGGAACCGGGGCAGGGCTTTAATGGCGATGCGTTCGGCCAGGCCTGCCTTGCCACCTGACAGGGCCGCGTCTATATCCCAGATAGCGAAAAAGGGGGTCACCACCTCTTTGAAAATAGTGTCATTTTGAATGATATCCGGGGTGAGTTCCCGGTAGTGGTGGTAGGTCTCTGTATCCCCTTCGATGAGCAGGGTTTTTAACAGGGTCATCCATCCAAGGAAGCGGTTGTAGGAGCTGACCCGGGGGGATGAGATCAGGGGGACCAGGGGCTCAATTTCATGGTTGAATCGGTTCCAGTTCCCCTTGAAACCGTGGATGTAGATTCGGATCGTTCGAATTTCACAGACGGCATTGATATACCCTTTTTTCAAGGCCAGTTCCAGCGCCTGGTCTGCGCAGAGCAATGCCTTCGTGAGGTTGCATTCAAAAAAAGCGTAGCCGCAGGCCAGGCAGTAGAGTGTCTTGAGACGTACCTGTTCCTCCAGCTCGTTCTCCAGTTTTCTCAAGGCCCGGTGCACCGGCTCCAGCAGGGGCCTGCCCGCGTCGAAGAGGTCATCCACCCAGCTGTGGTAGTAGATCTGTTGGACCTGGGCGATGAGCAGGCCCAGGGCATCCTTTTTTTGAAGGAAACAGGCCTCGGCGGCCTTCAGGAAGGCAAAGGCCCTGGGGGGTTCGACTTCCATCAGGGAGATGCCGTAGTTGCAGGCCAGCCACCCCCGTTGGGTGATGACTTCTTCGGGCATGCGTCCGATGCTCTGCCTTAAGGTCTCCAGGCGACCGGCGCTGCACAGGGCCAGGCCGCGGTCCCGGATGATGCGTTCCACTTCATCATAATTTTTTGCATCGAAAAAGAAGCGCGCCGCATCTTCCGGCTTTCCATGGGTTTCGTACCACCCTGCCAGGGTGACAAAAAGTTTTTTCAGCTCTTCTTCGCTGCGGTATTTTTTGCTTTGTTCACGCAGACAGTGTTGAAGGTGGTGGTGAAACACCGCTTCGGTTTTTTTCTCGGTGGCAAAGCGGGTAAAGAAATTGTGGCTTACCAGATGCAAGAAGAGGCCGAGGATGTCGTCCCGGCCTGAGAGGGTGCGGGCCAGGTCCATGGGGACCGTGTCGGCCCAGGAGAGGTCCGTGAGAAGGGGAAGCATTTCGCGGGGGAAACTTTCCACAAGTTCCTGGTCCAGGTAGGCTTTGACCTCGGCTTCAGGGCGTTTCGGCAAAGGGGCGGTTTCCCCTGACGCCTGGAGGGTGTGGGCGCGGGCCAGGACCCCCATGACCCAGCCTTCCGTGGCGGCGTGCACGTGGTTTACCATCTCCCGGGTGGGGGAGAGGTGAAACAGGTGGGTGAGGCAATCGGCTATCTCCCCACGGTTCATGGCAAGAGATTTCCCTGTAATCCGTGTGGACGAAAGAGGCTGGCGGCCGCCGAACAGAAGGTCAGAGACGGAATACCTGGAGAGGAGAAACAGGGTGCGTTGTGGCACCCTGGTTTCGATGAAGCCTTTCAAAAAAGCTGCCGATGGGCTCCCGGTATCCAGGAGATGGAGGTCGTCAAAGACCAGGATGAAGGGCGGTTGAGATGCCAGGGACTCGGCAAGCCGCACCCCATAGGCATGGCAGTCCACCGAGACAATTTCTCCCTTGACCACCATGGCTTCGAGAAAGGGTGAAGAAAAAATAGGCAGGCTCTCTTTTAACCTTCCGAGAAGGCAGTGCAGCAGCCGTGCCGGGTCCGTGTCTCCTGTCTCCATGGCGTACCAGAGGGCTCGTGACGATTCTTGGCCTATGTACTGAGCCGCCAGGGTTGATTTCCCCTGGCCCGCTTGCCCCTCAATGAGAAAAAGACGATGCCCCGCAATCTTTGCTCGAACGAGGATGCCTATTAGCCTGTCCCGCCTGAGATGGGTATTGCCCCCAACCGCCGGTGGCAGATAGCCGTTCACGTATTCCCTTTGCTCGTATGTCACGGTCCCCCCCGGTGAATGACACAAAAAACATGATCTCTATTGGTCTAAATACATAGTCACAGGGAGGGACATTGTTCAATGCCTTTTTATTCTATTGTTTTTTTCTGTGGGCACGGTCGCTTTTTTTCAGCGCTTAGTCTGGAATGGTCACGCTTTGGAATTTACCTGTCGATGCATTGCCTGCGCGGTCGTAGGCAATGACTCGGTAGGTGTAGTGGCGTCCGGGGTTGATTCGCTTGTCCGTCCACGTGGTGCCTCGTGCCATGGAGCGAATGGTTTTGAACTCTTTTTGGTCGGTTCGTTTCCGTTGAACGCTCATGCCTTTGAAATCGTTCCCGGAGAGGGCCGCATGGATGACGACGCGCCCCTTTTCAAGGGTGAGGGTGAGGGACTCAATAACCGGCGGCGTGGTGTCTATCAGGTGGACCGTCAAGGGGCTGGAGTCGGGGGAGTGGTTTCCCGCGGTGTCCACGGCCACCAGGTGGTAGGTGAGGGTGGCTCCTTCTGTGACGTTTGAATCGGTGAATTGGGTTGTTGCGAGTGCTTTGGGAGTGACCCGTTTTTTTCGGTTCCCCTTTCCCCTGTAGAGAAGGTAGCCCTCGACATCGGGGGCTTTGGAGGGACGCCAGGTGAGGGTCACTGAGTCTTTATTCTGACTCCAGTCAGACCAGACAGGGGCCAGCGGCGCTGTGACGTCAGGGAGCTTGATCTTAAGGGTATCGGACCATTCGCTGATGTTGCCGTGGATGTCCGCTGCGCACACCTTGTAGAAAAACGATTGCTTGTCAAAGGCCTTTGAAAGGGAATCCACAAAGATCAGCGGGGCCTGGGGAGCGCTTGTCAGGCGCGTCCAGTCCGGCGCGTCAGCGGCGTACGCCCGGTAGACGCTGTAGCCGGAAAGGGCCTCGTCTGAAACGGCATTCCACTCCAGGATCACCTCGCCCGCCTTGGAGACGGCCCGGATGCCGGTGGGGACGGGCGGGGGTACAAGGTCCCTGCAGGGAACATGCGCCGGTGGCGACATGAGGCTCTCGGTGCCCTCGTTGCGTACACCGGTTACCGAGTAGAAGTAGTCTTGACCGTAGACAAGGCCGGTGTCGGTGTAGGTGGGCTCCGTCAAGGGAGCGTTGTTCAGTTTTCGGAAGGTGCCGTTGGACCGGTAGCCCCGGTAGAGGTTGTAGGTGAGCCCCTTCTCTTTGGGCGTCCAGCCAAGGGTCACCTCGCGGTCACCGGGGGTGGTGGACACAGCGCCTAAGGGAGCGGGGCGCCTTGCGGCATCGGTGATGGCAAAGGCCGAAGGGGACTGGGGAGATTCGTCCCCGAAGGAGTCGATGCCGGTGACCCGGTAGTAGTAGATCCTGGCCGGGTCAAGGTCCGGGTCGGTGTGAAACCAGGGGGGAGTGATCATCTGTCTGGCTTCGTTCACCTGGTAGTTGACCCCGACGGGTGTCTTCGTGATCCGGGTAAAGGGACCCTTCTCTGTTGAGGCACGGTAGATGTGAAAGGCCGCGTAGGTCCGAAAGTTCGTCCACTTGAGGGCTGCGCCCCAGCCGTAGCGAACCGCCGTAGCCTGGGGGGTGTTCATGGGGGTGAATCGGTTTGTTTTTACCAGCTTGCTTGCCGAGGCGATGACGGTCCCGTTGTGGCTGGCCGTTACGGTATAGAGGTAATTTTTGGGTGAGACGACGTCAGGGTCCGTGTGGGTGATCCCCAGGATCTCCATGAGATCTTTCCGGGTCTCGGCCAGGAAAAAGAGCATCCCTTTGCGGTTCTCCTCTTCGGCCAGAATCCGAAGTTTCTCGAAATCTGTTTTGTAGAGGGACTGGGGAAAGAGAAGGGGGATCAGTTCGTTCATGGTCTCTTCGGGTAGCGTTGCTTGAAGCTCCGCCTGGGTTTTCATGCGGAATGTCCCCAAGGGCGTGGCAGGGACCTGCTGCCCGTTGGCATCGAGAGCTCCCGGCTCCGTGCGGGTGAGGGTGTAGGTGCAGTCGGTCCGTTTGTCCGTGGGGACCCACTTTAAGCGCACCCCCTCACGGGTCACCTTGGTCAGGAGGACCAGGGAAGGGGCCTCAAAGGCGTCTGCGGCCATGGCTGAGGGCGCGCACAGAAGGAGAAAACTCAAAAACAGACGTGTCATGGCGGCTCGTTTTGTTGGCTTGTGCATCCCGTGTCTCAATGGGCAATGTCTCCGTTGACGTGGTCGTAGTGGTAGATGGCAAAGTAGGGGTCTGAATAGATGTTGACCGGGTCGTCGCAATGATAGTCCCCTGTATGGAAGTTTGCGTTGCACTTTTTGGGTATGTAATCGATCACATCGGATTTGTATCTTAAGGTCCAGTTAAAAATGGATGCGCCCACCGTGCCGGTGTTGAAGGTGCTGTTTGCCCCTGTCTGGGTTTGAACGGCCTGCAGTTTGACCTTCACCTGATCGTCGATGTACCAGTCCCGGAATGAGTAGTAGAGGTTGGACGTGAGTTTATTTGACGGGAGGATGATCAGGTGCTGGGTGGCCGTGGGGGCGCTGATCACCTCGTAATCTGTTCTGCCGAGGGTCATGGCGACGGTATCGGAGTCGGGTTCATCCCCGTTTTTTTTCGTAAAATCAAAGAAGAGGCCGATGCCATCCCAGTTGAGGGGGGTGTCGGTCTCAAAGGTGAAGACCAGGTCCCCCGTGGCTCCATAGGAGGCAATGGGCTTGGGGCGAGGGTGCTCCATCAGCCACCTCTCATACTCCCTGCGGGCCTCCGGGCACGCCTCAATGAGCGGTTCGAAACCCCCGCCTTGAAACCCGGTGCAGGACGCATATTCGGAGTCGATTTGTCGCCATTCAATGGTGTTTTGAATGGCGTCGTGGGCCTCTTCCCAATGGATGACCTGGGTCTCTCCCTGTGAAAACCGATTCCCGGAGAGATGCATGGAGACATGCAAGGGGTTGATATCTCCTGTCTCCGGGCTCCAGTTATAGACATCATCCTCCGTGATGTCCTGGGATGCCTTGGAATTCAGGATCACCTCCTGATTGGAGAGGGCCGAGCTGGTGACTTCGAAGGGGCTCCGGTAGATCCGTTTGTCATCGGCATTATAAATTTCGATGGTGAAGGTGTTGCCTGTGAAGCGCGTGTATCGGGAACTTTGTGGGGGGGTGCCGTAGTCGTTCTGGTCCGAGCAGTCTCGGGTCCGGCACAGTCCCAGGGTAAAGGGGTGAATTTCATCATCTCGGTCGTAGATGGCGGCCCGGACCTCTCCGGTCAGCTCATCTTTATATAAGATGTTGACGGTGAGGGGATGGCTGGGCTTGGCAAATTTGACCCACTGCTGGGTGGCTGAGACGCTGTTTTCGGTGACCAACCCCTGCTGCCACTCGTTGGCATCCACCACCGCATTGCCTGCGGCGTCGTATACATAGTGACGGTTGCTGGTGGAAAATCCCTGGCCCAGGGCCGGGACCCGGTAGTAGATGCGAACCTCGGTATCGGGGAAGACCACCTCATCGGCGCGGGAGGGAAAGACCTTTTCGATGATCTCACGGGCCCCGGTGAGGTTCTCCGTATCAGCGGTGGTGAAGTCGGCCTTTTGGATTCCTTCGTCGTAGGCCACGCCCGTGAAAACGGAGTCGGGGGACTGGCCCTGCCAATCCGATGGGGATCGCACCCATCTTTTCACCTCCAGCAAATGGGCCCTGGCATAGAGGGTGTAGGGGACGGCCCGGTCCAGCTCGTCAAAGCTTCGCACTTTGATGGTATCCCGGTCGAAGATACCGCCGATCTGGCGGGCAAGGTCCCGGTTCATGCGCAGGTTCCGCACGGCGATGCCGTTGACGCCATCGTCCCCGCTCTGCATGTCGATGTAATCGGCAAAGCCGGTGACCGCGCCGGAGCGGTACTCCGGGTGGTTTTTTACATCGAGGATACGGATCATGTATTTTTTGCCGTTATCAAGGGTAAAGATCTCGTCAGCGGGCAAGGTGGTGCTCATCTCAAAGGGCAGGGTCCGGGGGATATTTGTGCCCCCGTCTCCGGGGAGAAGATAGCCCACCAGGGGCATGCGGGTGGGGTCGTCGACATGGTCTCCTTTGGGTTTTTCGGGGATCCAGAAGGTGGTGCGGTAGGTGCCTGAGACCAGCCCGCAGCAGAAAGAGTACCTGAATTTGGCTTTGATGCGCAGGTAGGTGGGGTTGGGTGTGTGGAACTTCATCCCCAGGGAGGCGTAGGCATTGATGATGGCGTACTTTTCCCCAAAGGCTTTGACGCCTGCCTCGATACCGATCCAGACCCGGCCTTCGGCGTCCACGTAGAAGGGGCGGATGCTGGCTTCAAAATCCAGGGCCACACCGCCGTAGAGACGGCCGTAGAAACAGCCGGCCTTGGCCGAAAGGTCGAACTCCTCGCTGAACCCGAACTTCAGGCCATCGCGATCCATCATGAGGTAGCCGGTGCCGGTGAAAAAACCTCCGATGGCCGAGACCTTCATGGGGCCTTCTTTGGTTCCCAGATAGATATGCCAGTCCCGGGCCGAGGGGCCGAACTGGATGCTGCAGTTGTCCTCACTGACCGTGGCTTCAAAGATGTCGAAGTTGGCCTCATTGATGAGGAAGTTCACGCTTCCTTTCAAGTTAAAATAGGGCTCGGAGACGCCGATGGTGATGCTGGCGCCCATGTAGCGCTCGGGAGCCGCCCCTAAGTTGTCCTTCAGAAAGTAGGTGTCACCGGTCAAGAGAACGGGGGCGCCGGGCTGGACAGTGAGCATGAGGTCCCCGTGCCAGACGAACCCTGCGTCCACCGATGTGCCCAGGGTGACCCCGGCTTGAAACGCAAACTCCTGGGAACGATTGGCGGTGAAGGTGACCCCACTGCCGTTCGCAGAGGCGGCCATGTGGTAGGCGAGCCCCCCTTTAAATGCATAAATGTTCAAGGGGATGGGGGAGAGGTTGATGGGGGCCCCGAGGGAGGCCGACAGCCCCACGCGCCACCAGGTAAAGGAGGGCGAAGAGGAGGTCTCCCGCCCCAATTCAATGGCGGCGTCCCCCTTGATGACACCGGCCACGGCGAGTTCTGCCTCCGCTGCGAATTGATTCGTTTCACCATCCCAGCACATGGCCCCGCCGATGGTGACTCCTGCCTCGCTGTATTTGATGGCGATCTCGCTGATGGAAAAGGAGGTGGGGGAGGCCGTGACGGTGACCTTCCCCTCGGCAAGGGGCCCCACGGCCACCCCGCCGGAGATGGTGGTGGAGAGGGAGTCCGGTGAGACGGTGAGGCCCAGGTCCGTGATCTGAACATCCACGGGACC
>NZ_JAQYWB010000094.1 GCF_030145185.1 Desulfoluna sp. | reverse complement strand
CAACGGTATTCTGTTTGATTTTCTCACCCTTCGGGCGAGCCGGGTGCACTCATCTGCCGCGTTATCAGAGCTTTGAGGTAAACCGCTACATCTGCAGCTCTGATGCCTTGCATATGAGCGCACCCAACTCGTGAAATATCCGGGCTAAAGCGAAGGGATAAAAAGCAGACGTTCAAAAAAATCGTTTCCGTCCTTTTTTGTAATGATTCAGCTCTTGCCACCCAATCGCCACACACCCATGCGGCAGGGCCGGTGGTTTGTGTGACGTTGAACTGGCCGGGGCAAGCCCCCGACAAAAAAAGCCGCGACGGAGCACGGCGCGCCCAGGAGGGTGTCGTGGCGCCGCAGACATCCCGTGCCTCAAACATTTTTTACCATCCCCAAAATGCCATGAACATCAAAAGGAGCCCCATGCCATTTCCCGTCAAGCTCAGCGAAATCATCGAACAACTGGAAATTCAATCCGAAGAATTTGAATCGTATCTCAACATAAAAACCGGGGAACTTGTCATGGTGAACGCCGATCACATCTGCAAGGTGGAAGACGGCGCGGACACCTCAAGCTGCCCGGATTGGGAAAAAGAGGCCCTTGAAGGCGTCCGAGCCTTTCTGGACACACAAGAGGACCACATCGCCCTGCCCACAAAATTTGAGGTCCCCGAATACGAAATCATGGAAAGGTTCTGCAGCTCTCTTACGCAGGAGAGCGTTCGAGAGGCCATGAATCAATGTATTCAGGGGAAAGGCGCCTTCAGGAGATTTCGCGACAGCCTCCTCCGCTACGGCATCGAAGACGACTGGCATCGTTATTTAGGTGACGTCCACAAAGAGATGGCCACGGCCTGGTGTGAGGACAATGGCATTGCGTACACCGCATGACTCTCCTCACAGCCATTAGCCCGGATATTTCATGAGGAAACGATCATGGAAAACAAACATTTTGATGAACTTGTCAAAAGCATGGAAGAAGGGGCGGCCATGGTCCGCGGGCAAAAAAAGCCCAGCCGTCGATTCACGTTTCCACCCTTGGAAATACACAAAATTCGGCTGAAAACCGGAAAGACCCAACTGGAATTCTCCCATATGCTTGGGGTCAGCGTAAAAACCCTTCGAAACTGGGAGCAGGGCCAGAGAACCCCCAACGGACCTGCCCAGGCTCTTCTAAAAATTGTTTCAAAGCACCCGGAACTCGTGGAAGAAGCGCTGCAGGATATTGGCAATACATCATTTTAACACCCATCCTGCAACGCATCAAAGGAACTGGCTTTGTAACTATTCAGTTTGTGCCTCCGGCGGCCCTGCCGGGGGCTAAACTTTTGCCTGATTATAGAAAGATGGGTTTAACAAACAGGTTATAAATATTATTCAGGGAGACCCTTGCAAGCGGTCGTCACAGGCTCCATGTTTCCCTTTCTTGAGCTTCTTTTTGACATCATGTATAATCAACAGCACGCCCATTTTTAATGTATTTCAACATACTTTCCTGGCGGATGGCCCTCCCTGATCGTTTCAACCACAAGCAGGTCCATCCCTCCTGGGATATCGCCTCATTTCCGGCATTCAACATGCCTGGGTATTCATCTCGTCCGTCACGGCTCAATCACGCCGTCAACCCGAAGCGTTTCACGCCCGTTCCTTATGTCTGTCCGAAATATATCGCATGGAGACTATCAACATGTGGTTTCAGCATGATGAGCCCCTCAGCATTAAAATAAAGAAAGAGATGTCTCGCTGGCAAAGGCTTCAAATCGCCTGCCGGAAGGGATGGGGAGATGCCTGGCGAGCTGTCCGGCGTCACTCCCGGTGGGAGCCCTTGTTCTTGGCGGCATCGCTTTTTCTCATGGCCGATGCAGAGGCAGGCCGCTCACTGCGTGTGGGTATTTTCCAGAACTATCCCCTGGTCTTTCAAGATGACCAGGGGACCGCACGCGGTATCTACATCGATCTTCTGGAAGAGATCGCAAAAAAAGAGAACTGGACGCTGATCTACGTGCCCGATACCTGGAACAATTGCCTGGAGAACCTTCGATCCGGTCGCATCGACCTCATGACCAGCATCACATCCACACAAGAAAGAAAGGCTTATCTGCACTTTTCCCGGGAAAATGTGCTCATGATGTGGGGGCAGGTTTATACCAGAAAAGACCTCTCTATCCAAACCATCCTGGATATGCAGGGCTTACGGGTTGCCATTCTGAAAGGCGGGATCAATGGAATCAACTTTAAAAAACTCATCGGCACTTTCAATGTCCGTTGTGACATTATTCCGTTTAACACCTACGCCGAGATTTTTCAGTCTCTCGCCTCAGGCCAGGTCGATGCGGGGGTCGTGAACAATGTCTCGGGGAAAGCCCTTGAAGAGACCTACGGGCTGACATCAAGCCCCATCCTGTTCAACCCCTTCAGCCTGCTGTTTGCTGTGCCTGCCGGAACCGACGATCACCTCTTAACGATTCTTGATAAACACCTGAAGACCTGGAAACAGGACAAGGGCTCTTTTTATTATACGACCCTTAAAGCGTGGTACGGCAAAACAGAAGCCACAAAAACCATGATGCCCCCATGGGTTTTTTATCTTCTTGGGGGCGGATGTTTTCTTGTCATGGTCCTCTTCGTCTGGATGCGACTTTTAAACCATCAGGTCAAGACACACACCCATGATCTAACGCAGACCAACACCCAGCTCAAAAAAGAGATCACCGAACGCCAGCGCGCGGAAGACAACCTGAGGGTCAGCAACAAACGCTACCTGTCTCTGTTTGAAAATTCACCGGTGCCTCTCTGGGAGGAAGACTTCAGCGAAATCCATAGACACCTGGAAAAAATCAAAAACGAAATTCATACCGATTTAAGGACCCATTTTTCAGAGTCCCCTTCCGAGCTGCTGGCATGTGCACAGAAGATAAAAATCATGAATGTGAACCAGGCGACTCTCGACCTGCATCAGGCCAATGAAAAAGAGGAACTCCTCGGGAATCTGGATAGAATCTTCACGAAAAAATCTCTGGAGGTTTTTAAAGAAGAGGTGCTCGCCTTGGCAGAAGGAAAAACCGAATATGAATCAGAAGCAGAGGTAAAAACCCTTAACGGAGACATCCTGCAGATTCTTCTGCGCCTGAAAATTGATTACGAACAGGAAAACACGGTACGGGGCCTTCTCGCGACACCCAATATCACCGAAAGAAAGCGGGGAGAGGCGGAACGGGAAAAATTAAAAAATCAACTGCTTCACGCACAGAAGATGGAATCCGTGGGACGCCTGGCAGGCGGTGTCGCCCATGACTACAACAATGCCTTAAGCGTCATCATCGGCTTTACCGAACTGGCCATGGACCATGGACCCCCTTCAGGACCTCTGCACGACCACCTCACGGAAGTGATCAAAGCGGCAAAACATGCCACGGAGATTACCCGCCAGCTGCTTGCCTTCGCGAGAAAACAGGCCATCGCCCCCATATCCATCGATTTAAATCACAGCATTGAAGGCATGCTTAAAATGCTGCGCCGACTGATCGGAGAAGACATTGAACTCCTCTGGCGACCGTCTGAACCGCTCTGGGCCCTCAAAATGGACCCCTCTCAAATCGATCAAATCCTGGCGAATCTTTGTGTGAACGCCCGTGACGCCATTAAGGACACCGGCACCATTACCCTTGAAACGGGAACCACAACCCTTGATGAACTCTATTGCCAGGCCCACGCCGGGTTTGTCCCCGGAGATTATGTTGTGCTGGTTGTCAGTGACACCGGCTGCGGTATGGAAAAAGAGGTCCTGGACAATATTTTCGACCCCTTCTTTACCACGAAAGAGGTGGATGAGGGCACCGGCTTGGGGTTGGCGACGGTTTACGGCATCGTCAAACAAAACAAGGGGCTGGTTTCTGTCTACAGCGAACCCAACAGAGGGACCACCATCAGAATTTTCCTGCGGCGGCACACCGAAACACCCGCGCCCCATCAATCTGAGGCATCGGACCATATTCCATCCGCCCACGGAGAAACGATCCTGCTGGTGGAGGATGACCTCGCCATCTTGAAACTGGCCCAAAAAACACTTGAGATCTTGGGGTATCAGGTTTTAACGGCAGCCAAGCCAAATCTCGCCCTGGAACAGGCAAAAACATACACCCATAACATCGACCTGCTGATCACCGATGTCATTATGCCCGTTATGAACGGGCACGAGCTGGCGACAAAACTGCGTCCCCTTTATCCCGCCATCTCAGTGCTGTATATGTCGGGATATACCGCCGATGTCATTGCACACCATGGCGTCCTTGACACAGGCGTACATTTTATCCAGAAACCCTTCTCCAAAATGGGCATGGCAAAAGCCATTCGATCCGCGCTGGACGAGAACAAAGACGATCCATCCTGAGCCGCCACCTCCGGCCGAGCGAACGCAGACGCAAACCCGCTTTCACGGTGTTTTCGTTACAGTGGCTTCGCCACCCTCGCCGCCGGAGTTATTCCGGTTAATGTCAACCCATGGGTCGCCAGTGAAAAACCGTCAGTTCACGCACGTGAAACGCACGTTGCCGACCGTCACTCTCCGAGCGAATGCGTCCGCATTTCAGCCTCAAGATACGCCTCCCGATGCGCATTCGCAAACCAGCTTTCAAGGTGGCACACCTTGCCGCCGGAGGCAGCTTTTTCACACCCCTCAAACAAAAAATTCCGGCTCTTTCCGCTCTGAAAAATCAACCTCCAGCTCGTGCTTGTGCCGCAGATAATGTTCATCATCGTAGTACTTCGCCTGGACGGGGCAGATTTTAACGCAGGCGCCGCACTTGATACAGATGCCAGTGACTCTGGAGACATCCTCCACATCTATGGAACCCATGGGACAGACCGATGCGCACAGCTTGCAGTCGGTGCAATCGCTGTTTGTTTTCGGGGACACTTTCCGGATATCGACGGGCACCCCGTCTTTGTTTTTCGGCCTGTAATAAGGCATGTATGGCTTATTTCCCCTGACCGTGACAGGGGCCGTCGGTGCGTCCCCGGTCAGCTTGGTCGCGATCTTATCGGCAAACGTCCGGACGAGGGCCATGTCGCTTTCATCGGGCCTGTTTTGGCCGAGGGTCCTGGAAAAGGAGTGTTCGCCCACAAAGGCCCCGCCGGCGACCACCTGAAACCCGGCGGCGATGAGAAGATCCTTCAACTCAATCAAGGCGTCGTCGTAGTGCCTGTTTCCGAAGAGCACCACGGGCACGGCCCAGGCCCCTTGCCCTTTAAGCGTGTTGATATACGTCAGCAGGACATTGGGGACCCGCCCTGCATAGACCGGCACCCCGAAGACGACCAGGTCGTTCTCTGAAAACGAGACCGCTGTCTTTCGCCCCTCCGGCAAGGTAAAATCAATGTGATGGACGGCTTTGTCATCCGTTGCCGTCCCGGCCAATGCTGATGCCAGCCCACACACCACGTTTTCCGTTGTTCCGGTGGCGCTGAAGTACATGGCATGAATTTTTCGACTCATCGTCCCCCCGTTTTTCTTTCACTTTACAATAAAATGCAACCCGCCCGCCGTGTCCAGCATCCAGGGGGGTTGCCCCCAAGCGGCTTCACCACCCCTGAACCCCAGATTGATTTCGTATGGCCTTCCGGGACAGCGGCAGGGTGCGCCTGTGCACCGTGTTGGAATGTCCGAGGCCACCTCCAGCCTTCGTGTCGCCAAAAGGACGCTTTTGTTGCAGCATCCAAAAACCGAGAGGACCTTATTCTCGGCGTTCTTCATACTTACACGACCCATCGACGACTATTAACCACTACCACCCTCATAGAAAAAACAAAAGCGCCTCAGGCAGTCTGCCGGAGGCGCTTTATGGTCTGCACAAGCCTAAAAAATGGTATGAAACGCCAAAAAAAGACGGTTCTCCTTACTCTGAGAGTCTCGGGGCAAGATCAACGGGCTCAGGCACGGCCCCAAACAGACCACGCTGAGCTATCTCTCTCTGGCTGGCTTGATCACTTCATATCGAGCCGAAATAATATTCTGAAATTCTTCTGAAATAGCATACCAGTCAAGAATTTCCACGCGAAAGGGGAGGCTGGAGTCTTCAAAAGCTTCTTGAAGCCGAAAGAGCCTTCGTGATCCCAGCCTCTCGGAGCCCACAACCACTAGGTCCAGATCCGACCACGGCTTGGTGGTTCCTTTAACGCGAGAGCCGTAAGCACGGACATCACATTCTGGAACATGAGACAAAAGGATACTCAAAATCTCTGACCGATGCTTTTCCTGAAGATCAATCATTTCTGGCCTCAAGGGCGGCAAGCAGCCTGACAGCCTCTTTGGAAAACCGGGATGCCGCCTCAAACACATCGTCAGCGACAGACACATCATAGGTATGCGAGGTCATATTACGGGATCGGTGAAAATCCATCCAGAGATCCACATCATCAATCAGCCGATTTTCAGCGCCATATCTGAAGAGTTCCCGGCGAGTCACCCCATCCACATACGTCGACCCGATATTCTCCTCCAGCCACCGCTTGAGGCTCTTCCAGCAAAGCTTATAGGTAAAGCCAAAGTTCTGAATGACGCCCGCCCGAAGGCCGTAGCGCGTCACCTCATCCAACGAACCCATCAACTCGGGATCCAGGGTCCGGGCCACCAAAGCTTCCAGCGACATGATCGCTTTTTTCAAGCTGCTTAATTCGAGGGACACAAGGGGACTCCCGTCTTGAGGTAAAAAGATAATTTTCTGTCATGATTTACGGAACATCTCACTCATGCTCCGGCCACAGGCGCCGAGATCCGCTGGATATCATGGTTCATCTTTTGGTCACTATTCAACGCATGAAAAGCAACCCCCAGAGGCCCTTCCTTATCGCCTTCTGCCTTCTGCCTTCTGCCTTCTGCCTTTCGCCTTTCGCCTTCTGCCTTCTGCCTTCTGCCTTTCGCCTTCTGCCTTTCGCCTTTCGCCTTCTGCCTTTCGCCTTCTGCCTCCTGCCTATCCCCTATTGCCTTTTGCCCATAGCCTATTGCCTGTCTTATTCTTCCTCCCCATCCACCCTCTCCTGCCACTCCACCACGTACTTTTTCACGGTGCGGCGATCGAGGTTTGTCCGTCTGGCCACCTCTTCGAATTTCCCATATTTCTGGTAGAGCATGTGGCAGTAGGCGGTGACGAGTTCATGGGCGGAGAGTTCGCCTCGGGCCAGGTCGCCAAAGCCTTCGGGGATCTGGCCGGTATGGCGGGTGGTCTGGACCTCATCGCCGTAATAGCTGCGGTTAAGAAAAACCCGTCGGACGCACTGTTCGAGTTCCCGGACGTTGCCGGGCCAGGGATACCCTTTGGGGAGATCGGTTTCGATGACATCCAGGACCATGTCGGTGAGTTTATCGGAGCGTTTCCCCACCAGGCGGGCCACAAGCAGTTCAACCAGGGCCACCAGCTCCCGTTTGTCCTCTTCAATGCGCTGGCGCAAGGGGGGAACGGTGATGACATCGGAGCAGAGGCGGTAATAGAAATCATCCCGGAATTTGCCTTCGGTGCGCAGCTGCTCCACGGGCTTGTTGGTGGCGGCAATGACCCGGCCTTTAAACCGGACCTCATTGTGGCTCCCCACAGGGGAGAAGACGCGCTCCTGAAGCACCTGCAGGAGTTTAATCTGCACCTGGGTCGAGACCTCTCCGATTTCATCCAGGAAGATAGCCCCCCAGGGGCTGCACCGGGAAAAAACCCCCTGATAGTCGTCGATGGCGCCGGTAAAAGAGCCTTTGCGGTGGCCGAAGAGCTCACTTTCAATGAGGGCCTCGGGGAACCGGGAGAGGTTAATGGAGAGAAAAGAGCGGGTGAAACTCTCCTTAAAACACCCTCGTTTCCGGTCGTAGGGGGTATAGGCGGAGCGGCCGATGGCGGCGGCAGCCGATCCCTTTCCCGTGCCGGTCTCCCCCAGAATGAGGGTAGAAAAATCCTCCATGCGATTCCAGAGAATGTCGCTGTAAAGCTCCATGTCATGGGTAAAGACGTTGTTCCAGAGTCGGTAGCGCAAGGCGATCATAGAGGCGCTGGGGCCCACGAGGGAGAAGTGAATAAAATGATAGGCACGACGGAGCTGGTAGCACCCCTCCACCGTGCGGATCGCCTCTTCCCGTTCCAGGCCCGCTGTCTCCAGTCCGCTGATGGCTTCTTTTAAAAAGCTGGCCCGGATCTGGTGCTCTCCGGCACGGGACTGGGCCTTGATCAGGCGATCAAATTCTTTTCGATAGCGATAAAAAAAGACGAAGGTGATCACCCCGGAGACGAGCTTGTGATCCTCTCCTTTATACAGACGCAGCTCTAAGCGGCCCTCTTTTTCCATGCGGACCGCCTCCGCCTCCACCCGCTTCACCGCCGCCTCTACAGCCCGTGACGGAGAGGTGGACTCCGGCACGCCAGCAATTTTTCGGTCCAGATCGATCCGTTCTCCCCCAAAGGGATTCACCCGGGACGCCCGGCCCACCAGGGTATAAAATTCACGTTCCTCGGGGGTAAGTTCTCCCTCTCGCGTACTTCGTTTGAGCATCACTGGTATTTTCCTTTCCCCATTTGTTCCTTTCATGCACACCGAGTGCACGGGGTGTCGACTTTTTACCATATCACCCTCTCAAGGTACCCGGCAAGCATACACACCAATGCCCGGCAAAACGAGAGCTTACGCCAATAAATAATCTATGGCACGGGTTTTGCATTCATTCTGGACTCGAAATTTATGAATGCTATTCATTTTTTTCTGCATCCGGGCAAACATGAAATGCCCACGCCATGCGCTCGATGAAGAGTTCAATACTTACAGCATGTTAACATGATGACTTCGCAAAAGCAGGCCGAAGCCCTGTTGGAACAGCATCACCCTGCACGACACGATCACAGGACGGGGTGAGTGTGACGGCCACATTTTACGAAGCCATCTTTGATGCAGAAGATGACATAACCCTGAAGCCAACACGACAAAATGTCCTTTGGTTCAGGAGATACTCAGGAGTCTTTGAATGATCAAACGAGTCTTAGGATCCAGACTGCCGGCACTGGCTTACAACCCCACAGGCGCTTTCGACATCGGCTACTTTCGCGCGCTCTCCCGGGCCGGCGTACTCCCTGTGTTCGACACCGAAATGATGGACGAAAAAACCGCCATTGAAGGCGTAAAAACCCTCTCAAAAGAAGGGTTCCCCTTTGGCGTCAGGCTCCGCACCTCCATGGGCGGGCTGATTCACCTCCTCGAAACCAGCCACATCCCCACCCTCGACCTGGTGGTGGTGGCCGCTGCGGCCTCCGAGCATTTTGCGGCGATCTCCAAAAAGCGCCTTGCCTGCAAGATCGTGGTAGAAGCGGTCAACCTGGGCACCTCCTTTCCCCTGGCCGACGGCATCCCGGATGCCGTGGTGGTCCGCGGCGCAGAAGCTGGCGGATGCATCTCCCGCTACACCTCTTTTATCCTGCTTCAGTGGTACCTGGAAAAGAGCGATTTTCCGGTTTTTGTCCACGGGGGTGTCGGTTTCCACACCGCCGCAGGTCTTTTCGGCGCAGGCGCCTCAGGCGTCGTCTTAGATTCCCAGCTCTACCTCACCGATGAAGCCCCGGTGGCTCAGGCCTTCCGCGAGCAGCTCAAAAAAGTGGAAGAGTTCGACTCCATCTCCATCGGCCGCACCCTGCCCTTTCGTTTCCGCTTCTTCTGCAAGCTCGCCACCAAGGTGGTCAAAGAGCTCGGCGAGATGGAAGCCGCCCTGCTGGGCCAGGCCGACGAGGCCGAGGTCCTGCGCCGCGAGATCAAAAAACGCTTCACCCCCATCAACACCGAAGGGGCCAATCCGGTCCAGAGCCTCTTTTTCCTGGGCCAGGATGGGGTCTTCGCCAAGCGTTTTGTCTCCAAAAGCACCGACGTGGTCTCGGTCATCGACCGTTTCTTCACCCGCATAGGGGAACTGACGGCCCTGGTGGACGCCCACGATCCGCTCCAAGAGAACTCCCCCCTCGCCCAGGAGCTCGGCACCCGCTATCCCATCATGCAGGGCCCCATGGCCAATATCAGCGACAACGCCGATTTTGCAGAGACCGTGTTCCGCGAAGGCGGACTCCCCTACTTTGCCATGGGCAGCCTCCCTGCCGATCTGGCGGAGAAGATCATCGATGAGGGCTCCCGCACGGTCCCTCGTTTCGGTGCAGGTCTTATCGGCATCGAGGCCTTAAACCACTCCGTGGCAGGGCACATCGAGACCGTAAAAAAATACAAGGTCCCCTTTGCCCTCTTTGCCGGTGGCATCCCCGCCCAGGCCATTGAGCTGGAAGCGGCAGGCACAAAAACCTTTCTGCACACCCCGGCTTCCGGGATGCTCAAAAACGCCATCGCCTCCGGCTGCAAGCGGTTCATCTTCGAGGGCACCGAAGCGGGCGGCCACGTGGGACGCTTAAGCAGCCTCGTTCTCTGGGAGATGGGCATCACCCACCTGCTGGAGCAGGACGACGCCAAACTGGCCGATCAGACCGCCATTTTTGCGGGCGGTCTCTCCACGAAGACCGGTTCCTGGTTTGTCTCTGCCATGACGGCGGTCCTGGCCAGCAAAGGGGTCAAAGTAGGGATCCAGCTTGGCACCCCCTACCTCTTTACCGACGAGATCGTGACCACCGGCGCCCTGAAGAAGAAATATCAGGACGTGGTCAGAGAAGAGGTCGCCACCCTGCGCATCGGCACCACCGTGGGCCTTGCCTGCCGCACCATCAAGACCCCCTTCTCCATGGAGATGGTGGTCAACGAACACCAGCGCATCCTGAAAAAAGTGCCCTTAGGCGATCGAAAACGGGCCTTTGAAAAGGACAACATCGGTTCTCTGCTCATCGCCGCCAAAGGCTTCTCTCCCGATTTTGAGAAACTCAAAAAGGGAGAGCCCCTCTCTCTCATCCGGTACACAGACACCGAAGCCTATAATCAAGGCAACTACTCCGTGGGCAACAGCCTGGCCTTTTTCTCGGAGACCACCTCGGTGAAAAAGGTCCATGACGACCAGATCCAAAGCAAAGACGGCCTCATCGCCAATTTGAACGAGCTGGAGGTGATGACCTCCAAGACCGGAATGATGAACGACGAGATCGCCATCATCGGCATGGGCTGTGTCTACCCGGACGCCCTTAACACCGACGCCTTCTGGAAGAGCATCGAAGCCAAGCACTACTCCATCAAAGAGGTGGACCCCGCGCGGGTGGACCTCTCGCCTTTCTACAGCGAAAACCGCAAGGCGATGGACAGCACCTACTCCAAGATAGCCGCCACCGTGGACGACTTCGCCTTTGACCCCACGGCCTACGGCCAGGACCCCGAAACAGGGCACCAGATCTCCCGAAGCCAGCAGATGGCCCTGGTCGCCACCTTCGAGGCCCTTGAAAAGGCCGGTTACCCCCAGGGCAAAGGGCTTCCCCTGGCCAGTACCGCGGTGATCATGGGCAGCTGCCTCGGCAACGAAACCAGCCACCACCTGAACCTGAAGTACTACTACCCCGAGCTCCGCTGGCACCTGGAACAGAGCGAGGCCTTTAAAGCCCTCTCCGAAGATGAAAAGGCAAAAGTCCTGACCCACCTCAAGGATCGCATGGCCGGCGACTACCACAACGAATCTCCGGACTGCGCCACCTTGAACATCGAAGCCTCCCGCGTGGCCGCCGCCATCGGCGCCCGGGGCGCCAACTACGTGGTGGACGCCGCCTGTGCCACCAGCTTCGCCGCCCTGGACTCCGGTATTAAAGAGCTCCTCTCCGGCAGCCACGACGTGGTGATCTCAGGGGGACTTAACACCAGCATCAACCCCGAAACCTTCATCGGATTTGCCAAGATGGGCGCTCTCTCCGCCAAAGGATCCTACCCCTTTGACGCACGCTCCGACGGCTTTGTCCTGGGAGAAGGGGCCGGCGTGGTGGTGCTGAAACGTGCCAAGGACGCCCTGCGTGACGGGGACACCATCCTGGGGATCGTCAAAGGGGTGGGGTCAAGCTCCGACGGCAAGGGCAAGGCCATCGCCGCCCCCAACCCCGACGGTCAGGAGTACGCCCTTCACCGATGCTTCGAGCAGACCCGGGGTCTGACCTTTGATGACATCGACTTTATCGAAGCCCACGGCACCTCCACCATCCTGGGCGACATCACCGAGATCAAAACCCTGAAACGGGTCTACGATCAAGGGCGACCCAAGGGTGTCAGCTCCGTCAAGTCCCAGATCGGTCACCTCCTGGGCGGTGCCGGAGCCGCAGGGCTCATCAAGGTGCTGCTGGCCATGAAACACGCCATCCTGCCGCCCAACGGGCAGTTTGAAAAGGCATCCCCCAAGCATGAGCTGGAAAACTCCAAGCTCTACATCATCAAAGACGCCAAGCCCTGGGTGACAGAAAATGGCAAACCCAAGCGTGCGGCCGTTTCCGCTTACGGGTTCGGGGGGATCAACTACCACGCGGTGGTCGAAGAGCTCACCGCCTCCTACAAAGCCCCCGCGCGAACGATCTTTCCCGACACCACCTGGGACTTCAACGACGACCGCATCGTCATCAGCGGCATGGGCACCGTTCTTCCCGGCGGCCTCTCCACGGACGCCTTCTGGGAGACCCTGGTGGATGGCAAAAAGATGCTCAGCGAGATGCCGGAAGATCGCCTTCACCTCGACTACTTCGTCAATGAAGAGGCCGATTTCAGTCTGCCCCGCGTCAAGGCCGGGGTGATCCCCAACTACAGCTTCAATAATTTAAAGTACCGCATCCCGCCCAAGACGGCGAAGTCCATCGACAGGGCCCAGTTCTTTGCCCTGGATGCCGCCACCCAGGCCATCGATGAAGCCTGCGGCGGAAATCGTGATAAGATGTTCGGAAAAGGCAATAAGACCGCCGTCATCATGGGCAGCATCAGCGGTGAGAAGCACGTGGAGAACATCGTGCGAACCCGCGCCCCCATGGTCGCACGCTTTATTGCCGAAACCCCCGGCGTGGATCCGATCAAATCAGCCAAGGCGGGTGAGGCCCTCCTTGCAAGCATCCGTGAACGATTCATGGAGAACAATGAGGACACCACCCCGGGCCTTCTCACCAACATCATCACCGGCCGCATCGCCAACTTCTTTGGGGCCAACGGCGCCAACTTTGTGGTGGACGCCGCCTGTGCCTCCTCCGGCATTGCCGCCGACCTCTCCGTCAAGGGCCTTCGCGCCGGAGACTACGACATGGTGGTCGCCGGTGGTGTAGACGCAAGCTTCTACCCCGCCATCATGATGGTCTTCAAACGTCTGGGGGTCTTGACCGACGCCGAGACCTTCATCTGTGACAAGCGGGCCAAGGGGATCCACCTGGGCGAAGGGGCCGCGGCCCTGGTGCTCACCACCTATAAAAAAGCCAAAGAGCTCGACATGCCCGTCTTTGCCGAGCTGTCGGAGATCGGGTTCCGTTCCAACCCCGCACGGAACCTCTACGCGCCTTCCGAGGCCCTGTTCCGCGAGGTAACGGAGCGTCGCTACGACCGCACCGACGTGATCAAAGAGGACGTGGCCCACGTGGACCTCTTCGGCTTCTCTTCGCTCATGCTCGACCAGGTGGAGCTGCAGGCCACCTCCCGAAGCTTTCACCACAAGATGCGCCTCGGCAACATCAAGCCGGAGTTCGGCTACTACAAGGGCGCCAACCCAGCCATCGCCATGGTGAAGCTGGGCCTCATGGCCAAGCACGGCAAATTGCTGCCCCACCACAGCCACTCTTCCGAGAACTCCATCGTGGCGGATCGATTCAACCTGGTCCCCGGCCTGGATCTCGCCGACGCCCCGGCAGGACACCGCCTGAGCCTCGGCGTCAACCTCTTCGGGTTCGGTGCCAACCATGGCCACGCCGTGATCAGCACCCTGCCCCTCTGGATGACCGACACCACCGCCTCCTTCAACGAAGAAGCGGCGATCGACGTCACCGCCGCGTCCATGCCCCACGGCGAGGTGCATGCAGGAGAGACCTGCGCCCTCCTCTGCGGCCAGGGATCCCAGTACCCGAAGATGATGCAGCCCATCTACGAGAGCAACGCTTATGTGAAGGCCCTCTTCGATCAGGCCAACGCCCTCTTCCGCAAGGAACGGGGAGCCTCACTTCTCGAGGTCATGTTCGCCGATGAGGACCCAAGGATTCACTCCACCGACTTCACCCAGCCGGCGGTCTTTCTGGCCACGGCGGCGGTGTTTGACCTGCTCAAAGAAGCCGGGTTCACCCCCGACTACCATATCGGACACAGCGTGGGCGAATACTCCGCCCTCTACACCAGCGGCATCCTCTCCTTTGACGATGCCTTCCGGCTGGTGATGAAGCGCTCCGAGCTGATGAAAAAGGCCGACCTGAACACCCCCGGCCGAATTCTCGTGCTCTTCAAAAACGCCGAAGAGGCAGCCGAACTCATCCATGAGTCCGGCATCGGTGACATTTACGTCACCAACAAGAACAGCAACAAGCAGACCGCCGTCTCCGGTCTCGAAGGGGCCATCGACCGTTTCTGCACCTTCCTGACCCAAAAGGGCGCCATGTTCCGCAAGCTGCCTTTGACCGGGGCCTTCCACACCCCCATCCTCAAAAGCGCCGCCGACGAATTGGCCCGTTTCATCGAAGGCATCGCTTTCAACCGACAGGGGTTCTCCAAGGTGATCTCAAACGTCACCGGCCTGCCCTACCCGGACGACGAGGCCGCGGTAAAACGCCTGCTTATCAACCAGATTATCTCTCCGGTGGAGTTCATAAAATCCGTTACGACGGTCCACGATGCCGGGGTTCACACCTTCTTTGAGGTGGGAACCGGCAAAATCCTCACCGGACTTTTAAAATACATTCTGCCCGAAGGCTTCACCGCCCACCTCTCCGTGGACAAAGGAAAGGGCGAGACGAGCTCCCTTACGGCACTTATCGAGACCATCAGACCTACTATGACTGAGACTGCAAACAACGACGCGCCCTCCGCGCATGCTCCCGAGGTGACCGTGGCTCAGACCCCGACCCCCGCGGCCGTGCCCGTACCTTTTAAAACATCAGAGGCCCAGGAGGCCTTTGCCGACGATCACGACGACTTCAACGCCTTCCTGAAAGACAACTCGGACAGCTTGAAATCCCTCATCGAAAAAGAGTACCTCAAATCACGCCGCGAGAAGCGCCTGCATGAGATCGAGACCTTCGGGTTCTATACCGGCCCCGTCTCCATCGCCGGCGTCTCCATCGGCCTGCCCGGCTCCTCCGGCAAGGTCTTTGACGAAGACAACTTCGACAAGATCATCGCCGGCCACAACTGCATTGAGGCCCTGTCCGACGAAGAGCGCGGGTTCATGCTCGATAAAAACATCGTGCGCATCCACAAATCGCCCAACGGCAACGCCCGCATGATGGCCATCACCTCCCCCGAAGAGGTGATTCAGCTGGCCGGTAAGCTGGGGTACTTCCACCACAGCGACTTCGGCATCAAGTACAACTACGACATCAGCATCAACTTAGGGATCGCCGCTGGCATCAACGCCCTGCGCGACGCAGGGGTCCCCCTGGTGCGCAACTGGACCACCGGCCCCAGCGGCAAGCCCATCACCAACGGCTTTGCCCTGCCCAAAGAGATGCAGGAGACCACCGGCGTCATCATGACCTCCCTCTTTCAAGGCTGGGAGACCCTGCTCACCGAGGTGGAAAACTACTGCCGGGACAAGTTCTCCGTAAAACCCTTCAAAGAGATGGAGCAGATCTACTACTATCTCATGGAGACGGTGAAGGACAACGAGCTCAAAGGCCGCCTCACCGACTGGTTCTTTGGTCTTAAAAAGGACCAGCCCGAGACCCCCTACCAGTTCAACCGCGAGCTGATCATCAACGCCATCTCCCTGGGCTCCGCCCACTTTGCCCAGATGATCAAGGCCAAAGGGCCCAACCTTCTGCTCTCCGGTGCCTGCGCCTCCACCACCCAGGCCTGCGCCACAGCCGAGGACTGGATCCGCGCCGGACGCTGCGAGCGTGTCATCGTCATCGGCGGCGAATCGGCCACCAGCAAAGCCCAGGTGCCCTGGATCGCCTCCAGCTTCCTCTCCATGGGAGCTGCCAGCGTCAAAAAGACCGTCGCTGAAGCGGCCAAGCCCTTTGACACCAACCGAAACGGAACCATTCTCGGTGCCGGTGCCGTCTCTCTCATCGTGGAACGCAAAGACACCCTGACCGAAAGGGGCCTCTGCGGCCAGGCCGAGATCCTGGGCTCCTACCTCGGCAACAGCGCCTTCCACTCGACCCGTATCGATCAGGACCACCTGGCACGGGAGCTGAGCAAGTTTGTCCAACGCGTGGAAAAACGCCACGGCCTTGAGAGAGAACGCTACGCGGACAAAACCCTCTTCATGTCCCACGAGACTTACACCCCGGCCCGCGGCGGCAGCGCCGACGCCGAGATCAAGGCCCTTCGAAGCGCCTTTGGCGAGGATGCCCCCAAGGTGACCATCGCCAACACCAAAGGCTTCACCGGCCACACCCTGGGTGCGGCCATCGAAGACGCTGTGATGGTCAAGGCCCTGGCCAAAAACCAGGCACCCCCCATCGCCAACCTCACGGATCTGGCCGAAGAGTTTTCCGACCTCACCTTCTCCCGCGGGGAAAAAAGGGAGCTGAACTACGGCATCCACTTTGCCGCCGGTTTCGGGTCTCACTTCGCCTTCCTTTTTATTAAGCACTCCGAGGAGAGAAGCCGCGAAAACAACGCCGACTACTTCAACTGGCTCAAGCGCATCTCCGGTGAGGAGTACCCCATCCTGGAAGTCGTGGACCACACCTTAAGGGTTCAGTCCGACACCCAGCCCAAGGGCCGTAAAACCATCGAAGCCCCGAGCCACACCAGTGCCCAGGCAGCGCCTGAGAAAAAGCCCACCCCTGAGCCGGCCGCACAGACGGCCGCCCAGGTCAGCGAACCTGCCCCTGCTGCGGCCACCGGATCTGCCGTGGCTGCGGTTCAAACGATCATCGCCGAAGAGACCGGATACACCGTGGACATGCTCGAAGCCGACCTCGATCTTGAGGCCGACCTCGGCATCGACACCGTGAAACAGGTGGAAGTCTTTGGCAAGGTCTCTGCGCACTTCGGACTCGACGTCCCCGAGGATCTTCAGCTCAGAGACTTGAACACCATCGCCAAGCTCGCCGGGTACATTGCCGCCCAGAGCGGAGGCGCTGCCCCTGCAGCAAGTGCGGCACCGGCTGCGGGTGCCACCCCGTCAGCCATCGCCACCGTTCAGGAGATCATTGCTGAGGAGACCGGCTACACCGTGGACATGCTCGAAGCCGATCTGGACTTAGAGGCCGACCTCGGCATCGACACCGTGAAACAGGTGGAGGTCTTCGGAAAAGTCTCCGCGCACTTCGGGCTCGACGTTCCAGAAGATCTTCAGTTAAGAGATTTGAACACCATCGCCAAGCTCGCCGGATACATTGCCGCCCAGAGCGAAGGCGCTGCCCCGGCAGCAAGCGCGGCACCGGCTGCTGACGCCGCCCCGTCAGCGATCGCCACCGTCCAGGAGATCATCGCTGAGGAGACCGGCTACACCGTGGACATGCTCGAAGCCGATCTGGACCTCGAGGCCGACCTCGGCATCGACACCGTGAAACAGGTGGAAGTCTTCGGTAAGGTCTCCGCGCACTTCGGACTCGACGTCCCCGAAGACCTTCAGCTGAGAGATTTAAACACCATCGCCAAGCTCGCCGGGTACATTGCCGCCCAGAGCGGGGGCGCAGCGCCTACGGCAAGCGAGGCACCGGCTGCCGACCCCGCCCCTTCAGCCATCGCCACCGTCCAGGAGATCATCGCCGAAGAGACCGGCTACACCGTGGACATGCTCGAAGCCGATCTGGACTTAGAGGCCGACCTCGGCATCGACACCGTGAAACAGGTGGAAGTCTTCGGTAAGGTCTCCGCGCACTTCGGACTCGACGTTCCCGAAGATCTTCAGCTGAGAGATTTAAACACCATCGCCAAGCTCGCGGGTTACATTGCCGCCCAGGGCGAAGGCGCAGCCCCCGCCGCAAGCGAGACACCGGCTGCTGACGCGGCCCCTTCAGCCATCGCCACCGTCCAGGAGATCATCGCCGAAGAGACCGGCTACACCGTGGACATGCTCGACGAAAACCTCGACCTGGAGGCCGACCTCGGCATCGACACCGTCAAGCAGGTGGAAGTCTTCGGAAAAGTCTCCGCGCACTTCGGACTCGACGTTCCCGGAGCTCTCCAGCTGAGAGATTTACACACTTTCGACAAGCTCGCGGGTTACATTGCCGCCCAGGGCGAAGGCGCAGCCC
>NZ_JAQYWB010000093.1 GCF_030145185.1 Desulfoluna sp. | reverse complement strand
GTTTGACTGCATCGAAACCACAAAGGTGCAGACTGTCATGGGCAACTATCGATGGTCCACCGAATCTGTGGCCAGAGATAGGCTGTTCTTAAAGTACTTGGGAGTGGCAACCGAATAGTGTGCGCTTTATATGACTTTCAGGCTATCATGCGGGATCGGTTAAAAAACGGGGCAAGGCCGCGATCCCGACGCGGATATTTCAGTCAGAAAAGGAAAAGAATTTTGAGCAGGATCGCATCCGGCGGTTCAGGTCCCGAACCCGCTATTTTACCGACTCGGGCATTATCGGTTCTAAGTCCTTTGTTATCGGAACCTATGAAATCTTTAAGGATCGGCTTTATGGAAGCCGGGAAAGGGTGCCAAAGCGGGTCAGCGGCTTTGATGGCATGTACTCCATGAAACGATTGAGAGAGGCTTGACGGTTTCCTGTCGCTGTATCAGATAAAGTCCGCAATAAAGGTAATAACCTGCAAACGATCAAAACGAATTCAGCGCCCATTCCTGCTGTCATGCTTGCTGGAAGGGCTGTTCCTCCATCGGCCTGTTCGGGCATCGATTCACAATCACATATTGAGTTCAGATCGAACCACCGGGATTACAACCCTTTTTTTGGTTAGGAATGACGCAATAAGAAACCATCATGGGATGAAATTCAACATCAGACGCATGTCGCCTGTCCCCTGGTTTCTCTGGTTTTACTTAACCGTTGATATAAAACACCCATTTTGCCCTGAATCTTCCGGCTTCAGTGCGAAATGAGATGCAATCGTCAGATCAGTCGTAATATTTTCGATGATGAGGTTTTCATCTGTGCCCTGATAATTTCCGGTCCATCCCGTAAATTGATACCCTTCATCAGCTTCGGGTTCGACTGCGCTGCTGCTTCCGCCATGGGGGATAACCTGCTCTGTCACCCCCTTGAGACGTCCATGTTCACCCGCGATAAAATCCACGTTGTAGGTCTTTACCGCAAACTTGGCCGTGATGGTTTTGTCGGAAATAACGTTATCGACCCGTAGTGTTTTGTCTGTACCCGTATAAGACCCGGTCCATCCCGTGAATTGATACCCTTCATCAGCTTCGGGTTCGACTGCGCTGCTGCTTCCCCCATGGCGGATAACTTGTTCTGTGACCCCCTCTATACGTCCATGTTCACCCGCTATAAAACCCACTTTGTAGGTCATTACCGCAAACTCGGCCGTGATGGTTTTGTCGGAAATAACGTTATCGACCCGTAGTGTTTTTTCTGTTCCCGTATAAGCCCCGCTCCATCCCGTGAATTGATACCCTTCATCAGCTTCGGGTTTGACTGCGCTGCTGCTCCCGCCATAAGGGACAACTTGCTCTGTCACCCCATTGAGATGTCCGTGTTCACCTGAGATGAAATTCACTTTGTAGGTCTTTACCGCAAACCCGGCTTCAATGATCATATTGGAATTGACATTATGAAGGGTTAACGGATTGTCGCTGCCGGTGTAATCTCCCCGCCAGCCGGTAAAACAGTAGCCCTGAGCCGGAACAGCAGTGATTGGCCAGGTATTGTCACCCGGCTTAACGCACTGATTTAACCCTCCTTTGATATCTCCGTGATAGTTAAAACAATTAAAATCAACCTTATAAAATACGTACTCAGGAGATAAAAATAAGCCCTGAATTACGTCAACCTCAAGACCGGGTATTGACCAGCCGACGGTAAGGCTGCTCCAGCGTTCCTCCCCTTTATGCAGTGCCTCAATAAAATACTTTTTCCCACTCTCGAGGGACACTGGGGCTGATTTCGATGCCTCTTCAGGGAATTCCCCATAGGCGGAAACACTTAAAAGCAATGATTTATTGGCTTCGGCCTCATCGGAGCTTAATCTGAGCTTCCAAGTATTACATCCTGCCATATAAAAGTTATAGTTGCCCGTGACAGGCGGATGAATAAATCCCGTTATCCTTGTGCAATAGGCTCTCGAATAGGGTGACGTCTGAAAGTCCTGAAGTTGCGTCAGAGAAGAATATGTTGAATTGTCGGGATAGGTTGAAAAATCCGTAAAATCATCCACGGCTGTTTCGTCATTCCAGTATTGCATTGAAATGGAGCCTTCTCCCAATTTTCCTGCAACAATGATCTTAACCGGGGAGGAGATAGTTTTATCTCCGGCACTATTGTACGCAACAGCCTTGAGAAGGTGAATACCTTTGTCAGGATTAGCCCATGAAATACTGTACGGAAAATTACTGTCTTCGCCGATCAAGAGATCATTCCGGAAAAACTCTACGCGTGAAACAGTGCCTGTGACAACCTTTGCAGACGCTTTAATTTCGATGGGGCTTCCGTCAGTATCTTCCACTACGGAAATTGTCTCTGAAAGGGAGGCCTTCCCCTCGGCTGTTGCTGTGACTGTGACGGAAAAGTCATCCTTTGCGTAAGGGAGGAGTTTCAAGGATCCAACCCCCATCAAGGTCATTCCGCCGTGCCAGGATAAATCGTGGACGCCCACTCTCCTGACCCACGCCAAGAATGCTTCGCCGAAGCTCTTTCCCTCTCCCAGAGGTTCGTTGTACTCGCCAAAATAGAGCATGCTTCCTGTTTTGGTACTTCCTATACTGACCAGCCCATTATGCCCCCAGGCGTAAGAGCCTGCGAGAAAGTCTTTATAAGTAAAACGGGCATTGGAACATGCAAAAAGATTGTAGAATCTCACATTTCCGGGCTCGCCGTCTGCCGCCATTTTCTGGTAGTCAACGTTATAAAAGAAATCCTTTGGAGAGTCCCATTTGGTACAATGCAAGTTGGGCGCTGAATGTTCGGTAACAAGGGCATATTCATACCCGTCCCGCATTCCTTTTATCCAGTTTTCCCGGGTGTCCTCCCCGTTATAGCGAAGGTATTTAGTCACCTCGCCGTTGGCGTATCCCATTTCTGAAGAGCGGACAAAACCGTCAAAGCCGTCGAGAGAGTTTCCCCAGCAATCCGTATCCCCAAGGACCAGATAACGATGTGAGATCGTATCCATTCCTTTCATCCGGTCGTGTACCCTGTCAAAGTAGTCCTTGACGATAACCTCTTCATCACCGAGCATGGGGGTCATTCCTGCCGTGATTCTCGAAATCCATATTTCTGGATAAAGATTTACAGGAAAGGTATCAAATATTCCGGATTTTCCCCAGCTCGCTTTATCTTCCCAGGTCCCATCCATATCCATATAATAGAGATCGCTGGGGAAACTCGCGTACTCCTCCCAGTCATTATCAAGTTCCATCCAGGCGATAGGCAGATCACCAATCAAAACAACTCCTTCGAGTTCATTATTTTGATAATTATCCTGAAGCATTGCTTTAAGGTCCGCTATTGTATCGGAGTCGTCGAACCGGTCGCTGCTGAGCCAGACCTCTTTGCCTTCGATAGTCCGAAGGTCGCTGATATATGTGGAGAGCGAATCTTTGATCAGGGGATATAGATCCTTGTTAACCACGATCCCCACTCTGGCCTGGGCCGTGGAAACGATGATGAAAAATAATAGAAAGAGCAATATAAAATGTAGTATTTTATTCATTTGCCCCCCCTAACGAATCGGCGATTTCCCGTGCGAGGGCTCCGTGTCGCTCAAAATTCGAGTAGATCAGCGCATCGACCCCTTTTTCTTGTAGTTTAAGGGAGATAGTTTCCATTCTTATGGCATAATCCTGAAGAACAGCTGTGAGTCCTGCATCATTTAAATTTTTTATCGCCCTAAGAATGGTGAAACCGCTGGGAGTTCCGTTGTCATCCTCTAATAAATCTGAAAGGAATTCAGAACATTCGGCGCCTTTGTTTTTGCCGATGGTTTCGATGATCGAATTTTGAACCCGTTCGCTATACCCTCTGAATTTTGAATCCGATTCATTGTAAAGAGTGATCAGGCGGGAACTAAGGGACCGGATTTTCAGGTTACCGATCTGGTCTACAGCTTCGGCCACCACCGTGGGGTTCGGGTCTGCCAGGGCGTTTTCGAGGAGCTCTGTCATCCAGAGGGGTGCCTCGGCCTCCGCGCCTCGGTAAGGGCCTGGCTTTATTGTCAGCTTTCTCAACGCCTTTTTCCGCTCAATGGAGTTTCCACTCATTGCCTGCTCTGCATGCAATGTGGACAAAAGAGGTTGCAACAACAGATTTATCATCAGGGTCATGACCAATATGAAATTCTTCAACGTTATCTCCAACAGTCCTTTTATTTTTATCTTCTGCTGCTTGTAGCTAAGAATGTAACGGACCATCCCTGCTTCATTCAGGTTTGGGGTCACATCCACTATATGTTGGCGGTTTCGATGGCAGGACGTAAAAACCGGATGGTAAGAAGGGTGGTGATGACCTGGCCATTGATGCCATGGCGTTAAATGACCTTCATAGCGTCTTTGGCGATGCGGCAGAAGAGCCTGTCGCCGGACTTGATTTCGACATTGAAGATCGCATTTTGTTTATGCTTGATGAGACGACACGCTTCATCAAAGGTGGGAATTAAAATACCCTTGATTTGGCCCAAGTTTTGACTCTCGTCAAGGGTGGCCCGTACATCAAAGGCCCTTTGAAAGGCTTCAAAAGTGTTCTCCGGAACCTCGGCCTTTCGCGCGCCTCGATGGTCCAAAATGAGAATCCCACGGGCTTCCAACAGTTTTTCAGTCAAATCGGTCTTCATGTTTTCTCCACGCCATCAATCAATATCTATCCCCAGCAAATTTAGATAACCATAAAGCCAAAGTGTTTCTTTAGCAAGCTGGATCACAGAACAAAGCGGGATGTTTATTTAGAAGGAAAACCGACCGGCGAATAGTAAATGGTGAATAGTGAAAGTAGAAAGGACCGACCAGGAGACAGGCACCATGCGCTTGACCTCCACGCCAACCTATGAGACACTCATCCCCAACAAGTAACCTGCCTTTTTAAAAAGGAATTCATTTCAAAACCTCATCAATATACCCGTATTTCTGACATGACACACCAAGGAATAGGGGACAGGCACCATGCGCTTGACCGTTATTTAGGTCAGACCTTCTTTTCCCCAAGAGTCATGAATGAACAGCCCACCGGGAACCCATGGCATCATCATCTACGGGTGGCTCTAACTGTTTATGTTTTCCTAAATTTCCAACATTGACAGCACGGGTGATTTCTGCTTTATAACTGCTAAAATGAAAACCAGGGGCAAGGCAAGATACGTTTCTTAAACATGCGAAAACTTCCTTGTAACTTTTGTGCAAGACCTATTTGAACATAAAAAGTAGCGCTGCATTACAATAAAAACTACGAGAAACTAATTATGAAGAATACCGCGATGGTGCAGGTTGAACCTATTACGCATGGGTTGCAGGTTGAACCTGTTACGCATGGGTTGAAACACCTTATTCAGTCATTGGGCCCCGGCATTATGATGGCAACCGTTGCAGTAGGAGGTTCTCACCTTGTCGCGTCAACCAAAGCCGGTGCTATTTATGGTTGGCAGCTTGTTGGCCTGATCTTGCTGGTTAATATATTTAAATACCCATTTTTTCGTGCGGGTGTGCAGTACACCATGGGGACAGGGAAAAGCCTGATCCAGGGTTATGACGAGATGGGGCGTGGCTATTTGTGGTTATTCACCGTGCTTAACTCCATCTCTGCGGTGGTCAATACCGCTGCATTACTTCTGTTTAGTGCCAGTTTGCTTGGCTATTTCCTTCCCTTTACTCTGCCCTTAACGATTTTGGCCGGTGCGGTATTGGCGGCATGTTTAGGGATATTGCTATCGGGTCATTACAAAGCGTTGGATGGATTATCGAAAGTGATCATGTCGGTACTTGTGATCGCGACGGTGAGTGCGTTATTTATTGCCGCAGAAAAGGGGAGTGTTGCACCCGCTGATTTTGAAACACCGTCTGCCTGGACCCTTGCTTCGTTTGGTTTTTTGATTGCGATGATGGGGTGGATGCCTGCACCCATTGAAATTTCATCTTTAACTTCGCTATGGCTTAAGTGCCAACGTAAAGAGCAGGTAGTTACATTAAAATCGGCCCTGTTCGATTTTAATGTTGGCTATATCGGCACGTCTGTATTGGCCATCGTTTTTCTTGCTCTCGGCGCACTGGTACTGCATGGTAATGGCACTGAATTAAAAAGTTCTGGCATTGGTTTTTCCCATCAGCTGGTGAGTATTTACGCATCAACTATTGGTGAATGGTCCCGTTATCTAATTGCTGCTGTTGCTTTTTTCTGTATTTTCGGCAGCACAATTACAGCCATTGATGGTTATTCCCGTGCTTTGGCGGAATCGCAACTGCTGCTGCAACACAAAGAATTGGAACAGCGTCGTTATCACTCGGCCTGGATGTTGTTAGTCGGGGGCCTTGCAATGGGGATCCTGATCTTCTTCACCTCGGCATTAATGACAATGTTGAATTTTGCTATGGTCATGGCCTTTATGACCACCCCTGTTTTTGCTTTGTTGAATTACCGATTGATGATAAAACCGGATCTACCGAAAGAATTGATATTGAGCCGGAGTTTGAAGTTCTTATCTTGGGCCGGGCTGATCTACCTGTTCGGCTTTTTATCTATGTTTATTTGGTGGAAGTGGCTGATGTAAGAGAACCAGGAGAACCAGGGGACAGGCAAGATGCGCTTGACCTTTCAAAGGGGCCAGGGGGGCCAGGGGACAGGCACCATGCGCTTTTTGTTGTTGGAACCTATGAAATCTTTAAGGATCGCCTTTATGGCAGCCGGGCACGGGTCCCCAAGAAGGTGAAAGGGCTTGATGGCATGTACTCCATGAAACGATTGAGAGAGGCCTGACAGTTTTCTGTCGCTCCACCAGATAAAGTCTGCAATAACCGCCAAACAATCAAAATGAATTCAGCATCCACTCCTGTTGCCGTGGGGGCATACGATTCACGTCTTGTCCTTCGTCATGTCAGCTGGAAGAGCTGTTCCTCCACCGGCCTGTTCGGGCATCGATTCACAATCACATATTGAGTTCAGATCGAACCACCGGGATGACAACCCTTTTTTTGGTCAGGAATGACGCAAAAAGAAACCATCATGGGATGAATTCAACACCAGACGCATGTCGCCTGTCCCCTGGTTTCTGGTTTTCTCTCGTTTCTCGGGTCAAATTCTATTGGTATTCCGGTAAGCCACTGTGTGATTATTTATTTCCACCACCCTTACCGAAACTATTATTGGAAGATAGAGGGAGAATGGTATTTTTGTGTCCCCCTGGGTGCACTTATTGATATCTTTAATATTTCATAATATTTCCTCAACTCGCGAGCGAAGTTACCCGATAAGTATCTTGTATAGCTACTCGGCACTGGGCTTATATTCTTCTGATCGACGACATAGTGTGATTTTACCGTGTGTAAAACCTTGTCATATTGTTGTATTTTTTCAAACTGAAACGGTGTGAGGCCAGTACCTACCCTGTTTAACTTCCAGAGCAAGTTTAGGATACTCCCATGAAAAATATGGTAAGCGTTCACGGCCCAAATTGAACCCGTAATCCGCCCTAAGCATCATTAATACTTATGGATACATCTATATTGTTCAATAATTATTCAAACTAGACATGCAACAACTAGTGTGATAGCCTGCACTCATGAAAACAATAAAGTCGCCATCAGCTAAAGATCGGAAGCGGTGCCCAGATACCGTTCAAACGTACATGACCCAGCTTGAAGATATCCTAATCTCACAGCAGGCGCGTTTAGATCAGCTCGAGGCGGCCATTGACAAATTGTCTTCCAAGAAGCGTAAAGATTCTAATAATTCAAGTAAACCGCCTTCTTCAGACCCCCCTTATTCAGGCAAACGACAGATCAAAAAGCCCGAAAAATCAAAGGGAAATGAGACCGACATAAAGCGTCGGAAAGGTGCTCAGCCAGGCCACAAGGGTCACCAGCAGGTATTGCTGGCCCCAACCGAGACTCACGCTATCCTCCCCTCATATTGTTCTTGCGGGTGCACCTGTTTTGATGAGGCTATTAGTGAGCCTTTTTACACCCACCAGAATATTGAACTTCCGCCACCCCAAGTTGATGTCCGCCACTACGTTTTGTATAAATGCCAGTGCCCGTCTTGCGGGCAACAAGCAAAGGCTGAGGTGCCACAAAATGTTCAAACCGGTTTCGGCCCCAGGTTCAGTGCGTTTGTTGCCGAAATGAGTGGGCCAAAAGGATTGAGTCGTCTATCGGTTCAGAATCTGATTCATTCGATGTACGAGGTCCATATAAGCACCGGAGCCATTCAAAACATTATCGACCGGGCAACAAATGCTCTGGCTCCCATTTATCAAAGAATTGCAGAGGTCGCTCGAAGTTCCTACTGCAACTATGTTGATGAAACCAGCTGGAAACTATCTCATGATCTGTGCTGGTTGTGGGTAATGGCCAACAAACAGGTTGGCTTCTATCGCATTGCCACCCACCGTTCAAAGCAAGCCTTCGAAGAATTAGTCGAAGACTGGAATGGCATCCTGATCAGTGATGGGTATGCGCTCTACCAAAAATGGATAAATCATAGGCAAACATGCATCCCTCATCTAATCCGAAGAGCCAGAGGATTGTCTGAAAGAAGGACCCCTCACATCAAAATATTTGGTGGGATGATGCTTGAGCTTCTTCAATGTCTCATCCATTTTGCCAAAGAGCCCCCTGATGAACAAGAATGGACCGACTTCTATCAAGAGCTGATGGTTTTACTTAGCCTACATGGTGACGCAGATGATGATGCTGGCGTAATGGCGCGTCATGTCTTTGATATGCTGGAAAGCCTTTGGGTCTTTCTTGATTTTGACGGTATTGAACCGTCGAATAATAGAGCTGAAAGAGCTCTACGTATGGGCGTTCTATGGCGAAAACGAAGCCTTGGAACCCAGAGCGAAAAGGGCAATCGATGGGTTGAGTCTATTCTATCCCTCGTTGAAACCTGCCGCATTAAAGGCTTGCGTACATTTGACGTTCTCAACAACGCTATCCGATGCCATTTTGAAAATTCACCCCCGTGTACATCTTGGATCTAAATTCCTACTCAACCCCGTGAACGCTTACAAAATATGAAATTGAGCCGAAAAATGATCGGTGCATTCCTGGGCATTGCCCTTATCTGTGTAGGTATGGGCCTTTTTGGGCGATTTTCCTCTACAACACTTGGCCATTACCTGCAACGGGTGGGACAAGAAAACCTGCCAGCCATCAACCACCTTGCAAAATTAAATAAAGAGATCGAGCGCTTCATGACCTGCCAGCGCAACATGCTTGACCTCTTTATCACACCCGAAGGGATGAACGAACAGAACCTCATCTTAAAGAAAGTGTTCAAGGTTTATGGAGAAAATATTGAGCTCTTTGAAAAGATCCCCATGGACAAGGAAATGCAGCCCCTGTGGAGATCATACAAGGAGAAATTCAAAGCATGGGAGGCCGCCAATAAACAATTTTTTCTTTACCTCCAGGCGCTTGAAGCCACTGGCATACGAAATCCCATGGTTTTGATAGCGGTCACCGACCAGGCAAGGGCAGCGGTCATGGACAGGTTTCAGTCATTGTCCATGGAGGTGTTCCATGGGGAAAAGGAAAACAGTGATCTCCGGCAAGACCTTTTAAAGGAGATCCAGGAGATGAAGTCTCGGTACCAGATCGAGAATAGGACCGTAGACACAAGCCTTGAAACCCTGGGAGAACTCACCAACGCCTACCGGAACGTTGTGACGAAAATTCACACACGTCTGGAGGAGGGGCGTGGGTCCGAGGCGAAAACGCTCTTTGAACAGGACCTGCTCCCTGTGGTCAACCGCATTGACCAGACATTTACCACAATGAGCAATGAAACAAACAAGGCACATGACCTGGCGCTTAAAATGACCGGCCAGGCCATTGGCCCTTGCCGTGATACCGGGCATAGTGCGGTTGTGATGATCAATAAGATCATTGATCTCAACACCCGGAATGCCGCAAACTTTGTGCTGTCCGGGGATACTTTTTTCCATAAGATAGATAAATACGGTTTCATGATCATGGTGATCGCCGTAGGGCTCGCCATTACCTGCGGTGTTCTTCTGACCCGCTCCATCGTTATTCCCCTTCAAAAGGGAGTGGCACTGTCCCAGGCCATGGCCACTGGGGATTTCACCCAAACGCTTGAGATCCAACGGGGGGATGAGGTGGGGGACCTTGTAAAGGCCTTGAACCACATGTCCTCAAGCCTCAGCCATATATTTAAAGATGTTACCCAGGCCAGCCACACCATGACTTCATCATCATCAAGTCTCACCGATATGGCCGGTCTCATGACCGACAGCGCAGAGCAGACCTCTACCAATGCAAATTCCGTTGCTGCTGCCGGTGAAGAACTCAGTTCAAACATGAATTCCATTTCTGCGGCGGTTGAACAGGCGGCCTCCAACCTAAATACGGTCACTTCTGCCACTGAAGAGATGAGTGCCACCATATCAGAAATTGCCAAAAGTGCTGAAACAGCCCGGAGCATTGCTGAAAAGGCCGTGTCAAAAGCAGGGTCGGCTTCTTCCAGGGTCGAAGAGCTTGGGGCCGCAGCCAGGGAGATTGGCAAGGTCACGGAAACCATTACAGCCATCTCGGAACAGACAAACCTCCTGGCCCTGAATGCCACCATCGAAGCAGCTCGAGCCGGAGAAGCGGGCAAGGGCTTTGCCGTTGTGGCCAATGAGATCAAGGAACTGGCCAAACAGACGGCCGACGCCACCCTGGATATCAGCCGGAAGATCGACATAACCCGGCAGAGCACCTCGGTAACGTCCAATGATATTACTGAAATTACAGAGGTCATTGACGCCATCAATGAAATTGTTGCTCAGATTGCCTCGGCCGTAGAGGAACAATCGGTCACTACACAGGAAGTTACCGAGAATCTTTCCCAGGCATTCACTGGTATCGGGGAGGTCAATGCTAACATATCCCATGGGGCCACGGCGGCTGGAGAAATTGCAATGGAGATTACATACGTTAACTCAGCCGCCGCTGAGATATCCACCACGGCATCCCAGGTGAACACCAGCGCCGGGGAGCTTTCCGAGCTGGCTGGCAAGCTCAACAAAATTATGGGGTTCTTCAAGGTATAGCCCAAAGGCACGTTCCCAAACGTTTCAGGCGACGCCTTCAGGAAAAAAAAGGTGTCGCCTGAAATTCATTATTTTTAGTCACGAGTTTTTCAGTTTATCCAAAACAGGGCAGGGGACGGACACTCATCTGAAACAGCACGAAAGGACCTCCTCACGGTGGGGGCTTCTGGCCAAGATCAATGAGGGGCGTTCGTTAATTTGTATTTCTCCGTCCAATTTGAGTGAGAGGCTTACTAAGAAGTAAAAAGGTAATTTGTTTTTATAAATAGATAAAAGCCCCGGAGAGTGTCGGTATTTTTTATTTTGACTCAATTCTTATTGATGAAAAATTAATATTATGAATAGGGTGTATTGTTGAGTATAGTTTGACAGGATAAGAAATGTGAATTTCTACGGAACTTAAGTGGTTTTATGTCCTTCTTTACTACTACTTTTTGAAATTATTAATTATTTTATAAGGAGAAAATGATGAGCGCATTGGTGTTGAAGAAATTTTATCTGAACAAAGAAGCTAATAATGGTGAGGAGTCCTTACATGTTGTTGGTCGACAGGGAGGTGTTGTAGCCTTTTTATTGTCTTTGATGAAAATAGATCCGACGACTGAAATTAAATGTAATGATGAAAGGGTTGAAGTCACTCAATCCAGTTTCTTCGGAAGGCAAACCATCAACATTCCATTGGTTGCTATGACCGGAGTTATAGGAGGCTTTCAAAAGCCTAAGTCATTATTTTTTGCGATTCTCGCTGTTTTAATTGGTGGGATTTCCTTATCCGTAGAAGCTGGTATGGGTGCCGCCATTGCCTCATTTGTTATTGCTGCAATATTAACCGTAATATACATGCTGAAGCAAGAGATGGCGCTGAATGTCCAGAATGGCGGCGATACCTTATGGGGATTATCATTTAAGCGTAGTGTTATCGAAAACGTTACCATTGATATTGATAAAGTAAATGAAGCCGTTTCATTGATAAATAAAAATGTTTTGGCGTGCAGCAAAAATTAATTAAATAAACGTGTTGAGGTCAGATAAAAAGATTGGCCGATTCCCTTAAGAAAAACCCCGTTGTCTTTTAAGGCTGCGGGGTTTTTTCTTTCATCATCCAATCTGTTGAGTGGCCGGTCTCAGGTTCTTGAAAATATCCCTCTGTTCTCCCCTATATGCCCTGGATCCTTTCTAATCCGGATATTTCATGAGAAAACAATCAGGGGACAGGGGACAGGCACCATGCGTTCGACCTCAGCTCCAATCTATGAGACACTCATTCCCGACAAGTAACCTGCCTTTTTAAAAAAAAATCCATTCCAGACCTAATCAATATACCCGTGTTTCTGACATGACACACCAGGGGGTTTGGTGACAGGCGAAATACGTTTTTTACATCGAATGTTTACATATCGATGGGTTCACGTGGCCCGGCCCCATGGTTACATGAACGCCGTGTCTATGAAACATCCGCCAGAGTTATCGTTATTGCTGTTTCTCATTGTGCTTCCCGGGCCCGAGGGGTCGACGACAATGCCGTTGGCGATACCATCGGCATCACCGTAGTCGCCATCCTTGAGCTCTATCACGACGGATTTACGATCATCGCTGATGGTGGAATGATCGCTGTAATCATGCCACCCATTGAGTGAGTCGTATTTATACCACACGATATTATCGGGCAAAGGTTTCGAGAAATACATCGTTGTCGTGACAACGGCACCGGGTTGATCTGCCACTATCCGAAAGTTGAACAGGCCGGCAGGCAGATCAACAGGTCTGCCCATCTGTTCTTCAATGGTGATGGCGTCCATTTGGGAAATGAAATCCACGGCATATACATGATCGCCATCTTTCAGACTTATCTGATCCCCGCTATCCTTCAGTGCCAGGCAATGCATGTCAACCTGAGTAAGGTCATCAAAGGTGTCCCCATCCAGATCCTGGCCACTGTCACTCGAGACCTCCTGATGGTCCGGTATCCCATTGGCATTATCGTCTGAGGTTGCCGCAGGTCTCGTTGTAAAGGATCGGGGTTCTGACCATACCCATGCTGTATTATCCGTATCAATGTATTGAACTCGCCAGTAATAGGTTTTCTCTGCATCCAGTATCCCTTGCGGCACCGTCACCTGGGTTTTGAATGTCGGTGACGTTGTTTTGAATACATTTGACGTGAATTCAAAATCTTCGGCTATTTGCCAGCATGTCCTGGCATGTAAGTCTGCAGAGGCTGTGATGGCATAGCCCGCCTTAAGCGTGAGCGTCAGTGGTTGTTCTGATGCAAAATTATCTGGGGCTTCCATGGTCGCCATACCGGGTCCGTTCGTTACGATGTGGGGATCCGTTCCCTTGATAAATTCTTTCAGATTGCTGAGGCCGTCACCATCTGAATCCAGTGCGGCATCGTCAATGGCCGGATTAAATCCGTTGCGAGTCTCCCAAAGGGAGGGCATGCCATCGTTATCCCCATCGTGATTGTAGTTTTTATCATCCGGGAAGGCATCAAGAGCGTCGGGTATACCATCGTCGTCTCTGTCGGCTGCTTCAAAAATAGCTGTAACAGCTGTTGCGTCTGTTAGGTTTACAATGCAGTCCCCTGTACCGAAACAGCCACCCCCGGACCATCCGGTAAACCAGGAAAATGCATCGGCAGCTTTTGCGGTGAGGGTGATGGTTGTGCCTTCGGGAAATTCATGTGAACACTCATTGCCACAATCAATACCTGTGGGTTCGCTGGTCACCCTTCCCAAGCCGATACCGACTTTTGTAATAGAAAGTAAATGAAGGGCTTTTATATCTATATTCACCGTGCCAAGTTCAACATCAGTGCCTCCGCCGAGACCTGAGTGCCCCCCGTCATTGGCAATCAATGAGATGGCATCCGCATCGTTTCCAGAGACATCTGCTGCTCCGGTGTACCGAATATTTCCGGCTGTATTTAAAAAGGTGTCAATGGCAGCGGATGTTCCCTGGAGTACCACGGTTCCGGTGCCCGTTCCCGTCACAACAACATCGCCGGAGCGGGTTGCAGACAGGGCTCCGCTGCCCGCTGACAAGCGCAGGTTGATGCTCCTTTCCCCAGAGTCTGCATCGGAAAAAAATGCTGGTGATAAATCCAGGTTTGTTGTTGTTCCTTGCAGGACCGTCAAGTCCGTTGGAAGACCTGTGATGGTTGGATCGCTATTGGGCGGCATGATTTCGACATAGTCAATCCTCAGGTCTTGGCTGCTTCCGGCCATTGCGGACGCATCACCCGCCGCAAAAGAGCCGTCGGCGAATATTACCTGAAGATCAAATATACCGTCTTTATTCTTATGGTTGATTGCATTTCCGGTTAACGTCAGGGTGATTCGGGTTGCGCTGTCACGTACAAAGGTTGCCGTCAAACCGGATGGGACGTTGCGTGCCGTTACATGACCACCTGAAACCACCTGTGATGTGAAGGTATCGCCTGACAGGGCAAATGTGATTTTGTTTGAAATTGAGCCGTCATCCGCACTTTTTTCGGTGAACAGTCGCGTATCGCAGACCAGTGCTTTCGACGCTTCTTCAATACGTATGTCGTCCAGTGCCATATCGCTTAAACGGCTGCCCGTTGTCCCAATGATTTGAATCATGACAACCTGTCCGGCAAAAGAAGCCAGGTCGGCCTTTGCGGTCTGCCAGTGGTTGCCCTGGTCCCCTGTTCGGCAGAAGAGGGGTGTCCAATGGGTCTGATCGACACTGGCGCGAATAACCAGGGTTCCCATGCTGGAACCATACATATGATAATAAAACGACAAGAGTGGCGCTGCAGCATCACGCAGATCAAAGGTGTTTTCCAATCGGGCGAATTTACCAGGATATTTGTGGGACGAAGAGTCTGTGTAAATATAGGATGTCCCGCTTTGGGCTGCGGTGGGGCCTGTCCCGCTTGACGTTGTACCGCCACTTTGTTGTTTCCAGTTAAAGTCATCATCCACGGATTGTATCCATTGCCCCAAATCGGCTTCGAAATCCTCCCTGTAAGGGATTCCGGCAAGTGTCGGCAATGCGCCAATGCGAACGTCTGAAAGACTCTCTCCTGTTATTAAAGCGTCATCCACACTGGTTATGCGAATTCGGTAGTCGGTGCCGATGGGCTGGCTTTCAGGGATACGCCACGAGTAGAACCCATTATTTGCATGACTGGATGCGATGGTGCTGTCCAGTACGCCTCCTTTGTACAAGTCAATTTTTATCTCACCTGTTACCCAGCCATCCGTCATCCAGCTTATCTTGTGACGATTTCCCTGCTGCAGGGTTTCAGACCCCATGGGACGATGCACTGTGATGTTTCCGCTGACATGCAGGGTCACATCGATCACCTGAGATGGGCTCCCGGCACTTGAGTCACCCACTACAATCTCTGCCGAATAGGTGCCATCGAACAGGTTGGACGCGTCACAGGTTACCTGGATCTCATCCTCTTCCGCTACCACTGTGCCGGTTGTCCTGCCCAGAGAAAGCCATGGCGCTGATTCGAAAAGAGTGTAATGGAGCGTTCCTCCTCCACTGTTTGTAACGGTGAACGAGTCCGTCGCTGACATTCCTGATGAAAGTGATTTTGTAAGTGTTGGGGTACTTATGGCAACGGTCGCCGGGGGGTTTACGGTCAAGACCACATGGATTGTTTGTGACGTGTTGGGTGAATCTTCATTCGTCACGGTAAGGGTGCCTTCGTATGTTCCATCAGCCAGATGGGCAGTGTTATACCTCAGGGTGATTAGATCCGCCTCTGTGGTGGCCGTTCCCGAGATAACATCCAGGCTCAGCCATGAAATGTTTTCCGTAATGGTGTAACTCAATGTTCCGGCCCCGCGGTTGTAAACCGTGAATGCCTGGGAAGCGGGGTTCATGCCGATGTCGCAGGATGGCTCGAAAACAGAGGCGGTGAGTCCTATTTCCGGGTCCGGGGCTAAGGGCTCAGATCCAAGGGCAAAGGTCATGGCACTCCCCTGGGGGCCCACCGAATGGATGTGCAAACCCGAGGCTGTGGTACGCCCGGTTGTCGTGTCCCAGAATTTCAACGCCGGCGTGGTGATGTCGGAGGCCTCGCTGATATCTCCCTTGTGATAGGCGTCGTCGGAACCTGGTGTGGGCTTATCGTACCACGGTGTTATCTCTTTGCTGGGTTTTGCCTCAACAACCATGAGTTCATAGGGCATGGTGTAGTCGGCGGATGGATTGTTCTGCGTATAAATGGAGGAACGGGTATTGGCGCCCTCTTCAAAGGCATGCCAGATCACCAGGCCATTGGCGGGGTTGACGGCGGAATCACTTCCGCCGTAGGGCCCTTCATACCCGGTGTCGGTGCGCATGGAGAGAATGAAGTATTCACTGGGCTTCGACGGATTTCTGTACCGATAAAAGGTGTTTTTATCCACCTGAATGGCCCCACGCTGGTGGTTGGAGGCGGTGATATCCATAACCGTTGACCATCCGGCTTGAATCTTCAGATATGCGTCTATGCTTACAGGGTGAACCGTTCCAGTCTGGCACATCAGACTGTAGTTGTTCACTGTGGCTGCATTGCCATCGTAGGCATACAGGTCCGGAAAGCCGCAGATCATGTGACCGTTTTCGTGGCAGAACGTACCGAGGGTCAGGCTGGAACCGATATTGCTGATCTGGTACTGAAAATGGGTACCCATCCCTTCTTTGGTTAAGCCGGACCAGCTTGAACTCCACTTGTGTGGCCACAATCCCTCGGACCAGTTGTTAGCCAGATTGCCGGCATAAAAAAGATTGACCCCGTCCAAGACCTTGTCGCCGTTGGCATCCACTTTGCTAAAATCAAATCCCTTCGCCTTCAAAGCCCCAAGGCCCTCATTGATGAGTTCTTTGGCCTGAGTACCATAGGCGATGGAATTGTCCGTATAGTACTCTCTATTGTGGGCAGCTGTAAAATAAGCGGTAACGATACAATGATACTGTAGTTTGCCGTTTGACTGGATATTGAAATAACCGTAAACAGACGTGGCATTACCAAAGTCGGAATAATCAGGCTCATTGGCATAGGCATCTACCTGGGATTGGGCCATGGTCACGTCATCTGGACGGTCGGGAAACCTGGCCAACAGGACCAGGCCCACCCGGGTACCGGTGGTTGGGTTGGCTGGGGGAGCAGAATAAATGGCACCCGGTGCAGTTTTCATGGACCGGGCCTCGGTTTCCACCCCCTGATTCCAGCGATCATACCCAAAATCCTGTGGACGCATCCGCAGGCGAAGGGATGGAAGTAGATTCCCTTTGACGTCGACACCAAATTTCGTGCGCGCGGCCTTACGTTTCTGGGCCAGAACTCGTGGAGATAATCTGATATTCTTCTGTAAAATAAGATTCCGTGAGCGCTTTTTTTCTGGTGGATAACCGGTTGATATAAAGGCCGTGGCATCCGCTGAGAGTTCGGCATAACAGTAGAAACCGGTGTCAGGGTCTTTGGTCACGGTGTACCCATCCAACGTTTCAATAACCGCATAGTACTCATCGCCATAGATCCGAACTTCAAACTGCGAGTTGTCGGGTTGGGTAAATGTAAAAATATCACCATTGTAAGGGCGTGCAGAGGCAAGGCTGGACGTTATGAGAAGCAGTAAGAAAACACACGAAGAAACGGTGCGAGGGTTCATGGGAATACCTTTTACAACAGATTTATTTAAGTATGCGCGCATAAATTATTCAAAATAAACCAGCGCCGAGCGCATGGAGTTTCGGTTGTTGATTCAGCAGATTATACGAATCTGATTTTTTGCAAGATAAGGGATAAGTATTTATGCCTTTATGCTTAGCCCGGATATTTCATGAGGAAACAACCATAGCCAATGAATAACGCATAATTACAGTTCTTTGCGGTAATATTTTTAGTCGTTTCAAAAATGCAAAATGTAATCCACGGTATTCTGTTTGATTTTCTCACCCTTCGGGAAATATCCGGCTTAGCCTCAAAAATGGCTCTTCGTCATGCTTTCGGGACAATGAGTAAGGACATCCATTTTGAAAGAATGAGATACCTCAAATTTTGTATTAAATTTAAGACTGGATGATTTCAAATGCACATTCCCCCTCCATTAGGACCGTTATGCAATTTCCTCTATTTGTCTCATCAGGAATATATATATTTAACTTCTATATTTTGGCCATAAAAATATGAAAAGTAGCAAATATACCTTGGGATGTCCAGGCAGACGAGGGGGGGCAGCAGGGCCAACGCATGTAAAGTATCTATGCCGACACTTTCATTTCGGGGAGTTTTAAAATTTACGTATTGAAAGGACAGGAGGGACCAGAAAAACCAGGGGACAAAAAACCAGAAAACCAGAAAACCAGAGAAAACCAGGGGACAGGCACCATGCGCTTGACCTCCACGTTAATTTGTGAGACACTCATTTTCAATAAGTAACCTGCCTTTTTTTAAATAGAAATTCATTCCATAATATCATCAATATACCCGTATTTCTGACATGACAAATCAAGGAGATGGAGCGTATGCCTCGTATTCCCCGGATGGTCAGGACAGATCCCGGCCAGAAAACCGTTTATCATGTGATCAGCCGAACCGCGCTGGACGGCCTTCCTTTTAAAGATTCTGAAAAAGACGAGCTGGTTCGTGTGATCCGTCGATTTT
>NZ_JAQYWB010000092.1 GCF_030145185.1 Desulfoluna sp. | reverse complement strand
TTGTTCTTAATTCCAATGCCAAGGCAGACCTTGCAGGGGAAAGATGTTCAATATGAACACGAGCTACCCATTAGGTAATATCAACCGATTTCAAAGGTTTTACCCTTATCCCAAGGTTTCGGATTTATCTCGGCACGATTATTTATTTGTTAAAAGCTATTCTATAAATTCAATTTTTGTAAATCTTGCATTGGAAACAATTAAATTGTAACGATTTATAAAGGTTTTTAGTTTCTTAGGATCTTGTATAGTTTCAAGAAGCCAATTTTCTACAGCATTGTTAGTTTCAGCATAAAATTTATGAATGTTAAGATATTTACCCGTATTAGTTTCATTCTGTACTTCATCAGGAAGGTAACCGGCTTGTACAATTAGTCTTGTAACATCACCTTTTATAACTCTACGAGACTCGTAATTAGTCATATGTAATAACGAGTTACGAAGTTCCCATAGTTCTTGTGCTGTAATATTTAATTTTTGGAGGTTGAGATGATTTTCAATCCAAATAATAAAATTGTTTCTAACATCTCCCAGCTCTAAAAAAGCGAAGCTATCTATACTGGAAAGTAGTAGTTTTGTTCCCTCTATGTAATGACCGGATTTTATCAGCATTGAAACTGCATTTAAAAAATCATCTTCGATTAGTTTATCAATGTGGAAACCCGCATAATCAGAATATTTATCTAAGTAGTTTTGAGGTTCCCTCAAATGTATTTCGCTAACGTCCTTATCGTTGATATATACTGGAACCTCTTTGTCAATGCTAAGCTTTCCGTCGACAATAATGCTTACACACATTAAAGGATTTTCAACTGAATTGTAGTAATTAAATATGTCCCCAAATATTTCATATGATTTTCCAACATCGCAAAGATCTTGGTACTTTTCAGAACGCAAAACTCCTTTTATGATGCTGTTTTCTGGATCAATAATTTGATATCTATCAGGAATTGGGAACTCAGTTAAATTGTTTATGTCGGATTCAACATTTTTTTGTAGAAAGTTAATTTTTTCTTGGTCTGTTCCTTTATGAACGCGAGTCTTAACACCAATTGTTTTTATGAAATTATTTTGACTTATAAGGAATATGTTGAATATGAGTTCTTCCATCGAAATCAATTCCTTTTAACATTGTGAATAACCCGCTCTTTTTTCTACTTATCACCTATATAGCCATGACATTTGGATAGGGTATCCGATATCCAAGGGGATAAAGTGGAAAATTGGAGGGGGTAGGTTTCCATGTTTTGATGTTCAATACTACCGAACATATTTTCCAGTTATTGAAGAGGAGATCATAGTTTGCACACCAAATCAAGAATAGATTGACAAGCCAACCACAACTGCCATAATTTATTCATAAAAAGTCTAAAACTGTCTTTGAATACTCTCGCTTGAGCCTGCCCTGGGTCGTCACTATATATTGATATACCTGCCTTTTACTTTCCATGTTTTGTCTTGAATACCGTGATAGATGGCCATAATTCCATCTTAAGACGTTGATATGTGCAGTTTTCCATGTTTGAGGTTTAATAAGCCGGTACCAAACAAGTTCGTATACCCCCTACTATTCAATGAGTGAAAAATGGAACCCTTCCGTCCCAACCCCAACCTGAAGCTCATGGATCAGGTTACACAGGTCCTTCGGTATCATCACTACGCCTATTCAACGCAAAAAAACTACGGCCAATGGATACGGCACTACATCGGGTTCCATGGCAACCGGCATCCGGCAGAGATGGGAAAGACTGAAATAGAGTCGTTTCTTTCCTACCTGGCTGAAAAACGCCAGGTTGCAGCCTCGACCCAGAAGCAGGCCCTTAACGCCATTGTGTTTCTCTACAAGCGGGTTCTCTTCATTCCTGTGGATGAGGCCCTTGAACTTGTTCGGGCTAACCCGGATATTTCACGAGCCGAAGGGTGAGAAAATCAAACAGAATACCGTGGATTACATTTTGCATTTTTGAAACGACTTAAAATATTACTACAAAGAACTGTAATTACGAATTATTCCTAAGTCCTGATTGTTTTCTCATGAAATATCCGGGCTAAGAAGAAACAACGGATACCTGTGGTACTCAGCCAGGATGAGGTTAAAGCCGTTCTTTACAATATGCAGGGCACCCACCGGCTCATGGGGCGGTTGATGTACGGCGGCGGGCTTCGTCTGATGGAGTGCATCCGACTGAGAATAAAAGACATCGATTTTTCGCGTGGGAAGCTTTACATCCTCATGGCAAAGGGAAGAAAGGATCGGGCGACCCTGCTTCCCGTTTCCGTCCGTGAGGAGCTGACACACCACGTTGAGAGGGTCCTGCGCCTCCACGAAGAAGACCTTGCGGAAGGATTCGGAACGGTCTACATCCCCCCTGCCCTCTTACGGAAATACCCATCGAGCAGCACAGAGCCGGGATGGCAATATGTCTTCCCTTCACGGATCCGGTCCATTGACCCGCAAACCCGTGTTGAAAGACGTCACCACATTCAAGAGTCCGGGCTTCAGAAGGCGGTTAAACGGGCAGTGAGACAGACTTCAATCACCAAGTGGGCCACCTGCCACACCTTTCGACATTCCTTTGCCACTCACCTCCTTGAAAACGGGGTAAACATTCGCGTCGTACAGGTACTGATGGGGCACAGCGATGTAAAAACCACTGAGATTTATACCCATGTCATGGACAAAACCATTAACGAAATCGCCTCACCCTTGGATACCGCCATGGGGATGGGCAAAGACGAATTCCAGGGAACAGACGCCATACGATTGCCCTAACCCGGATATTTCATCTTCTGCGTTAATAGAGCTTTGAGATAAACCACTACATCTACAGCTCTGATGCCTTGAATATGAGCGCACTCGACTCGTGTAATATACAAGCTAACACACCAAGCGAATGCGAATGCTTCCGGGAGAACGCCACCCGATTCCTGCCGGATCTTCTTTCGTGTTTTTCGTGTGGTTCGTGGTCGACTCCTTGCTTTTTGCTCTTCACATGGGACCGAAGTCCATGGTTCTTTTGCGTGGTTCACACTCGGGAACTCAGCTTCTGCGCCAACCCAACGTATTTCGGTTGGCCAGTGGTAAAGAAATGGTGCGCAAGCACACCCTACACGGTGTCGCATGGCGGGACGTGATCTCCACACCAGCCGCGTGAGGTAGATTAAGTTCTAAAAAAGGGTATAGGGGACAGACAACAAACGCTTTTCCGCTCTAAAAAAGAATTTTTGAACCACGAAAGACACGAAAGACACGAAAGACACGAAAAAAAAGCTCAAGAAATAGAAAAAATCTCTTTTGGGGTGGCTGAATGCTGCCCTGTTCGTGTTTTCCGTGTGGTTCGTGGTTAAATGGCCCTTGGCTTGCAAGCCGAAGGCCCGGTGCAAGATAGAAGCAACCGCATAATGAAAATATCAAGCACATGGCAACCGCCCTCTATTCCCGCTCGCTTCGAAAAAGAGTCTGGCTGGAACGCCCCCGACAAAAAAAGCCGCGACGGAGCACGGCGCGCCCAGGAGGGTGACGAACCTCCGCCTGTTGTCAACAGCCCCTACCCATCAGGATTTAAGGCCCGCAAATAGCTTAAAAGGCGATAAAAAAGACTTTTGAACCACGAAAGACACGAAAAAAAACTCAAGAAATAGAATAAAATCTCTTTTGGGGTGGCTGAATGCTGCCCTGTTCGTGTTTTTCGTGTGGTTCGTGGTTAAATGGCCCTTGGCTTGCAAACCGAAGCCTCGGTGCAAGACAGAAGCAACCGCATAATGAAAATATCAAGCACATGGCAACCGCCCTCTATTCCCGGTCGCTTCGAAAAAGAGTCTGTCTGAAACGCCCCCGACAAAAAAAGCCGCGACGGAGCACGGCGCGCCCAGGAGGGTGACGAACCTCCGCCCGTTGTCAAAGCCCCTGCCCCTCAGGTTTTAAGGCCCGTAAATGGGTTAAAAGGCGATAAAAAAGACTTTTGAGCCACGAAAAACACAAAAAAAAGCCTAAGATATGGAAAAAATCTCTTTTGAGGCAGCTCAATGCAGCACTGCTCGTTTTTTCCGTGTGGTTCGTGGTTAAATGGCCCTTGGCTTGCAAGCCGAAGGCCCGGTGCAAGATAGAAGCAACCGCATAATGAAAATATCAAGCACATGGCAATCGCCCTCTATTCCCGCTCGCTTCGAAAAAAAGTCTGCCTGGAACGGCCCCAACAAAAAAAGCCGCGACGGAGCACGGCGCGCCCAGGAGGGTGACGAACCTCCGCCTGTTGTCAAAGCCCTTAGACAATCACGCTTTTAAACCGCTCTTCCCAGTGTCACAGGCTCATATTCCCTACCCCTCAGGCTTTAAGGCCCGCAAATGGCTTAAAAGGCGATAAAAAAGACTTTTGAGCCACGAAAGGCACGAAAAAAGCCCAAGACACAGAAAAAGAACTCTTTTGGGGCGGCTGAATGCTGCCCTGTTCGTGTTTTTCGTGTGGTTCGTGGTTAAATGGACCTGGGCTTGCAAGCCGAAGGCTCGGTGCAAGACAGAAGCAACCGCATAATGAAAATATCAAGCGCATGCCCCGCTTCCTGCTTTCAAGGTGGCTCACCTTGCCGCCGGAGGCCTTGTTATCAGCAGGTTGCAGAACATTTTTCCCTTGTTTACGGTATTTTAAAGCGAAGAAAATGATTTTTTTGCTTGACCGACCGACGGTCGGTCGGTACACTCACATCCAACATATTATTTTTCAGGAGGTCAAGATGGCACGAATTGTTAAAAAGGCTCCAGAACGACGCAAAGAAATTATCAAAGCGGCAAGGGAACATTTTCAGACCGAAGATTTTAAAAAAATGACCATGCAAGATCTGATGACGAAGCTTAACATCGCAAAAGGAACTATTTATCATCACTTTGCTTCCAAAGGGGAAATCCTGGAAGCCGTTATAGAAGATATGGTTGATGAAGAACTGGTTCGAAAGCAAGACTTACTGAAGAAGCATCAAAGACTGAAACCTCTTGAAAAAATGACCCTTCTCATAACAGAGAGCAGTATGGACCGTGATAATGAGAAACTTCTCGAAAATCTCCATCACCCTGAAAATTCGTTAATCCATACCAGACAACTGGCCCGCTTTCTTTTAAAACTGGCTCCGCTTTACGCCTCGGTTATAGCCGAAGGGTGTGAGGACGGGACCTTCAAGGCAAAGAATCCGCTCGAATGTGCAGAATTTCTTATCGCGGGAGTCCAATTTCTTACAGACATTGGGTTTTATCCCTGGGATGAAGACCAACTCCAGCGTCGAATGGCAGCCTTTCCTTTTTTGGTTGAAACGCTTTTGGGAGCACCGGCAGGTTCATTTAACTTTCTTAACAATGGATAGGGACACATTATGAATATAGCCATGTATTCACACCCGATTCGCTTTTACTTTTTATCCACAATGATCCCCTGGGTCTTGTGGTTTATGGCCGCCTATCTGAGCCATAACATGTCCACTATGAATCATGATGCTCTTTCAGGGGGCTTGCTTGCCTTGCTGGGATTGGTCAGCCCAATGGTCATCGCCTTTATTATGATGGGTTCCAATCCCCACTTGCGTCATGACCTGGTGAAACGATTTTTCAATTTCAACAACATAAAACCTGTGTACATTATTCTCACGTGTTTTCTTATGCTTGGAAGTCTCCTGTTGGCACAGGCCATTTCACTGTTTTTTGGGCACAGCCTGGATCAATTCTCTTTTGCAGGCACTCCCTCTTTCACATTGGGACTTATTCCAGCCTGGTTTCTTCTTTTACTGGCCCCCATGGTTGAAGAGTTAGGATGGCACACCTATGGCACCGATTGCCTGCGTGCCCGATTTAACCTGTTCACCACCTCCCTGATATTCGGCGCATTCTGGGTGCTTTGGCACCTTCCGCTTGCCTTCATAAAAGATTATTACCATAGCAACGTTGCGGAAACAGGATGGATCTACTCATTAAATTTTGCCATCAGCTTATTTCCTTTTGTGATTTTGATGAACTGGCTTTATGTCAAAACAGGCCGCAATATCCTGATTCCAATCGTCTTCCACATTACCGCAGGCCTTTTCAATGAAATGTTTCTAACGCACCCGGACAGCAAGGTTATACAAACCCTGTTGCTGCTTGCATTATCCATTTATCTGATTTGCAAAGACAGGGCTTTGTTTTTCAATCGCGACATGTCAGAGGAAATGTAAACGTTATTCGAGGACACAAAGAAAGGAGGATTGAATGAAACGACACATATTGAAATTTGTTGCGTGTTCCCTCTTCTTGATTTTCATACCACCGGCGGTTCACGCTCAAAGAAAAAAAGACTCTGAACCCGGTTTCTCTGGCAGGTTGCAGGGCGGGGCCATTTTCATACAGACAGACAGTCAGTTATCGACAGACGCCACGAACCGCCAAACCGACACGCTTGACGGACCGGCGGATACCCATCATATAAGCTCAGGGATCGCATCCGTTTACCTCCGCTACCAGTTTGAAAACGGAACGGCTGTGTATGCCGGGAACCCTCTGGAGGTCGGCGAAGGATTTGCTTTGGAGGCGGGGATAAGCCGATCCATGGATGCGGGCACACTGGATATCGCCTTGACCAGCCTCCCCATCGGAGAGGTTTGGAAAAACCCATACCAAACAGTCGGCCCCCGTGAGAAAACCGATATCGACGTGTATGGGCTTCACGTTCAATGGCAGGAGATCGCTGGAAGCCCCTGGGAATTAGAGTACAAAATGGCTCAGATCGACATCGAAGACGATGGGATCGGTGACCTTGAAAACGATCTCGAACGCAGCGGTCAGACCCACGAGCTGGGTATCAAGTATCACCTATCCCCCAAGGGTGGGTTCAGCCTCAGCCCTGAATTGAGCTGCACCTATGGCGACATCAACGGCCGCGCCAACAGCTGCCAGGGAATGAAGTTGGGGGCACTGGTAAAACAGGTCAGGCCACCATGGATTTTTATCGGCCTTGTGTCCGGTTCTCACGACCAGTACAAAAAAAAGCATCCATTGTTTGGCAAGACCCGCAAGGAATCGGCTCTCACGACCTTTGTTCAGGTGATGCGTCTCAATCTTTGGGGGGTGGAACGTCTCTTCGGCAGCTTTGGGGCGGGCTATGTCTGGACGGATGCCAATATTGATTTTTACGATAGCCAGACCATCATGGGCCTCGCCAGTGTGGGGATAAATTTTTAAATACAGACGAACAGGCTTGCTCAAAGAAATCAATCGATGCCCGAGTCCATGGGAGGATGGCTCCACTCAGGCACCGGTCGCCTCGGTTTGCCCCTCATGGGGTACCCCCCCTGCAAAAAAAGCCGCGACGGAGCACGGCGCGCCCCGAAGGGTGCCGAAGCTCCGCCTGTTGTCAAAGTCCTGAGGGTGTGTCGCCTTTTCAACAATCACACGTTTAAACCGCTCATCCCAGTGTTCACAGGCGCATGTTTCCTGTCCCCTCGGTTTCCCGTGGCGAGTGGCAAGGGCACAGGAAAAATCATTCTCAATCAATCAAATGAAGTGTATCAACCAATTCGTTCTTATCGCCGGGTTTTACGGGGAAATGCCGGGACAGAAGCTCACCACTGAGCCGAATCCCGTTACACAGCCCCTCTTCGGGTTTGCCCTCTTTAAAACCAAGGAGAATGATGTCACAGAGCGCTTGCCAGTCACTGTCACTCAGGGTTTCATTGATGGTTTCGTCACCCACAACGTGCACCATATGCTCGTAGAGGGAGACATAGATGAGAAGACCTGTCGCGTTTTCGGTTCTTCGAATCTTCAACCGTTGAAAGGTCTCACGGGCACGACTCTCCACCTCCTCCTGCATCTCACGCTTGGCGATCAGGGGAAGTCGCAGCAAGGGGAAACGACTCGCCAGGGCCATGCCGATAAAGAACGTACCCACCAGAATAACCAAGGCGATGGGAAGGTTCAGCCTGAATACGGGGTTTCCGCTCCAAGTGTCCACGGAAGGGATCATACCCTGAAACCAGGCCCAGGCACATCCAAACACCACGATAGACAGCAAAAAGGCGAAGAGATCCTCCGCCCGATCGTATCGACCCGAGGCGCTGGCCACCACGGGCACCACCTCAGCGGATGTCGTTTTTTCCACCTCGCCAATCGCGGCTTCGATCGTGTGAATCTCTTCTTCAGTAAACAGTTTTGTCGCTTTTTTCATAATGGTCACCATGATCCCGTTGCACCACCACCACCGGAGGAACCGCCCCCGAAGCCCCCGCCGCTGCCGGCGCTTGAGAGCATGGTTCGGATGATGAAAAAAAGAATAACACCCAGAACAGCAATAAGGGCCCAGGCCCATCCCTTCCGCCCCGACTTGAACAGGTTGATGATCACCACCACCATGAGAACAAATCCGCCCACCACTGCAGGCAGAAACCACCAGGGAGCCGTTGCTTTGGGCAGGGCGAGCCCACGGGCCATGGCATCGAGCCCCCGAACCCCGTCGGCAATCCCGGTTGAATAATCCCCTCGTTTAAACGAAGGAATAATGAGCTCATTCATGACCTGGCGAGCCTGGGTGTCGTAATCCCGGCCCCAATCGGCCCCCAACTCAATGCGTGCCTTGCGATCCCCCCTGGAGACCAGCAGCAGAATCCCGTAGTTGCGATCCTCCCAGCCGATCCCCCACTCATCGAAGAGCGCGGTGGCATATTCCTCGATGCTCATCGTAATCGCATCATAATCCGCCAGAGACGTGAGGGTGACCACATAAAGCGGGATCCTCTCTTCGGCAAGGAGGGCCGCGGCCACACCATCGATCCGGTCCCCCTTCTCCGCATCAATCAACCCCGCCCCGTCCACATAGTAGTGTTCAGCGGGCGGCTTCTCCGGAAAGCTGTTGCCAAATGCGCATAGCGGCACCAGCAGCATCAGAAGTGCCCCCCATGTGATAAGCCTTTTTTTCATCATAATGAATTTTCCGTTTGACTGTGTTGAATGGTTCTGAAACCTGAAATGACCGAATCCATGCCCATTCAAAGCGCAAGAAAATGATAAAAGGACAAAAAGCTTGCCTCCGGCGGCAAGGTGGAGCCACCTTGAAAGCGGTTTTGCGAATGCTCCCCGGCTATCTGTACTTGCGGCTCCCCGCGTCCGCATTCGCGTAAAGGGTGAGGGGAACGTATGGCGAGGAGTCTCTTCTGAATTCTTTTCTTTCCGGGATCTTTAAAATGATCGTAACTATTCAGCTATCCATTTTTCCTTTATGACCCCGGCCTGACAACACCCTACGCTTTTCGACTTCCCCTCGCAGGCGGGGATCCATGTATGAAAATCCGTATCGTTCTCATTTTTACAATGACGTACCGGGTGGATGCGTAGGGAGCGCCGTGCGAACCGTCAGGCGTATCGCAAACCGGAAACACCGCATGTTGAAATAAGACTCGTGGTCATCGTTAACTTGCGAGGCCGATGGTCCTCTCTACGGTAGAAGGTGCGGGATCCGCACCTTACGCGGTGATGAAAAGACGTGACGTATTGGCATTTTAATCTTTCTGTAATTTGCCTCGAACGACCTGGCGAAGGCAAACTGAATAGTTACAAATGATCGAGGAATAAAAGGATCATACAAAAAAACAGAAGCCGCCCCACCCACAAAATTATATATTATTTAAGGCATGTTATTCAGGGATGAATGTCTCACAGGTTGTTGCGGAGGTCAATCGTATTTCGCCCGTCCCCCGGTTTCTTGAATCAGGGGGCGATCTTTTTAAACATGACAAAACGCCCCTCTTTCACCTGAATAATCTCAGCGCTCTTCACGGGATCACCACCGCTTTTAAACTGAATCGTCCCGGTCACACCGGCGTAATTCCGGGTTCCGGCCAATCCTGCGCGAATGGCTTCCGGGGCGACACTGCCCTGCTCTTCGATGGCATGAAACAACAAACCCAGGGCGTCATATATATGGGCGGCGTTGTCGTTGGGATCCACCTTATAGCGTTCGCGGTAGGACGCTAAAAATGCTTTATTCTGCTCGTTGTCCAACGACAGGGTATAGTCGGTGCTGAAGAAGCCCCCTTCCACGGCAGCCCGGTCTTTTCCTCTCTCAAGACCCCACCAGTCGTCTCCACCCATCAGGGGAAGTTCGATGCCAGCCTTGCGAGCGAGCCTTGCCTGCCGGGGAACCTCATTCCCGTAATTCGGCAGGAACAGGAGCTGGGCACCACTGACCCGAATGGCCTCGAACTGGTGGGTCCATGTCTTTTCTCCAGAGATATAGGGCTCAAAGGCCACCACCTGGCCTCCCTTGGCTTCAAACTCTTTTTTAAAGAGACCGGCCAGGCTGCTGCTGTCCCCGCTGGTCACGTCAAACAACACCGCGGCTTTTTTTACGTCCAGATCACCGAGGGCAAAGCGGGCGAGCGCCTCGGCCTGAAACGTGTCGCTGAAGATGGTCCGAAACGTAAACCGTTTACCGGCCGTGATCTGGGGATGGGTTGCCATGGACGTGATAAACGGGATGCCCTGGCTTTCGGCAAGGGCGGCGATGGGAATGGCCACCTGATTACGGGGGGCTCCGACAAGGGCCGCCACATTGTACCGGGCAATGAGCTTCCGTGCGACACCCAATGCGATCTGTGGGTTGCCCTCACTGTCAGCAAAGGTCAGCGTCACCTTCAACCTGCGTCCGTCAATTTCCAGCCCCCCCCGATCATTGACGATACTGGCGGCAAGCATGGCTCCATTCACGTAGGATTTTCCCCACCTGGCATCCGAATCTCCGGTGAGCGGCGCGATGACGCCGATCCGTACCTCTGAAAGCTGGGGAGGAGGATAGCAGGCAGGCAATCCCGACACGAGAAGGCTTAACATCAGTGCAGGCCCGAGCAGGGATGAAAAAAAGCACAATTTCAACATGGTCTTTCCTTTGAATTCATGGGGCAAGGGTCGACAGATACGTTCTCAGGTTTGTTTTCTTGTTGTTCAGTCCCAGTTTTTTTCTGATATTGTGCCTGAAATTTGAAACCGTGCTGATGGACAGGTTCAGTTGTTCAGCGATTTCCTTACTCCCCTTGTCCTGTCGAATCAAATCCGCAACCCTGATTTCCGTAGGGGTCAAATCGATGTATTTCGATGAGATGCAATTGCTGATCGGGACCACCAGCTCATTGAGATTTGTCTCGATAATCTTGAGGCAGGTTCGGTGCTCTTCCCCAGCGATCGTTCTTCTCATCTGTTCAAGGTAGGGGTGGACGTATTTTTTTAAATTGACCGCCATGTTGTCCTCAATGGCTCGTTTCTCAAGATCCCTGTGATCCAGCATAGACTTCAGCGCCTGGTTGACCTCCTCAAGATGCCGTGATTTTTCTCTCAGCTCTGCCGTGCGTTGGGCCACATTCAGCTCCATCTGATCATGCTTTTCCTGAAGCATCGCCTCCACGCGCTGACGTTCGATGATTTCATGATGGAGAAGCAGGATCTTTTCATTGAGTTGCTTTTTGAGTTTAAAAAAACCCAAATGGGTCTGGACACGGGCCAGGACCTCCTCAAACTGAAAGGGCTTCGTGATGTAGTCTGCGCAGCCCAGGCCAAATCCTTTGACTTTGTCTTCCGAGTCATCCAGTGCGCTGATAAAAATAACCGGGATCTCTGAGGTTCGTCCCTCTGCTTTCAACCGGCTGCACACCTCGTATCCATCCATGCCCGACATTTTGATATCCAGAAGAATCAGATCGGGCAGGGAACGTTCCACGGCTCCGAGTGCCAGAGACCCCTTGGAGGCCGCATGCACTTTGTACCCGGCCTCGGTCAGCAGCTGCACAAGAATTCTGAGATTCTCCGGGTTGTCGTCAACCACGAGAATATTCGCTTCAGCATGATTCACGTCTTCTGAAAGCGTGTGATCTATCTCCATATTGCATCTCCGTACGATTATGCCTCCGGCGGCCCTGCCGGGGCCAAACGATTGCCTGATTTTATAAAGACAGGTTTGACAAACAGGTCTTAAAAATTGTTCTTAATTAAAGCAAGTATTTCATCATATCGAAAGCTGTTTGCCAGAGTCGCCAGGGAATCGGCGATGGGTCCATCGATTTCTCGGACCCGGTCGATGATCGTTCCGACCCCCTGAACATCACAGGCCGTTGCCGCATCGGCCAGCTCTTTGAGCAGACTCTCCGGCAGCAGGGCCAGGGCCTCAGGCGTCGGCAGACCGGTGGCCTGTCCGTTGGAATCAGCGGCAAGGGACTGGGGTGGCTCTTCCTCATAGAGATACTGCACCCCAAGGTGCCTCTGCATGGTGCCAAAGATTTCCGCCTCTCCAAAGGGCTTGCTGATAAAATCGTCACAGCCCGAGGCCAGGGCGTCGGTCCTCTGATCGTCAAAGGAGCTGGCGGTGAGGGCGATGACCTTGGTTTTCTCCCCCATGGGGGTTGCCTTGATCTTCCGGGTGGTGTCATAGCCGTTCATCACCGGCATCTTCAGGTCCATCCAGACAAGATGCGGCTGCCACTGGTCAAAAACCTGAAGCCCTTCCTGTCCATTTTTCGCTTCCCGTACGGCAAAGCCCACGGTCGTGAGCAGTGTCCTCAGCAATTCGCGGCTTTCCGGGTTGTTTTCAACAATAAGGATCCGCCATGCCTGCTGGTCCGGCGTTAAACGGATCACCCGACGGGCTGGAGTCTCTATGCTGATTTCAGACACTTCAGCCGATTCGAATTCAATATCAAATCGAAAAAGAGACCCTTTATCCGCCAATCTTTCGGCTGAAATCCCTCCCCCCATGAGATGGACATACTCCTTGCTGATCGCCAGCCCCAGCCCCGTCCCTTCCCTCTCTTTCTCGCCGCATCCGGTCTGGGAGAAGGCATCGAAAATAATCCCGGCCTCACTTCTCTCGATACCGACCCCCGTGTCCTCGACATCAAAGAACAGACGGGGGACCTCAGGGGAATCCGGCTTCCCCCCCTGGCACCACGCTCGGAGGATCACCCCCCCTTTATCTGTAAATTTAACGGCATTGCCAAGCAGATTGACGAGGACCTGGCGCAGCTTGGTTTCATCTGTCCGGATGTATCGGGGCAGGTCCGGGGCGGCCTGAACTCTCAGTTGCAACCCCTTGCCATCGGTCCAGTTGCGCATCATTTTTTCAATCTCTACCAGGGTGCGATGAAGATCAAAGCCCTGCTTCTTCACGGTCACTCTTCCGGCCTCTATCTTAGACATCTCCAGGATATCGTTAATCAGGGCCAAAAGATGCTCACCGCTTCGGGTGATGGTCTTAAGAGATTCCTGCTGGTCATCGGTGATGCGGACGTCCCGATTCAACAGGTTGGAAAACCCCAAAATGATGTTCAAAGGGGTTCTCAATTCATGGCTCATATTGGCGAGAAATCGACTCTTGGCACGGCTCGCGGCCTCGGCAGACTCTTTGGCCCCCTGCAACAGGCGATTGGTAACGGACAGCTCCGAGGTGCGCTCATTAACCCGCTGCTCAAGCCCTTCGTTAAGTTTAAGGACTTCATCCTCAGCCCCCTGCCGGACGGCAATCTCATGCTGAAGCCTCACATTGATCTTCTCAAGATCCTCGGTCCGCTCGGCAACCCGTTCTTCAAGATGTTCGCGATGTTTTTTCAGCTGTCCGATCATCAGGTTAAAGGAGCGGGCCAGGATGCCCACCTCGTCTTCCGTGAGGACAGGGACAACCGATTCTAAATCCCCTTCGGCCACCTGCATGGCGGTATCGGCAATTTTCCGAATGGGCCACACGATCTGGCGAGCCAGCCCATAGCCCCCCAAGGTCAACAACAAGGCGGAGGCAACCCCCACGATAAGAATGTCCACGGCCAGTTTTCGGGCTGGCGAAAAAGCTTCTTCCTGGCTCATCTCCACCAGCAGGGCCAGCTGCCGCTCCTCCAGCCACCGGTACACGCCAATCACCGGGATACCGGCGTAGTTTTGATAGAGTCCTGCCCCATTTCGCCCCAGAAGCGCGTTATCAATGCCCTCGGTATGAACGCCCCGTGGAAACTCCAGACGGCCAAATCGATCTGCCGACACAAAGACATTGAGCGAATCCACCAGGTAAGATTCACCGCTTCGACCCAGCCCCACAGATCCCCCGACGATCTGATCCATGTGATTCAGGTCCATGTGCACGGCAAGCACGCCCAGTCGACGCTTGCCCGCTGGGTCGAGAAGGGGCGTTGCGATGGTCAAGGTCGGCTTCAGGGTCATGGGGGATGCGTAGACGCCTTGCACAAAGGTTCCCTGACGCCCCCGGGTATAATAAATGTCCTTTGGCCGGTACAGGCCCTGGCGCTCCGGATCGGTAGAGGCAACGATCTGCCCCCCCGAATCCCCCAGGATAAAAATTTCCTGGGGATCGGACCGGCCGACCCGTATCTTCTCCATGAAAACGGCAAGGGCCTTGTAAGCTTCCTGGTATGCAGAATCCGAGGTGTCATGTTTCAGAAGAGCTTCTGCGGGTCCCCGGACTTCCGGCAGCCCCCCGAGGAAAGCCACATCCAGCTTGCGGTCGTTCACCCACCGATTCAACTCGCCTGCCTTGAATGTCGCCACCGTATTCAACCGATGGAAAACAGAAGCTTTGAGGGCTTCCGTGGCCTGCCGATAAGCGATGTACCCCACCAGACTCACAATCGCCAGGGAGAGGATCAGAAAAGAACCGGTCAGGCGGGCCATCAGGCTTTGTTTCCAAAAACCCGGCCCCGATACTATTTTTGTTAACCGCATTCCATGCCTCACCGCCTCGTCATTCATCTCACCTCGGCACAGGCCGAGGGCCAGATAAATCGTTCCACGCCTTATTTTATACCGACCGCCCGATTAAAAAAGGCACCGAGAGTCCCCTGCCACGCTTAAAATATACATTAAATTCGAGAACATCCAACGGCCACACGGACAGGACAGAGTGACCGGTGAAGATGGAAGATTAAGCATTTTGAACCACGTCTATCTTTTGTATTCATCAATAATATTTGCTCCAAAGGCCTGCCCCCCACAATACCTATATCGTATGGGTATTTTATGAATATTTATGGGATATTTTGTTTTACTTCAAAGCAACTTATCATACTCATAAAAAGAACACAATTTGTTCAAAAAATTCATCATAAGCGTCATGAAAACGCAGGACGCAAGAGCCACTAACAGCCATTCCCTGGATAAGAGGGCATGACAGTCCTCGATTGCAACACGGACCGGGGCTGATGGCAGAAAGAGATGATGGATTGAACACAGGCCCACCTCGAATCCGGCACACGATGCCAGATTCTGAGTGTAAGACGGCACCGCCCGGAAGCTTTGGAGCTGCTTCCGGACATTTTAATATCAATCAGGAGTTAAGGAGTTTAAGGATGTCCAGATTAAAAACATGTTTTGCAGCCCTTATGATCACTCTATTTGTCACCACTTCGTCTGCAGTCGCAGGCCCTATTGTGATCAAACTTGCCCACCCCAACGTTCCTCAGCACCCCATGGGTCAGGCGTTTGAAAAGTTCAAATCACTTCTGGAAGAACGAAGCAACGGCGAATTTCGCGTGGATATTTTCGACAGTTCAAAATTCGGAAACTTTGACAGCGTTGTTCAGGGCCTCCAGTTCAACATGCTCCAGATGGGATCTGCAGCCACGCCGAACCTTGCCCCTTTCTCCGATGAATTCCTGATTTTTGACCTGCCCTTCCTCTTCCCGGACTACCCTTCTGCAGACAAAATCACCGACGGCCCCATCGGCATGAACGCCACGAAAGCCCTTGAGAAGAGCGGCATCATCGGACTGGGTTATATTGAAATCGGTTTCCGTAACCTCTGGAACAACAAAAAAGCCGTGGCCACCCTCGAAGACGCCAAGGGCCTGAAAATCCGTTCCACCCCCTCCAAAGCGCACATCGCTACCCTGAAAAACCTGGGCATGAACCCGACTCCTATCTCCTGGGGCGAGGTCTACACGGCCCTTCAGCAGAAAACCGTAGACGGCATCGACATTGACCTGAACCTGGCATGGCACAACAACTTCCCTGAAGTCAACAACCATGTCACCATCGTCAACAGCCTCTACAGCCCCCACCTGGTCATGATCTCCAAGCGCTTCCTGGACGGCCTCAACGCCAAGAACAGAGAGCTGGTCCTGAAAACCTTCGACGAGTGCAAGCTCTATGAACGAAAACTGATCCGCGACGGTGAAAAAGAGGTCCTGGCCAAGCTGGAAGCCAAAGGCGTTACCGTGACCACACTCACCCCCGCAGAGCGTAAGCGTTGGGCAGAAGCGTCTGCCGGCGTCTACAAGCAGTTCGAAAAAAGAATCGGAAAAGACCTGATCGAACGAGCCAAGGCCACTATCGCCGAGTAATAAAGAACAACCGGATCTGCCGGACAGGGAGACCCCGTCCGTCAGATCCGGTCACAGGAGCTCATCAGCATGATAAAATCGACCAAATCCATCATTAACCGATCCGAGGAAATTTTCTCCTCCATGGCGCTGGTTATGATGACAGGCATAACCGTCGTACAGGTCTTTAACAGGTACGTGCTCCAGAACTCCCTCGACTGGTCCGAGGAGATTGCGCGTTATCTTTTTATTTGGGCCGTCTATGTAGGGTGCAGCTACGCCACCCAGATGAACCGTCATCTCGAGGTCACGGTTATCCGAAACATGTTCGGTGGAAAAATTGCCAAGCCAGTCACTATCGCAGCCTATCTCTGCACCATTGTGTTTTGTGCCTGCGCCACCTTCTGGGGCATCAAGTTCGTCCTCTTTTTATCCACGACTGGGCAGAAAACACCGGCCCTTGAAGTTCAAATGTATTGGGTTTTTCTCAGTGTTCCAGTGGGTATGGGCCTCATGGCCCTTCGAACCATTGAGAGACTCTGGGGGGTCATCACGGGCAAATTTGATCCCACAATCATGGATATTAATTAAGGAAGACTTGGTCCTATGGATATGGCAATTATTTTAACGTTTGTTTCTCTTGCGGCATTTCTCCTGCTGAGTGTGCCCATCGGGATCGCCATCGGCCTGAGTGTCACCGTAGGGATGACCTTCAGCGATTTGCTCCCTTACGAGTTTCTGATCCAGAAGATGGTCACCTCTCTGGATGTCTTTCCCCTCATGGCGGTTCCGTTTTTCATTATGGCCGGTGAGATCATGCAGAAGGGCAGTATGGCCCAAAGGCTGCTCGCGGTTTCCCGCTCCCTGGTGGGGCATATCACGGGAGGGATGGCGCATATTTCCGTGCTGACCAGCATGTTCTACGGCGCACTCTCCGGATCCGCCCCCGCTACCGTGGCTGCCGTCGGCGGCATCATGATTCCTGCCATGGAAGAAGAGGGGTACAGCAAGCCCTTTTCAACCGCGGTAAATACCGCCGCAGGCTGCCTGGGTGTTATCATCCCCCCCAGTGTTCCCCTGATTATTTATGGCACCACGGCTGGTGTATCCGTGGGTGACCTGTTTATTGCGGGTGTCATCCCCGGCCTGTTCGTCGGGGCCTGCCTGATGCTCTGCAGTTATATTCTGTCTAAAAAATACGGCTTTACCGGTTCCGGAAAACGCGCGCCGATTTCCGTGGTACTTTCATCGCTGAAAGCTGCCCTTCCCGCATTGATGGTTCCTCTCATCGTTCTGGGTGGCATTTATGGCGGATTCACCACACCCACAGAAGCCGGCGTCATTGCTGTGGTTTATTCCCTGATTATGGAAGGGCTCTGCCTGCGGACCCTGTCCTGGAAAAAAATCGCCGATATTTTCAAGGGCACCGCCCTGACCACCTCCTCCATCTTCCTGGTGGTGGCCACCGCCACGGCCCTTGGGCAGATTCTTTTGTTCTACAATTTGCCGAACCAGCTTGTGGATATCCTGACAGGCATTTCGGACAACCGCTACATCCTGATCCCCATCATCCTGGTGTTCCTTCTTGTGATGGGAACATTCATGGACGCCCTGGCCAACATCCTGATCCTGACTCCCCTGCTCCTGCCGGTGGTCAAGCACCTGGGCATGGACCCGATCCATTTCGGTATCGTCATGATCGTGACCTCCTCCATGGGCTTTTTGACCCCCCCCGTAGGTGTCAACCTTTTCGTGGGCTGCAGCATCAGTAACCTGTCCATTGAAAAACTCAGCGTGGCGGTGATGCCCTTCCTGCTCACCATGGTCGTGGCCCTGATGGCCATCGTTTTTATTCCCCAGCTCTCCCTCTGGCTGCCGGGTCTGTAAAACGCCCCAGAATAACGGTTCAACGTAAAATGCCCTCTGGCCACCCGGCCAGAGGGCATTTTTATTTGTAACTATTCAGTTTGTGCCTCCGGCAGCCCTGCCGGGGGCTAAACGTTTGCCTGATTTTATTAAGACGGGTTTAACAAACAGGTTTTACAAAATTACCTTGATTAAATTTCATCTTAAAAGCGGCTGTGATTACCTCTTATTCACAGCCATCGGTTCCCTGTCCATTTCAGGCTTCAATGTCATCCTCACCGGTGAGATTACGGCGGCGTCGTAGGATGGGCACCCATTTAATATCAAAGGGCGAAGCGTGCCCATCTGGCAGTCGGGAAACCCACAACGCTGAAAATTATATAAATTTTTGACGACCAGCATCTCTCCCCGGCGTGATCGGTTGCACCCGCGCCAGATGGGCACGGCACTACCTTTGCCCATCCTGATATGATTGCCCCCTGTCAAGAGACAAATAGCCCCCCATCCATTATTTGCCATAATGGTTATGCATTCTTCGAT
>NZ_JAQYWB010000149.1 GCF_030145185.1 Desulfoluna sp. | reverse complement strand
GTTTTTTTACCTCTTCAATTTTTATGACCTTAATCCCCGTGAACACGTCAAAAAAAATCCTGAAACGTCCTGCTCTCAATCGGTAGGGGTATTTATGATTCACCAGGGTCTTAACATTCTGGCAATTGGGCCAATGGGCAAGGGCCTGGGCGTCCGTGAATATTTTTTGCTGGTCCGACTTTTGGAACTTACCGAGTTGCTTGACCGCCTTTTTTGTCCATTCAATTGAGTTCATGTTTTTATATAAGCTAATTATAAGTTTGCGTCAACAGTATAAGTTTGCGACCTATTTTGTTAAAGAATAGATGGGGACAGGAGAAGCATAGGTGGGGTCATTACGAAGGGCAGGCAGTTCATGAAAGGGGGCGCAGGAGCCATGGTTTGGTTTTTTTGTCAAATGTCACGCCCCCTCGTCCTTATTTTTTATCAAGGGATTAGCAGGGAAGGGCTTCGCCCCTTAAAAAAGAAAAAATTGGGCCACAGATGTCACAGATAGGCACAGATGGGGGAGGGGAAAAGTAAAAGCGGGGGCTCACGAAGGTCTTGAAGTTCATGAGGCGGAGAAAGCAGGGGGCATGGAGGTCAGAAGGTATCATTTTATGTTTTGTCCAAGGTCAAGACGCGACCCCTTTTCCACTAGTCACATATAGAGATCTGACACCTGCTGATCTTTGAAAGACACAACTTTTATGCCAGACAATTCATAAATCCTTTTTCCAGCATGGGCCTGTCCAGAAGTCGACCAATGATAAGAATTCGACTTTCCCTTGCTGCGTCACCCCATGGCATGGCATCGGTTCCTGTCAGTGTGGTATGAACGCCTTGGATCACGAACCGCTCTTCCTTTCCACAAATGCTCAAAACGCCTTTTATCCTCAGGATATCCTCACCTTGAAACATCGTAAGAAAGCTCAACCACATCTCCAACTTTTTGTCGTCCAAATCCCCAAGAATGACAATGCCCACAGACGAAATGTCGTCATGATATGACGGCACCCGGTCAAGCAGCCCCATAAAACCGTCTGAGGATTTTTCCTTCGTCTCAGACTTAAGGAAGTCCGGATCAAGCTCAAGAGCCCGATCCAAGGAAAATCCATCTGCAGAGAGCACGGCCTCGGTGTCGATTCGGGCGTGTTCCGAAAGAACTATTTTCGCCTGGGCGTTCATTTCAGTAAGCCTCGACTGGATCTCCTGACTCCTTTGCTCGTTAACACGGTCTAATTTGTTCAGTACGATGATATCGGCAAATCCAATCTGACTGCCTACAATCCCTTCCGTATCAATATGCGTCATGACATACTCGGCATCGACAAGTGTCACAACGGCGTTCAGCTTGAATTTTTCAGTCAGTTCCGGCTCTGCGATGAGTACCTGGGCCACGGGTCCCGGCTCAGCCAACCCCGTTGTTTCAATAATGAGGGACTCAAAATCATCCCTGCGCTCATACATTTCAGACAGCGCTTTGACCAGGTCGTTTCGAATCGTACAGCAGATACAACCATCAGATAATTCCACCACTGTCGGACCCTGTGTTTCATCAATGAGATCCTGATCAATACCGATTTCACCAAACTCGTTTTCTATGATGGCAAATCGTGTTTCGCTCTGGCTTGTAATGATGTGATTGAGCAGTGTCGTTTTACCGGCCCCAAGGCCTCCGGTTAATATCGTTACTGGAATTGGTTTTTTATTCATCGGATTGCTGCTTACCACGTTTCACCCTCTCTCTATCCCCCTGTGTCAGGATATTTCATATGAAAACACTCGACTCGTGAAATATCCAAATTAGTTCATATAATGAACGGCACTTTTCCCCCACAGGGTACCTATTTTTCAAATCTTGATAAATAGAAAACTGAAATTGATCGGCAATAAGCACACCCCTGAAATGATTCAGAGATAGGAACCTTGGAATGGAATGAGTGGAGAAACAGGGGATTTGCCAAATAGGTAGACGTGTAGACGCGACCCGATTCCGGATGGCTTTGAGGGGGGACATGACAGCCCCCTGATAAAACGAAGGGTACCCCTGACGTGATGCTGGGGTACCCTTGGTTGGCCTTTTGGAAATGTGTCTGGCGGAAATGGGTCTGGGAGTGCTCTTTACGCCTTTTTGACAACAGAACATTTAAGATACATGGCGCCGAAGCCTGTAACCTTGCAGGAGATATCGTGCCCATTTACAGGTTCATCAAGAAGCTTAATATTTTTGACCTTCGTACCACATTTCACTGTGTCTTTCCCGGCCTTAAGATCTTTGATGGTGGCGACTGTATCCCCATCCTTCAATGGAGCGCCATTGGCATCAAGAAACTGGGGCATATCTTCTGACGGTGTATCAGAAGCCTGATCAGCGGCCCACTCATGACCGCATTCAGGGCATACCCACAGGAGCCCATCGGGATATGCATAAGGTGAATTACATTTGGGACACATTTTCTCTTCAGCTGACATAGCAAAATTCCTGATTTTAGTTATATAAACTTGGTTTAAAATATTATTCTCATGCAACGAAACACTCAGCCCGGTTATTTCACGAGTTACCCAACCAACGCTCGGTTCTCAGCATGATGACGCTTGTAACATGTCAAACAGATCAAAGCCATAGCCCGGACATTTCACGAGTCGGGTGTGCTCATATGCAAGGCATTAGAGCTGAAGATGTAGTGGTTTACCTCAAAGCTCTGATAACGCGGCAGATGAGTGCACCCGGCTCGCCCGAAGGGTGAGAAAATCAGACAGAATACCGTGGATTACATTTTGCATTTTTAAAACGACTGAAAATATTACTGCAAAGAACTGTAATTACGAATTATTCCTTAGCCCTGATTGTTTTTTCATGAAATATCCGGGATAGAGGTTTTCGCAGCAAAAAGGCCAATCCAAATCGCATCCACTTGTGGGATTTTACCGCTTCTTTTAGTCCAACCGTTTCATGGAATACATCCCATCCAAACCAGACACCCGTTTGGGAGTTCGAGGCCTTTTCTATTCAAATCGCCCCCTAAACTCTAAACCGATAAAACATGCCTTCGATAAAAAAGAAAAAATTGGGCCACAGATGTCACAGATAGGCACAGATGGGGGAGGGGAAAAGCAAAAGCGGGGGCTTATGAAGGGCATGAAGTACATGAGGTGGGGAAAGCCGAGGGTATGGTTTATGTTTTGTCCAATGTCAAGACGCGACCCCTCGTCGCCTCCTCGTGTCGTACCCTTCATCCGCTTTCTTCCATCTGCATTTATCTACTTCACATATTCTCAATCTGTTCAAACCCAACCCCCAAGGCATCGGCAATCTTTTGGAGGGTCTCTTTCCGGAGATTTGCTTCCGGTTGTT
>NZ_JAQYWB010000148.1 GCF_030145185.1 Desulfoluna sp. | reverse complement strand
CTTAAAAAGGGTGTGGTGCGCGGCCTGGCAGCGGCGGTGGCCGTGGCCCTGCTTATCGCCTTGGTGGTGGCCCTTATCCCCGATAAAAAGGAGAGACCGGCCCCATCCCAAGACTCCGCACAGAAGAATCCCAACCTTCTTTCCCGCACCAGCCTGCGCGACCTCCTCGATACCGAACCCCTGTCCCGCCTGGATCATCAGGTGATTCACGTTCAGCAGGGGGACAAAAAGCTCACCGTCACCACCACCCTCAACCTGGAACTCCAGTCCCTTCTCATTGAAGAGTTCAAGCGCAATATTGCCCGCAAACGCGGCACCCCACGGTACGTGGCGGCAGTGGCCATGGATCCCGATACCGGGCGCATCCTCTCCATGGCCGGATTCAGCAAAGAGAGCGGAGACGTTAATCCCAGCCTCTCGGCCTCTTACCCGGCGGCCAGCATCTTCAAAATCATTACGGCGTCGGCAGCCGCAGAAAAACTCGGCCTTACCCCCCGAAGCACCCTGTCCTTTAATGGCGGAAAGTACACCCTTTATAAGCGGCAGATCCAGGAGAAGAAAAACCAATACACCAACACCATTACCTTCCGGGACTCCTTTGCCCAGTCGGTGAATCCGGTCTTCGGTAAACTGGGCGCCCTGAAACTCAAACGGGACAATCTCTCAGGATTCGGGGAGAAATTTCTCTTCAACCAGGAGATCGCCTTTGACCTGCCGGTGGAGAAAAGCGTCCTGTCCGTCGGAGAAGACCCCTACCAATGGGCAGAGGTGGCCTGCGGGTTCAACCGTACAACCAAGATCTCCCCGCTGCATGGGGCACTTATCGGCGCCACGGCCCTTACCGGTGGCGAAATTCCCGCCCCATACCTCGTGGACTCGGTTCAGACGTCCGAAGGGAAAATGCTCTACGCCCATCAGCGCGCAAACCTTGGGTGCGCGGTTCCTCCGAAGGTCTCCTCCACCTTAAACGCGCTGATGCAACGCACCATCCGATCGGGGACCGCCAGAAAAAGTTTCTCCGGCTACCGGAAAGACCCTGTTTTAAAGAATCTGACCCTCGGAGGAAAAACCGGCTCCATCTTTAACGAATCTCACGATGTCCGGGTGGACTGGTTTATCGGTTTTGCCAGAGACAAAAAAACCGGCAGGGGCATGACCATTGCTGTCGTGGTCGGTCACCAGGCGTATATAGGCACCCGCGCAAGCGCGTATGCAAGAAAAGCCATCACACGGTACTTCAGCACACCTCCCCCCCCCGAAGAGGCCCAAATCGCCACCGCTAAAAAAGTCGCCACTCCCAGCGACACCTGACCCCTTTGCCAAAAAAAAATCAGAAACGAAGCACTGCGCGGCCATTTTTTTAAATCTCACCCTGTAAGCTGTGCTATAAATCTTAGATTACTCGGCCCGGTCGGTATCCTGAACCACCCTCCAGGCCTGATATGCCGCTCCGCAGTACGCCAGACGGAGCCAGCCTAACCCTTGGACAACACGTACCTGCCCTCAGACGACACCAACAGGTACCCCTATACTTCAGCGGAGACTCTCTACCATGACATGGAAGCTCTCAACCTCCTGGACCGCCCTTCGTTCACGGCTCAACACCCCTGTCTGCCTCGGCAAACGGCCCCAGACACTCACCGGAAATGCCTGGGTCCTCTTTCCCTACGATCCAGCCACCCTCCATTGCGGCCTGGCCGGCCTTGTCTCCTTTGAACGGGGCACAACCGAAGTCGTCATGCCCTCCCTCATGGACGCCCTGGACGCCATGGCCAAAAAGGGCCTTGCCACCGTTGCCGATACTGGAGAGCTTTCTGCCGATTACTTGGGAGGAGCCAAAAAGGTAACGGCTCTCTACCGCGATGCCTGTCGGCTCAAGGGAGATCGCTGTTTCGCAAACCTGCTTCTCAAGCCAGAAGACCTGGAACACCTCACCCGGGCAGCCACGTCGGCCCGAACGCTTCTCACCGGTGAGGAAGAGGCGTTTTCCCAAAAAGCTGGTTTTCTCTCCCCTTCAGACACCGACGCCGTGGCTGCCTCCCTGGAACAACTTCGGGACATCGCCTGGTCCCTCACCGAAGAGAGCCTTGAAAACATAAAGAATGTCCGTGACCTGGCCGGTGTCGAGCTCATGCAATCCGGGGACGGCTGGATCATCCCCTATAAAAAGATCAACACCACCTTCAACGCCATCAACCGCCTGGAGGTCAGGGGCCGAGACTCTGCCGGTCTCTCCGTCATGTTCACCTTCCCTGCTGCCATCTGGTCCGAGATTCTGGTCGGCCTGCAGTCAAATGGACTCGAAGAGAATCTGGTCGAGCGATCCAAAGGCGACACACTGCTCAACAACACCGTGACCGTGGAAGAGAGAAAACACGCCACATCCATTGCCTTTGTCTACAAACGAGCCGCTGAAATCGGCCGTCTGGGCGATAACGTAAATTTCCTGAGGCGCCAGGTCAAAAATGATCTCCTGCTGAAATTCGTAGCCCCCTTCAGGCACACTGAGTTAACGGTCTCTTCTCACACCCGCTGGGCCTCTGTGGGAGCCATTACCGACGCCAACTGCCACCCCGTGGACAACCAGAACACCGATGGCCGGCTGCCCCGATCCGGGATCATCCATGTCAGCTTAAACGGTGACATCGACAACCATGTGAGTCTCAAGGAAGACTACGAAGACCGGTTCGACACCCTCCAAAAGGGAATCACCACAGATACCAAAGTAATCCCCATGCAGGTGGAAACCTACCTTAAAGCCGGCCATGGCATCGAAGAGGCTTTCCGCCTGGCCGTCAATGATTTTAAGGGATCCCACGCCATCACCATGCAAACCGACCTGGCTCCCGGCAAACTGTTTCTCGCCCAGAAGGGCAGTGGACAGGCCCTCTTTGTGGGAATCGCCGACGACCACTATATCGCCGTCTCCGAAGTCTATGGCTTTGTTGAAGAGACCTCCCGTTACATCAAGCTTAACGGCGAAAAGACCATCACAGGCCGCGACGGCAAGCCCGTCTCCGGCCAGATCGTCATCCTTGACGCCGCCACAGCCCGAGCCAACGGCGCGGAAGCGGGCATGCGCTCCTACCACTACGACGGCACTCCGGCTGCCATCACCCCCGACTCCATCATGAAAACCGAGATCACCAGCCGGGATATCGACCGACAGAACTTTCCCCACTATTTTCTCAAAGAGATTTCCGAGGCACCGCTCTCTGTAGAAAAAACCATGCAAAACCGGTGGAAAATTGAAGGGAATCCCGAACTCTGCCGCACCGTGCTCAACGAACAAGCCATCCCCGCCCGCACCGTCACGCGCATCCAGGAAGGCACCATCAAGCGCATCTACCTCGT
>NZ_JAQYWB010000013.1 GCF_030145185.1 Desulfoluna sp. | reverse complement strand
TATGTACGTCAAGACCGACATACGATAAAATTGGTTCCATACCTGCCTCCATGATTTTGGCTCTGTGCGTTATTTTCTTAATATAATGCATAATCCACGCTTTTCATGGAGCGCAGGTTCTACTTGGCAATCATTATGTCTACGACGCCGCCGTAATCTCACCGGTGTGGGTGACATTGAAGCCTGAAATGGACAGGGAACCCATGGCTGTGAATAAGAGGTAATCACAGCCGCTTTTAAGATGAAATTTAATCAAGGTTATTTTGTAAAACCCGTCTTTATAAAATCAGGCAAAAGTTTAGCCCCCGGCAGGGCCGTCGGAGGCGTAAGCTGAATAGTTACCTTTAACCATAGAAGGTCTCCTTTTTTTCTATAGTTTATGTTTGAACTGGTCCTTATGCTGATTCCATATTAAGGCACTCAAACATATCCTTCTCTTTGACGGCTGCCTCTGACGTCGGCCTCAGCACGTTTTCCGCAAGGTCCTGCTTGGAGCGCAAAAGATCATCGAGTTTTTTCTCCACCGTTGTAAACTCCGGATGGGTTACGATGGGGTAGTAGACGGTGACCGGCTTGATCTGGCCGATACGGTAAGCGCGGTCTGTGGCCTGCCTTTCTTTTGCCGGGTTCCAGGGACGTGTGTAGTGGATGACGTGGTTGGCGGATATGATGTTTAAGCCCACACCGGCCACCTGGTGTCCCAGGATGAGAACATTGAAGCCCTTTTTTTCTGAGAAGATATCGATGATGGTCTGACGGTTTGTGTTCACCTCTCCGTTGATGATATCGGGCATGATCCCGAACTCTTTCTGGATGGTTTTCTGGAGGACCTTCTGAATCTTTTTAAAGTCGGAGAAGATGATCACTTTGTCTGATCGGTCTTTGATATCTCGAATGATCTCACAGGTAGCTTTGAGCTTGGGGGAGATCTCAAGATGTTTTTCGCCACTCTCCCCATCAGGGTAGATGGCGGTGGGGTGAGCGCTAAGCATGATCAATTTCTGAATCGCCGCAAGAGCCGCACCTTTCCCTCCTGCTTTAGCTTCGCCCACGATGGTTTTGTACATTTCAAACTGTTGGCTGCCCATTTCTACTTCACGGTATATGGCATTGCACGGCGGCAGGTCTTTCATGACATCCTTTTTCATCCGGCGTTTGTAATACCCGTTGATTTGCTCGAGTAGGCGATCTACGTGGACCTGACTGTCCGCTATCTCCGAGGTGACAATGGGTCTTTCGTAAGTGGTCCTGAATTCTTTCCAGCTCCCCAACAGGCCGGGCTGGACAAAATCCATGATGCACCAGAACTCAATAAGACCGTTTTCAACAGGAGTACCTGTCAAGGCAATACGATGATTGGCCTTGAGCGCTTTCACGGCACACGTCCTCTGTGTGGTGGGGTTCTTGGCGTATTGGGCCTCGTCACAGACGACCATGTTCCAATCGTGGGTCGCCAAAACAGCCTGGTCGCGTCGCAGGGTATCGTAGGTAATCACGATAACGTCAAAACGATCGGTTAAGGACGGGTTAAAAATCCGCCCTATGCCGTCGTAGAGGTAGCATGTCAGGACCCCGTCCGAAAATTTTTGAATTTCACGCCGCCAGTTTTCAAGAAGTGATTTGGGTACCACCACCAGATGGGTGGCATCTATCCCTTCTTCCTTGAGATAGAGCATGTGGCTGATGACCTGAATTGTCTTGCCCAGCCCCATGTCGTCAGCCAATAGTCCTCCCCGTGAGCAACCGGCCAATCCATTCATCCATCGATATCCCTCAAGCTGATAGGGGTAGAGCTGAGCCTTTAAACTGCTCGGCTGTGGTGTTCCATCATGCGGTGTGGTGTCATCCCTGAAGACATGCTCATGGACATAATCAAGGGTGTCGATGTTTTCATAGATATCGAGCATCGCCCCGGCAGGAATTTTGAGTGCTCCCTTGTCCCCTTTTTCCAAGGGGTCGGTGAGTTTTTCAAAGGCGTCCAGTCCCTCTGGATCAATCCGGATCCAGTCCCCTTCATGTAAAATGTATTCTTCCCCGGTCTCTTTGGCCTTACGGGCAAGCTTCTTAAGGGTCTCAGGCGAGAGGTTCTTAGTCGTCCCGCCTGAAGAAAGTGTCTCACCCGGCCCTTCTGCTTCTTGTGGGGACCAATCTTCCAGTTTAACGCCAGGGATGCCTTCAAACCAGCCTTCCTGATCGCTTCGCTTCACCTGGAGGTAGGGCTTTGAGTTGTAGACTTTCGTGCGAATGCCCTTCACTCGCTCACTGAACAGAGAGAGATCCAGGCCTTCGGGCACCACCTGCTCCGGGTTGGTGAGAAATTTGGGGACATCGCTTCCGGTAATCTTCATCTCAGGAGGAAGCTCTTTCAATGATTTTCTCAGGCCTTTATCGAGAACCCTGCGCCTTCGTTCGCCTTTGGCACCCGCCTGGGTGTTGATATGGCGTACATCCTCTTCCCTCAGGACTGTCCCCGGCTCCCCATTTTTTCCATCCATGAGCCTGGGCTCAAGGAGAATCTCATCGGGCGCTGTCATTTGAAAATCGAGGGCAGCGCTGTCATGAAAATCGTAAATCTCGCGGGAGAGGTAAGGGTCCAGCTTAGCGCCTGCTGCCAGTGCCGCATTCCGTACCTTTGCAAGGTGCTCCATGCGACTCTCAATGCTGTCGGCATCAAAGTGGCCGGTGACTGCGTCTAAAAGATCGCGGCCCTTTTCGTCTAATGGGAGAATGCTCTCTTTTCCGAGGAAAATAACGCCATCGTGGTATTGATTTTTGGATACCCGGACCGTCCCTTTGGCAGGATCCTCATACTCCACTTCGATATCAAAGGCTGCATGGCCCACATGAAATTTGGCTTTTACAAAAAAAGAGGGGGCGGTTGGCTGGGGCAACCCCATCACGGGGGCTGCCTCTTCAAGATCTTCCGATCCGAGAGTTTTGTATATCCGATAGGGAATGCGCCAGGTGTTTTCCCCTGTTGCCTCTAAGAGGTCGGCCGCCCACAACTCATCCAGATACTGAAAAATTTCTAGATATTTTGAAAGTTTCAGGTACAGGTCGCGGCTATTCTGGCTTAAGGGGAATTGTATGACGTCAGATGCCTTGGCCTGAAACACTATTCCCTCTGGGGCGAAATGCTTCTCCAAAGAAACGGGTTTTATCTTTTTTTTAAAAAAACGCATATACGTACCGCTTGTTATGAGTCATCGTGATTTATCGGACAGTATGTTTGATCAAGCTTCGAATGACCTGACCGTATATCTCCTGCCAACCTTTTCCATGAAGAATTCTACCCTCTTTTAAACCCGAGTTTCGCAGTGTCATGGATTTGTCTTTAAACTCTCCAGCCCAGTTTTTAAATGCAGATCCAGCCCATAGCTCTTCGAAATGAGTTGAAGGGTAGACATAGGCAGCATTGCCTGTGCTTTTAAATTCAACCACACCAAAATGTGCAAAACGCAGCATAAAGCCTTCGTTCCCGAGAATGCTCTTGACGTCAATAATATGGTGACTCTTGTAAAACTTTTTCCAGAATTGGGCCCGGTTTCCGTCGAAAAAGTCTTCGATCTGAAGTCCGATGCACCAGTGGTAAAAGCGTTCTTTAATGTTGGTGGGCACCTTTTTCCAGAAGGGGCCTTCCACAGCATTTTTTCCGAATTTTGGAATTCCAAAACGGTTTTTTATCAACAGGAGAATGGTTTCATCCCAGTCGGGAAGGTCTTCTAAGGCAATCAGGTAGTTTCGAGCCCATCGCCCCAAGGCATCGGTTTGGACAGCACCTTCCATTTTTGAAAGGATTTCTTTGGGTTTTTGTCTGAGCAGAAGCTTTTTGTTGCCTTTGGACAGAAGGGCATCCCATAACGCCTCTCGCATTTGAGGGTATATGATGATGTTCACGCGGTTCATAAAATAGACCAACTCGCCTTCATCGCGTTGCGCGTATTCATTCAATGCTCCCTGGGCCAAGTCAGGGGCCTCAAACCATGCATCAATACGAGATGGTAAATCCTCTGGGATAGAGCCCAGACAAAAACGCCCGTCCCGAATAAGATTATGAAAAACGGCCTCAAGAGAAGGGTTGGGGTAGTTCTCGATTAGTTTTTTGACTCCGTACCAGAGCACCTCCGTCAAAGGCCGGTGCGTGATTACGGAGCAAGCCTTGTCCATAAGGTCACTGTTTGTTTTCAGGGCGGCGATGCTCACGCAGGCAGCCAGCTCCACTATTTGAAAAGAGAATGCCAGGGCCATCAGGTGTTCATTCTCACAGGCCTCCAGCTGCCTGCGGACGTTCGCAAGGAGCCCTTCATCTACAGCTCCAATCTGAACCCCGCGACGCAGATGAGTGGCCCTTACCTTTTCAACAACCCTATCGATGTGTGTAAACTGAACCTTGATCATCAGGACCTACCGTATGATGTGCCTCAGGGTTTGCAGGAAGTTCTGGAGCATCTCTCTTTCATTTAAGAGAATGGTGATCTCAACACGCCGGGCCATGGCACAACGATCCTCTTCACACTGTTCAGGAAACCGTATCGCTGAATACCCGGCTGCCACAGCCTTGGTCTTCCATGTATCCAGATAGGGGCCCATGGCTGGGTCACCCATTAAAAATTTCAGTACCTGCCCAGCTCGCTCTCGCGAAAGATACGGGTTGCCACCCCTTAAATCCATACGATCCGTGTGACCGGACACCTCAATGGCCTCGATTCTTTTGAGTAGTTCAGGATTTTTATAAACCAGGGCCATGTACATAGGCACAACGGACTGGAGCACCGATTTCCCCGCTTCGCTGACTTCAACAGATCCAAAGCCAAAGCGGAGGCTGTCATTACTGATCACAAGGGCTCCTGTGTCGGCATCGATGGTTACCCCTTCAATGGATTCAAACCCTTTGTAAGAGCTGATGGTTTTCACCACCTTGTCCCACTCCTCAAGCACCTGAGTCGACTCGTCAACCCGACTTCCAATATCAACAATGGCAGCCACGGTCGTCAGTGCAAAAATCATCAACAACGCTGCCATCAAGTCACTGTATGATGCCCAATACCCTTCAGATTGGTAATCGTTGTCATTGTCTGAAATGCTCTGACGTTTCTTGAATCGGATCATTTATTTCCCCCAAAAAAGGAAAATCGGCTTCTGTTCTCTCCGTCCAGAATTGCTTTTTCGAGCAAGCCTGAAAACGTTGTAAAAGATTCTTCCAGGCGGCTCCCCTGAGCGTTGATCTCTTTGTGGGTCTCTTTAACGCTTGATAGATAACCTCCAAGCGCCACCTCTCCTTTGGAACCCCAATTTTCTATCTTGGTATCAAGTCCTTTTAAGTGGCCACCTTGTATTTCCAAATGGCGAACGACCTGCTTATCCCCTGAGGCCATTTGGTTCATCGCTTCAAGTATTTGTTCGTCTACGGCCATGCGTTCTTTCAACACAGGGTTTATCTCTCCGGCAAAACGTTGCAGCATGTCCCCCAGGGCAATCACGTGCTCTTTCTTTTCATCTTCAATGGCTGCCTGAAGGTTGTGGACAAATCCCTCTTGGGCCTCAACCCAACCCATCAACTCATTGCAGGCATGGGATATTGCCACAGTACCCTCCGACAGCAGCTTTGCCGCTTCGTAGGATTTTTCCACACTCGGTACAACCGACATCTCAGAAATTTGAACAAGCCGACCCAGGACGTCTTTTTGGGTTCCCATCTCTTCCTGCATGCCGGATATCCCCTGGTTCAATTTATCGAGGGTAGGGGCAAGAAGGTTAATGCTCTCTTTTGTCTCATGGAGGGTCCCGCTGAAGCGCTCCACAACCTCTGCCACTTTCTGATCGAAAATTTCCAGGCCACGCGTTAAGCTTCCACCGACATTTTCACTGAATTCGCGGGTTGTGCCTGCGAGGGTGGTGACCAGGTCATCAGCGTGCTTGTGAATGCTTTCCCAAGCCTCAGCCATGCCACCTGCCGATTCGTTGATGGTCCGGCCCAACTCCCCAATGGTTTTTTCAAGGCTCTCGTGAAAACGCGTCACCTGCCCGGAAAAGAGTTTTTCCATACCACCCAAGAGATCTTCGGTGCGCTTTGACATGGTTTCCCACGTCTCATCCATGGACTCCTGCATGGCATTTACTCGATCCACGGCCACCTGTGCGGCACTTTCCACAGCCTCGTAGATCTCTTTTGTTTTTCCTGCAGCCCGATCGACGACGTCACCCGTGTGCTCAAGGCTCTTGGCCGTGGATTCTACGGAGGTCGTAATCAGCTCAAATTGTCCGAGGGTATTGACCATCACGTTGGCAGCCTTGGTTGTGCTCTCAATCAGCTGTTCCTGTTGATCGAAATTGTCACGAACAAAGCTGCTGAAATCAATCATCCCCTCATGAATATGTTTTTGGGCCTGCATGGTCTCCCTGACGACACTTCCCATCTCTTCGAACAGATCCTTAAAGGTATGATTCATGTTTTCAACGTACTCTTTGAGCACCCCATCCATAACCTCTGTTTGTCGCTTTTGAGCGTCATCAAGGTGCTCGGACAATATATCACCAAGGCCACCGAGGGATTGCTCTATCAGGTCGGCCACCTTTTCATTGTGCACCTTGACCTGCTGGGAATTTTCCCCCATCCCCTTCATCATGGCTTGAATGGCAGGAACCACATGCTCCCCCAAGGCTGAACCGATGGCCGGTCCCAATGAGTCACTTAGCTGCGTTGCTAAATCCGTGGCCATAGTTTTGATGCCCTGATTCACCTGGTCAAGCTGCTCCATGAGCAAAAGCGAAGAAGACTCTTCCGTCTCACATGGGTACAATGTGTGAAAACACAGATCATTTAGTTTTATATAGGACCTTGAAATCCACTCCACTACCAGGCGGTGTGCCAGCGTAAAAGAGACCGAGAAGCAGATTCCTATCAGGGATGTTATGAAAGCGACCTTCAATCCTGCGATAAGAACAAAAATTTCCTGGCTGAGCCCTTCGACATTTCCGGGGTTAATCTTGCTAATGCCACACATCACACCGAAAAAAGTACCAAAAATGCCTAATGATACAAAGATGCCCGGCAAAGCCAATGCAAGCTTATGGTAACAGCAGCTTTCAACCACACGTTGCGGTGAGAGGTAGTCCATAAGCGAAACGGGAAACGCGGCTTTGTTTCCTTCCCTTGGGCATGCGGCTTCCCAGGCCCGGGTATAAGCCTTAAAGGGCTGAGCTGCCCAGGAGGGGTTTCCAAAGAGATCAGCCCGACATTCATCCAGTTGGTAAGGATCTTCCATCGAATTCGTTATTTTTTTGAATGCGCAGGAGAGGCTCCTCCAGCGACGAAGGTAACAGGATATAAACCACAGAGAGCTTACGACCCCAAAAAGAATGAATCCAGCAATAATGGCCTGATTTATAGTACTCATCTTGCTCCAATCTATAAGCCATGACATCTCTCCGGAGGGAATAACGCCCACTAAACGCGTCATATAATCATGCACACCAACCACCTTACGGGTAAATGTCATTTATTAATTTAGATATTCATATAAATATCTGCTCAAACCTGAATCAGGTATCCATGTCCGTTTAATCTGAATACTCACCATTAGATTTCGCCGCAAAACTTAATAGAATACTTCTGCCTTTTCCAGTTAAAAACAGAAAAGTTACCTTTAACCCATCAAGAATGCAAACATCAGAATGCCTGTAAATAGTGGATCTAAGATGATGTTTGGCCATTACCGTATAATAATACTGTTTTAAAATTAATGCCGGTGTTGTAGAGATGCCTTTAAAACTTTACACCTCCAACATATGTGGACTGATGGGGAACAAGTTATGGCAAGAGGAAATCAAATGGCCAGGCAGTGGACGGTTATTCAGGCACTGCTGACTGCGAGAACGGGAAAGACGGTGGGGGAACTCCATCAGATGCTGGAGCTCTCATGCGATAAGCGGAGTGTTTACCGGGATATTCAGGATCTGGAGGCTGCGGGGTTTCCCCTTTGTTGTGAAACCATTAATGGTGCCCAGTATTGGTCTGTCATGGAACATGCCAGAAATCCCCTTGCCGTGCCTTTCAAGGTTGAAGAGCTTATTGCCCTTTACCTGTCCCGGGATAGGGTGTCCGATTTGAAGGGGACCTCCATTTATAAAGAATTGAACTCCCTGTTTACCAAAATCAAGGCTGGGATCCATGAGAGTTTTTATGATTATCTGGAGCAGAGTGGCCCTGTTCCAATGCTTTCATTTAAGCACTCTTATGGTCAATTGGATGCGAATGCTCAGGTGGTGGTGAATCAACTGGAGGGGGCGATTCAATCCAAACGGTTTGTTGATATGGCTTATTATACAATGAGCCGGAAAGCTGAAACCCAAAGGCGTGTAGCGCCTTATACCCTCTGGCTTTCCGAAGGGGAGATCTATATGATCGGCTATTGTGAGCTGCGCCTGGAGGTCCGAATTTTCAACGTAAAACGTATCCATCAGCTGATTGTTTTACCGGAGACGTATACCATCCCCGACGACTTCAACCTGGATGAATTCATGGAGGCATCGTTTGGCATTTATCAAGGCGTGGAAACACAGGTTAAAATCAGGTTTGACAGCGAAGTTGCCAATTTGATTAAAGAGAGGGTCTGGCATCCCTCCCAAAGGATCACAGAGTTCGAGGATGGCTCCATTCATTACGAGTTGACCGTGGCCGGTACGGAAGAAATCCGGCGATGGGTCATGGGGTGGGGGGATCATGCAACCGTTCTGGCACCGGTTGGCTTGCGTCATGAGATCTGCCAAATGGCCCAAAAGATGGCGCGTGATTATGGGCAACTCGGTTAACAGGCAAGGGGTAAGCATGCGCGCAGAGATTGTCTGGAAAAACGGCCGTAGCCATCGTTTCGGCCATCTCCGTGATCTTATCATTCTTTCTCGCTCCCAGGCTCTGCCTGGGCGTGTCGGGTGCAAGGCTCCGCCTTGCCGGTACAAATAGCCGTAACGCAGGAGTGAAACTCACAGAGTGCTGGGTTTCAAGCTTGGAGGCGGAGCCTCCGGGGAGCATTCCCAGGCGGAGCCTGGGAACGAGAGAGAGTCACTCCCGAGACCTGTTTGTTGAACGTTTCAAGAATTTAGCTCCCGGCAAAGCCACCGGAGGCAAATCGAGAATTGGGGTTGGTATATGAAAGAAATTGCGGGGGCTGCAAAATGTTGGGCAGGAGTGTTGTATCAAAGCAACGTTTGTTAAAAACGATGCTTCGCGAGTTGTTGGATCCTTATGAGGAAGAAAGCAGGACGGTTCCCCAGGCTTTGAGCATACAGGTCGATGTGTTTATCATGGTCTGTATTTTGTGTTCGTGTCTTCTCATCCCTCTGGAATATTTTTTGCCGGAATATGGGCGTGTTTATTGGACGTGTGAGTTAGCGTTTACGACTTTATTTGCACTTGAATATGTGACCCGCTGGTACTGCGCGCCTGACCGGATCAAATATCCCTTTACCCGTTATGCCATGATCGATCTGATTGCCATCCTTCCGGCGGTTTTGATGATCAGCAGCAAATTTATGGTGTTTCGTCTTGCACGTGGCATTCGATTCCTCAGGATACTCCGATTGCTGAAAATATTTCGGTATGATGCGTTGATTCATCAAAGTATCAATAACTTACGCATCTGGTTTGCATCTTTTAGAGAGCAATACCGCCTTCATCAGCTTGGGAATCTTTTTCGTCTGTATATTGTGGCCTGGATTCTCGGGGCCAATCTTCTCTATTTTACGGAATCCCAATTTGCCTCCGGACTGAGTCCCTATGCGGACTATTTTAAATCCTATTGGAATATTATCATCGTTCTGATCTCTGGGATCGAAGACAAAGAGCCCTTATCGGTTGCCGGCCGCATTGAAGTGACCGTACTGTTGATTGCAGGTATTTGCGTGGTGGGGATGATTACAGGCGAGATTGTCTCCATTCTTGTACACAAGATTGAACGCAAGGGAAAGGTCACCCTCAAGCCCTCTCTGACAGCGCTTTCAAATCACATTGTTATTTTCGGAAATAATACCCACCTTGATTATATTCTGCATCAAATCCACGCGGCGTTTAACGGGCTCTATTACATTCTCATCGTCAGCCCCGATGCAGACCAACTGAAAATCACGAGTCATGACGTTTATAAGAAGGTCATGGCCCTTCAGGGGGATTATCGGTCTCCGGGTGTTTTGGAATGTGCCTGCCTGGATTCTGCCTACCGGGCGATTGTTCTTTCAGACGAGGTGCCAGGGGTTTCAACCATACGGCGAGATAAGCAGACCCTGATGCACACCCTTGCTGCCGTGTCGAAGAATCATTCTCTGCCGGTGACGGTTCAGCTGAATGATAAAAGCATGCTGAAGTATACGGAACCTCTGGAAAACGTGGAATTTATCGTGAGCCAAAACTATCTGGAGACACTGCTGAGCCAGGCGGTCCTGAATCCTGGGATCACCACTATTTACAGATCGCTCATGACCTTCTCCCATGATTCCAATGAATTTTACAAAATTCCCATCACCGAGGAGGCGGATTTTAAAACGTTCAAGGAGGCTCAACACTATTTTTTAAGCCGTGACACAGACATGGTGCCCATTGGGATTTATAAAAACAGCGATTCGTCATCAAATGACCTGCGGCAAGCGTGTTGCCTGAATCCAGAATGTAAGGATACGCGCCTGACCCCTGGCGACAGCCTTGCTGTGATTGCCTATCGGGATCCTCTTTTGCATTTTGAAAAAGAACGGGGGATGATCAAGAACCATTTGTTGAAATTGTTGGGGCATCAAGTGCGGGGCCGGTCTCGTGACCTTGGAGACGTTCGGTCAACCCATCACCCCCACTCTTTTGCGAGGTTACAAAATCGTACCGTCGTTATTTGCAACGGCAACCCCAATGTGAAGCAGGTTGTCGAAGAGCTTTTCGCGGTCGAGGGCTCTGACCCCATACACATCACCCTGATTGCCCAAGACCTGGCGCTTTGGGAGGCTCATCCCGAGTGGCATCCAGACGACAGCGCAGGCTCTTTTCGAGTGATTGAAGGGGACCCATGCCGTCGTGATATTCTGATAAAGGCAGGTATCAGGGAGTGCGGGGCGGCGATTGTTCTTGCCGACCCCAGGCATGAGGATTTGGCGGATGCCCCGTCTGCGCTTATCGCCATGAGCATCGAGGAAATAAATGCTGACGTTCACACCATTATGGAGCTGATTAACTCGACAAACCGTCAGTATATTGACAACCACATCATCAATGAAGTCATCTGCCGGGGTGACATCACCGAAAACTTGATTGCCCAGAATTGTTTCTTACCCGGCGTGAAAGATATCTTTCACACGCTCCTCACCACCCGAAAAGGAACTCCCCAGATTTTTCTGCCCTTTTTGCCCGGCAAATATGCCGGAAAGACCTACAAAGAAATTGTTCTGGAGATTATCAACACAGATGTCCCCTGTATTGTGCTCGGGTTTATTCAAGAAGATGGCGTCGTGATGAATCCCAAGGCCCATGACCACCCAGGCATGGCGTCGGTGCTTTCAGAAGTGGACCAGCTGATCGTGATTTCAGGGGATCGTGCTGTGACGCTGTAGATGGAAGAAAATAAAAGCGCAAAAAGGGATGCCTTATAGTTAAAGGCCGGGGCAAAAACGTGCCTCCGGCGGCAAGGTGTGCCACCTTGAAAGCGGGTTACCGCTTGCCTCGTACCTCGGGTCAAATCGCAGCGGTCTGTTGTACGGATTGTGCGCTTATTTATTTTCTGCAGCCTGAGCCCTGCACGGGTAACAGCCCAAAACTCCCCATACACTCTTTCTCTCCATCCCAAAGGGCGATTCCCTCTTACCGGTATCGCTTAACTGCCGTGGCGGAGCGCGGCGCGCCCGAAAAACAACTGCACCAAGGTTTTGAAGGGGGATGGGGCATAGCAAAATTCAACACCGATGGGTTTTGATAACGGGTGGAGGCATGACACCCTTCTGGGCGCGCCGTGCTCCGTCGCGGCTTTTTTGTCGGGGGGGGCCCTCCAGTGCGAATCTGGAGATCATTTTTTCGTTTCCAGGCTTTGCCTGGCCGGTATGATAAGCCGTAGTGCAGGGGTCAAATTCATAAGCTGCGGGGTTTCAAGTTTGGAGGCAGAGCCTCCGGGGAGCATTCCCAGGCGGAGCCTGGGAACGAGAGAAGAGCCATCAACGCATGGCTTTTTTAAAATGGATGGAGCGCAGCGACTCCTCGAACGAAGAACGAAGCACCAAGCACGAAGAACGTTTTTTTTGCCCCAGATAGAGCCTGGGAACGAGAGAAAAACATGCCATACATTCCGTTTCTCAATCCCAAAGACATGGTGGTTGCCGCCGTTGCTGTCTCCTGGCCACCCATAACCCCTCTTGTTTATGCGGGAGGGTTTTCACGCGTGGAGATCAGGGGTATGCTGGGTGATGAGCTTTTGAAATCAGTGGGCAAGGGGGTGCCCCTTTCCGCTGGGGTCCTCTGGAGGGCCATGGTAATTTTCCCATAGCCCGGATATTACATGAGAAAACAATCAGGACTAAGGAATAATCCGTAATGACAGTTCTTTGCAGTCATATTTTCAGTCGTTTCAAAAATGCAAAATGTAATCCACGGTATTCTGTTTGATTTTCTCACCCTTCGGGCGAGCCGGGTGCACTCATCTGCCGCGTTATCAGAGCTTTGAGGTAAACCACTACATCTTCAGCTTTGATGCCTTGCATATGAGCGCACCCAACTCGTGAAATATCCGGGATAGAGTTTGGCTTAGGAGTGTGATGCATGTCCGATGAGATGAAAAAGGCAGGAGGCGTTCTTCTTACCAATGACGATGGGGTGGACTCACCCGGTCTTCTGGCTGCGGCCGAGGCGCTGAGTCCTCTGGCCCGGTTGAGGATCGTCGCCCCGATGAATCAGCAGACGGCTATGGGCCGGGCAAAGACCGGAAATCCTGAAGCCACTTTGTTGCCGAAACTCCTGACGGTGGGTGGCCAGGCGGTCCCGGCCTACGCCTGCGACGCGTCGCCTGCTGCGGCGGTGGGGCACGGGCTGAGCGTGATGGCAGGGGACACTCCGAACCTTGTGGTCTCCGGCATCAATTACGGTGAAAACCTCGGCGCAAACGTCACAAGCTCAGGGACGGTGGGGGCGGCCATGGAGGCGGCCTGCTGCGGCATCCCTTCCATCGCCATTTCCCTGGAGACCGCCATCGGTACCCATTATGCGTACACCGAGCAGGAGTGGACGGCGGCTATTTATTTTCTTCGCTACTTTGCGCAAATCGTCCTTAAAAGAGGCTTGCCTCCAGACGTTCACATTCTGAAAATCGATGTTCCCCGCATTGCCACGCCCGAGACCCCCTGGCGCCTGACCACCCTCTCTTCCTGGCGTCATTATCAGTCTCGCCTTGAGGATCCCACCCTGGACAGCCGATTGCGAGATGCCCGGGTGATCAAAGCGTCCAACCCCAATGAAGCCAAAGAGACCGATGTCTATGCCCTGAGCGTGGATAACGTCGTCTCTGTGACCCCGTTGACCCTGGATCTCACCTCTCGCACGGCGTTTGGATCGATTCACTCCTGGCTTACCGAGGGTTTGTCATAACGACACCGCACAGGACAATGCCTGCCATCAGGAGTTGCAGAGCGCTGAGTGATTCTCCCAGGAGGATCCATCCGATCAGCACGGCATTGACGGGAACCAGGTTGATGAAGATCGATGCCCGGGAAGCTTCCACGTGGCTCATTCCCCAGTTGTAGAGGCCGAAAGCGCCTAAGGTGACAAAGAGCCCGAGGAATGCCATGGCGAGAATCAGCTCTATCGTCCACACGGCCAGGGGCAGGTGAAAGAGAAGGGGCAGGCCGGGAGTAAAAAAGAGAGCCCCGGCCAGTAACTGCATGGCGGTCAGGCTCCAGGGGTTGTAGCGTTGGCACAGTTTTTTGACGAGGATCATATTGATCGCCGCGCTCATCATGGCGATGAGTTCGAGGCCGTTTCCGAGGAGAGGGTTTTGAGCCTTGCTGCCGGGGGCGTCCAGGACCGTGAGAGCGATCACGCCGATGATGGTGATCCCAAGGCCGGTGACCAGGTTCCGGTTGATCTGTTCCTTAAGGAAGAGCCAGGCTCCGAAAGCGACAAACAGAGGGACCAGGGCTGAGATGACCCCCGCCTGGGAAGAGGTCGTGTACGTGAGCGCATAGGATTCCAGCAGAAAATAGAGGCAGGGCTGAAACAGCACCATGGGAACCAGAAGTTTCCAGTCGCCTTTTTGGTAGCTTTTAAGGGTGGACTTTCCGACAAACGGTGCAATGAGAACCAGCGCGGTTATCATTCGGATCCACATCACAGACCAGGGGCTCAGAGCCGTCACAGCGATACGCATGGCGGCAAAGGAGCCGCCCCAAAGCAGCACCGCCGCCATAAGCGCTGCCACCGGCAAAAGGGCTTTTTTACTTTCTGTGGACGTCTGAGGTGCGGTCTCTAATCGGGGCTGTGCGGTCTCCATGTTTTATCTCCTGTATCAGTGGGTACGCAGAAGATAACCCATGGAGAAGGATGCGTATTGTCAAAAATTGCGGTTTTTAAGCCGGGTCGGGTGATGAATCGCTGTTCGCGCCGTTGCAGGGCTTCTTTGTGCGGGGGAAAGGGGGAGGGGCAGGTCAAACGGCTGACAGGTACTGACGGGGTGTGGCTCCAGTGAACTGCTTGAATCGTTTGGTGAAATGGCTTTGGTCACTGAAGCCGGTCTCAAGGGCGACCTGGGAGAAGGCCATGCCCTGGCGGAGCAGCTTTTGTGAGAGGTCAATGCGCCTCTGGGTGCGGAAGGCGTGGGGGGCAATGCCGGTGGCCTTTTTAAAAACGCGGAGAAAATGATATCGACTCAGGCCCACGGCACCTGCCACTTCGTCCAGAGATATTTTTCTGGACAGCTCCTCGGACAGGCACTCCTTCGCCCGGCAGACACGCTGTGAATCATGCCAGGACACCGCTGGACTTTTGCTGTCGCTGTGGTGAGTGAGTAGGTGCCCGAGGGCGTTTAAGAAGGCTGTTTCTCGTTCAAGCCGTCCACAGGGCAGGGTCATCAGATGGAAAAAAAGTCTGAGCCGATGTTGAAGAGCCGAGTCCCGAACAACCATGCGGTTGAACTCGGGCGCACCCCCATCCTTTTCAAAAATATCTTCAAATGCTGCTGCCATCACATCAAGCAGGATGTTGGCGGACCAGTAGGACAGCTGCTCGTCTCCGATGGGGATCCCGGAGTGAACCTGACCCGGGTTGATCAACGCGATGTTCTGTCTGTTGACCACCGCCTCATGTTTTTCCGGGCCCACGCAGTAGCTGGCCCCTTCTTCCACGAGAACCAGGGTGTAGTTGTCGTCATGCACGTGTCTGGGGAAGACGTGATGGCTTCCAATCACTCGGGTGACTTCAATACCTTCAATCTCAATATCACGGTAAAATGCTGTGGCTTGGGTCTCATTCATGGTTTGGATATCGGCTTATCGTTGGAGGATGAATCTTGATGCGGATACCATACCATTCGTGCGCCCTGATTTCTTGTAGAAAATTGCTACCCGGTTTATTTAACCCAATTCCTCATGAAATATCCGGGATTGGTGATTCTTTATTGATCAATGAAGGGGAGTGGCGTATTATTTCAGTCAATATATGCGTCTGTTATCCCTCTGTACCGTGTCGCCCAGCGGCGAGTCCCCACGATGTCGATCGCTCAGAAAATGCGTCCTGACTCCTTTTTTTGTGCCGTGTCCAACCTTCAATTCCCCAGACGCTTTTGTCGTGAGAAAAATAAAAAATCAGGATGATGACGTTTCAGTGTGGGGCTCTTTGTCCCGGTTCAGGGGCCTTTTTTTATCTTCGGCCTGTCTCGGGTATGAGCGGCTGCACCCACACCCACAATCAGCCCAAGGAGGATTCGTCCATGCAAAGTGAGATGATTACAGCCGACAACCTGTCCCCTGAGTTGCTCAAGTCTGTCTTTGATTCCGCCTTTATGGAGGCCACGATGGAAAATGGCGGCGACATCACCGTTCAGGAAGCGGTTAAGGTGCGAGTCAAGGTGAACGAACGGAAAAACCGCATACGATTCATGTCTGTCTTTGGGTTTAAAGAAAACGCCAAGCAGGCTGCGCAGCTTGAGTGCGTCAACCTGATTAACAGCGAGTACATCATGGTCTGTGCGTCGGCAGAAGAGAATCTTCTGTTTTTTCGCTATGATTTAGGGGTGGTGGGCGGGCTCACAAAAAAAGCCCTGGTGATGGCGGTGAAACAGTTTGCGGAGATTCCGCATCAGGCGGTTACCGATCATGGGCAGGAACTCGTGGATTAGTACGGGTGTGAATGGTCATTTCATCACGAGGGGGCAAGATGATATACATCAGGTTTTTTATTGTTTCGGCCATGCTTTGCCTGATTGGGTGCTCGGGGATCCGGGTCAGCCAAGACTATGATCCGGCATCGGATTCCGGGGTGCTGACCTCCTTTGCCTGGGCTTCAGAAACCCAGCAGAAAACCGGGGACTCCCGCCTTGATAATCCCTTGCGCGATGCGCGGACCCGAGCGGCGGTGGAGCTTCTGCTCCATGAAAAGGGCATCGACAAAAAATCTGCGGGAACACCCGCATTTTTTGTGCGGTATACCTATGGCCTTCGGCAGAAGATTGAGTCGAGCGGGACCCGCGGGGGCATTGGTTTTGGTCTGGGCAGCTTTGGGCGTCATGGGGGGATCGCCCTGGGCACGGGCGACTCGGTTGAGGAGATTGATGAGGAGTCCTTGACCATCGATTTTCTGGGGCAGGATCTTGAGACTCTTTTCTGGCGGGGTACCGGGGTCCAGCGATTTATGGAATACGATGACCCGGAGAAAACCACCCGGTCCATTCAGGCCCTGGTGACGGAAATTCTTGACCAGTTTCCTCCAAAGTAAGGGCCCAGGCAAAAAAATAATTTGGTACCCACCTTTTTGGAACGTCTTCGAATGATTCACGAGGGGGAGAATCATTCGAAGACGCAGTCTCCAGGTTTGAAGACAAACAGTTTACGGCGTGTGGCAGGTCATCCTTTCAGATGACCTGTTTTTTTATGCCTGAAAGTCGTTTCCGTTCTGTGCGTCTGCGGTCTCATATTTTCGGTTCCATCCCGTGATGGCGGAAAAGATGAGTACGCAAAGGAGAGCCCAGGAATAGGGGTTGTAAAGGGCCGTGGTGATGGGAGGGGCGACAATATGGAAGGCCTCTGAAGACGAGACAACGGCGGCGTACCATACGGCAACCACGATATGCCAGGGCAGGGTAAAAAAGACCGTACAGACCGCGCAGTCCATCAGGTTGGCTTTACGCGCCGGGGCGAGGTTGAATTTTCCACCGATGGGTTTGACCAGGCTGGGGCCTACCAGTAGCTCGGCAGGAGCGTTGGCTGAGATGGGAATCGACGCCAGGATGGTCACGCCGATAATGGAAAGCTCGGCCTGCCTGACGGTGTTGATAATAAATTTTTCAGCAAATTTCAAAATTTTGGTCATGATCCCGCTTTCAACAAGGACCTGCGTGACAGCAAGGATCAGCAGGGCAAAGATAATCGCCCCGACCACGCCGTTGATGCCATTTTGAATGATCCCCGTTGACACACCGCGCTGGGAAGGAATACCGAAAATATCGGTCAGGGCCATGTTGCCGGTGACGACGCCGATGATTGCGGCGCTGATGTTACCGTAAATCAGGGATTCAATAATGTGCCTGCCGGAAAGGGCCGACGCAACAACGACGCCCAGGGCAATGAGCATAAAGGCACCAGAGGGGTCTACCTGAGCCTGAAGATCGGGGAGGGAGGAGGTTTCACCGCCGCCACCAAAAGTAAGAAGGATCACGGCTGTGATGGTTGCGGCTGCCATGGCCAGGGGAAAACGGCTCCGGACGACATCGCGCATGGTGGCACCTTGAGTAAAGGCGGAGACAATGGTGGTATCCGAGATGGGAGCGAGGTTGTCACCGAAGGCTGCGCCGGACAAGATCGCTACGGCCAGAAAGGCAGGATCGGCTCCCAGGAAATACCCGGCAGGGTAAAGCACCGGGGTCAGGGCGATGCAGGTACCGGTACTGGTTCCGGTTCCCAGGGCAAAGAGCATGGCGGCAATAAAAACGCAGAGGGTAAAAATGGACCCCTGGGCACCGGTGGATGTTCCCAGCCAAAGCAATCCTTTGACGAGCCCGCCACCCACCATCAATTTTCCGAAGACGCCGGCAAAAAGCCAGGCCGTGATGATGACGATCCCTGTTTTGTCGCCGATGCCGCGCATGATGGACTGGCAATAATCTTTTTTGTCTTTGGCAAAAAACATCCCTGCGACGATGGCCATCCAACCGCAGGCCCAAAAGGGCTTGGTGCCGCCCATTCCGGCAACGGAAAGCCAGATCAGCCCTCCGACCAACACAATCAGAGGGACCAGTCCGCCCCAGATGCCGCCATAAAGTTCAAGATGGTGTTCTTCTGTGCTGTTTTCCATGTTCTAGCTCCTGTTCTGTCTTGTTTCTGAGTGGTTCTATAAGCGAGCTGATCCGGTTTCGGGATAGCGTCATGAATCATTTTATCGGAGCGGTGCTAACATTTTTGCGGGGTCTGTTCAATTTTTTTGTTCCTGTCTGTCAATAAAAAATGATCAAATGGCACGAGATGTGCTTGGTTGTGGATCTATTTTTTGAATTATTCTCGGGACTACCCCGGAAATGCTTTGCCGACGGTGGTTTCGGAAGAAAAATTTTGTGAGTTCGAGACTCATTTTTCAGGTGACAGCATGCGATAGAGCTCTTTTGTATGAGGATGTGGTTTTGAATTCATCACGTTAGGGGATGCATCGTTCATTTTTTGATTGGTCAGGAGCGGGAGTGAGGTGTCATTAGGGGGAAGAGAGTGTGCTTGATCGGGTGGCAACAATCTGATTTTTCATGAAAGACGATCGGAAAGGTCCGTTTCGGTGGCTCCGTATGACAGTTCCCTGGACACTGACCTGAAATATCAATGATTTTATTATTGATACTTGTGGTTTAGAGCTTAGTGACAACAAATTACAGAGAAAATGGGTCTGTTTTACAATAAAAAGGCAGCGGCTGGCGAATGAGACCCTATTTCAGTTGCTTATCTCTTGTAAATGTTGGTATAAACCTGCGTTCCTTTGCGTGGGGATAGAAGACAGGCGGTGGCCGGTTAGGGAGTCCCGGCGAATTTTGTCGGGCGCGGGACGGTCTGTCAGTGAGTATAGGGATGAAACGCCTTGACGACATGCCTTTTGACACATCAACGGACATGCCGATGCGGAAGGGAGACGGAACATTTCCTCGTGTGGGGTGGTTGGTGAGCGGGCGGTTGTTTTTTCGGCGTTTTATGGAGAGTTGGAGCAACCATTTGTAAGGAGAGACAGATTCATGAAGGATGATGCATTGGCAAACCCGGGGCCCCTGGGGCTTATGGGTTTTGGTATGACGACGGTACTTTTAAACATTCATAACGCCGGTTTTTTCCCCATGAGCGCCATGATTCTGGCCATGGGGCTTTTTTATGGCGGCATGGCACAGATCATTGCAGGGATTCTTGAGTTTAAAAAGGGCAACACCTTTGGGATGACGGCCTTTATCTCGTTCGGGCATTTCTGGATCACCCTTGTTGCGTTGATCCTGATGCCCAGATTCGGTTGGATCGAAGCCACTGGGCATCAATTCATGGGGTGGTATCTCTTTATGTGGGCCATCTTTACTTTTTTCATGTTTTTCGGGACCCTCAAGGCCAACCGGGGGCTTCAGTTTATTTTTGCCTCCCTGACCGTTCTTTTTGTTCTTCTTGCGGTCCATAACTGGACCGGTTCCGCCTTTATCGGCACCATCGCGGGTTTTGAAGGCATCGTGTGCGGCTTGAGCGCCATTTATGTCGCCATGGCCGAGGTGATCAATGAGCAGTTTGATCGCGTCGTGCTTCCCATCGGGTAAGCCGTCACGGCCAGCACTCCCTCTTGAAGCAGAGAGAAGGGGGCGGTGACCGGAGAGCGGTGGCCGTTCTCTTCTTCTTTTTCGTGAGGTTCAATTCGGAGCCTTCCACCTGTTGTGTTGCTGCGGTGGAAGGCTTTTTTTGTAGCTATTCAGCCCAATCCACCTCAGGCTGCCGGAATACGAAAAAACGTGCCACGTGACACAAGGGTCTGCTTGTGCACCCTTTTCTTTGTTCAATCTTGTCGGTGCCGTATCAGTAAGTATGGGGGGGCAAACCAAAAGCATTGTCACCATGAAGCGCATGATCATGACGTGTCTTTGCCTCCGGCTACGCAGAGGGAAAAGCCTTGACCATTGTTTCGGCAGTCAGCGTGTTGAATAGCCTTGTACTCTGGAGCGCCGCACTCCGGTGCGGAATGGGTAACGACGAACTAAAAAGCCGCACCGGAGTGCGGCGCTCCGTTTCGGTCCGTCTTTCTCGGTTTTTTTAAGGTCGTGACCCAAACGCTGACCTTTGCGTTTGCGTCACCCGTTTCATAACACCCGACAGTATCTCATAACCACCATGGGTTCCCGCCTTCGCGGGAAAGACGAAGGGAGCGCGGGAAAGACGAAGGCGTGACGGATACCCTTTGCCCTCCTCTCCTCGTCTTCCCCGGCTGTCTGGCAACATGGATCCGGTCGTGCCGATTTACAGTCCAACACTCGCCACCTTCTGTATTGCCAAGTGACCGGGGATCCATGCCTGGATTTATATTCCCCTGTATCGCGAGCTGAATCGTTCCCTTATTTTGTTGGGGGGCCGGGCGGGCCGACCATATCCTTCGTTTTTAAGCGGGCTTTCTGTCCAGAATACAGCCGTTCCCGTGGATGTCCTGGCATTTCCCGCAGGCGACACAACGGGGATTTTTAAGATTGCCCTGTTGCCATTGGTTGATCAGGTCCGGCTCGGAAAGCAGGGGGCGCGCCATGGAAAAATAGCCGATCTGTGTTGTGTTTAAAATGTGAGTGAGTTTTTCCGGGCTTCGATGTCCCCCCACCGAGATGACAGGAACCGTCAAATGCCGGGCAATTTTCGCTGTCTTTTCTGCAAAATAGGATTGCTTTTCGGCTTTCAGGATTCCGCTTCGGCCCGGCCCGGTGTTGGGGTGGGCCGTGATGTCCAGATTGCCCCCGCTGAATTCAATTCCTGAGATGCCCCTTTTTTCCAGCTCTTTTGCCACATACAGGCTCTCCTCTTCGTTGAGACCCTTTTCTTCCCATTCATCGGAACAGTGCATTTTAATAAACACCCCGTAGTCCGGTCCCACCTCTTTGCGAATGGCCTCAACGGTGTCGCAGACGATTTTGCATCGGTTTTCGATGGACCCACCATACTCATCTTCCCTTCGGTTGAAGTAAGGGGAGAGAAATTGGCTGAAGAGGTAGGTGTGGGCGCCGTGGAGCTGAACCCCGTCAAATCCTGAAGCTTTCACCCGGCCTGCCGCCCGGGCGAGGGCGGTGATCACGGTGTGGATATTTTCTTTTGTCATCTCGGTGGGGACCACCTGGGTCAGGGGGTGGGGGACGGCGGAGGGTCCCCAGATCAACCGGTTTTCCGGTTGAAAGTTTGTGAAAGACCCCCCGTAGACGATTTGCATGATGATGTTGGCCCCCTCCGCGTGGATTTTTTTTGTGAAGGCCTGATACTCTGGAATAAAAGAGTCCTCATAGATGCCCAGCATACCGGGGTTGGGCTGTTCTTCTTCGAGGACGAAGGCATACCCGGTGATAATGGTCCCGACACCTCCCCGGGCCAACGCAAGGTAAGTCGCCTCCAGGCGGTCGGTGAGGTGGCCTTTGTCGTCGGCCATGTTCATCCAGGTGGCGGATCGCCAGAGGCGGTTTTTCAGGGGCAGGGTTCCGATGTGCGTGGGATCAAACAGTGTCTTCATGGGGGCTCCTTTGTTATATAATATCTATTGATAGAGATATCGCGGATATTAGATATATTGAAGAATAAAAATAATCCTGCCTTTGCTGAGGTGATTAGCTAAAGGCTATTTGAGATATAATAAGCCGTTTTTTTTATGGTTTCTTCGTTTCTGCGGTAGTACGTCCATTGGCCGATACGTTTGCAGGAGAGAAGTTCCGCCTGCTTCATCAGGTTCAGGTAATGGGAGACCGTGGACTGGGTGATGCCTGTCTTTTCGTGAATCACACCGACGCACACGTATCCCTTTCCGCTCTCCTCTTCAGGGAGGTGGAGCATGGGAGGGAAGTGAGTCTCTGGGTTTTTAAGCCAGTTGAGTATCTGCACCCGCACGGGGTTTGAGAGCACTTTGAAGATTGCATCCATATTCATGAAGATCTAAATATCGCATTATATCGATATTGTCAAGGGGCATGGAATGCGCCTCCTTAGCCCGGATATTTCATGAGAAACCGCAATACAAAAAGATATACAGTTTTATTACAGATTGTTGTTACGAAAAAATCAGGTGTTCGAAAAATACAAAATGTTATTTTTGATTTTCTCGCCCTTCGTGAAATATCCGGGTTAATGTTGTTTGCTCCCGGACGAGTATGATAAGACAAACGAATTCTTATTGACGACGCAACCCCACGGAGAATCCCGAGCACCATGAAAGTGATAAAAATAGGCGGTGGCTGCCTCAAGGGCAAAAAGACCATTGAATCGATTCTTGACCTGCTCGCAAGGCGGGTGGGCGGTGATATCATTGTCGTTTCGGCCTTAAACGGCGTTACCGACATGCTCATTGACGGCATGGCTGATGCCTTGGCCGATGAAGAGAACATTCCTCCGTTAATCAGCCGGCTTCGCACCAAGCATATCGCAACAGCCCGGCACATCATCACCGATCCTGATCTTCAGAAGGCGTTTTCAAAGACCTTCGGGAAAAGCCTGCAGCGCCTGGAACGATATTATTATGGCCTGAGTTATACCGGTGAGAGCACCCCAAAAATGCGCGATCTGATCAGCAGTTACGGGGAACGCTTCAGTGCAGAGCTGCTGACCTTTGCCATGAACGCCAGGGGCGTCCGGGCCGTGTGCCGTATGCCGCAGAATATCGGGATGATCACCGACGGGAAATACGAAGACGCCACCGCCGATCTGGAGGTGACCCGGGCGAATTTTCGCGAACACTTGAGCCCCCTTCTTGCCGAGGGGACTCTGGTTTTTATTCCCGGTTTTTACGGGATCAGCCAAGAAGGCAATATCACCACCTACGGCAGGGGGGGCACCGACTACTCTGCAGCCGTTGCCACCGTGGCTATGGCCGCAGAGGTTCTGGAGTTCTGGAAGGATGTGGCCGGTTTTATGAGCGCGGATCCCCGTCTGGTCCCGGAAGCGGAACTGATTTCCGTCCTCTCCTATGCCGAGGCGGCTGAATTGTGTTATTTTGGGGCAAAGATACTTCACCCCCGTGCTGTGGAACCGATTCGTCGCTATGGACTGGACATTGCTATTAAAAGCACCCTGGATCCCGATGCCGAAGGGAGCCTGATCACCCAGAGCAGCCCAGAAACCACCCATGTTGTCAAAAGCGTTACCCAGAATATCGATGTGGGCATCATTAAGGTGTATGCCTCCGGCGTTGGGGCTCGCACCGGGATGTTGTCGGAGGTGACGGGCTGCGTCAGCGACGGCGGAATCAACATCAAGTCCGTGGTGACCTCCCAGACCTGTATCTCCCTGCTTCTGGATAAAAAAGATATGGATCGGGGGTTCGCCCGCCTGGAAAAGCTCACCCCGTATCCCTTTCGCAAGGTGGCCAGGGAAGATGATGTGGCGCTGATCAGCATGGTGGGGGAGGGCTTGAATACCCGCAAAGGTGTGGCCGCCCGTTGTTTCTCTGCCATGGATGAAGCCGGGATCAACGTGGAGATGATCGCTTTTGGGCCCTCGCCGGTGGCTCTCTATTTTATCGTTCAGGAAGAGGACCTCAGGGCGTCGGTTCGGGCGCTGCATCAGACCTTTTTCAACGGACATTCGAAGTAACTACCCAGTTTAGTTCTCGATTAAACTTCACCTTATTTTATAAAAGGAGCCGTCATGGGGCTTTTCTCACTTTTCTCCAAATCACCCGAAGACCTTGAAAAAAAGGGCGACGCCCTGGTTCTGTCAGAAAATTATGGTCCCGCCCGCACCGAATATGCCAAAGCCCTGGAGAAACTTGTCGGGAAAGAGGCCGGGCAGGGCGCGGTTCTGGCTCGCATCGAAGAGAAGTACGCAGGATGTGGAGAGTCTCTGGCCAGAGTCCATCTGGAAAACGCCGTGGATCTGCATGAATCGGGTATTGACGCCGAAGCGCATCACCTGTTGCATCTTGCGGGTCAACTGGCGACGGATGGGGAGACGAAAAAGGCCATTGAAGAGCTTGTCGGACAGCTGAGCAGTTCCATGGCAGGAGAAGGGGAGGAGTGGGATGATGATGAGGAGGACGCCGATGATGCGCCGTCCGAATCTTATACCGATGCAGATCAAAGTTTCGAGGCCCTTTGCATGTCGCTTCCAGAGGCCCAGGGTGAGGCCTACATGGATTACGGCGATGCGTTTAGAAATGGCTACAGCGCCTTAAATTCAGGGGCGTTCGCAGAGGCTGAGTCCGCCCTGGATGAAGCCCTTCAGGCAAATGGCGAGTCCAGCTATGTCCCCCTGGAGCTGGGCTCTGCGTGTTTCAACCTCGGAAAGACCGAAAAGGCCGAGACACTTTTTCGCACCTTCCTGGCCCATCATCCTGCCCATGCCCACGGCGTGGAACTTTTGTGCCATCTTTATCTCGAAGAGGGCCATCAGGAAAAAGCCCTTACCCTCCTCGATGAAAATGTGGGCGCCATGACAGAGCCCGCCGTGGAGCTGGTTCTTTTGAAAGGGCGTCTTCTCAACGATCTCGGGCAAGGTGAGGCCGCCGAGACCTGGCTCGCCGATCATCTGGAGAATCAATGGGATGATAACGTTGCCTTTTTTCTTGCCAGCCTTAAAAAAGAAAAAGGGGACGCCCCGGCGTCACGAAAGCTTCTGGAGACCTCGATGGGACACTGCACCGGGTGCGGGAAACGCCCCCCCTCACATATTCAGTTGACCTACGCCAATCTCCTTAAAGAGGAGGGCGATACCTCTGTTGGCCTTATTGAACGGTATCTTAAACTGGCCATGGAAGATCCCTCCACAGGTCCCTACGCCTACCAGGCCGTCAGCGAAATCTACAGAACCCGCGGAGATAACGCTGAAGCGGACCGTTACGCGGCCATGGCATCGTAAGAGATGAGATGTTGAGAACGGTTCGGCGGTAAGGGGGGCGAAGCCACTCAGGCAAAAAGACCTTGAGCGCAGGGTGTGGATGCGCTTTGCCCCAGCCGATAGCCGTCTTGTTACCCGACACCCGTTTTTACATGGCCGTGGCCCGAACGATGATCAAGGCCGCCATTCGGTTTCGGTTGACTGGCGCGGCAAAAGATTAACTGTTTAAAAATAGAAGAATTTATGCGATTTTTTTTTGCGTAAATCTGTTATAATGCGTTCAAAGTTGATTCGGTCATTCCCGTGGTGAAACCTGTGGGTCCCACTGGACGGACGTTCCGGGTGGGGGTGGCCCCTTAATCCGACTTTTATACACAAGAACTCAGAGTCTTCCCTTCCCCTTTTTTTTATGCAACGTTTTGCCAAATAAAATGTCGCCTTTTTTCTCCAGGCGTTTTGTTCCAGCCGATTTGTCTGCAGGCTGTTTCGGAAATTTCGGACTCGATTCGAGACCGTGACAGCGTGTCGTATTACCTGCTCTCAGGCTCTCTTCCTGAATAGGCTCTGTTTACACCTGCTCTTTCTTGAGCTCACCTGGTTTCCTCCCTGCGCGCCAATAGTCTTCCAGCCTTTATTACGTGTATCCGGTTTTCTATAGATCGTTAGCCTGCCTTCGGATAGCCCGATGACGGCGAAAAACCGCTGTATGATCAGCCTGTCAGCCCCTGCTCGTATTATGTAATCAGCGGATTATCCATTTTTGAAATGCCTGCGGCTTTCTTTAAAATTAACTGTAATAACTGCTTTATTGTCTCGGTATAATCGTTTTCTCATGAAGTATCCGGGTTAGAGGACGTCGCTTTCGCCGTGGTGAAGGCGTGCGAGAAAAGGGAAGGAGAGGATATGGATAAATCCAGAGGCATGACCCTGATGGAGCTGATGGTGGTGATGGCTCTTGTGGCTTTGCTGGCTGGTATCGCCGTTCCAGGATTCAGACAATGGAACGCCAGTCAGAGGCTCTCTTCCACCGCCTGGGACGTGCATCTCCTGTTGCAGACCGCCCGCTCCGAGGCGATTAAAGTGGGGGGGGATGTGGTGGTTGTTTTTACGGAAGGGGTCGGTGATGCCGGAAATTATATGGCCTTTATAGACGAGAACGGAGATCGCACCCACGACACCGGAGAGCCAACGGTGGCATCGGTCCGCTTGCCCACCGGTATCGATATGTTTCGTGCTCGATTTGACTTGGCCGGATCAGGGACTCAGGACAAAGACCGCACTCATTTCGGCAGCTATGGACTGACCACCGGTCGCAACGGAAACGTTCAATTGAGAAATAAGTATGGCAAGTCGATGCGTGTTGTCCTCAATGGGGCTGGAAGCAGTCGGGTTGAATCGATGTGACGGAAGGCCTAACCCGGATATTTCATGAGAAAACAATCAGGATTAAGAAATAATTAGTAATTACAGTTTTTTGCAGTAATATTTTCAGTTGTTTCAAAAATGCAAAATGGAATCCACGGTATTCTGTCTGATTTTCTCACCCTTCGGGCGAGCCGGGCTACAGGAGAATGGATATGGGAAAACAAGGCTTTACTCTTTTAGAGTTGTTGGTGTCCATCGCCCTTTCCATCATGATCATCACGGCAGGTTATTTTTTCTACGATTCGCAGATTCAGACGCGGGTGACCCAGGAGCGGGTGATTGAGATGCAGCAGAATCTGCGAGCCGCCATGGTACTGATGGATAAAGACTTTCGTATGGCGGGCTATGACCCTGATGGGGTCACCGGGGCCGCCATTACGGTCGCCACCCCTGGTCTCCTGACTTTTTCCGCCTCCCTTGACGGAGACGCCAACGGGGAAGACGACGATGGCGATGGGACGGTGGATGAGACGGACGAGGGGCTGTTGACGGAGACGATCTCTTACGCTCTTTTTGATGATGGTGGCGATGGAGATATGGATATGGGGCGGAGTCGATCCATAGGGGCTGCCGTGGCCGTGCCGGTGGCGGTCTCTGAAAATATCCAGACCCTGGAGTTCAGCTACATGCTTGAGGATGGCTCCTTTGTGGGGACCCCCACCGATCTTTCGGCGATTGTGGCTGTTCGTTTCGCCTTGATCGCCCGGACGGCGCGCGAGGAGCGAGGGTTTATCAACAGTGCTCAGTATATCGCGCAGTACGCCGACGGCGATCGAACTTGGGGGCCCTACAACGACGGACACCGACGGCGTCTTTTATGGCGCATGGTGCGGTGCCGGAACCGGGGGATTTAAACGGTATGGAAAAAGATCAGAATGTGCAGGCGTGTGTCCTCGGACACAAGGGGATGACCCTTATTGAGGTGATGGTGGCCAGTGTGATTTTTCTGGTGGGGATCTTAGGCATTGCCTCCCTTCAGATTCATGCCATCAAAGCAAATGCCAGGGCCTTTGACCTGACCGAAGGCGCCACCCTTCTGGGTGATCGCATCGAACAGCTTCTCTCAGCCACCTGGACGGAAAAGACGACGGATGGGGTGTTGTCGGAGATTAATAGCCCCCACAGCGTGCCCATCGAGGATTATACGGTCGAATGGACCGTGACGGATTCCCCCGATGACAAAAGCAAGACGATTGAATTGGAGGTGAGTTGGGTTACCGCCGGGGACACCCATACCCTCTCTCAGGTTGTGGTCCGGTCCCAGAATTGAGGGGGGCTTGTTTCGTGTGCGTTGGATGGGACGTTTTTCGGTTGGTTTCTTTGGAGAAAGGAGATGCCATGAAAAGGTGGGGCGCAGGGAGCGTGGGGCATAACGAAGAGGGCAATGTAATGCTCGTCATTGTGGTGCTCCTTTTTTTGATTACCATGATCGGATTGGCCTCGATGAACAACTCCGTCATGGAGGTGCGACTGGCTGGAAATGATCGCGTGTCCAAACGAGATTTTTACAACGCGGAAGCCGGCCTTTTTGATTCAGTGGCCAAGTTTGAGCGTGTTTATACCAATGCCCCGGATACGGCTGGGAATCGTCTCTACCCTCTGGACAGCAGTAACCCCCCTTTGCGGGACCGTGCGCCGGAGGATGCCTCTGTCTCTTTTGTGTCTGAAGTGGTGGACGATGGCGGGATTCCTGTGGCCTGGATTGAGGTTCGAGCCATCGTGAAGAAGGGCAACCAGAAGGCGAGTGGGCTGTCTAAAAAGGCCGATCGGGTCCCCTCCATCAAGCATGTCGGGCCGGCCCTTAGAGGGTTCGATAAGGCCAATTATCGATCACGCAGGTATGCGGTGACCGCCACAGCGCTTGATCCGAAACTGTATAAAGCCTCGGATCCTAAAGCGGCCCTAACGGGTTCAACGATTCAAAGTGGCGTGGATGTCGGCGAAGAATTGAACAAGGTGAGTCATCTGGTGGGGCTCTGATCCCCGGGAGGTGTGTATGTTTATTCGGCAAATAGTGCGGTTGATGGTTCTGGTTTTGTTGGTGTCGTGCCCGGTCATGGCCGATGATACGTCCATTTATGGGACTCAGCCGGTAACTCTTCAACCCAACGTGCTTATTATCTTTGATAACTCTGGCAGCATGTCGACTCAGGATGTGCCGGATGTGATTTATGATCCGGCCGTCGTTTACACGGGGAGCTCGACGCCTCAGGGCGTTTATTATAGGCAGCGGGTTTGCTCTTCATGGTGGAGTTGCAGGTATGAGTGGACGCTTTTGATCGGTGATATTGCCAACATGCTTTGCCAGCCGGTGAAGGATACGCTGGACGTGTCTGGGTACGCTTACGACTACCTGAAAAGTGATTACAGTTGTGGGGGGTACAACAAATACCGCTTGAGGACGGGTAATTATATTAACTACGAAGCAAGCTCCGGGGTGACCTATCGGTCGCGGATGGCGGTGGCCAAGGAGGTGGTGAAAGAGCTTCTTGTCGATATCACCGGGGTACGTTTTGGGTTAATGGTTTTTCATACCAGCCAGGGCGGGTATGTGGTGGATGACTGCGGGACGGCGAACAGCACGATCTCTACCCACATCTCCGGACTCAGTGCCAGCACTTGGACTCCCCTGGGCGAGACACTGGCCGAGGCCGGGCTTTATTTTGCCGGAGAGTCCGGGCACTTTAACACCATCAATTACGCCACCCCGATACAGCATCGGTGCCAGAAAAATTATGTCATTATCATCACCGATGGAGAGCCTACCAAAGATGATGATCGCATTCTTTATGACATTAATTATTACAACAACGCCAAGATTGGCGATTACGACGGCGACGGATTGGAACTGAACAGCGATGGCACGGTGAAATATCCTTATGGCAACAATGGGACCGACTTTTTGGATGATGTGGCGGGTTTTCTCTACAACACCGACATGCATCCCATGGGGTCGGGAACCTCCTTTGAAAAGCAGAACATCATCACCCACACCATTGGCTTTAAGATCAACCATGACTTTTTGTCACGAACCGCCATTCATGGGGGGGGGAGCTATCATACCGCCAATACAGCCTCCAGCCTGAAGGAGGCCTTTAATCAGATCATCAGCACCATTGTGGAAGAGTCCACGGTCTTTGTGGCGCCGGTGGTGCCCGTGAATCGGTTGAACCGGACGGCTGACGGTGGCTATCTTTACCTGGCTTTTTTTAAGCCCACGCAGCTTGGAGAGTGGCTGGGGAACCTCAAAAAATATGGATTGAATGAATCGGGTCAGATTACTGATGCCTTTGGTCGGCTGGCCGTGAATGCCGATGGCTCGATGAAGGACAACGTACGCTCCTTCTGGACCCAGCTGGTAAACGATGGGGCCGATGTGACGAAGGGGGGCGCTGGCGAGCGAATTCAGCTGCAGAGCAGTCGAAATGTCTATACCTATACCGGTACTCAGGCCAGTTTGACCCATGCCAGCAATCGGTTTGAGGTTGCCAATACCGCCATTGGCGTGATCCCGGACCTGATTACGGAAGTCCTGGATGGCATCAGCGGTTGGCCCATTGGCTCTGTGATTCATTCAGAGCCGGCCGTCGTGCACTATTCTGCCACGGCGTCGATGATCTATTTCGGGTCCAACGATGGGCTTTTCCGTTGTGTGGATGATGCCAGCGGAGAAGAACTTTGGGCTTTTGTTCCTCCCGGGCAGCTGAGCCGCCTCTCCCTGCTTCAAGACAACAACTATGATTACTACGTGGACGGACAGCCGGGAGTCGCCTATGGCGCGCGCATGACGGGCACTGACCTTTTTGAACCGCAAACCCTGCTTGTGGGTGAACGGCGCGGGGGGACGCGGTATTACGCCCTGGATATTTCCGATTATAACGAACCGAAGTGGAAGTATGTCCTTACGGAAGGGCTTCTGAGTGGGGCAGGTAATGAGACGTTGGGGCAGTCCTGGGGGGCGCCGGAGTTTTGCCGGGTTCGGCTCTCGGTCGGTACGGAGGCCGATGTGTTTATGCTCCCCGGGGGGTATGACAACCAGCAGGATCTGGCAAGCCCTGCCGCTGCAGATACCGTGGGGCGGGCGCTCTTTGCTGTGAAGGTCTCCGATGGAACCCTGGCCGGGTTTAATGTCAACGCCGGAAACTGGAGTGATCTGACCCACAGTTTTGTGGATCTTCGCGTCGTGGATCACGATGCCGATGGACTGACGACCCGTGTGTATGCCGGAGATATGTCAGGAAATGTATTTGTTATTGCCGATGATGTTGTAATAGACACCAGTGGTCTTCTGCGAAAAGTAGGCACCAAGGTTCCCGATGGGACCTGGGCCTATCGGAATCAGATTTTCGAAGGCGAGGGCGGAAAGATGTTTTATGCGCCCACGGTGTCGGACATTCAAGGGGGCGTTGAGACCTTGTTTTTTGGTACGGGAAATCGTGCCAATCCCCTTGACGCTACAGAGACTAACCGCTTTTATGCCGTCTATAATAACTGGCTTTACACAAAACTTGAGGCCTCCAAAGACCTTTTGGACGTGTCCGACGTGACCACTGTTTACGATGAAAAGACCCTGAAGAGTACGAAGGGCTGGTTTATAGATTTACCCAACACGGGCGAGAAGGTGGTCTCTCAGGCACTTGTGGATTCAGGGGTCGTTTATTTTACGACCTATACCCCCACCGGGACCAGTACGGCCTCCACAACGGACCCATGTGCCGGGACGGGAGCCCGTGGCGTTGGTCGGCTCTATGCCATCAGCACTCTGGACGCACAGCCCATTACGGACTGGGGCGCTTCTTCCGTGGGCAAAAAACGCTCCACTCAGCTGCCGTCGGATCTTCCCATTGCCGTACCGATTATCAAAAACAGGAGGCTTTACGTGGGGGCCAAGAGCTGGGATTTGCCCAAGGATGACCGGGTGGATTATTTTTACTGGAAACAGAACCGTTAGTGAGGAGGGAGGAGAGATGAAAAAGCGACTCCTGGCCGCCTTTTGTGTGGCATGGGTGATGGGGCTGACCGCGTGGGCATTTTCAGAAACGCGGGTGAAAAAGGACGCAGACGACTTTCAGATTGTTGAGCTCCGGGCGGCGGTGATGGAGGTGGCCCCTGATTGCTCCTGGGTGGTTGTCGGAGAGACACGGTTTGAGATCGGTTTTAAGACGGATGGGGCCAAACGTTACAAAACGAAGTGCCTCACGTCTGAAGGGGAACCGCTTGACAGTGCCTGTGATTTTCATCCCAGGGATCGTGTGCATGCCAAAGGGTTTCTTTATAAAGATCATACGGTTCGGGCGGTGACCATTCAAAAACGGGACCCGTGAATGTCGGGGCCCGCGTTCAAGGTGGCGCCATCTTGCCGTTGGTATCGTTTATTTTTGCGCCGGTCCTAAACTTCGGGAACCTGGCTGCAGGCTAACCGGCGCCCCATCATCTGCAATTACCCCTGATTCAGAACAAGGGTCTCCTCCCTTGATTTGAATCAGGGGTTTTTTTGTCATTAATTTTCAGTTGTAGGTATTTGATGTAGTAACCTTTTGATTGACGTTTCTGCGATGATCTACTTGCTTTAACTCTCATATTAATTTTTTTTGAGTAATCTTGAGACGATGGGGTATTGGCCCGTTTTCTTTGTCTGTCTTGGGTGCTCTTTGCATGCTGACAAGTGCTCGCGATTTTACTTATTTATCTGGATTCGCCGTTAATATTAAGTGGCATTGCGCCGAGGGGCCATGATTTTTTGGAGCTTGATTAGTGTGCCTCTTTCTCTTATTAGCATAGACACTTTGTATGGTTTGACTTGTTGTTTTTAAAACATTTGGTGGGAAGACTGTTTGTCTTAAAAGCATCTCGGAAGTATTGGCTGGTTTAAGGATTTTTATTTTAAACATCCGTTATGGAGATAAGTAATGTTTGACAAGCTGGGGTTGAGAACGAAGATGGTGACGGCGATTTGCGGGGTTGTTTTTGCTTCTTTTGGGTTGGTGATTGCATGTATCAGTTTCAGTACGTTTGAAAGCGCTACGCGAGGTGCTCTTACATTGACAACGGAGATGGCGCACAGAAATGGCTTGAAGATCAGTGAGAAGATGACTGGAGGCCTTGATACGTCGAGAAGTCTGGCACAGAGCTTTGCGGCAATGAGGTCGGCCGGCCAGCTTCCGGACCGAGAAACCCTGGGGCTTCTTTTAAGACGAGCCCTTGAGGAAAATAGCCAGTTCAAGGCCGTGTTTTGTGTGTGGGAAGGTATGGATGGCAAGGACGGGACGTCCGCAGGCCGTTCGGACTCCCATGATGGGACCGGCGCGTTTGCCCCGTGTCTGTACCGGACCGGTGGCCGTATTGAAATGACGGCCTGTGATTTTTACCATGCGTCCGACAAGGTGAACGCCGCGTTTTACAGGGTTCCCATGGCTCAAAATAGGGGCGCTCTTATATCTCCAGCGGATTACAATATGGGCGGCAGGGATGTGAGAATGATTGTGATGAGTGCACCCGTCTGCGTGGAGGGAATTCCCGTGGGGGTGGTCGGGGTGGGGCTGTCTGCGGAGTACTGTGCTGGCTTTGTGGATGCCATCAAGCCTTTGGGGACGGGTTATTGTACCCTCATCTCAAATGACGGGGTCATTGTGGCCAACAGGGGGGACAGTCATGTCGGCCAGAATCTCCGAGAGTTCAAGGACCAGGATCAGATCATCCAAGCGGTCCATGAGGGGAAAGAGTATATCGGCTTTAGAGAATCGCCGTCAGAAGGCCGATCCGTCACCGCTTATGCACCGGTTGTTGTCGGGAAGACGGGGACCCCGTGGAGCTGCTGTATTACTGTTCCCAACCACACCGTTCTGGAAGAGGCGAGGGGACTTCGGAACATCAGTGTCGTGATTGGGATGGTCACGGTGGTCATTCTTTTCGGGGTGGTGCTGTTTATTGCGTCTTTTGTGATCGTCAATCCCATCAGCCGGGTCGTGGAGGGGTTGAAGGGGATTGCTGAAGGGGAGGGTGACATGACCATGCGCCTTACGGCCACCAGCAGGGATGAAATCGGAGAACTTTCCAGATGGTTCAACGTATTTATGGAACAAATCCAAAGTATTATCTCTGAAACTGCCTCAAGCGCCCATGCCGTGGGCGATGCCTCGGGGAAATTATCCTGTATCTCCCGGGAGATGAAAGAGGGCAGCGAGTTGGCCTCGGAGCGAACCGGAGCGGTGGCGGCGGCAACGGAAGAGGTGGGCGTTAATATTAATTCCGTGGCCGTTGCCATGGAGCAGGCTTCCGCAAATATTGCCATGGTTGCCACAGCCGTTGAAGAGATGACGTCCACAATTCACGAAATCGGTCGTAACTCAGAACAATCCAGAACGATTTCAACCCAGGCAGTCACCTCATCGCGGGGTGCCTCCGAAAAGATGTCCCGTCTTGGGGCGGCGGCTCGTGGCATTGGAAAAGTGACGGAAACCATCTCTGATATATCGGAACAGACAAACCTTCTGGCATTGAACGCCACCATCGAGGCGGCAAGGGCAGGAGAGGCCGGCAAGGGGTTTGCCGTGGTTGCCGGTGAGATCAAGGTGCTCTCAAGGCAGACCGCCGAAGCTACCTGTGAAATTCGAGAAAAAATCACGGGCATTCAGACCCTTGCCGAGGAGACGGTGGGTGAAATCGATTCGGTCTCAAAAATTATCGACGATGTGAATAATATTACGCTGACCATTGCAACGGCCATCGAAGAGCAGGTGGCGGCCACAACGGAGATCTCCGGTAATATTTCTCAAGCCTCAGGGAGGCTCCATGGCGTAAACGAAAATATGGCCGAGGTCTCAAGCGTCTCTGTCTGTGTTTCAGCCGACATCTCGGAGGTTGATGGGTCTGTGCGGAAGATTTCTGAAAACAGCGGGCGGCTGAATACCGGCGCGGACGAACTTGCAGGCATCTCAAAGGTGCTCGTTGATCTGGTGGGAAAATTCAACGTTTGATGATTCTTTGTCCCGCTTTGCGGCGGCGTTTGATTCTCGCGCGTTTCTTAGGGGGGCATGGATTTGGGTGGGGGGCTCTTCCGTGGTCGGTGTACCGGAAGCGGTGGGCTGGGAAAGGGGATATCTTTATCTCACAACTGTGAGTATAGTACCTTGGGGCTCAGGCAAAAAATAAATACACATTGTCCATAGACATTCCGCTGCCAATGGGTTCGACTTGACAGTCGGAGGTGCCGTTTTTTGGCCGCTTAATTTTTGCTTCAGCCCTTCCGTCAATCCGCGATATCTGTTTGAAATCCTCATAATGAGAAGGGAAACACCCCATGTCGGAAGAGACCAGCATCGCAGAAAAAATTTGTCTAACACCGGTGGGCTTTGTCCGGAGCACCATCACCCACCCCGAACTGAAGGCCGATGCCGAGAATATTTCATTGGCGGAGGGCAACCAAGGGGCCAGAGACCGGGTGAAAAAGCTGGCGACGCATGTTTCTGAAGTTGTGATCGACGAGCGATTTGACGGCATTCTTGACGGTATAGAAGAGTTCTCTCATGTTCTCGTTCTCTACTGGCCCCACCTGATTCCGCAAGAGAGTCGGTCTCTGTTGAAGGTCCATCCCATGGGGCGGAAGGATCTTCCCCTGAAAGGGATCTTTTCCACCTGCAGCCCGGCGCGACCCAACCCGGTTCTTGTGTCGGCCGTGCGACTCCTCTCGCGGGACGGAAACGTTTTGAAAGTCCAGGCACTCGAAGCGGTGGACGGAAGCCCCGTGATTGACATCAAACCTTATATGACCCATTACCTTCGTCCCGAAGGGGTGAAGATGGCGGACTGGATGGATCGGATGCTCGAAGAGGTGGGGGCAGGGCAGGGCGACGGGTGACATGCAAAGGCCGTTTCAGTCTTGTTTTCTTTCGTGATTATAAGTAATATATATACCGTTTTTTAAACGGTATTTTATCACTATAATGCGAAGGAGGTTTTGCGATGACCACACACAATTGTGAGACATGTCGCTTCAGGGCAACCTATGACAGGGCCCCTGCGTCGTTTGTCGGGCGTCTCTGGCGGTGGCATATCGGGTGGTGTCCTGGATGGAACGGATATATCAACTCTCTTCCCGAGGAGAAGCGCGCCGCATTGGACGCCGCGTATGGCCTTAAACGCAAAGATAAAATGTAGCGAATCAGCAGCGCTGTCTTTCAGTTGAAATTTTATTCGATAAACAAGCCGTGTCTATCGGCAAGCCTTGTCGTTTGGTGGTGTATGAGGGACTCGTGAGTTTGCAAGCGCAATGGGTTGGGGAAGGCCTGATTTTTAATCCATAATTTTACAGGAGAAGGTAATCGATGGCCAGGTGTGCCTGTTGTGGAAAAATGTTTTTTTTTGGGGGCGTCCGGGATCAGGGGGTTCGATTTTGTAATGAGACGTGCCAGGCGAGGGGCTATGTCGAGACCCTCGCCAAAGAGGTCCCCCAGGAGCTGGTGTCCCGCCGGGTTGATGACATCCATCAGGGCGCCTGCCCCCTATGCCAGGGCCGCGGCCCTGTTGATCTCCATACCTCGTATCGAATCTATTCACTGCTGCTCTTTACCTCCTGGGAGAGCGTACCCCATGTCTGTTGCCGGTCCTGCGGAATGAAGCGTCAGGTGGGGAACATGATGTTTTCCCTGGTGCTCGGGTGGTGGGGCTTTCCCTTTGGCCTTGTCATGACCCCGGTTCAGGTTTTGCGTAACCTGAAGGCCTTGGTCATGGGGCCGGATGCCCGTGTGCCTTCTCAAAAACTGGAACAGGTGGTCAGGCTTAGTCTGGCAGAAGAATTTCTTGAAAATCAGGCGTCGAAGGCCGCGTAGGGGAGGGCTCTCTGATTTCGGCTGAGATGCCTCGCGGCATTGGTTGCGTCGGTGACGCACCCATCACCTCCTTTTTTTATGATTCATAAGCCGCCCTTACGGGATGATAGACGCTGTGGGGTATCGGGGTTTGGTGGATGATAATCTGTTTTTGATATGCTATGGTTTGGCATATTGTTGACGATGCGCGGGAAGGTATCTTAACCGCACCTTTTGACTTGAGGCTTTTTGTGGGGCTCTTTTAAAAACAGGTGAACATGATGGATCCAAGTGAAGCTAAAAAAATCGATTCAGGATGGCTGGTGATTCTGTTTATTTGGGGGGCCATTCTCGGGTCTCTGGGAATTTACCTCGCCGTGTGTCTGGTTCTGGGCGACACGTTGACGGGTTCCATGCCTGACGGCTTTCCTCTTACCACCCTTCGGTATGCCTTGTTCGGAATTTCCGTGTTTACCCTTGTGGCGGTTCATTTCCTTCGTGGGTTTCTTCTGGAGAACCCCGGATTGATGAGGTCAGCTCGTCCCGTCCCCTCCTCTCAGCATCCGGCGGTGGCCCGGTACACGGTGGTGGTCATCATCACCTCCGCTCTTCTGGAGAGCATTGGGATCTATGGCCTGATTCTTTTTCTTTTGGCCAGGGATTCGCTCTCTCTATATCAACTGATCGGGCTTTCCGCCCTTGCCATGCTTTATTATCGTCCGAAAAAAGTCGATTTGCTCGACTTGGCTGAGCGTATGAAAAAAATGGAATGAGTGGTTGCAGCGATACGATGAAAACGGAACCCTCCGACGATGACTTCAGTCATTGTGCGGAGGGTTTTTTTGTTACTTGTTCATGGGGAACAGGGGCAGTTCCTCCAGAAAGAGGATGTCGTCTCGACGAGCAGCCTCCCCTTCGGCGAGGATCGCCGCCCGGGCGGTGACGATGCCTCCCACGGCTTTTACGAGGCGCTCGATGGCTTCGATGGATTCGCCGGTGCTGATGACATCATCGATGATGGCCACGCGTTTGCCTTTGATGGCGGCGGCATCAAGGGCGTCGAGGCAGAGGAGCTGTTTGTCTGTGGTGGTGATGGATTGCACTTCATCCACGATGGGATGGTCCATGTAGGCTTTGATGCTCTTTCTTGCCACGAAATAGGTCTTCATTTTCATCAGCCGTGAGATCTCGAAAACCAGGGGAATCCCTTTGGCTTCTGCGGTGACCAGGACGTCCACTTCGGGGAGCTTTTCAATGAGCTGCGGGGCAGCCGCGCAGATGAGTTCGGTGTCTCCCAGAATGACGAAGCTTGCGATGCTGAGCGCATCATTGATCTGAATGATGGGAAGGTCCCGTGTGACTCCGGCGACCTCCAGTCGGTATGTTTTTTCCATGATATCTCCTTATTTTATATGCCTACCAGCGGCGAGATGCATTTTACGATGAGGCCGGCCATCATGCCCAGAAAGGGGTCTGAGATGGCGGTGACCGTCATGGTGACGCCCCCGACAACGGCATCTCCGCCTCCCAGGGCCGATGAGGCGTTGATGGGCACGGTGACGATGGCGCCGAGGACGAACAGGAAGCCGGCGATGGATTCACTCGGCACGTACCTGCCTATTTTAGGGAGCAGTCCGGCAAAGAGGATGATGGCCATAAGGGTCATCATAAGTACGCCGGAAAAGATGGGGTGGGGGGCGCTTCCGGTGGCGGAGATAATGGCTTCCACGGGGCCGCCACCAAAAAGGGAGGAGGCCATGTCGGCGAGGCTGCTGTAGATGGCCAGGTGGTCCACGTTGACATTGGCGCCTGCGATGTTGCCGGTGATTTTTCCGAAGGCGATGTTGGCACCGATGTTCAGGCAGACCATGGCCAGGGCTCCTCGGGCGACGGCGAGGTTGAGAATTGGCTTTTGGAGTGTGAGGCCCTTTTTTTCTTCGGCACCCATATTGGATTTTTGTTTCAGGGCCACTGCGACGACACTTGAAAGCACCACGGAGAGGGTGATGGTGTAGACGAGGTCTTTGGTCATCATGTAAGTGAGGAAGCCGGAGGCAATGGAGCTGAAACCCACTGCTTTGTTTTTGTCTGCCATCCCGAAGGCGACCCGGGCGAGCATGATGCCGACGCCTGCCATCATCCCGTTCGTGATGGCCGGGCCCACGAAGGTGACGATTTTTTCCAGGAATCCGAAGATACCGATGGTGGCCATGGCCGCTGCGCCAAAGAAGATCATGGAGAGGCGCTCTTGCATGTTTTTACCCATGGTTCCGGCCAGGGTGATGGTCTCTGCCTGGAAGGAGATGGGGGCCACGCAGCTGAAAAGAAGGCAGCCTGCGGCGCCGACGATAAAGGCAAGGGCAGTGGGGATGGACGCAAATCCAAAGGAAAGGGCGAGCAGGCCTTGGGGCAATCCGTTAAGAATCACGCTCAGGGCGGCCAGTACATCTTTTAAATACTCCATTGAGACACTCCTTGTGCGGCTGCAACTCTTCTGAAATATAGGTCAGGCAGGGGTCTCTGAAGCGCGCAGAAATACGAGCACAGATTTTCCATAAATCAGAAAGTCTGCGGGTTGTTTTTGCACGCTCCCGTAGTCGGATGGACGGCCTTCCGGTAGAGACTCCTGACCCATGTCATCAGGATTATATGGGGTGGTTCGGTGAAAGAAAGGTCAATAGCAGAGCTAATAAAGGAAAACAACGTCTGTTTACTTTATTTTGAAGATCTATAAGGGGCCATGTTTCATGTGCTTTTTATCTGCTTGAAATCTCGATGCAATTATGAGATCGTTTAGATGTGCTCTGCGCAATCCTCATTGATAAGAAAATCCACTCTTAAGATCCCTAAATGATATTTTGACAGATGCAGGAAGGAGGGTGTCATGCCTCGTATTCCCCGTATGCTCCGGACAGATTCAGGCCAGCAAACCGTCTATCATGTGATCAGTCGTACAGCGCTGGATGGGCTTCCCTTTAAACATGCAGAAAAAGATGAACTGGTGCGTGTGATTCAGCGGTTCTCAAAGATCTATGCCGTCGATGTGCTGGGGTTCTCAGCCATGAGTAATCACTTCCACCTCCTGGTGGAGGTCATCCCGGAGCATTTACTCTTAGATGATGAGGTAAAAAGGCGATTTATGCTTTTGTATGGACCTGGAGTTGAGTTCCCTGATGGGCAACTGGAGGCCTTCAGAGAAAGGTTTTCCAGTCTCTCGCATTATGTGAAGGATATTAAGCAAACGTTTTCGCGTTACTATAATCGAAAGAAAAAACGCAAAGGAACGTTGTGGGGCGAACGCTTTAAAAGCGTGATCGTTGAAAGAGGAAATACGGTGATCAATTGTCTCGCCTATATCGATTTGAATGCCGTTCGTGCAGGGATCGTGAAGCGGCCGGAAGATTACCGCTGGTGTTCCATTGGGCATCATGCACAGACGGGAAACAGGGATGATTTTCTCTCCCTTGACTTCGGGCTGTCAGAGTTCGGTGTGGAGAATTCGCAGCGCCTGAAAAAATATCGCGAGTACCTTTACCACGCGGGCTCCATGGATAAGCGGGGTAACGCCAAAATCTCAAAGAAGGTCCTTTCAGAAGAGAGTGCTGAAGGGTTTGAGTGGGATCGAAATCGAAGGTTCCGGTATCGAACCCGTTATTTTACCGATTCAGGCATTATCGGGTCCAAGGCTTTTGTTTTGGCGACGTATGAGGTGTTTAAGGATCGTTTTTTTGCAAGTCGGGAACGAATTCCCAAGCGGGTTAAGGGGGTCGACGGTATGTACTCTATGAAGCGGTTGACAGAGTCCTGACCGGTTGAGGTGATGGAAATAGTCTTTGGCTTACAGCCTTATCAGCTGTGGTGGTGGGGTGCGTTTTTTTTAGGGTTCCCCTGTGGCTGTCGATTCATTTAAGGCCGATTCCAATACCGGGTGCGTGAGATTTGTGTGGCTTGGCGGGTGAAAAATAGGTGATTTCATCTTCGAAATGGGAATTCTATTTAAACGTACATTAAAAACCTGGCACCGATAAAATGCTGAAGTCTTATGCGTTTACATGGGGTGGTGGGTTTGGTAGAATTGAACTATATTTTTTTCATTTTTCATGTGGGGGCTCTCACCCGGTAGCGCAAACACCTCTTCAAGCCATTTCGTCAGCGATCCGTTTTTTTCTTTGCCCGGTGCCATGGATTGCGGCTCCTCTTTCCTGTTTTGTTCTATGTTCTGAGTCTCGTGTCCTCTTCTGCTGTTTCATCTGCGAGGAGATCACCTTGTCAGCCCCTCCCCTTAACACCCCCTGAAAGCCCTAAGAAGAAGAGGAGATGATTTCATGAGCGATAAGCCGATTAAACTCAAGGGTGGAGGCCGCAGCCCTTTTAAAGACATGGTCATGAAGCTTCTTCCGGATGGCGGGAATCTTAACGACTGCCTCACATGCGGGGTGTGCGCCTCCGGGTGTCCGGCCACCGGCCTGGATGACATGGACCCGCGAAAATTTCTCCGCATGGCGGCCCTTGGCATGGACGAGGAGATCAAGAAAAGCCGTTGGCCCTGGTTCTGCACCATGTGCACCCGCTGCGTGCATGCCTGCCCCATGAAAATCAATATCCCGCAGCTTGTCTTCAATGCTCGCAGGCTGCGCTCCCGGGACGAGATGCCCAAGGGAATCCTGGGGTCCTGCAATATGGCTCTGGAAAAACCCACCAACAGCGCCATGGGCTGCAGCCAGGAAGATTTTCAATTTGTGGTGGAAGATATTCTCGAAGAGATCAAGGAAGAGTACCCCCTCTGGCAAGAGCGGGACCTTCAGGCCCCCATCGACAAGAAGGGCGCTGAATATTTTATCAACCAGAACTCCCGGGAACCGATGATCGAGCCCGAGGAGATGGGTCCGCTGTGGAAAATTCTCAACCTCGCCGGGGTGGATTGGACCTATGGAAGCGAAGGCTGGGCCGCAGAAAATTACTGCATGTTCATGGCCGATGACGACGGGTGGAAAGAGCTTACCGAACGGAGCGCAAGAAAGTGTGAGGAGTTGGGCTGTACCACTTTTTTAAATACCGAATGAGGGCACATCACCTTTGCAGTCCTGGTAGGACTGGATAAATTCAAAATTCCCCACAACTTTAAAGTAGAGACCATGTATACCCTCTATGCCCGATGGATCCGTGAAGGACGGCTCAAGCCGGACTCCAGCTGGAATGACGAACTGCAGGTTAAATTTACCGTCCAGGATCCCTGCCAGATTGTCCGAAAATCCTTTGGGGATCCAGCCGCTGACGATATGCGGCTTGTGGTTAAAGCCTGCGTGGGGGAAGCCAACTTCGTGGATATGTCGCCGAATAAATCCAATAACTTTTGCTGCGGTGGCGGGGGAGGGTTTCTGCAATCCGGTTACAAGGAGAAGCGGCTCCAGTACGGGAAGATCAAGGATGAGCAGATTAAAAGAACGCGGGCGACTTACTGCGTCACCGGCTGCCACAACTGCCATGCCCAGATTCACGAGTTGGGAGACCATTTCGGGGGTGGGTATCATGCCGTTCATGCCTGGACTATTCTGGCTCTGGCCCTTGGCGTGCTTGGAAGCAGTGAACGGATTCATCTCGGAGAGGACCTCCAGGAGGTGAATCTCCCCGAATCAAATGAGGAGTGAGTCCCTGGTTCGGGTCTCGGCCTTCGGGAAAACGAGGATTCTGTTTCCCACGATCTCCGGTGTCGAAGAGATCCGGCAGGTCGTGATGCGATACAATACCTCCCGGCCTTGTTTGTCGCATCGTACCCGGTATCATCGCCCGTTTGATGCCACAAAGCCAAGGGCGCAGCCGGACTTTCCCTGTCGCTGCGTGTCATAGTGAATTAGGCGGTGCCTTGGGTCCGCAGCGCCTAATCAGAGCCTGTAAGCGAGAAAACAGCCGTTGCCGGCAGGGCCTTTTAAGGGTGTTCCGCAGTAAGGTTCGAAAATACAGGGACATCCTTATGGAATTATACTATATGTCCTGATGCGGTGGCATGCGGGGTGAGCTTCGGACATCAAATCTGAGGATCAGCCCGCTTTTAAGGTGTTCTCGCTGCAGTGGCTTTGTCACCCTTGCCGCCGGAGGCCATTTTTTTTATGAATATCAATTGTTTTCGTGTTTAGAAATAAACGTGAAATGTGAACGCATAGTCAGGGAAAATTTATGTCATTTGATCAACTGGGCCTTCGGGCTGAACTGCTGAAAGCCATTAAGTCCAAGGGGTACGACGCCCCCACCCCGATCCAGGAAAGGGCCATTCCCGTGATATTGGGAGGGCAGGATATCCTGGCCCGGGCCCAGACCGGGACAGGCAAAACGGATGCTTTTGCCTTGCCCCTCGTGGAAATTCTGAGCCGCCAAAAAGGCAACGGACGGCATCCTCGTGCCTTGGTGCTGGCCCCCACGCGGGAGCTGGCCCTGCAGGTGGGAGAGAGCATTAAAGGCTATGCAAGGCGGGCTTCCCTGCGCTGCACTGTGGTACACGGAGGGGTGGGCATCCACCCTCAGATTGATCGTCTGAAGCGTGGCGTGGATATCCTCGTGGCCACGCCGGGACGCCTGATTGACCTGGCCATGCACCGGCATTTGAAACTCTCCAGCATCGAGTTCCTTGTGTTTGATGAGGCCGACCGCATGCTGGATTTAGGCTTCAGCAATGAAATCTCCGAGATCATCTCGATTATGCCCCAGGAGCGCCGGACCATGCTCTTTTCCGCTACCTACACCCCGGAAATCCGGGAACTTGCGGGAAAAATGCTCCAGGACCCGGCGTTTATCGAGGTGACCCCTCAAAACACCGCGGCAGAGTCGGTGGACCAGAAGGTGCACATGGTGGAGAAATCAAACAAACGCTCTCTCCTGGTCCATTTGATTACCCGGGGACGCTGGTCCCGGGTGTTGGTTTTCTGCCGCACCAAACACGGTGCCAATAAGCTCCGAGAGAGACTCATTGACCACGGGATCTCGTCTGCCGCCCTTCACGGCAACATGAGCCAGTCCGTTCGCTCCCGCACCCTGCAAGAGTTCAAGGACGGTGAGATCGGGGTTCTTGTGGCCACGGATGTCGCCGCCCGAGGTCTGGATATCAGTCAGCTGCCCTATGTGGTCAACTATGACGTTCCCACCATGCCCGAAGATTATGTGCATCGCATCGGCCGCACCGGCCGCGCCGGGGATCGGGGGGTGGCGATTACCTTGGTGGGCGCCGAAGAGATGGACCATTTTGAGGCCATTGAGGCTCTCCTGAAACAGAAGATTCCTGTGGAGAAGGTTACCGGCTTTACCCAGGGACACGAGGTCCCGGACTTTGTCCTCTATCGTCCCACCAGCACCCGCAATAATAAAAAAGTGGACAAAGACTTAAAAAATATCGTCGATACCCGAATTACCGCAAAGCAGGAGGCCAAAGCCCGCAAGTCAAAATCGGGTGGCGCATCAAAAGGCGATCGGTCAAAAGCAAAATCCAGCTTCGACAGCGACAGAAGAAACGACTCGGCAGGGGAAAAATCCTCACGGTCCGGGTCGAGATCTTCCCAAGGCCCCAAAGCGGGTGGCGGCAGAAGAAACGATTCGGCGGGGGAAAACGCCTCACGGTCCGGGTCGAGATCTTCCCAAGGCCCCAAAGCGGGCGGCGGCAGAAGAAACGATTCGGCGGGGGAAAACGCCTCACGGTCCGGGTCGAGATCTTCCCAAGGCCCCAAAGCGGGTGGCGGCAGAAGAAACGATTCGACGGGAGAAAACGCCTCACGGCCCTGGGGGCGATCTTCCCAAGGTCCCAAGTCAGGCGGCGGCAAACGAAACGATTCGGCGGGGAAAAAATCCTCACGGCCAGGAGCGCGCTCCTCTCAGGGGGCAAAATCGGGCAAGCCCAGGGGAAGACGATAGGGGGACATTCGCATAGAAAAAAGTCTCCGCGGCAAGGATGGCGAAGCCTTTGTAGTGGAGATACCTTGCAGGCAGGGCTGAAAAATACGGACGGGTGTGATTCAAAAGAATTGCGCCCGTTTTTTTTGTGCAACGATCCAGCTTGTGCCTCCGTCGGCCCTCAGAAAAGGGGAAAATTTTGAGCTGAATCGCATTTGGCCGTTTAGAGCCTGGCCCGGTATTTTGTTTAGAGCCTGGCCCGGTATTTTATCGACTCGGGAATCATCGGTCCCAATGTCTTTGTCATCGGTCCCAATGTCTTTGTCATCGGAACCGATGAACTCTTTGACGGTTTGTTTATGGGCGTCGGGAACGAATCCCTCGCCAGATCAAAGGGCTGGATGGCATGTACTCCATGAAACGGCTGAGAGAGGTCTGGCGGTTTCATGTCTCTGCACCAGATAAAGTCCGCAACCGAAGTTAATAACCTGCAAACGCTCAAGACGAATTCAGCACCCATTCCTGTTGTCGTGAGGGCACACGATTTATCTTTTGTCCTCCGTCATGGCCGTTGGAAGGGCTGTGCCTGCATCGGCCTGTTCGGGCCTTAAATTCCTATTATCCATTACGTCAGGGGTTCTAACCCGAATATTTCACGAGTTGAGTGCGCTCATATGCAAGGCATCAGAGCTGAAGATGTAGCGGTTTACCTCAAAGTTCTGATAACGCGGCAGATGAGTGCACCCGGCTCGCCCGAAGGGTGAGAGAATCAGACAGAAGACCGTGGATTACATTTTGCATTTTTGAAACGGCTAAAAACATTACTGCAAAGGACTGTAATTATGAATTATTCCTTAGTCCTGATTGTTTTCTCATGAAATATCCGGGCTAACCCTTTTTTTGTACTGGAACGACGCAAGAAGAAACTCTCATGATATGAGATTCACCATAGACGCATGTCGCCTGTCCCCTCAAAACGTCCTCTCAAAACCTTAAAACACTCAAAATAATAGGGCTTGATTTTTATCCGAGAAAGTATAGAACTTGTCCGATGACTGGATGACCCAAAGAGAGGAGGTAGCCACCATGGACAAAATAAAACTGATTAAATTGTCGTTGCCAAAACAAATTTCGAATGAGATCGAACGGTCGATTAAAAGGGGGGAACTCAGTGTTGGCGATAAATTGCCCTCTGAACCGGAACTTGTCGCGCTTTTTGGCGTGAGCCGAAATACGGTTCGTGAAGCCATTCAATCGTTAATCCAGGCAGGGGTCCTCGAATCTCGCCAGGGAGATGGCACCTATGTCATGTTATCTGGCAGATTCGAAGCCAATATGGTCCATCGCTTTTATGAATCCATGGATGAGGTGCAAGAAGTTCGTCTCTCCTTGGAAAAAGAGATTGTCAAGTTTGCAGCAGCAAGGAGAACTGATAATGACTTAGAAATGATCAGAAATGCATTGGAATATAGAAATTCAAAAAACGATTCTGTCATTGAAAACAGTCAATGGGATATGGAATTCCACTTGGCTATTGCCAGGGCGTCACACAATTCCATTTTTTACGACCTCTACAGTTCAATTTCTACCTTTATTTGCAAGTCGGTGGAAAAACGAATAACCGGAAAAGAAACCACAGGGGGAATGCTGAATCAATTACATATAGATTTATATGAAGCCATCTGTCAAAAAAACGTAGAAAAAGCGGAATGTATTATTATCGCGATATTGAAGAGTTAGCTGGGAAGGTATGAGGTTTTGAGTATCAAAAGGAAAACGAGTAATCAGTTGCTGTTAGTTATCATCATTGTGTTGGTTTCATTTAACCTGCGAGCACCCCTCACCTCGGTGGGGCCCATCATTCATTTTATTCAAAACGAGTTTTTATTGAATAGCAGTCTGGCTGGATTTATGACAACCTTACCATTGATTGTGTTTGGTGTTATTTCTCTTTTTATTTCTAAAATAAGCTCTAAATTCGGATCTATACGCACCCTTATCGCAGGCCTTGCCTTTATATTGACAGGCGAAGTGATTCGTTCCTATACCGGCTTGTACGGATTGTTTTTAGGCACGGGAATTTTAGGTATTGGAATTGCCGTAGGCAATGTGTTGATTCCAAGTTTAATAAAACAAAAATTTAACCATAAAATTGGCCCTGTAACAAGTATTTATGCCACAAGCATGTGCCTTTCTGCGGCGATTGGAGCCGGAGTCAGTGCCCCTCTCATCTTACAATGTGATTTTGACTGGAGAGGCACGTTAGTCATATGGAGTGCTCTGGCCGTTATCACGTTAGCTGCCATGTTTTTTTATTTAACCAAAGACAAACCGGTTCAACCTTTCAAAGAAGCGACAAAAAACACCGAACTTTTCGGCATCAATGAAAAATCAATTTGGAAGTGCCCCCTGGCATGGTGGGTGACGCTGTTTATGGGTGCTCAATCCCTGGTTTTTTATTCTCTTTCAGCCTGGTTGCCTTCCATGATTACAGCCAAAGGAATGGGGGTTGAGTTTGCAGGATTGATGTGCCTTATTTATCAGCTGATGGCCATTCCTGCGACGTTGATTATCCCCGTTCTTGCCGGCAGGCGGGATGATCAACGAAAGCTTACCACCCTTAAAATTGGAATCTATCTTTCGGGCATCCTTCTGCTTTATTTTACTGAATCACAAGCAATCATTTTATTGTCTGTAGTGTTGATGGGGATAGGCATGGGGGGCAGTATCAGTTTAGCGATTGCCTTTATCTCCTTACGTACCCCGAACGCGAAAAAGACAACCGAGCTTTCCGGGATGTCACAATCTTTTGGCTATTTTTTCGCAGCTGCCGGTCCGTTCCTGCTAGGCTTTATGTACGATTCAACGCAATCCTGGGATGTGCCGGTCATGATGCTCGTCGTTGTCCTGATATTATTGGCAATTTTCGGGTTAAAAGCAGGGGCAAATAACGTGACAGATGCTTAACGGAGACGGGGTCGTTTTGTCGTTTCACGGCGCAGCCGCATGCTACGCCTGAAAAGCCGGTTACGCCGTGACAGGGGAATGAAGCCGTCTTTCTCATTGTTTTGGGTAAACTCGTAAAAACTGTGAGTTCCCCCTGTCGGTTATGATACAGGAGGACATGGAACTCCAAGCATGGAACTCCAAGCATGGATCCCCGGTCACTTGGCGATACAAAAGAAGGCAAGTCTCGGACTGTAAAACGGCATAACCCGCTTTGAAGGTGGCATCACCTTGCCGCCGGAGTTATTCCGGTTAAAGTCAACGGCTGAGTGGGATTCTGCCCATCTACAGCTCATGCCCTTGCGACGCACGGTGCGTTTCCTTACACTTCACGCGAATGCGGACGTATTTCAGCCTGGAGTTACGACTTCCGAAGCGCATTCGCAAACCCGCTTTCAAGGTGGCGTCACCTTGCGCCGGAGGCATCGTTTTTTTGTCTGTTTTATTTTTGCCCAGACCCTTACTTCTTGAGAAGCATCTTCACCATGTCAAGCGCAACGGCTTTTGAGGAGGCAGGATTCTGGCCGGTGAGCAGATTTCCATCAATTTCGACATGGCTTTCCCAGTCAGCGCCCTTGTGATAAAGGCCCTGGCTCGATGTGAGCATGTCTTCAAGTAAAAAAGGGACGACCTCTGTTAGTTCGACCGCTTCTTCTTCAGAGTTGCTGAAGCCGGTGACTCTTTTGCCTTTTACCAGAGGTTCACCATCCTCACGTTTCGTGTGGCGCAGGACTCCGGGTGCATGACAAACCAGTCCCATGGGTTTTCCATGCTGGAAAAAGGTTTCCAGAAGTGAAATGGAGGTCTTGTCTTCGGCAAGATCCCAGAGAGGGCCGTGTCCTCCAGGATAGAAAACGGCATCGAAATCGGACGGGTTCAGGGAGTCTAAACGGAGCGTGTGGGCGAGTTGTCTTTGGGCCTCTGCGTCAGTTTGAAACCGCTCTGTTGCCTCCGTCTGAAAGTCAGGCTCGTCGCTTTTGGGGTCCAATGGAGGCTGTCCTCCTTTGGGCGACGCCAGAGTGACCTCCATGTTCTGGTCTTTAAAGACGTAATAGGGGGAGGCGAATTCTTCCAGCCAGAAACCGGTTTTCAGCCCCGTGTTCCCTAATTTGTCGTGGGATGTCAGTACCATCAGTAGTTTCATCGGGTGCTCCTTTTTTTAAAACGTTTCATTCGTGTGTGTCATTTACCCGGATGACCAATTTCCCGAAGTTCTGCCCCTCCAGCATGCCGATAAAGGCATCCGGTGCATTCTCTAATCCATTGATGAGATGCTCTCGGTATGTTATTTGCCCTCTGCTCAGCCATTGGGACATCGCCTGTGCAAATTCGCCGTAGCGGTGGCCATAATCGTCAAAAATAATGAACCCCCGGACGGTCAATCTTTTGATTAAAATGGTGCCCATAAGAAGGGACAGGCGATCCGGACCGTCAGGAAGCTGTGTCGCATTGTACTGGGAGATAAGCCCGCACACCGGAATTCTGGCCTTTGTATTGAGCAGGGGCAAGACCGCATCGAATACGTGTCCCCCGACGCTCTCGAAATAGATGTCAATTCCCCCGGGGCAAGCCTGGCTCAGTTGCCGGGCAAAATCTGACGATTTGTGATCCAGGCATGCATCAAAGCCAAGCACCTCTGTTGCGTGCCTGCATTTTTCGTTACCGCCCGCAATGCCGACAATACGACAGCCTTTCAATTTCCCTATCTGCCCGACGGTGGCACCCACAGGGCCTGTGGCCGCCGCGACAACCAGGGTCTCGCCTTCTTTGGGCTGGCCAATGTCCAATAACCCCATATAGGCCGTAAAGCCAGGCATGCCCAAGATCCCCAGGGCGTAGGAGGGATTTTTGGGGGCTTTCCCTAATCGGGTGAGGTCGGACCCCTCTGACAGGGCATAATCCTGCCAGCCACTGTAGGCGAGGACCCACTCGCCTACAGTGTAATCAGGGTGTCGGGAAGTTTCCACTTGAGAAATAGTTGAACCCACCATCACGTGGTCAATCGTCACAGGGTCTGTATAGGAAGGCGCATCACTCATTCGGCCCCGCATATATGGGTCAAGGGAGAGATACTCGGTGCGGAGCAGTACTTCACCTTCCGCAGGCTTGGGCACCGGCGTGTTCTCCATACGAAAATTTTTGGAAGAGGGGGCGCCGTGGGGGCGCGATGCGAGCACGATGGAACGGTTGGTTTCTCTGCTTTGATGCATGGTTGACTCCTTTTCTTTTTTTCGTCTTGCCAGAATCGACAGTTGTGTTCCCGTTAAAGGGGCGTTTGGTCCCGGTGATTCCTGTTCTCAGTTCCATTGCTTTAGAAAGATAAAACGGACACCCGTGCCCTTCGATGCAGAGCTCTTCCTGTGCATGGGTGTCACTGTCTGCTTTGTGGCCATTGTTCTTGGTTTTTATCTTTTGTCTGACATCGGCTGCATTTTGACTTTATAGAGAACATTGTCTTTCAATGAAGTGAAGGCTCCGAAGCATGGCATGGGGCGGGTCGTGTTTTTGTTTTTTCGCCTCTTGTGGGGGCTCGTCCTGTTTTGAACCGGAACCCAGGGATACCTGTTTTGCTATGATTTGAACTGGGAAGATACCTTGGTTTTATCCTTAAAAAAGTACTATATGACTGATATTTCCTCTTTGTATCAAAAAATAAGCATTATTTGGCGTGATTATGAAGTAAATATGCGAAATATTATTTACTTCCTCGAATGACTCTTTCTATAATGAACGCTGTATAGACAGCTGTTTGATATTCGCTCGGAAATGATCCAATCCTTGTCATAGACCATGAAGGGAGAGAGTGATGGGAAAATTCAGTTACGATAAAGATGTGCTTGAGAATCTTCGTATTGCCGAAGAAGAAACCCACCTTTTGGACCGGCTGCTCGATTACGAGTCTGCCAGAGAAGCGCATGCGAACAAGAGCCATGCGGCCATCGACAAGAGGCTTTCTCTTAAGGAGGCGATTGGCGAATATGTAAAAGATGGGGACATCTTGACCGACACGGGTTTTGCCTATGTACGAACCCCGATTGTGGCCTACTTTGAGATCATCCGTCAAGGAATCAAGGGACTGCAGAATATCGGATCTCCCGCGACCAACCAGAGTTACATGATCCCGTTTGGTACCGTTACACATTCACACTGGTCCTACTGCGGTGCTGAGATGCGGGGAACCGACCGCCAGATGTCACGATGCGTGAAGGCGGGCAAGACAAAAATTTTGTCAGAATGGAGTCACGGGTCCATGGCCCAGGGCTTCAAGGCGGCCCAGCTGGGCGTTCCCGGAATGTATTCCAAACAGCTTCTCGGCTCGGATATCATCAAATACAATCCTTTTGTGAGGTCGGTGGACAACCCTGTCAAGACCGAAAAAGACCCGTGCGTGTTTATTCCAGCGCTGTATCCCGATGTGACGGTGATTCACGTGCATCAGGCGGACAAGTTCGGGAACGCCAAAATCTACGGCCCCGTTATCAATGATGTCGCCATCGCATCCGCCGCACGGAAAGTGATCATCACGGCGGAAGAAATCGTTCCCCCGGACGCCTTGAGAAACGACAATAAAGGGGTTGTCATTCCTTTCGTTTACGTGGATGCGGTGGTTGAACTCCCGTATGGCGCGTTGCTGGGGCATATGCCGGGGCTCTACTACTGGCCAAGGCGTATGTGGGAAAAAATTTTGAGGCATTGGGCCTATAATGAAGACATGATTGACGACTTCTATGAAACGTTTATCCTCGGATGCAAAGATCAGTACGATATCATTGACAAACTTCTGGGTGGATCAAAATGGATGGTAAACGCGAAGCGGTTAACCCGGGCCGAGGAGTATGACAATGAAGATGAGGGCGTAGACTTCAACTACACGGAATGGACACGGGAGGATCCGAATCCTGAAGACGTGACCGATCAATTCAAGCCCATCTATTAGGAGGAAATCATGACGGATATAAAACCAGCCAATCCCCTGGAAATGATAGCCTATGTCCTTTCTCTTCAGATTGTCGACGGAGAAGTTATTTATATCGGAACCGGCCTTCCCATGGTTGCAGGGATCCTGGCAAAAAAAACACACGCCCCCAATGTCACCATGGTGTACGAGTCCGGCGCGCAGAATCCGATCCAGGGGGACATGCCCTGGTCGGTGGGTGGGCCTGCGACATGGCGAAAATCGCCGTTGATTCTCGAAATGGCCTATTCGTTCGGTCAGATGTACAACGGGTATGTGGATAAGGCCTTTTTAGGCTTCGCGCAGATCGATCAGTACGGAAATGTCAATACGCATATGATTGGCGGGGATTTTCATAACTATAAGAACCGACTGACCGGCTCAGGGGGTAACAATGACCTCTCCTCACTGGCCAAACATCTGGTGCTGGTCGGCTTGCAGAGTCCGCAAAAGTTTGTTGAGAAGGTCGATTTCATCACCTCGCCCGGATTTTTAACGGGGGGAGACGCCCGCAAGGACGCCGGTCTGGTGGGGGGCGGGCCGCTATCGGTCATCACCTCGGCCGGTACCTATGACTTTGAGCCTGAAAGCAAGAAGATGAGAATAAAGACGCTGCATCCCGGCGTCTCGCCGGAGCTTGCGCAGATGGCCACCGGCTTTGAACTCCAAAAACCCGAAGGAGAGATCCCGGTCACACCGCTGCCGACGCCGGATATCATTCAGATCTTAAGAGAAGAGGTGGACCCGAGGGGTGTCTTTACCTCACTGCCCGGGTGTTGACCCAGGCCTCCCGCAGGCTATAAATACCCGCGTTGTCAGACCCTGCCGCTGTGATTTACCCCGAAACCAACGGAGGCATCACAGCGGCAGACACTTTTCTGGGAAGCGCTTCGGTCTTGGGCTTTCGCCCCTGGCCGAAGGCAATTCGTCTGTCTTGTCTCTACACTTTAAATCGCGAGACCTTTGAATTCAGGGCTTCAGATAGGTGGGCCAGCTCTTGTGCGTGGTGGTTTACCTGGGTGCTGCCGGATGCGATGCAAACGCTGCCGTCATGCACCATCTCGATTTCCCGGGCGATCTCATCGGAGGCGCGGGCTGTCTCCGCCACGTTGGTGTTCACCTCTTCGAGTCCCCGGGCTGCCTGGGCAACGTTTTCCGAGATCTCCTGCGTGGTGACTGCCTGCTCTTCCACCGAAGCGGCAATGGCGGTGACGATATCATTGACTTCGATAATCACTTCAGAGATGGCGCGGATTTCTGTAACGGTCTCTCGGGTGGAGCCTTGAATGCCTTCCACCTGACGCTTGATCGCCTGGGTGGCATCGGATGTTTGGGTGGCCAGGGCTTTGATCTCATTGGCGACGACACCGAATCCTTTGCCTGCATCGCCTGCCCGTGCCGCCTCAATGGTTGCATTCAGGGCCAGGAGGTTGGTCTGCTCGGAGATCTCGGTGATCACTTCCGTGACTTTGCTGATCTCGATGGCGGCTCCTCCGAGGAGATCCACTTTTTCCCTGGCGGTCTGCACTTTGTTTACCGCATTTTGGGTGATGCCGCTGGCTTTTTCAGAGTTGGCAGCAATTTCCTGGACCGTCATGCTCATCTCTTCAGAGGCGGCCGCCACCATGCCTACGTTGGCGGTCGCTTGCTCGCTTGCGGCGGCCACCGAGGTCATCCTGGCGTTCATGGCTTCTGTCGCGGCGCTCGCGTTGTCCGTTTTGACTGAGGCCTGTTCCGCCCCTTGCGAGAGTTGAGCCGCCACCGCAGTGAGATCTGTGGATGCGGTGTTGAGGCCGACAGCGTTTTCGGCCACGTCGCGGACAATGGACTGCAGGTGTTCGATGAAGGCGTTGATCCAGCGGGCCAGCTCTCCGGTTTCATCCTCGCTGGTAATTAAAAGGCGGGTGGTCAGATCCCCTTCACCTTCGGCTATGTTTTTTAGCCCATGGATGGCGTGGGATAAAGATTGAGTAATGGCAAAGGCCATGAGAAGCGTGACGGGAAGAATAATTAAAAAAAAGAATCCGCCCGCTATCCCGGCGATGAGGGTTATCCCCTGGGACACTTCGGTTGAGATGACCTTTGCAATGGTGGCTTTTTGAGCTTCGATATTGTCGATGTAGGCCGCGGTTGTCACCCAGAGAGAGGTGCCGGGGATCATCTCGGCATAGGCCAGCTTTGGCTGCGTCCCTTTTCCGGGTTTCTTGAAGCTGTATTGGACAAAGCCACCTCCGGTACTGGCCGCTTTCTGGAGCGCTTTGATATAATACACCCCGTTGACGTCCTTTGTCTCTTCTCTGTTCTGGCCGGCCAGGGAGAGATTGGCGGCGTTGCATACGACCCGGTATTTGTTATAGACAAAGAAATAACCCGAGTTGTCCTCTTCATATCGTATGGGGGTGATCAGCTCTTCAACGGTGGCTTGAATCTCATCGGCAGCCTCTTTGCCCTCAAGGGCTTTTCCGAGAAGAATCCCCACAGAATGTGCCGCGACCTTAAGCTTGTTCTGCTGTCCTTGAAACATCACTTTCTCAGCTTCTTGAATGCCAGCGTCTCTCGCCAGGTTGCCGATCTTGAAGGATGCGAGCAGCATGCCGATAAAGAAAAGAAAGACCATTCCAATGATCACAAAGATCCTTTTTTTAATGGATAGTTTTTTCAATATGTCCCTCCTTATTTTCTTAGAGTTTCCCTCGCTTTTGCGGTGGCTTTGACGATTGTCCATCGGGTAATTTTATCGGGCTTGTGAATTGGATTTCTCCTCGGTAACGCCGTTCACATACACAATAAATTTTTTTACTTAATAAATATAAAAACAGTGATTTATATATCGGAACAATAGCGTTTATATTTAGGTAAATATCAAGCTATTTATTTAAGGCACTTATATAACCTTGGATATGAATGCCTGTGTATTCCTCTTGAGGTAACATTTAGACTTAGAGGTAAATGCTAACCCGGATATTTCATGAGAAACAATCAGGACTAATGAATCATTCGTAATGACAGTTCTTTGCAGTAATATTTTCAGCTGTTCTAAAAATGCAAAATGTAATCCACGGTATTCTGTTTGATTTTCTCACCCTTCGGGCGAGCCGAGTGCACCCATCTTCAGCGTTATCAGAGCTTTGAGGTAAACCACTACATCTGCAGCTCTGATGCCTTGAATATGGGTGCACTCGACTCGTGAAATATCCGGGCTAAGGCAAAAATGAGTGCAGATATATTCATCATAATGCCGCTGTGATTCCGCCTACGCAAAAGCCTCCGGCGTGACAAGTCCGCCTACGCAAAAGCCTCCGGCGTGAGCCGTCTGCCTCATGCACTCTGACGGCTCAATGAGGTCGATGGGTTCCGGTGCGACAAGTGATCCGTCTTTGTGCTTAGCGATGCCTGGAAAAGTCGGCTACGCGGTGAATAGGGGGGGGGGAGGGGCGTGTGCGTGCCCTGCTTCCCGGCGCAGGGGCACGGACGGCCCGAATTCATTCGAGGTTACCCGTGATTTTTGTTTGCGTATTTTGTTTGCTTCTAATGATAAGCCACCAAGCCAATCTGTCCCCATTTGAAAATCTCTTTTCAGCTTATGCAATTTTTGGTTGACACCAACGGAAAATTTCTTTAAAAACTGTTCTCGTTTGGTGAGCCCAGGTAGCTCAGTCGGTAGAGCAGGGGACTGAAAATCCCCGTGTCGGTGGTTCGATTCCGCCCCTGGGCACCACCTGACAAATTTTTAGGTTTAAGGGGGTGTAGTTCAGTTGGTTAGAACGCCAGCCTGTCACGCTGGAGGTCGCGAGTTCGAGTCTCGTCACTCCCGCCATAAACCTGAAAAAGAAAAGATTGCGTCCCCATCGTCTAGCCTGGTCCAGGACACCGGCCTTTCACGCCGGCGACAGGGGTTCAAATCCCCTTGGGGACGCCAATTTTTCTTTCCTTCCTGTTTAAAATCCCTTTCATAAAATATCTTTTTATCGGTATAGATAAGTTGTCTATTTTGATGAGTTTCGGGTGATTGTCTTCTGTTGGTATGAGGCATCCCGACAGGTATTTTCCTCAACTGACAGCCCATTCAGTCTTTGAAATCTCATCGTTTTTTTGTGCCTCGGACCCTGTCTGTGGGCTGTACGCCTGCGGTGATTTTTTTTACTGACTAAGCGCTGTACTATCTATTTCTGATTTGCTAATAACAGGTTACTGCTTTCAACTGTTGACATGACGGGTCGGCTGTCGCATTGAGTAGACGGGCAGGAAGAGCGGTACCTCGTACGTACATTCTCTGTGTCTATTGCTCTTTGTTTTCTCTTTTTTCTGGATTCCTTTGAGCTTGTCGTTGATTGTCAGACTGAGGTCCCGGGAGACTGCCTCCTTTGAACGCGAAGGCCTGAAATCGGGCAGTTCTCACCATGCCATTGCCGTATAGAGACCTTGATAACCATTCGGGAGAAAAAATGGACGAGTTGCTGAGCCTTATCGGCCGGTTGTGTTACTTTTTAATGGGGTGGCGTTTTGAACCGCTCCCTGAGTATGTGTCTGAAAAGCATGTGATTATCGGATTCCCCCATACCTCCAATATGGATACTGTCCTGGCGTTTTTTGGATTTAAAATCGCGAAAATAACCGGGCATATTATGATAAAGAAAGAGTGGTTTTTCTGGCCCATGTCCTTTATTTTACGCTTGGCCGGAGGGGTCTCTGTGAATCGCAGTTCACCCCAGGGGGTGGTGGAGCAGATGGTGAATATCTTCACCGAAAGGGACCAGTTTATTCTGGCCATTGTTCCGGAGGGGACTCGCCAGAAAGTGACAACGATCAAAACAGGATTCTGGCACATCGCCAAATCAGCGGATGTGTCTATTGTCTGCTGGTATATTGACCGCCAGAGCAAAACCACGCGGTGGCTTGGAGAGGTTTGGCCGGGGGAAAGCAAAGCAGAGGATCTGGTAAAAATACAGACTCTTTATGCGGCTGCCGGTTATGCCTTTCCCTGCGTCGTGTCAGGGGACGAGGTTGACCCCCCACTTTGAAAGGGGGCCATTCGGAAATTTTTCAGTGCTTTCAGGTCCTCGTATCACCGGGATAAAAAGGAGAATGACACGTGGCTGAGACAAAGAATATTGCGTTGCTGATTGACGCGGATAATTCCCCGGCAAAATCCATACAGAAAATTTTTTCTGAGTTGGCGCGCCATGGGAAAGTGAATATCCGGAGAGCCTACGGGAATTGGACATCAAGCTATCTGAAGGGTTGGGAAGCCGTGCTCCAGGACCATGCGATTCAGCCGATTCAGCAGTATGACCTGACCAAGGGCAAGAACGCCACCGATATCGCGATGGCCATTGATGCCATGGACATTCTTTATACCAAACAGGTGGATACCTTCTGCATTGTCACCTCTGACTGTGATTTTACTCCCCTGACAACCCGGATTCTTTCTGACGGAAAGTCGGTAATCGGTTTCGGTGAGAGGAAAACCCCATCGGTTTTTGTCAATGCGTGTTCGACCTTCCTTTTTCTCGATGAGGATGATGAAGAGGAGACAAAAAGCATCAAGAAGATAAAAAAGAAGGAACTCAGAGGCGATACAAAGCTGATGAACCTTCTGCGGGATGCCATTGTCGGTACAGAAAATGACGATGGCTGGGCGAGGCTGTCTAAAGTGGGGGCGCACATCTCCAACCACGCCTCCTTTGATCCGAGGAACTACGGGTATACGCGACTCAGTGATTTGATTGACGCCATTGGTCTTTTTGACTTGAAGCGGGATGTGGGCATGCACTTCGAGGTGCGAGACAGCAGAAAAAAGCATACCTCCTGCGAGGGATGAGCCCTGATTGTTTTCTCATGAAATATCCGGGCTAAGGTTTCAGGCCCCTCCAGGCGGTGGGCTTGAATGCAGATCCTTTGAGCCTTGATCCGCGACTCAAGAACATCAGTAAGTGTCTTCTTCGAGGCTTTCCAATGCTTCAGATGCTTTTCGAGTCAGGTCTCTCAGGCCAATTTCCGTGATGGGAAGGAATCTCAAGGCGTCTTGGGAGGGTTTTGAGGCGGCCTTTTGGGGGGCATCGATCTCTTTGGCCATGTGGTCGGCGAGGTTGAGGATATAGGCAAGCCGGTTGCTTCCGGAGGCGGCTGGGGTGTGGTGGTATTGAATGGCTGTGGCCATGGTTTCGGGTAAATTCCATTTTCTGCATAGCGCGCTGCCGATATCCGCGTGGGTAAACTCCAGAATTTTCTTCTCGGAGACGGTCATGGAGCTGCGGGTGAGATCGACATATCGCCTGAAGAGAGGCTGCCTTTCCAGGACATAGGTGTCCAGGATGATTTTGCCGGCATCGTGCATCAGTCCGGCCAAGAAGGCATCGTCTCCATCCTGGGCGTGGAGGGTCTCTTCAATGAGCCGGGAGCAGATGGCCACGGCCAGGGAGTGCTTCCACAGCAGGCCGGAGTCCAGTCCATAGCCCGGAAGGGAGCGTCCCAGCATTTTAGAGTGACCGATCAGGGTGATGATCTGAAGCAGGGTCTTGCTCCCGAGAACCGTTGCCGCCATTTGGATGGATGAGACCTTGCCGCTCAGACCATAGTAAGCCGAGTTGGCGATTTTTAGCACCCGCCCGGCAAGGGCCGGGTCCGTATTGAATAAATGCTCCAGCTCCTTGAAGTTTTCTCGCCCGGAGAGCATGGCCTTTGCCTTGAACAGGATGTGGGGCATGGGGTAGAGTTTTTTAAGATTGTTCACGACCTCCTGTTTGAGGGCCTCCCCGGAAGAAAACGTGTGGAGTTCCTCTTCATTCAGGATCTGGGGCTCAACCGAAATGGAGTGTCCGCATTCGGTGCATAATATTTTTTCATGGCAGATTTGGTAAACCAGATCGTCGTTTAATCGGTAGGCCTTCGTACATTTGGGGCATGTAATTTTCATTTTTATTCCTGGGGTCAAGCCCGTTTCAGACACGCGATAATGATGCTGAAATATAACGAAGGGCATGTAACATAAAACGTGACAAGGCTCTTGGCGTATCTGCCTCTTTTATTGTTGCCTCGAAACTAGTATTTATACACCTCCTGATATGGGTTGTCATGAAGAAAAAAAATCGTGTTTTCCGGGGACCGGAACGTGAGGCTCTGCGAGCCTTTGTGGCTCGCTTTTTCCTGGGGCAACCTGATGCCTTCCCCCTTTTTTTTTTACCTCACCGTACTCATCTGACCCGGATATTTCATGATAAAACGACCGCGTAAAAACAATAATGTTTCGTCACAACAGGTTACCAAAGAAAATGCAGATATTTCAAAAATGCGAAATGTAATCGTAACCATTCAGCCATCCATTTTTTCTTTATGACCCCGGTCTGACAGCACCCTACGCTTTTCGTCTTTCCCGCGCAGGCGGGAATCCATGTATGAAAATCCGTATCGTCCTCATTTTTACAATGGAGTACCGGGTGGATGCGTAGGGTGTGCCGTGCGCACCGTCAGGCGTATCGCAAACCGGAAACACCGCATTTTGAAATAAGACTCGTGGTCATCGTTAACTTGCGAGGCCGATGGTCCTCTCGACGGTAGAAGGTGCGGGAGCCGCTCCCTACGCGGTGATGAAAAGACGTGACGTATTGGCATTTGAATCTTTCTGTAATTCGCCTCGAACGACCTGGCGAAGGCAAGCTGAATAGTTACATGTAATTTACCGTTTTCTACTCGCTTTTCTCACCCTTTGGGCGAGCCCGTCTATTCTGCAGTGTTCACCTTTTCAATACGTGTCCTCTTCCAGGGTTTCCACGGCCGTGGATGCTTCACCAATCAGCTCCTCCAGTTCGTGTTCGGTTATCTGGAGTGTGTGAAGCGCCTTGAGGAGTAAAGGCGGTATCGACTGACCGGAGGGCCGTCCGGTTGTGAGTCCGGCCATGTGGTTGGCCAGTTGGAGGATGGAGGTGAGTGGGGCCTGCCCGGAAGTCGACGGGGGGTGGTGGTCTTTGATTGCCGTCGCCATATGTACCGGCAGATTCCATTTTCGGCAGAGTTCATAGCCGATGTCGCCATGGGTGAACCCGAGGATTTTGGTTTCGGCGTCATGCAGGGGGGCATGGGTGAGTTTCGCGTATTTTTGGAACAGGTGCTTTCTTTCAAGCACATAGGTGTCCAGAATGATTTTTCCTGCGTCATGCATCAGCCCGGCAAAGAAGGCGTCTTCCCCCGTGTCGCAGTGGGCCTTTTTAGCGACGAGTTCGGCACAGACAGCTGTGGCAAGAGCGTGTCTCCACAGATCACCGGCGTTTAGCCCGTAGCCGTCAAGGGAACGGCCCAGAGCCTTGGCGTTGCCAATCAATAGGATAATCTGAAGCAGCGTGCCGCTGCCGAGTACCGTTGCCGCCATCTGCAGGGAAGAGACCCTGCCGCTCATCCCGTAATACGCTGAGTTGGCAACCTTCAAGACGCGGCTTGCCAGGGCCGGGTCCGTATTGAGGAGGTCCCCCAGCGCCTGGAAATTACCCGTGCCGGCAAGGAGTTTGCGTGCCTTGAGCAGGATATGGGGCATGGGATAGAGTTTTTTGAGATTGTTGACGACCTCGTGTTTGAGCGCCTCTCCTGAAAGAAAAGGCTCTAATTCCTTTGGGTCCAGAAGAAAGGGCTCGACGGGGATTAATCGCCCACAATCGGTGCATAACACCTTTTGGGTGTATATTTGATGAACGAGATTGTCGTTTATTCGATATGCTTTGGAACAGCCTGAACATTGAATCTTCATAAGCCTGCATCCTGAGAATTTGCTGAATTAATAATGATTGTAAAATATAGGCAAAAATCTCACAATTCAATGAATTTTACAGGCAGGTTTTTTCTCTGAAAGTGTTCCCTCATGGATCAGGGTATGGTTTGGGGCGTTTAGGCCCCGAATATGTGCAGAGATTCAGCGTGTGCTCACGGACTTGGGTGCTCCAGGGGCACCACAGACCGCAGACGCGGGCGCCAGGGCCTTTGTCCTTGGGGGCAGCGTGGCGACGGACGGAGGGCTGTCCTACGTCGTGGGTGAGGCGACTTTTTATGGATCTTACGTGTGGGGATTTTGCAGGATAACTGCGTGGTGGGTACTCGGGTTCATTGGCTGTTTTCTGGGCTGTGAGCTGGATATCCTCGGGATGGGGCAGGGGATTCAATCACCGATGACGTCCTCAACCCAGATCCAGGGTCTGCTGCACCCCAGCCTTTCGAGGGCCATGGTCCCCTTCTTTTTTTTCTCCATCCTTCCCGCAGTAATCCCTGACGATCTCGACGATCTCAGCCCCGTACTGTTTGACGCGTTTTGCCCCCATACTCGGGATGGTCCGAAGCTGTTTAAGGCTGTCGGGCTGCTCCGTTGAGATGGAGACCAGGGCGTTGAGGGTGGCGATTCGCGAGGGGTTGATCTCGTCCTGGGCGGCTCGTTTTTTACGCCACTCTCGAAGTCGGTTCAGCAGCTCCGGGTGATCACTCGACAGGTTTTTCACCTTTGCCTTTGCCCGGGCGGTGATGCTTTGCTTTTTGAAAAAGGCCTGGGTCCGTATTTTAAGAAACGCCATCACCCGGAACCCTTCCTGGCAGCCTTTAAGGCAGGTTTGCTTGACGATCAGCTCTTCTCTGATTTTGACCAGGGACTCGTTGATGAGGGTTTTTACGGACTGGTTGTCAGTGGCGAAGGTGGCCTCATCAAGGCGGTCGGTGATGGCGGCCTGGGTCTTCTCGGAGAAGTAGGCGCATCCTTTTCGGATGCGATCCTGGATTACCTCGTTTGCTTCGAGGTCGGTATCCTCAACCATCAGGGAGTCCACCTGTTTTGCAAAGGCTCCGGCAATGCGGATCAGCTCGGGCAGGGTGGTGGTCAGGATGTCGGCCAGGGTCTCGGTCAGGGTCCCCTGGATGGCATTTTTATGGTGGTGAAGGGTGGAGTGGCAGTGGATGATCTCTTCGCCCAGGGGATGGTAGCCGAACAGTTCATCCAGAAGGGCAAACTGGCAGCTGCGTTTTGAAACCCTCAGCTCGTTGTCCGTGGGCGGGTGGTCTTCGATATGGCGGGTGAAATGATTCACCGATTCATCACAGATGATGCCCGAGGGGTTAATCTTACTGCTTAAGACAATGCCCTCCAGGGTTTTGCACCGACTCAAGGCCACGTAGGTCTGACCATGGGCAAAGGAGGCGCCGGCGTCGATGACGGCTTTTTCGAAGGTCAGCCCCTGACTTTTATGGATGGTGATGGCCCAGGCAAGACGCAAGGGGTGTTGGGAAAAACTTCCCACCACCTCCTCATCGATCTCTTTGGTCTCTTCGTTCAAGGTGTAGGTGATGTTTTCCCAACGCTCCTGGTTTACCACGATGGGCGCGGGGCTCCCTTCGCACTGCACATGGATGACCTCTTCGTCGATCTCGGTGACGGTGCCGATCTTTCCGTTATAGAACTCTTTTTTTGAGGAGCTGTCATTTTTGACGAACATCACCTGGGCCCCCTCTTTGAGGCGCAGGATCGCATCGGTCGGGTAAGCGTATTCGGGAAAGGTGCCGCTGACCTCGGCCTCAAAGACGACGGTGGGGGACTTCATGGCGGAGAGTTTTTCGTTGTTCAGGCGATCGGCGCTGGCGTTGTGGGTGGTCAGGGTGATGTATCCCTCTTTTCGGCCCGGCAGGGCGTCGGGCGTGTACCGTGTGTTTAATTGCTTCTGTGCATCCGCAGAGAGCCGATTTTCCCGGATCTCGTTTAAGATCTTGATAAAGGCTTCATTGCTCTGCCGGTAAACATGCATGAGCTCCAGGCCGAGGACTGACGCCTCCTGAAAGGCCCGGCTGCTGAAAAAATAGCCCGTCTCGTAGTGGGGGGAGAGGAGGGCCCAGTCGTCCTGTTTGATAATGGGGGCCAGCTGGTGGAGGTCGCCGATCATCAGAACCTGTACCCCGCCAAAGACACGGGTGCGGTCCCTGTAACGCCTCAGCACCTGGTCGATGCCGTCCAGAAGGTCGGCACGCACCATACTGATCTCATCAATGACCAACAGGTCGAGTGACTGGATGATGTGAATCTTTTTTTTGCTGAATCGGCGGTTTTGAATCGTTGTGTCCGGAGGCAAAGGCCCGAAGGGCATCTGAAAAAACGAGTGGATGGTGATGCCGCCCGCGTTGATGGCCGCCACCCCGGTGGGGGCCACCACCACCATGCGCTTGGGGATCTCTTTTTTCACCCGGTGCAGAAAGGTGGTCTTCCCGGTGCCCGCTTTTCCGGTGAGGAAGAGGTTGCGTTGGGTGCCTTGAACAAAATCAAAGGCCAGTTCCAGTTCGTGATTGTGATGCATGCCTGATGGTCTCATGGGATTTTCGGGTTAGAAACGTGACGCCAGTTGAGCCCCCGCAAAGGCTTGCCCACGTTTTACCCCATGTTGTGAAAAATGTAAAAGGAACCGGGAAATCGCTCTAACCATACAGGGCTTAGATGAAAAACCCAAAGCCTGCCTCCGGCGGCAAGGTGGGGCCACCTTGAAAGCGGGTTTGCGAATGCTCTACGGCCGGCGGTACCCTGGGCACCTCGCGTTCGCGTTCGCGTGAGGGGAGAGGGGTGGCAACGGATGTTGTACGTGCATGAGCGGCCGGTGCTTCCGTTTTACCTTCATATCGTTTGCCCTGTAAATCGAAGGTTGAGGTCCAATCGGTTGGCTTCGTTTTTCAGGTCCGTCGTTTTTGGAATGAGTGGGTTTAAATTTGACAGCGGAAGTAATGGGAAAAGCTTTTCTCCATAAAACCCAAATGATTCGCCGGTGTCGGGTTTTCCGTTGCCGTTCTCATCCAGGATGGCGAACACATACACCTCGTTCACGCCGAAGGGTGTGTTCACGATGGGTTCAAGCAGTGCTCCCATTACCGGAACCGAAGTGTCGGCATCGATATTTTCCGCGGCAGGCAGGGATTTCATGGCCACGATGTAGTCCGGATCGGTGATGTGGAAGTCTGCGTTTACCCCGTCTTTTTGCACGGCAATGACCAGGATGGGGTCCCCGGGCTCGAGGGTGACGCCGTTGTCGCTTTCTATCTTGAACACGATGGAGGCGTGGTGCTCCACCTGTTTTCGGTTGACCTGAAAATGAAGGGGGGCCTGTGGATCGTCAGAGGGGACACAGAAATTGATGCCAGCCGTAAGGGGATGGGCCACGGTGAAGGTGGCTTTGTCCTGGTAGTAGCCCATAAAGTCCCCGGCGTCCGGATCGGGAAAACCGGTATATGAAGGCGTGTCGGGATTCTCTTTGTAATTTTTGTCCCAGAGGGCCAGGACCATGATCTTGTCGCCGGGGGCCAGGCCGGTTGCCGCAAGGTCCAGGCTGAAGTTCAGCTCACCGGGATCGAGCCGGTAAAAACTGCGGATGACCGCCATGGGATGGTCTATAAGCTGCTGGGGGTCTTCGGTCTCTGCGGCCATGATAAAAAGAGGAGATGGGCTTTGTGTGTCGTAACCGGTAAGGGCCTCCACCTGGCCTGTCAGGGTTATTTTTTCTGAGGATGGGGCGGGGAGGGGCAGGGCGAGTCTGGAATCAAAGGTGAAAGGGTCCTGGTCCGCTTCCGTCAGGGTCAGAAGGGTCGGCAGGCCTTTGGGGTGACGCGTATAGGTGCCCACGGACTCGCCGGGGTCGGGGTGACCATTTCCATTGGTGTCAAAAAAGGCCAGGAGATACACATCGGAAATCGGCAGGTCAAATCCGTAGGGGAGGATTTTCAGGCGGTAGGCAAGCTCCTCCTCTTTTTTTTCGAAGGAGGCGTAGCCGACGATGGGGTCCACGTCCAGGGTGGTGACATCGAGAGACCGGAGATCCCCTGCATAGGCGACCAGGTGAACCGGCCCGGTGTAGGGCCCGGTGAGGGTGCCACCGATCTCCTTGTCGTAGTCAAACACCTCGCGGTTGATATGGATATCGGCTCCCCGGTTGATGCCGCTTTGAAGAGGATAGTCCGGGGTCAACGCGCCTTCTTGTCTGTAGAATCCCAGCAGGTCCCCGGCATCCGGGTTGGGGATGTTGCCGCTGAAATTCCGATCCACAAAGCCGATCAGGGTCACCGTCTCCCCGAGGCTTAATCCTTTGTCGGAGAGATCCACCGAGAAGGATCCGTCCGGCGCCACGGTGGTCATTCCTGCAAAAGAGTCCGCCATGTCCTGGAGACTCATATCCGAGGCGCTGCCGCGAAAGACCGCGGCAAAGACCGGTGAGTCTCCCCGGGTTTCGGCCTCGTCGATTGTCACTGTTCCCGTGATGGACAAAGGGGGCGGGGCCTCACTTTCACCGCAGGCCGTAAAAAGGAGAAAAACGAGGGCAATGACCATGGAGGTGCGAGAAAAGAGAGGATGCATGCTTTGCCTTCAGGGAGCTTCGGGTCCCTGTCCCGGAAACAGGTGAGTGACGACCGTGGTCCCTGGCAGGCTTTTCGCTGATTTTCGTAAGGCGTCTTTTTCAAAAACGAAGATCGGTTGAAAATGTCTGGGCACAGGGTTAGATAACGCAACGTTAACGTTATATATACAAGGCAGGGCGGTCTGCAAGAAAAATTGCGAAAGGGTCCTGCAGAAACAGGTGGCCTGGTTGAGAGCAGGTTGTGCGGGCGTCATATCTGTGGCTATGCTTGCTACGCCACCAGTGGGGGCGACCCGTGGGGTTATTCGGGGCTTGTCACGACCACCTGGTTTCGTCCCCTCTTCTTCCCTGTGTAGAGGGCTGCATTGGCTTTGCTCAGGCTTTGTTCAAAGGTCTCGTCAAGGGCACAGGTCACCCCACCGATGGTGACGGTGACGGTCAGGTAGACCCCGTTCCACTCAAAGAGAGAGGCGGCAATCCGATCACGCATGCGTTCGGCCAGAATTCTGGCCCCTTTTTCGTTTGTATCGGGGAGAAGAAGAATAAACTTTCCTCCACGCCAGCGACCGAGGATGTCGTGGGTCCGCTGGTTTGAATAAAAGAGCGTGCTGATTTGCTGAAGTACAAAATCGCCACAGTCGTGGCCGCAGGTGTCGTTGATGGATTTAAAATGATCAATATCGGCAAGGATCAGGGCATAAGGGGTTTGATTTCGGCGTGCCTGGGAGTGGAGCTCCTTTTGTCTTTTCTGAAGGCCTTTTCGGTTTAACAGCTCCGTCAGGGGGTCGGTGAGGGAGAGTGCTTCGTGGTGGCGGGACTGTTCCTCCAGTTCTTGTGTTCTCAGGGTGACGAGGTGTTTCAACTCCCGGGTGCGTTTTCGGGTGAAGGTGATTCGCAGCCAGATCAGTCCGGCGGCAAAAAGGCAGATGGCGGCCCTGAAGTCTCCGCGTTCCCAGAAAGGCGTGGCGATATGGATCTCAAGTCCCGTGTGGCTCTGGCTCCAGGCTCCGTGGCTTCCGGCGGCCATGACCTGAAATCGGTAGGAGCCGGGGGGCAGGTGGGAGTATCGGGCGGTGGTGCTGTTGCCCGCCTCTACCCAGGTGGTGTCGTATCCTTTGAGCCTGAACCGATAGCGATTTTCGGCCGGGTTGCTGTAATCGTGGAGGGCAAACGAGACGGTCAGATTGTTTTCGGTATGTTTCAGCTCGATGCGGTCTGTTTTGTTCAGGGGCTTGGAGAGAATGATGCGTTTGTCCACGGGGATTCCGGGTTGTATTGGCGAGCCGTTGAGACTCAGTCCGGTGAGATAAAGGGGGGCGGTGGACAGTGTGAGGGGGATCTCCTCCGGGGAAAAAACGAGATACCCGTTTTTTGCTCCAAAGATCACTTCGCCCCTTTTGGAGCGGTTGACGGCCCCCTGGACAAAGCGAAGGGGCAGGGGGAATCGGGAGATGGTGTCGTTTTTGAGATCAATGGCTGAGAGCCCTTTGTCTGTTGCCACCCAGAGACGTCTGCTGCCGTCAAAGATCAGGCTTTTAATGACGTTTCCCGAGAGTCCATCCTCCATAAAGTAGGTGCGGATGGTCTCCGTTTCGGGGTCCAGGCGGTTGAGGCCGTGATAGGTCCCCACCCAGATGTCGCCGTTGGGGGTCTGGGCCAGGCCGGTGATGACATTGTGGCTCAGGCTTTCTGCGGCCTCTTTCCGCTTGTGAAACCAGCTCACCCGGCCCCCCTGTTCGGCGATGCGGTTCAGGCCGAGGTTGGTTCCCACCCAGAGGTTGTCGCTGTCGTCTTCAAGGAGATCGTTGATGGTGTTGCTGCTGAGGCCTCCTTTTTGAGACGGTCCCTCTGTGAATCGGGTCACCTGGCCTGTTTTGAGGTCGTGGCGGAACAGCCCCTGGTTGCGCGTTCCGGCCCAGAGGATGCCGGCCTTTTTTTCGCTGAGGGCGGTGAAAATTCGGTTGTCAGGGTGGGGAGAGATACTATCCATGCGTGTGTATTCGGCTGTCTGGTGGGCCCTGCGGATGAGGCCGTTGCCCCAGGTACCGATCCAGAGGTCCTTTGTCGGGCCCAGGGCAAGGGCGTTAATGTCCAGGCTTCCCGGTCCCCGTGGCGGGGGGACATTGCCGGTGGCTTCACTCATGTCTCCAGATAGGGTGGTTTTCTTTAGGCCTGTGTACCAGCTTCCAAACCAGAGATTTTCATCATCGTCTGCGGCGACGGCGTGGATGTCTAAGGGGATGTGGTCGCCGGAGTACCCCGGCATGAAGAGCTTCATCTGGTGACAGGTTTTGCTGAGGGTGTTGATCCCGCCCCCGCGTGTGGCGATCCAGATGACTCCAGCCCGGTCCTGGGTAATCCAGCGGATGTCGTTGTGCGAAAGGGAGTGGGCCAGATACGGGACGCTTTGATGCAGCGTACTGTGGCCTGTTTCAAGGTCCAGGATAAGCAGGCCATGGTTTTGGGTGCCCACCCAGAGTGTTCTTCCGTCCTCATAGAGGGTGTTGATGGGACCGGAACTAATTTCAGGCGGGAGCGTCTCCATGCCGGGAAAGGGGACGACCCCTCCTTTTTCTGGGTCAAAGAGATGAAATCCGTTCTGGGTCCCCACCCAGAGCGTGCCCCCTCCCGCCGGATGGAGGGCGCGGATGCGCTCGTTGGGGAGAGCCACGGTAAAGGTGTCTTTCTCTCGGTTGAGACGGTTCAGTCCCTGGTCGGTGCCCACCCAGAGGACCTGGTCCCGGGTTTCGGAGATGGACCAGACTCGATTGTGGCTGATGGCGCCGGGCGTGTCATCGGAAAGGTAATGGGTGAATCCTCCCGTTTTTTGATCAAATCGGTTGAGGCCTTTGCCGAAGGTGCCGGCCCAGAGGATCCCGTGGGAGTCGATGAAGTCGCTTTGGACCCGATCTTCACTGAGGCTTTGGGGATCCAGGGGGTCGTGTTGGAATCTCTGTATGTTGCCCGTCTCAGGATCGAGGCGGTTGAGCCCGCCCCCCCAGGTGCGGAGCCAGATTGAGCCGTCCGGGTCTTCCAGGACGCCTCCTGAGTCGTTGTGAGAAAGGCTTTGGGGGTTGCCCGCTTCATTTTGGAGCACCTTCATGGTGACCCCGTCATATCGGGCCACCCCATTGCGGGTCCCGAACCACATGGCCCCTTCACGGTCCTGCATGACCTGGAAGACCGTGCTGTCAGGGAGGCCGTTGGCTTCATCAATGTGGTTGAAGAGAAGGGTCTGTGTGCTCCCATGGGCTGCCGTCAGCGTTGTGAGAAAAAAAAAGCAGGCCAAAAAGAAGGCTCGCCATTGTCGGCCTGTACAGAACACCATCTTATCCTCCCTGACTGATGCGTCTCGGCCGCATGGCCCCCATGTTCCCGGTGAAGTGCTTGTTCTTATCATCGGCAGGAGGGAAAATTCATTTATTCTTTTGTTTTTTTAATTGAAGGGAGCTGACGGACGAATGCATAAAAATCGTGGGTTATCCTTGCCCGAAGGGAGGGGGGCTTGAGCGTAAAACGTGAATTACATCTTGTATTTCACATATATCTAAATTTTTCACAGTAACAATCTGTCAATGACATCTTATGGCTGTGGTAAGATCATTTTCTGATGAAATATTCGGGGTTGGCCGAGCTGGTGTTGGACGGTCCTGTCAAACCGGGCATGGCTCCCCACCCATCAGGTGATGCAAAAGGTGGCAGATGTCGGACAGTAACCCGTGATACGTGACCTCATTTTCCTGTGCAGCCAGGGGCGATGAGGATCAAGAGCCTGTGTTATTCAATGGTCGTTTTTTCTTCTGTGCCGGAGGGGTAGCATACTCGGCGTAGTGGGTTTCAAGGCAGGTCGGGCAAATGCTGTGACTTCACCTTCTTTTTGTCTGGGCCAGGATATATGTTTCCACCGGTTGCCATTCACCCTCGTCATTGCGTGTGCTTTTACAAAATGAGCAAATGGGAAGAATGTCCTGCGGTGCCTGGGCTTCCTTCTGGGGGGAAGGCTGTGTCTGGAGGGAGCGCTTCAATTTTTGAAGGCGTCGGGTGCTGTATATTGACAGACCGAAGAGAAAGACCAGTGTCGTGGGGACTCCTCCGTCAATGACGTAATGCCGGTAGTGTTCTCCCATGGATTCGATTCTATGTGAAAAATAAAAGGGCAGAGAAACAAGGTATGTTGCGATGGTCGCGCCGATAAGCCACAGAATTCCTGAAACTTTTTTTTTGAAACGGGCTGGCATGGAAACCTCACGATGGGCTTTTTGTTTTCATCATACCCCCTTCTGTGTTGTCACGTCGTGGGGACGACCTCTTCATATTTATGTCTGAACAGGCTTGAGGGTAGAGAACTCAATTTGATGTGTGACGGGAAAACCGGTGATAGAATATGGGTTGTGACGTATTGCTGACTTTTTTGTGGATTGTAACAACTGTGATATATAATCATGTTTCGTTTTGAGAGTCAAGTGAGTAACTCACGGGCAGCCCTCGTTTGCTGTATCTGCTGGGCGGCCTTTTGATCGGTGTTCCAGAATGAAAGATGAATGGATGAAGTAATGTGTGATAATCATAGCCCGGATATTTCACGAGTTGGGTGCGCTCATATGCAAGGCATCAGAGCTGAAGATGTAGTGGTTTACCTCCAAGCTCTGATAACGCGGCAGATGAGTGCACCCGGCTCGCCCGCAGGGTGAGAAAATCAGACAGAATACCGTGGATTACATTTTGCATTTTTGAAACGAATAGAAATATTACTGCAAAGCACTGTAATTACTGATTATTCCTTAGTCCTGATTGTTTTCTCATGAAATATCCGGGATAGGTATGACTCTTATAATTTACTGTTTAGGTAGTCAATTGATACGGAGTTTCATGGAATCGGTAAATGGGGGGGATGTGATGAATAAGAGAATCATGATTGCAGGGGCAACGGGTTTGGTGGGGGGACGATTTTTCAGCCGGGTCGTGGCGGATGCCGATTGTTCCGAGGTTGTTCTACTGGGACGACGATCGGTCCCTGAGCTGGAGGTGCATGAGAAGGTGACACCTCTGATGACAGATTTCTCAGACCTTGTGGAGAGGGCGCCTGCCTGTGAGGTGGATGCGGTGGTCTGCGCCCTGGGCACGACCCTTAAAAAGGCGGGGAGCAGGGCAAGGCTTTTTGAGGTGGATTGCCTCTACACCGTGGCGGCGGCAGCCTATGCCCGAAAATGCGGTGCCAGCGCGCTGGTGGTGATCTCCAGCGTGGGGGCTTCCCCCACGGCGTTATCCCATTATCTTCGCACAAAAGGGGAGATGGAAGCGCGGGTCAGAGGTTTGGGGTTTCAGGCCGTGCATATTTTGAGGCCCTCCCTGCTTCTGGGGGGCCGAGACGAGACGCGGTTTGGAGAAACCTTTGGCCAGCGGATGCTATCGCCTTTCTCGCGGCTGATTCCGGCAAGGTATCGACCCATTCACGCGGATATTTTAGCCCACAAAATTGAGCGCCTGGTGAAAGAGCCGGGAGAAGGGGTCTCTATTTGTCAGGGCGATTCGTTGGGGGGTGACAGGGGGTGACTTCCTGGCGGCAGATGCCGTGTTATGACCGGTTGTTGTGATTCGGTGTCTTCTGATGGCTTTCGTCGGTGGGGCCGGAGGCCTCGGTCAGTGTTTTGAGTTGCTCCCGTGTTTTTTCCAGGAGATCGTTCAGCCTCTTTTTTTCTTCATCCGGTGCCTTTTTCAGCCTTGCCTCGAGTTCCGCGATGCGCTCCATTTTTTCTCTCTTCTTTGTTTCCAGGGACTCGGCCTGTTCCGCTTTATCAAACACAATCTCCTCGGCGACGGTCTCCGTTTCAGGGGCTTTTTGCCTCAATGGCTTGGGGACGGTTGTGTGGCCCACCGGCATGGGGCGTTGAGCCATGAAGGAGGGGGACATGATCTCAATGTTTTTGGCATGCAGGGTGTCCAGGACCGTTTTGAAAAGGGATGATTTTGCCGTGATAAGCCCCTTGACCTCGGAAAGAAAACCGGAAATTCGATAGGTCACTGAAAAGTTGCCCAGGTCCAGAATGTGAACAAAGGGTTCTTCCAGGCCGCTTTCTGTGGCTGCCTTCAGGAGCAGGGGCTCGATGGTCATGTGGTGGATGTCGTAGCCGAGGGAGAGGGTGATGGAGATGATGGTTCCCGAACTCCGGATCGTTGTGACCGGCTGTGTGATAAGCACGGTGTTGGGAATGGCGATCAGCTCTCGGGTTTCGGCTTGAATTTCCGTATCAAACAGGCCGCGTTCGGTAACGCGCCCGAAAAGATCGCCGACACGGATAAAGTCTCCCACGCGAAAGGGGCCGGTGATGCGAAGCATGAGGCCTGCCATGAAGTTGGCGATCACCGTGGTCGAGGAAAAAGCGAACATTCCCGAGACGATCAGGCCAATGAGACCGAACACCTGGGTTCGCAGTGTGTCGGTGATGGGCAGGGAGAGGGTGATGACAATGATGGCAAGAAGGGTCAGCCCCATCATGGTGAGCTGCCGGGGAATTTTTCGTTCATTGCCGGGGTCGGTGTGGCGTCCGAGGAGAACCCAGTGGCAAAGCCAGAGAGCAAGGCCTGAGATCAAGGCAGAGATCAGAAGGGGGAGGTAGATCTTGAAGTTTGGCAAAAGGAACATGGGGACTCCTTTTTTTTGTGAGGTGCCAGACATCTCACGCCGGTTGCTGTCAAGGGGGCCGACTCTCCGGCCCATGGAACGAGGGCCGGAGAGTTTTGGCAAGCCGTTTTACCTTGCGGTGGGTTGGCTCTTGATCAATCGAGTCCGGTGGCGCTGGGTTTTGTCCGGGCTTTGTACGCCCGGGTCTGATCGCCGATGAGGGCCGGCAGGTCAGGCTTGTCCAGGTTGGTTTCGATGAGACGTTCGAAGGCGCTGCCGATCACCACCCCATCGGCAAAGCGGGCGATGGCTCCCACGTCATCCGGTGTGGAGATGCCGAAGCCCACGCAGACGGGCATTTCGGTGAGCGCTTTGACTTGGGTGTAATGGGTTTCCACGGCCGCAGCGTCGAGCCCTCCGCTGCCGGTCACCCCGATCATGGAGATAAGGTAGAGAAAGCCGGAGGAGGCGTCAGCGATCATGCGGATTCTTTTTTCATAGGTGGTGGGAGCCACCAGGCGGATGAGATCCAGCTTTTTCCGGGCCAGGGCCGTGTTGAGCTCGGCGGACTCTTCCGGGGGCATGTCCACGACCAGGAGGCCATCGACACCGGCATCCGCCGCCTGGGTGGAAAAGGCTTCATAACCGAAGGCGAGCAGGGGGTTGGTATAGGAGAAGAGCACGATGGGAATCTCGGTATACTCCCGGATCTCCTGCACCAGACCCAGGATGCGCGTGATAGTGGCCCCGGCCTTAAGGGCTCGTTCCGACGAGCGTTGGATGATCGGGCCGTCTGCTGTGGGGTCGGAAAAGGGGATCCCCAGCTCCAGAACATCGAGGCCGGCATCACACATCTCTTTGACGAGGGCAAGGGAGGTGGTGTAATCCGGGTCGCAGGCCGTGATAAACCCCACCAGGGCTTTTTCATCTTTTGCTTTCAGGTCTTTGAATCGTGTTTCTATTCGTTTCATTAAAGCGTCTCCCTTATCGCATCGTATTCCGCCACACTGGACATGTCTTTGTCGCCTCGCCCGGACAGGTTGATGACCACCACCTCGCGGCTCGACATCTGACCCGCTTTTTTGAGTCCCATGGCCACGGCATGGGCACTCTCCAGGGCGGGGATGATGCCTTCCAGCCGGCACATCAGTTTAAAGGCGCCTACCGCTTCGGCATCGGTGATGGAGTCGTAGACGACCCGTCCGCTTTCTTTGAGCCAGGCGTGTTCCGGCCCCACTCCGGGGTAGTCGAGCCCGGCGGAGACGGAGTGGGCCTCCGTGATCTGGCCGTTTTCGTCTTGAAGCACATAGCTGCGGGAGCCGTGGAGAACCCCCACACTGCCCTTGCTTAAGGTGGCTGCGTGTTTTTCTGTGTCGATGCCTTCACCGGCGGCCTCCACGCCCAGAAGGGCCACCTCCCGGTCGTTCAGGAAGGGGTGGAAGATCCCCATGGCGTTGGAGCCGCCCCCGATGCAGGCCACGATGAGGTCTGGCAGTCGTCCCTCTTCTTTTTCAATCTGCTCCCGGGTTTCCAGGCCGATCACCCGTTGAAAGTCCCGGACCATGCTGGGATAGGGGTGGGGTCCGGCCACGGAGCCGATGACGTAAAAGGTCTTGTCCACGGTGGATGACCAGTGGCGCATGGCCTCGTTCATGGCATCTTTTAAGGTGCCGGCGCCAGAGTCCACGGGGATGACCGTGGCGCCCAGCAGCTCCATGCGGTGGACGTTGGGGGCCTGACGGCGGACGTCTTCTTTTCCCATGAAGACCGTGCATTCCATGCCGAAGAGGGCTGCCGTGGTCGCGGTGGCCACCCCGTGCTGACCGGCCCCGGTTTCGGCGATGAGCCGTTTTTTGCCCATCCATTTGGCCAGAAGGGCCTGGCCCACGGTGTTGTTGATTTTGTGCGCGCCCGTGTGGGCCAGGTCTTCACGCTTCAGATAGATCTGGGCGCCGCCAGCGTGCTCCGTGAGACGCCGGGCATGAAACAGCGGGGTGGGGCGGCCCACATAGTTGGCGAGAAGATGGTTGAGGTCTTCCTGGAACTCCGGTTTTTTGACGATTTCATCGTAGCCCTTTCGGAGCTCCAGAAGAGCGCTCATCAGGGTCTCGCCGGCGTACATGCCGCCGAAGGGGCCGAAGTGGCCAAGGTTATTGAGATTATGCATAGGTTGGGGCATGGGTAAATGGCTCCTTGATAGGGTCGGGCAGGTGAATTTTGCCCACGACCTGGGTGAACATTTTTATTTTTTCAAACGATTTTTTGCCGGGTTCCAACTCAACTCCGGAGCTTGCGTCCACACCGTCGGGTCGAAAACGCTGGATGATATCGGCCACGGTGTCCGGCCTTAAACCCCCGGCGATGACCAGGGGGCGGCTGCGGGGAAGGGGCGGGGTCTCGTCTCCCCAGGTCAGGGCATTGCCGCCGGGAAGCACACCCTTTCCCCACTCCACGAGGCTGGTGGCCGAAGGAAAGCGCAGGGCGCTGCCGAGATCCGGCCGGGTCGTGACGTAAAAAGCCTTTAAGACGGTGAGCCCCTGCCGGTGAAGGGCCTCCGCCAGCTCCGGGGGTTCGTCGCCGTGGAGCTGCACCGCAGAAAGATCGGCTCTGTCCACGATGTCCATGATGGCGTCGTAAGCGGCGTTTACAAAAACCCCCACCTTGGCCACCTCCCCCGGAAGCACCCGGGTGATCTCCCGCGCTTGCTCGGGGCTCACGTTGCGCGGACTCTTCGGGAAAAAAACCAGTCCCACCGCGTGGACCCCGGCTTCCACACAGAATACCGCCTCGGCAGGAGAGGTCAGACCGCAGATTTTTATACGAGGGCTGTGCATGATCTTTTCCTTTATTGAATAAAAAGCAGCCTCCAGCGGCAAGGTGGCGCCACCTTGAAAGCGGGTTCGCGAATGCTCCGAGCCCTCGTCCCTCGGGCACCTCACATTCGCTGACGGGCTGCGCCCGTGGTAAATGAGGGGGCGGGATCAAGCCATCTGAAAAACCTTGACTTAACCAACCCCCCGGGCACTTTTCCTTTAGCCTTTAGCCTTTAGCCTTTAGCCTTTAGCCTTTAGCCTTTAGCCTTTAGCCTTTAGCCCGGAAGATCATAATGAGCCAAATCGATTGACATGGATTACAGATGTTGGATTTTCACTATTCACTATTCACTATTCACTATTCACTATTCACCAGCCCTTTAAGCTTCCCCACCGGATCCTCAGTCCGTACCAGGCTCTCTCCGATAAGGAACGCGGAAATTCCCGCTTTCAGGTGGCGCCGGATGTCCCCGGCGTTTTGAATGCCGCTGGCCGCAACCACCGTGGTGCCGGAGGGAAGACGGGTCGCGAGGCGCCCGGCCCGGGTGGTGTCCGTGTCAAAGCTGGACAGGTTGCGGTTGTTGATTCCCACCAGGGGCGGGGCCAAAGGGGCTATTTTTTCGATGTCTGTCTCGTCAAAGACCTCGACCAGGGCCTCCAGGCGCAGCTCCGAGGCCAGTCGCATGAAATCTGCGAGTTGCGAGGGGGCAAGAATCCGGGCGATGAGGAGCACGGCGTCGGCCCCGGCGGCCGCAGTTTCGTAAAGTTGGTACGGATCGACAATAAATTCTTTTCTCAGCACGGGCAGGTGGCATGCCTTTCGGGCCGCCGTGAGGTCGTCAAGGTTTCCTTTAAAAAATTTCCCCTCGGTCAGCACGCTCAGGGCGGCCGCGCCTCCCTCTTCATAAAGCCGGGCCGTTTTTGCCGCGTCCAGGTCAGGGGCGATGTCCCCTTTGGAGGGCGACGCGCGTTTCACTTCGGCAATCACCGCCACCGGTGTGTCCTCCAGTGCCTCGCGGAACGGCCTGATAATCCGGGGCGCTTCCGCTTTGTGCCTTATTTCAGCCAGGGGCATTCCTGTTTTGCTTTTTTCCACCACACCCTTCACGTGGGTGACAATGGTCTTTAAAAATTCGCTCATTTTGAATTCCTTGTTACCGGAGGCCTGCTTCTCAGGCATTTTCCGTCGTATAGCGTGCCAGCGCGTCGAGTTTGGCCAGGGCGTTGCCGGAGTCGATGGCCTCTTCGGCGAGGTGGATGCCTTCCCTTAAGGTCTCGGCTTTATCGGCGGCCATGAGGGCCGCGCCGGCGTTAATAAGGATCACGTTTCGTCTGGGGCCGCGCTCGTCGCCTGAGAGAATGCTCCGGGCGATGCGGGCATTCTCCTCGGGGTCTCCGCCTTTGAGCGCCTCAGGGGGGGCCAGCTCGCCGAAGTAATCGGTGGGGTCGATGTCGGTGGTTCGGATAAGCTCGTTGTTGAGTTCGGTGACCCGGGTGGGGGCGCAGACGCTGATTTCATCCAGGCCATCATGGCCGTGGACCACCAGGGCGCGCTGGCTGCCCAGCAGGCGCAGGGCCTCGGCGAACATCTCGGTGAGCTGGGGGGCGTAGACCCCCAAGAGCTGCCGGGAGGCACCGGCCGGGTTGGTTAAGGGACCCACCATATTAAAGATGCTTCGAAGGCCCGTCTCTTTTCGTGCGGCGGCGGCGTGGCGCATGGCGCTGTTAAATTTGGGGGCAAAGAGAAAACCGATGCCCACCTCGGCGATGGCCTCTTCCACCACGTAGGGTGATACCGACAGGTTCACCCCCAGGGCTTCCAGCACATCGGCGCTGCCGCAGGTGCTGGAGACGCTTCGGTTGCCGTGCTTGGCCACGGTGACGCCCTGGGCGGCCACCACAAAGGCGGTGACCGTGGAGATGTTGAAGGTGGACAGGCCGTCCCCGCCGGTGCCGCAGGTGTCAAAGCAGGACCCGTTGGTGTGGATGCGGGTGGCGCTTTTCCGCATGGCCCGGGCGGCTCCGGCCAGCTCTTCGAAGGTCTCGCCCTTGGCGGCGAGTCCGGCCATGAGGGCGCCGATCTGGGCGTCGGTGGCCCTGCCTTCCAGAATCTCTTCCATGAGGTCGGCCATGGTGCTTTCGTAAAGGTTCTCTCCTGCCACAAGCTTTTTGAGTATGTCGCTGAACATGTGTCGATGCCTCCAAGGTTCGTGAATGCTTCAACCCTCATGCTTCGGGTTGTCACATTCCCTTACGGGCTGCGCCCGTGGGAATTGTGTTTACGTTCTGATTGTTAAGTCTTCGTTAGATATTCAAGGAACTCACCTTGCTGCCAGCTATGCCGTGTTGTTGATAAAATTCCGAATCAACCGCTTTCCGGTGGGGGTCATGATGGACTCCGGGTGGAACTGGATCCCCTCGGTGGGGTGCTCTCTGTGCCGGAGCCCCATGATCTCGCCGTCAGCCGTCCGGGCGGTCACCCGAAGTTCTGGGGGGAGGCTTGCCTCCTCCACGGCCAGGGAGTGGTACCGCATGGCCTTCATGGGAGAGGCGATGCCGGTAAAGATCCCTTCTTTGTCGGTGGTCACCTCGGAGACCTTGCCGTGCATCACGGCGCTGGCGTGGATGATGGTTCCGCCGAAGGCCTCGGCGATGCTTTGGTGTCCGAGGCAGACGCCCAGAAGCGGGACCGCGCCTGAAAAGGCTTTGATGGTATCCATGGAGATCCCAGCCGACGCCGGCCGCCCCGGTCCCGGAGAGATGACGATCCCAGAAGGTGCAAGGGCCTTTATTTCATCAATGGTCACCGCATTGTTACGGTACACCGTGACCTGCGCGCCTCCCATCTCCAGATACTGAACGAGGTTGTAGGTAAAAGAGTCGAAATTATCGATCATTAGAATCATGGGTTCATCCTTGTCGATGTGGCCAGGAACAGTGCTTTTTCGATGGCCTTGGCTTTATTGATGGTCTCCTGCCGCTCTGTTTCGGGGTCGGAGTCGGCGACGATGCCTGCGCCGGCGCGGACGGTCAGGGTTCCCTCTTCAATGACGGCGGTGCGGATGGTGATGGCCAGGTCCATGTTGCCGCTGAAGGAGAAATAGCCGACAGCCCCTCCATAGGGTCCCCGGGGGGATTCCTCGAGTTCTGAGATGATCTCCATGGCCCGTACCTTGGGCGCGCCGGAGAGGGTGCCTGCCGGGAAGGTGGCTTTGACCAGGTCGAAGGCGTCGAGTTTTTTCTTCAGGTCGCAGCAGATGTTGGAGACGAGGTGCATGACGTGGGAGTAGCGTTCCACGACCATGAGATCGGTGACCTGAACGGTGCCGGTGTCTGCCACGCGTCCCAGGTCGTTGCGGCCAAGGTCCACCAGCATCAGGTGCTCGGCCCGCTCTTTTTCGTCTTTTAAGAGCTCATCGGCGAGTTTGCGATCCTCCTGCTGGGTCATGCCCCGGGGCCGGGTTCCGGCGATGGGGCGAACGGTGGCCACCCCACGTTCGAGGCGCACCATCACCTCCGGGGAGGACCCCACGAGGCAGGTGCCGCCCAGGTTCATGAAGTAGAGGTAGGGCGAGGGATTTACGTAACGCTGGGCCCGGTAGAGTTCCACGGGGCAGGGGGGGGCCTCGCAGACAAAGGGCTGGGAGATGACAGCCTGGATGATCTCCCCGTCAAAGATCGCTTCCCGGGTTTTCGCCACCCTGGCCCGGAAGGCCTCTTCGGGGATGACGGGCTGAGGCACGAGGGGGGCCTTGGGCTTTTTGCCGGGGGTTTTCCCGTTGCCGTGTTCCACCTTCGCCATCAGAGCATCCAGACGTTTTTTACCGGCATCGTAGAGAGTGTTCATGTCCGCATGGTCTTCTTTGAAGCAGAGCACCACGGCGACCATGGTATTGCGAATGTTGTCAAAAAGGATCATTTCGTCGGCCAGGACAAAGTGGGCCAGGGGTTTTCCCTTTGGGTGGTCGTGGGGGATCTTTTCAAAGAAGGAGACCATCTCGTAGGTCATGAACCCGGTGAGGCCGCCTTGGAATCTGGGCAGCTCCGGCAATTCGGCGGCCTTGTATCCGGCCATGAGCTGCCGCAGGACCGAGAGGGGGTCGCCGTGATGAACGGTTTCGGTGATGGATTCGCCGATTTTTATCTCCACGTGGGCTTCAAAAATGCGCACCTCCATCCGGGCTGAGACGCCCAGGAAGCTGAAGCGTCCCCAACGTTCCCCGCCCTCCACGCTCTCCAGGAGGAAGAGGGGCGTATCCGGGGTGTAGAATCGGGTGAGAAGGGACACCGGCGTCTCCATGTCTGCCAGGATCTCTCGGCAGAGGGGGATGACGTCGGCGCGTTCACCTATGCTGGCAAAGGCGTCGCGTGAAGGAAATTCTGTGAGAAACATCGGGTTCTCCTATGGGTGGCATTGGGTCGATCAAAAAAAAACGATGCGCGGGTACCGGGTCCCTTTTATTGCAAGGGGTGTGAGATAAAAAAAAGGGCCGGTAACGAGAACGTTACGGCCCTTAAATAAAAAAAGGACCGTGAGGTGTGCTCACGGTCCTTGTCGGGTTCAGCTGGAGTCAGAGTTCAGCCGGTAAGGGTGTCGTGGGCAGACCTTGGAGCGAGGGACGCCACCACCAACAGGTTGCGATAAGATGGAATGTAGACTGAAAGTGTACCATGCGGGTGGTTTTCCTTACAACGTTTGGCTTGCGAATTCGTGCGATTCTCTGAAATCGCTTGAGTATCCTTATCAAAAAAATAGAGCAAGGCTTCATAGACGCTTCGAATGAAGGAGGGGTGCCTTTTTTGCCTTCATTGTGTTGTCTATCGTGGAGGTTGTTATACACAGCCGCAAAATAGGTGTCAAGGATTGTTTCTTTAAATAGAAACATGTTTTCGGGAGAAGTGAATCCGTGTATTGAAATGATGATCAAATTTTGAGATAATCTGTAGGGTTGACCATCGACCTTCATGCGCGCAGTCAAGAAACCAAAAGGAAAGGTCAGGCGTGTGCCATTTCTTTGACTGTGACCGTTTCTCCCCGATAATCTGTCCTTTTTCCCTTTGGCTCGACGTGTCTGGTTTGCAGGCGTCTGTCGGCCCGGATGGTTTGTTCCTTAAATTGTAGTCCCTTCTTTTTTTAACGCTCGGCGCTCGACGTGCGCGTTTATCTATTCGTATCACCATGGACCTATGCGATGAAACGTTATGAGGATTTGCGACTTGAAAATACCCGAGAAGCTCTCCAGACAGGGGTGACCCACCATCTTTTGTACTCCCTGGGACGGAATTGGAAGATGGCCACCATCCGTGAAATTTACTGGGCCATTTCCCTTACGGTGCGGGACCGCCTTTTTGAGCGACTTTTTCAGACCGAGCAGCGGTATCAGGATCGGGGGGTGAAACGGGTTTATTACCTCTCCATGGAGTTTTTGATGGGTCGGGCCCTGGGAAACAATCTCTGCAACCTGAAGTTGTTCGATACCTTTAAAACGATGTTGGAGGGTCAGGGGGTGGATCTTGAGGAGGTGCGGGAGTGCACCGCCGATGCCGCTCTCGGGAACGGTGGGCTGGGACGGCTCGCCGCCTGCTTCCTCGATTCCATGGCCACCCTGGGGATTCCGGGGTACGGCTACGGGATCAACTATGAGTTTGGTCATTTCCGGCAGGAGTTCAGCAACGGGTATCAGAAAGAGACCTCGGACAACTGGTTGAAACGGGGCAACCCCTGGCAGATTGCCAGGCCCGAAGAGGCTTGTCTGGTGCCGCTTTTCGGCCGGATTCTCCATACCCATGACAAAAGGGGGGACTACAGCCCCATGTGGCTGGACTGGGAGATGGTGGTGGGGGTGCCCTTTGATATGCCCATTGTGGGGTATGGCGGGGAGACGGTGAATACCTTGCGGCTCTTTTCAGCCAAATCTTCCGAAGAATTCGACGTAGAGATTTTCAATGACGGGGACTACCACGAAGCGGTGAAGAACAAAATTTCGTCGGAGAATATCTCGAAAGTCCTTTATCCTTCGGACTCCTTTCGGGCGGGGCGGCTGTTGCGTCTGGTTCAGGAATGCTTCTTTGTGGCCTGTTCCATACGGGATATCGCGCAGACCTTCCTGCGCAGCTACGATAATTTTGATCTTTTCCCCAGCAAGGTGGCGATTCAGCTCAATGACACCCATCCGGCCTTGGCCATTGCTGAATTGATGCGGTTTTTAATCGATGAGCACTCCCTGCCCTGGGAGCGGGCCTGGTCGATTACGGAACGGACCTTCGGGTACACCAACCACACGCTTCTGCCGGAGGCCCTTGAAAAGTGGCCGGTAAGTCTCATGGAGTACGTGGTCCCGAGGCACCTTCAGATTATTTATGAGATCAACCGTCGGTTTCTTGAGCAGATCACCATCCAGTGGCCCCTGGACGAGGGGCTGGTGCGCAATGTCTCTCTGATTGAAGAGGGAGATGAAAAGCAGGTGCGCATGTCCCACCTGGCCATGGTGGGCAGTCATTCGGTGAACGGTGTGGCCGCCTTGCATACCGAACTTCTTAAAAACCATCTGCTGCCGGATTTTTATAAGCTCTGGCCTGAAAAATTCAATAACAAGACCAATGGGGTCACCCCGAGACGCTGGCTTCTCAAAGCGAACCCCGGGCTCTCGGGGTTGATTACCGAGACCATCGGCGCGGGATGGATTCGGGACCTTCGCAAGCTCAAGGCCCTTGAACCCTATGCGGAGGATGCCGTATTTCAGGAAAGACTCATGGCCGTGAAACGGGTGAATAAAGAGAAACTGGCCGCTTTGATCCGGCGTGATGCCCATGTGACGGTGGATCCGGAGTCCTTGTTTGATGTGCACGCGAAACGGATTCATGAGTATAAGCGCCAGCTTTTAAAGGCCCTTCATATTGTGCATCAATTTTTGAGGATTACCGAAGAGGGGTGGTGCCCCGAGGTGCCCCGTACCTACATTTTCGCGGGAAAAGCGGCGCCCGGTTACAAGGTGGCCAAGAAGATTATCAAACTGATTAACAATATTGCCGCCGTGGTGAATGCACACCCGAAAGCACGGCAGTATCTGCGGGTTGCCTTTGTGCCAGATTATCGCGTGACGGTGGCCGAGGCGATCATCCCCGGCGCGGACCTCAGTGAACAGATCTCCACGGCGGGGACCGAGGCCTCGGGGACAGGGAATATGAAGTTTGCCATGAACGGCGCGTTGACGGTGGGAACCTCTGACGGGGCGAATATTGAGATCATGAAGGCCGTAGGCCGGGAAAATATTTTTATTTTTGGCCATGATGTGGCGGGGATTCGTGCTCTGCGGGATGGCCGGGACTACAACCCCTGGGATTTCTATGAAAACGAACCGGCCATCAAACAGATTATGGACGCCTTCACGAGCAATCTTTTCTGCCCTGTGGATCCGGGGCTGTTCAGGTGGGTGTTTGAGCACCTGCTTTATGGACATGACACCTATTACCACGTGGCGGATCTGGCCTCTTATCTTACCATTCAGGAGGAGGTGGACCACTGTTTTCTCGATACCCCCCGATGGGCAGCACACGTGGTCAGGAATATCGCCAACACCGGTATCTTTTCCAGCGATCGGACCATTTTGGAATATGCCCGGGATATCTGGGGGGTGGGTCCGGATTTGTCAGACACCCGGCAGATTCCAAGACCTCAGCCTCCGGCCTGAAACGTTGGGGTCCGGTCGGATCGATGCGGACGTCTTTCAGCTTGAAATAACGACGACCGATGCGTATTCGCCAACCCGCTTTCAAGGCGGCGTTACCTTGCCGCCGAAGGCCATTTTCCCATGGAATCAGATGACAAAAAAAAATCGGCATCACGTTTGACCCAGACTCCAGCACCCGGCAGCTCTCTGGTTCGGTATGAAGGGGAGATGATCTCCTTTGTTTTAACGGTGGGTGAGGGGTTGGAAGGGGAGGGCGTGGTCCGCACCAATCTGGGGTTTACCGCTCCGGAGACGCAGGAGTCCTGCCCGGACTACCCGGAGAACGCGTGGCGGGATATCCCTATGCGTTCCGACGGACAGGGGGGCTTTGTCCTGACACTTCCGGTGACCGAGAGCGGGTATTTTGAGGTCACCTGTTGTGTGAAGCAAAAAAGTCAGAAGCCGGAGGACGGGATCCTCTGGGTGGAGGGCGGAAATGTAAAAATTCACGCCAAACCGGCTGCTACGTGTTGTTCTGCGATTATTTACAACGCTTTTTTGCGTCAGTTCGGGCCGTCCATGATTCTTGAACGGGAAGAGCTCCGCCTCTATGCCGACGCCACGGATTGGCTGGAGCGGGAGGGGCATACGGTGACGCCACCCTCCGGGACCTTTCGATCTTTTGCTCACCATCTCGATTTCATCGTGAACACCCTCGGTTGCAATGTGATCCAGTTGTTGCCCGTGACCCCTCTGCCCGTCACCTATGGCAGGATGGGGCGGTGCGGGAGTCCTTACGCCTCTTTAAGTTTTACAGGGATAGAGCCGGGTCTTGCGGAATTCGACCGCAGCCGGACCCCGGTGGAGCAGTTCGGTGATCTGATGGATGCGATTCACGCCAGGGGCGCCCGCGTGATCCTCGATCTGGCGGCCAATCACACCGGGTGGGCCTCCTGGATCCACGAGGCTCACCCCGAATGGCTTCTTCGCAAGGCCGACGGGGAGATCGTCTCTCCCGGTGCCTGGGGGGTGGTCTGGGAGGACCTGACGGAGCTGGATCACTTCAGCCCTGGGCTTGCCGATCATCTTGTGACTGTTTTCCTGACCTGGTGCGCCCGGGGGGTGGACGGGTTTCGGTGTGATGCCGGGTACATGATTCCGGTGCGGATCTGGACGGAGGTGGTGGCGGCCGTAAGGGCGGCCTACCCCCACACCATTTTTCTTTTGGAGGGACTGGGCGGCGGGATTGACGCCACACGGGAGATCCTCGGACGGTGTGGCTTTGATTGGGGGTATTCCGAACTGTTTCAAAACGAAGACAAACGGGCCATCGAGTCCTATGTGCGAGAGATGACGGCGATCTCCCGGGCCGATGGGCTTCTGGTCAATTTTGCTGAAACCCATGACAACAATCGCCTCGCATCGGTCTCTCCCTGTTACGCGAAACACAGAACGGCCCTTTGTGCGCTGCTCTCCATCAACGGAAGCTTTGGGTATGCCAACGGGGTGGAGTGGCTGGCCACGGAGAAGATCGATGTGCACGGTGCCTCCGGGCTGAATTGGGGGGCGCATGAGAATTTGGTGGGCCATTTGGCACGGATCTCGGTGGTGTTAAAGCACCACCCCTGTTTTTACGAGGGCGTGGTGTTGGCCGTGCTTGAAACCGATTCGGACGCAGCCGTGGTGGTGCGACGGGTTCATAAAAAGACGGGCAAGGCCCTTTGGGTGGTCGCCAATACCGACTGCCGGAAACCGGTCACCGTCTCCTGGCGGGCAGATGGCATTGCCAAAGGCCCCTTTTGGGATCTGTTGACCGGTGCAAAGGTGGGGCTGTCCGAGGTAAAGGACAGGCTGTCTCTTGAACTGGAGCCGGGAGCGGTGCTTTGCCTCACAGGCGATCCCGTGGAGGTGGGGGCGATGGATGCCTGGGAACGGCACCCCCCGGTGTGGCCGCAGCATCTGGATCGTATGGTCCTGGGCGCTGCCTGTCTCAAAGTGCATACCTTCTACCATGGGTTGGCCGATTGTTCGGCGTTCTCCCTTGATGCGGCCGTAGAGACATTTTTGCAGGATCCTGAAGGCTACCTTCGTCAGGAGAACCCTTTTTCCATGGAGACGCGGACCGTGCTGTGGCGTTGGCCCATGGACCGGGATCGGGAGGTCCTGATTCCCCCCGATCATTTTCTTCTGGTGAGCTGTCCCCATCCTTTCCGCGTCGTGCGCGTGGTCGAAGGGGGGACCTGTGGGGCGGAGACAGGCATTCAGCTTCCCGGCGGTGAGGGGGTGGCCCTGTTCATGCCGAGGCGGGACACGGGAGAGGTCGCCCGGGGGCGTCTTCTGCTGACACTCTTTGCTGGTGAGGGGGTGCAGCATGGTTCGGGAACCCTTCATTATCTTACGGCGCAGGAGCCCGCGAGTCTGCCCCTATTATTCAACCGGGGGGATCATCCCTTCCCCACGATGGTGATCGGTCCCAATGGCAGGGGGGCGCTGGTGAGGGTACCGGTGGAGCGGGAGCGTATTCTCAGCAAGTACGACGCCTTGCTGGCGGCCAACCTCAATCCCGGATATCCGGAAGATCGTCGGGTGGTCTGGACGCGGTGCCGCGCCTGGGTTACGTATGGCGGTTTTTCTTTTCCCCTCGCCCTGGAATACCTCGCGAGTTTTCGGACGGGCAGGGGCATGGTGGGCCATTGGACGTATCTGGTCCCCGTGGGCAATGGAAAACTGGTTCAGGTTGAGGTGCGGATCGAAGCGGTGGCCGGGGAGAACCGAACGCGCTTGGATTTTAGGCGAACCGCGGCTCCCTTTGCCCGGATGCTGGAGGCCCATGAGCCCGTGGGGCTGATTATAAGACCTGATATTGAAGATCGCAATTTTCATCAGACCACCAAGGCGTACACCGGTCCGGAAACAAAATGGCCGGGGCGTATTATCGGAAAGAAAAAAGGGTTCTCTTTTGGGGTGTCAGGCGGGCATCGGTTTGTACTCACCCTCACCCGGGGAGCGTATCACGCCTCGCCCATGTGGGATTATATGGTGCCGCTTCCCGTGGAACAGGGGCGTGGCCTGGACGCGACCACCGATTTGTTCAGTCCCGGTTATCTGGAGATGCTGTTGTGTGAAGGGGAAGGCGCAGTGGTGGAGGGCGAGGTGCTGCCCATGGGGTCTGATAAGGCCATGGGGGGGGGCGCTCCAGTGATGGATGAAGGCGAGACCGAGGTGTCTCCGGAGATTCAGATGGCCCGATCCCTGGCGGATTTTCTGGTGCATCGGGGGAAAAATATGTCGGTGATCGCCGGATTCCCCTGGTTTTTGGATTGGGGCCGGGATTCGCTGATCTGCGTGCCAGGCCTGCTGGCCGCGGGGATGTTCGAAGAAGCCAGGGCCGTGCTTTGTCAGTTTGGACAGTTCGAAGAGAAGGGGACCCTGCCCAACATGATTCTGGGGGATAACACCGGCAATCGGGATACCTCTGATGCCCCCTTGTGGTTTGCGGTGGCCGCCTTTGAGGTGGCTGAGGCCAGAGGGGCGCATTCGTTTTTTGATGAGGACATGGGGGGGCGGCCTTTGCGGGAGATTCTTCTCTCCATTGCGAGAAACTATGTGGCGGGCACGCCGAACGGTGTGGCCATGGACCGGGTCTCGGGGCTTGTGTTCAGCCCGGCTCATTTTACCTGGATGGATACCGATCACCCGGCCTGTACGCCAAGAAGCGGGTATTGCATTGAAATTCAGGCGCTCTGGTACCGGACGCTTATGGGACTGAGCCGAATGGATATCCCGGGGCGAGCGGACTGGCTTTCGCTGGCGCAACGGGTGAAAGACTCTGTCTCTGAACTCTTCGTTCGGCCGGGGCAGGCGGCTTTGGTGGATTGCCTTCACGCCGAGGCACCGATTCCGGCGGTGGATGCCATCCCCGATGATTACCTGCGTCCCAATCAGCTGCTTGCGGTGACCTTAGGGGTTGTGGACAGCCCGGTGCTGGCCCGAAATATTGTGGAGACCTGCCGGGAGCTGGTGGTCCCAGGGGGACTTCGAAGCCTTGCCAACCGTGAGGTGGCCTACCCCTTGCCCCTTGTGTGGCAGGGCGAAGCCCTCAACCATCCGCATCGGCCTTACAAGGGGCGTTATGAAGGCGATGAAGAGAGACAGCGGAAACCGGCCTATCACAATGGCACCGCCTGGGGATGGCTTTATCCTCTTTTTTGTGAGGCCTGGTTCTGTGCTTTCGGCGAAGGGGGGCGAAAGACGGCTCTTTCACTTCTGAATGCAGCCCTGCCCCTGACCCTCTCCGGGTGTTACGGCCACCTGCCGGAGATCCTTGATGGGGATGCCCCCCACACCCCCCGCGGTTGCGATGCCCAGGCCTGGAGCGTGAGCGAATGGATCCGGGTGAAGAAGGTGCTGACGCCGTGAACCCTGAAGCGGAATGTTTTCTTTTCCTTTTGACCTATAAGCAAGGCAGAGACTATGCCCAGATTTCGAAACAGAACGCCCCGGGTGCTTATTGTGACGCCGGAGATTTCCTATCTCCCTGCAGGCATGGGGGAGGGCGCGGACAGGATACAGGCCAAGGCCGGAGGGCTGGCGGATGTCTCTTCGTCGTTGATTCGGGCGCTTTATGAGCAAGGGGGGGATGTCCACGTGACCCTTCCCAATTATCGGGCGATTTTCAGAGATCAGCTGAGAAATAATTTCGATGAAGAGGTGGATCGCATTCGGAATTCAATCACCAGCGAGCGGATCCACCTGGCCGAAGACCGGGCTTTCTTTTATCTGGATCAGGTTTATTCCGGGTACGAGGGGGAAGATGTGAAGATATCCCTGGCGTTTCAGCGGGAGGTGATTAACCACGTGATTCCGAGAGTAAAACCGGATTTAATCCATTGCAACGACTGGATGACGGGATTGATTCCCGCCATGGCCCGGAAAGAGGGGATCCCCTGTCTGTTCACCCTGCATAACATTCACAGCCGGGAAACCGTGATGGCGACCATTGAGGACAGGGGAATCGATACGGCCGACTTTTGGCAGTACCTTTATTTCAAACGTCCTCCGATTAATTACGAGTCATCCCGGGGCACCCTTCCTGTGGATTATCTGGTGAGCGGTGTCTTTGCCTCCCACTATGTCAACACCGTGAGCCCCACTTTTTTTAAAGAGATTGTGGAGGGCGCCCATGATGTGGTCACCCCGCATCTGAGGCGAGAGCTTGCCAACAAGTGGCATGCCGGGTGCGCGGCGGGCATCCTGAACGCTCCAGATGAAACCTGCGACCCGGAAATAGATGCCGCTCTTTTCAGGAATTATAGCGCTGGAAATCACAAGGCGGGAAAGCGGTCCAACAAGATTCATCTGCAGGAGCGGCTGGGGCTTGCGCAGGATCACAACGCCCCTCTTTTTTTCTGGCCCTCGCGCCTGGATCCTTTGCAGAAAGGGTGCGGGCTCCTTGCGGAGATTCTTTACGACACCCTGTCCCATTACTGGCGCGAGGGGATGCAGGTGGTGATGGTCGCCGATGGTGAATTCTGGCCCCATTTTGAACGCATTATCCACACCTTTCATCTGGGGGATCGGGTGGTTTTAAGGCCCTTTGACGAGTCCCTGTCCCGGTTGGCCTATGCCGCCTCGGATTTTCTTTTTATGCCCTCTCGATTTGAGCCTTGCGGATTGCCTCAGATGGTTGGCCCTCTCTACGGCAGCCTGCCCGTGGCCTTCGACACCGGGGGGATCCACGATACGGTGACGCATCTGGATCCGGCGGCGGGGATTGGTAATGGCTTTCTTTTCACCTCCCACGACGCGGGGGGTTTGCGCTGGGCCGTGGATGAAGCCATGGACTTCTGGCGAAAACCCGAATCGTTAAAACGGTCCCAGATACATCGCATCATGGATGAGAGCCGCAGGACCTTTAACCATACCATCACAGCAGACAGGTACATGGACCTCTATGAGAAGATGCTTGAACGGCCCTTTGTTGTGTAGCGACATGAGGAGCGGTTACTGCGCCACCAGCCTGGATCATGCCGGCGAACTGGCCACCACCCTCATGACTCTGGATCCTTTGCTCAAACCCTATGGCCCGGTCCTGGTTCGCCGGTTGGACCAGGTGACCCTTGCCATGAAGCGACTGACGCGCCAGGGGAGCCTCCGGGAGGCTGCCGGGACTCACCTTGTCTGCGGACCGAGGTACGGGGATGGGCTCTGGTGTATCGGTGAGTGGGCTCCCAATGCCACGGCTATTTATCTTATCGGGACCTTTTCCGACTGGGAGGAGAGGCCGGAGTTTGCCCTCAGGCGAAGAGAGGGGAGCGATCTCTGGGAACTCTCCCTTTCTGACACGAAGATGCCCCATGGAACCCTGTATCGGTTTCGGATCCATTGGGAGGGCGGTTCGGGAGATCGGATCCCCTCCCATGCAGACCGGGTGGTCCAGGATCCCCATACCCTCCTTTTTAACGCCCAGGCCTGGCGGCAGGAGCCCTATGCGTGGCGTCATGGGACCCTGTCGGCGAAGGGGTCGGTGCCCCTTATTTATGAAGCCCATGTGGGGATGGCCTCAGAAGAGGAAGGGGTGGCCGATTTCGATCACTTTACGGATCATGTGCTGCCGCGTATCCAGCGGGCCGGTTACAATACCGTTCAGCTGATGGGGATTCTTGAGCATCCCTATTACGGGTCGTATGGGTATCACGTGACAAGCTATTTTGCCGTCTCTTCACGCTTCGGAACCCCCGAAGCCTTTAAACGCCTGGTGGATACCGCGCATGGGCTTGGGCTCAGGGTGATTATTGATATGGTGCATTCCCATGCGGCGGGAAATGAGGTGGAGGGGTTGAGCTGTCAGGATGGGACCTGCCATCTCTATTTCCATGACGGGGCCAGGGGGCACCATGAAGGATGGGACTCCTGTTGCTTTGATTATGGGAAAGAGGGGGTGGTGCGGTTTCTTCTCTCCAACTGCCGCTACTGGCTGGAGACTTATCGGGTGGACGGGTTCCGGTTCGACGGGGTCACCAGTATGCTCTATCACCATCGGGGGATGAACCGGAGTTTTACCTCCTATGACGATTACTTTGGCGATGAGGTGGATGAAGAGGCGCTGGTTTACCTCTCCCTTGTCAATCGCCTGATTCATGAAATTCAGCCCTCCGCCATCACCATCGCCGAGGATGTCAGCGGCATGCCGGGCCTGGCTCTCCCGCGGGAGCTTGGGGGGACGGGGTTTGATTATCGGTTTGCCATGGGGTTGCCGGATCTCTGGACCCAGTTGGTCAAGGAGGTCCCGGATGAATCTTGGGATCTCGATCACATCTGGTATGAACTCACAAACCGGCGCGAGAAGGAGCCGACCCTCAGCTATGCCGAATCCCATGATCAGGCGCTGGTGGGGGATCAGACCCTTTTTTTCCGTATGGCCGGGATGGCCATGTACGATGGCATGGGCAGAGACCACTCCGACCCGCATATCGATCGGGCCATGGCCCTTCACAAGATGATTCGGCTGCTCACTTTTGCCACGGCGGGTGCCGGGTATCTTAATTTCATGGGCAACGAATTCGGCCACCCCGAATGGATCGATTTTCCGCGTCAGGGCAATCGCTGGTCGGGCCATTATGCCAGACGGCAATGGAGCCTTGTGGACAACCCGGAGCTTAAATATCCTCTGTTGGCCGCTTTTGATCGGAACATGACAGCCCTCGCCGAAGAGGGGGAGCTCTTTGCCTCTTCCCATGTTCGGCTTCTCGGAATTTCACGCATAAAAAAATGGCTCGCCTTTGAAAGGGGAGCCATGGTCTTTATTTTTAATTTTCATCCTACCCGTTCCCGGGTTAATCATCCGGTGCCGGTTTCTCCCGGCGATTACAACCTGCTTTTAAATACCGACGCCTCAGAGTTTGGAGGGCAGTGTCGTATTGAGGCAAACCAGTGTTTTTTTTCATTCCCAGATGCCAAAGCAGGTCATCACATTTATACTTACCTGCCCGCCCGAACGGCCATGGTGTTGGGGAAAAACAGGCTGAAAGGCCAAAGGCCAAAGGCTAAAGGCTAAAGGCTAAAGGCGACAGGCAATGGGCAAAAACCCTTACTTGTGCATCGGCGTGCGAGGCAGTGTTTTGGCCTTGAGGTCCAACTCCATCTTTCTGATGCCGTCGATATTGCAGGTCAGGGCGCGGATGTCGCGCTTTTTTTTGGGAATCTGGGAAATCGGGGGATCCATGTGGATGACCACGTTGCCGTCGTAGGAGGTGACGGTGGCGTCACTGTATTTTTGTACGATGGCCGCTTTAATGGTGGCGGTGAGGGCCTGATTCTTGAGGATTTTTTCTGCTTCGGCGGTTTCTTTGAAGTACTCTTTTTCGAGGGCGTAGCAGATGAGATCAACGCAATCGTCGATGGAAATCCGCTCAATGTTGATCACCAGGTTGTAGAGCTCCGGGTCCCGGGTGTCCATTTTATAAAGCGCGGAACACCAGTTGTATCGTTCCCGATCTTCCTGCAGGACTCGTTTTCGTGCCACGCCTTCAGGGACCCCTTCCAGTTCCATATCTTCCTGAATTCTATTCTCCATGCTGTCCAGAATTCGAACTTTTAACACGCGGGGAATGCCCTGAACAAAAAAGTGCCCGACGATACCGTGGTAAACAATCGATCCGTTTTTGAGATTATTTAATAAAGAGGCTTTGAAAAAAGAGAGGTACCGTTCTTTGCCGTTGGACAATCTCTCAAAAATAGTGGGGCTGTCATGGATGGCTTTGGCGAGTTTGATCTCCGGGACGTTGTAGTGCTCCGATGCCTCAAGGATGATCTCCCGGGAGATGCAGGTGTGTCCGAGTCGCTCGGCGACGCGTTCAGCGATAATCTGACGGTTTTTTTGTGAAGAACTGGATATGGTGATAATTGGCATTGTGCGTCTCCCAGGGTATGAAAAAGTGTTTGCTTATAGATCAAGGGAGGCATCATAGGGCATAGGGCACATGAAATTCAACGGAGAAAAAATATTTTTATTTATGCATGGCTGTTCTGGGTAAGGTATTGGACATGATGTTAAAATAGAGTTCATTGATGCCTTCAATATTTTTGATGAGAGATTTTAGATCATCTTTTGTTTTCTCTATCTGGGCCACGGGTTCGGGCAGTTTGATGACCACATTTCCTGCCTGGGATGAGACCTCGGCGTTGTAGTATTTGTGGACGATGGTGGCTTTGATCGTGGCGGAAAGCGCCAGGTTTTCTAATGTGACTTTTGCGTCCTCTGTGTCTCGGAAATACGGTAATTTTAAAGCGGAGAGGATCATGGTGACACAATCCTCTACAGAGACCTGCTTGAGGTTGAGGGTCAGATCGTACAGCTCGGGATCCCGCGTGTCGATTTTATAGAGGTAGGTGCTCCAGTCGCAGCGTTCTTTGTCATCCTTGGCGAGTCGCTTCTGTGCGACGCTTTCTGTGACGTTTTCGCGCGCCATCTCTTCGATGATCCGAGCCTCCTTATCTGCCAGGAGTCGTATTTTCAATATATGGGGAATGTCCTGAACAAAAAAGTGGCCCGCCAGGCCATGATAGACAATATCTCCCGTTTTCAGTCGGTTGAGAAGGGCCGCCTTGATAAAGGCAATGTAGCCCTCCTTGCCGTGGGAGAAACGTTCATAAACGGTGGGGCCGTCATGAATGGCCCGGGCGAGCTTGATCTCGGGCACATTGAACTGCTCCGAGGCTTCCAGAAGAATTTCCCGTGAAATGCACTGATAGCTCAGGGTGGAAGCCACTTTTTCTGCAACGAGCTTGCCTTTGCTGCAGAAGGATCTGGATATTGTGATGATGGGCATGGTGTCTCCTGATATCGGTTGATGTTGCGGTTTCAGGGGATGCTTTCAGTTAAGAGACAGGACATACAGGGTCTGTGGTTCGGGGGACGTCTGGGGCCTCTTTTAACTTTATCCGTGCCGTAAGGATGTCCGGTGCAGAGGGGAAAAAATGCTCCAGCCGGGTGACATGAAGCATTTGCGTGATGTTTGTCTGGACACCGCAGAGGAGACAGGTGTGGCCGGATGACACCACGGTTTTTTTCAGCTTGAGAAGGAGTATCAAGCCCGTGCTGTCCACGAAATCAAGGTGGGTCAGGTCCAGGATGAGGTGTTTGCCGGCAATGGTGCCGAGAAGATCGGGGAGGTCGAGGGTCTGCATCTGAGCTGCGTCCAGACTTCCGCAAAGCTGGAGTTCCCGTGTCGTTATCATGGATTTCAGCGAGTGGAAAAAAGGGCGATGGATCGTGGGGGATTCTTGAGCCTCCAGGATCTCCTCCACGTCTTCGATGATGTGGTCCGTGAGCAGTGCATCCACACGGTTGAGTTTGAGAATTTTCATCACTGGCGGTTGCAACCCTATTATATAAAAACCGGCATGGCGTGTGATGCTTTTTTTCCAGAGTCCCAGGAGAAATCCCAGCCCCGAAGAATCCATAAAACGGACATGGCTGAAATCAAGGGCCAGGCCGTTTTCATGGGCCAGCCATTCCCTCTCTTTTTCTTTCAGATCACCCACAACCGATGCGTCAAGTTCCGCAGGCAGGGGGATCACACTGATTTCATTTAGGTGTGTGTAGGCGGCATGATTCGGTGGGGCAGGGCCGGCTTTCTGGCGTTGTCTCACCCTGCGCAATCGGTGCCAGCGGGTGTGGAGGATGATGGGAAAAATCATGACCGTGAACTTGAAAAAGCCAATCCCGTAACGTTTCCACAGCCGCCTGGGATCCTGGGTGAGGCGATATATCCATTCCAGCCCCGATTTTTGCATCCACAGGGGAGCCCGGGCCACAGAGCCCGTGATGAATTCAAAGGTGCCGCCGATGCCGAGGGTGACCCCGGCCTTAAGGCGGTATCGGTTGCGATGAAACCAGGTCTCCTGTTTGGGGTTTCCAAAGGCCACGAGCAAAATGTCGGGACGGGCCGTGTTGATGCGGTCAATCATTTCTTTGTCGTCTTCTGCTGCGTGGGTTAATGCATCTCCGTCAATATGGACAAAGGGGGCATCCACTCCGGCAATGATCATTTCCGGGTTTCGCTTCTTCAGGGTGTCGGCGGCTTGCCGGCCCACTTCCCCCCGGCCTCCCAGAAAATAGAGGGATTCTTTTTTTACGGTGGCGGAGGCCGCCAGCGCCGGCACAAGATCGGCTCCGGTGACCCGTTCTTTTAAAGGATTTCCGAGAAGACGGCTGGTCCAGACCAGGGGCATTCCGTCGGCGGTGACGAGGTCGGCGTGCTGGAGGATGGAGAGGAGCTCCGGGTGCCGGGGGGCTCGTGAGAACCAACTGAGGGTGTTGACGAGAAAATCTACATTGACCGTGGCCACGAGTCTGGGGATGCCGTCTCTTCGGAATGCGGCGACCATGGTGTGGATGCGCTCAATGGTTTCTTCCAGGGTGAGGTTGTCTAAGGGGATGCCTAAAACGAGGACGGTGTCGGTTGGTTTCATCATGGCCTGAGGTGAACGGGGGGCTTTGTTGTGTAACGGGCGGTTGCATAATCGGCCCGTCAGGTAGCGCAGGACCCCTGCCAGCTGGGGAAAGACCACAAAGGCCGAGTGAGCTGCATAGAGAAGGGCCTGGCGGCGGGGGCAGCCAAAGCGCTGAATGGTGAGTTTCAGAGTGTAGAAGGGGCGGGCCGCAATGAGCAGAGCGATGAGGAGGCCGGCCATGGGGTGACCCGTGATCAATCCCAATACCATGAGAAACGGAGGCAGGCTGCCTCGGACCGTGACCCGAATCAGCTCGCGCAGCCAGAGAGGGTCCGGGCTTGACGCAAACCGCAGGCCGATCTCAGCGTAGGCGTGGCCGCTTCGATAGGCCCGCTTGAGGTATTGCCGGAAGGTGGTCATGTGGATGTCGTGGGTGCTCATGGGGGCGGCGATGCGTCGGATTTCCCACCCTTTACGGCGGATACTCCGGCTCAGCTCGGGGTCTTCTCCGGCCACCAGCTCGGCGTCAAATCCGCCGGTCTCCTCCAGGACATAGCGATAAAGGAGCACTTCGCCGCCAAAATATCGGCAGGGTCCCTCTTCGTAGCGCCACTCCATCTCCGTGAGAAGGTGATATCGATTCCGGGTCGGGTAGCGTTCCCGTCTGAACCCACAGATGGCGGGGGTGTTGTCGTTCAAGTGGGGAAGGGCGGCCTGAAACCATCCCGGTTCTATCGTGGTGTCCGCATCCATGAATTGAATCAAAGGGGTGGATAAATAACGCCAGCCTGCGTTGCGACCCCGGCCTGGGGTGGGGTGGGGGTGATCGAGACGAATGACGTGAACGTCCTCGAAGGCGTCTGCCAGCTCTATACTGCCGTCATTGGACCCGCCGTCCACATAGACGATCTCCAGGCGGTCCCGGGGGTAGTCGCCGTGCAGCACCGAGTGGAGACACATCTCGATGTATCGGGCCACGTTGATTCCGATAATCACCACGCCGATTTTGGGAAGGGGCTGGGTCATCGTTATTTCCTTATTGTGTGTGTGTCAATCAGCTTTTGAGGTGCTTCGTTGACGCCGCAGAATAATGCGGGCGGGAATCCCTACGGCGATGGCGTTATCCGGGACATCGGTGATGACCACGGCGTTGGCCCCGATGACCACATAATCGCCGATGGTGATGGGCCCCAGGACCTTGGCACCGGCGCCGATGTCCACGTGATGGCCTATTTTCGGGGCCGTGGGTTCGTCGGTGCGGCGCAGGCCCACGGTGACCCCGTTTCGGATGACGCAGTGGTCTCCGAAGGAGGCAAATCCGCTGACCACCACCCCACCGAAGTGGTCGATGCGAAAGCCTTGACCCACCTCCACTTCACAGGGCAGCTCAATGCCTGCCACCACCTGCACTCCCTTGAACGCGATCTTGTAAAGAAGGGAGAAGGGCATCCGCAGCCAGCGATTGGCGAGGGTGTACCGCCATCGCCCGAACCGGTAAATGACCATGGCCCAGAACCCCTGGGCTCCCCAGTCTCCCTGGTGGGCAGCCAGATCCGCCCGGATGTTTTTAAACATGTCAGCCTTTTTCGTCCGGCAGGTGGGCGCAGAAGTACCCGAATCCGTCGGAGAGGTTTACTTTCAGGGCCTCTCTGCGCTCCCGGGGGATGTAGGGGTGCTGAAAATGGCGGCCCTCCAGAAGGGGGCGGCCCCTGGCTGCTTTTTGGTTTTTTTCGACGAATGCCTCCAGGGTGCAGACAAACCGGGCCGGGTTTCCAGCGTAGACCGTGTTTGGCGGAATGTCGCGACTCACCACAGATCCTGCCCCCACGATGGCGTTGGGGCCGATGGTGGTGCCGCAGAGCAGGGTGCTTCCCGCTCCGATGAAGCTGTGATCCTTGATGGTGACCCGCCCCACCTTAATGAGGTCTCCGGCCCAGGCGCTGGTGGCGTCATGGGTGAGGATGGTGACATACAGGCTGATCACCGCGTGGTCTCCGATCTCTACGAGGTAGGGCATGCGCCCGTCGATGTAAGAGGGGTAGAGAACCACCGCCCCTTTTCCGATGCGCACGCCCTGGTGCCTCAGGTAGTGGGGGTAATACCCTTTGTCTGCCAAAAGCCTCAGCCGGCGTGCCATGTGTGTGAGTTTCTGCAGGGGTTTCATGGGCATGATGAACCTTTTCTTTTGCCCCACGCTGCCCTGGGGCCGGGCAGGGGGTTTTCAGACTTGATCTTCCGTCCACATGTCTTTGGTAAACCGGATGCATCGGTTGCGTCCCTCCTCTTTTGCGCGATAGAGGGCCACATCGGCAAATTTGATGCAGCTCCACAGGGTGTCGGTGTCTTGAGGAAATTCACTGGCCCCTGCGCTGATGGTTTTTTGAATGACGCCATCGGATATTTTGAATTTGGTCTGCTGGATACTTAGCCGGATTTTTTCAGCGATTTCGAGGCTCTCCCCTTCATTGATATCCAGGAGGACCACCAGAAACTCCTCTCCTCCAAAACGGATCACGATATCCGCGTCACGCAGATTTTTAACAATGATTCTGGCGGTCTCTTTCAAAACGAGATCTCCGACATTGTGTCCATGGGTGTCATTGACCTGCTTGAAGTAATCAAGATCGCACATGATCAGCCCGATCGCCTTTCCCCGTCTCAGGACGCCGGCCACCATTTTTTCCGTATACTCCTGAAGGTAGCGCCGGTTGTATAAGCCGGTCAGCGGGTCGATCAGCGCGGCATCCTTCAGTGAACTCATCAGCCGTTTGGTCTCGATGACGGCAAGGGATTCGTTGAGATACTGCTCAGCTTTAAAGATCTTCGTTTCCATTGCTTTTATCTCATCCGGATCTTCCAGTTTTTGGAAGATGAATTGAACGACTGCAACGGGGGTGCCCCCCACAACTACGGGCACGCAGTGGTGAAGTTCTTCTGCTTGAGGTAAAAATTGCCTGCAGATCGCAGGGAAATGGGCAGACGTAATCACGTGGCCGGTTCGCTTTGCCTTGCAGAGGGTGTTGTCATCAAGGATGAACGGATTGCACATCATCTCTTCCTGATCAAAACGGCTCGGGTAGCTTAATTCCAGTTTGTCTTTTGAACTGATGACCTGGAAGATAAAGCAGCGGGGGATATGGATTTGCTGTGTGAACAGATCGCCAAGTCTCTGGTACACTTCATCGAGTGTCCCATCTTCTTCAATCACATTTTTGAAGACCGTCAGGCCGTTAATGGATTCCATCAGGCGGTTAAACTCCGTGGAGAGCAGGCCGATTTCGTCAAGGGAGGTGATGGCGATCCGTTTGGTCAGGGCGGCCCGTCCCTTCCCCGTAGCGATATCCTGAAGGCCCTCGATGACTTTTTTCAAGGGGCGGGTGATGCCGGTACCGATGAACACGGCAAGGGAGATGGTCAACAGGGCAAACACGGCGACACCGCTTAGCACATAAACGCGCAGGCGGTTGAGCTCTGTGTGGACATCATCAAGGTACATGCCACTGCCAATGATCCATCCCCAAGGTTCGTAGAGTCGGATATACGAGGTCTTGGGGGCCGACTTTTTTTCACCGGGTTTTGGCCACATGTAATCGACAAACCCGGAACCATTGGCCTGGCTGACATGTAAGAATTCGCGGAACAGGTAGATGCCGTCGGGTGTTTTGCTGTCGGACTGGTCCCTGCCCTCAAGCTCCGGTTGGATCGGGTGCATGACCATCTTGAGGTCGAGATCATTGATCCAGAAATAGTTGTTATCACTGTATCGCATCGGTTTCATGCGAAGAATGATTTGCTTTTTTGCTTCCTCCAGGCTGATTTCACCCGTCTGAATGCGGGCGGTATTCTCGTGAAATAAGCCGTAAGCGGTATCGACAACGTTTTTCAGCCCTATTTTTTTCCCGTGGATCATCTCCTGCTCCACTAAAGACATGAAATAGCCCAGGATGACCATGGTGATCAGGGTGACGCTGATGATGGAGATGGTCATGATTTTGCTTAGAATTTGCCAATCGTTGAAGGGTCGTATCTGCATGGGGTGCCTTGGTAAAAAGGGGATGGTTAGAGACCATGGTAAGCCTTGGGCCGACGAGAATATTGAGAGAACCTATATGGCCGTATCGGCATCTCTTGATGGCTGTTTTGTCACCGGAGCCTGGTGCCGATCTCTTTTGTGATGAGCGTCATGATCATCGAAGCATCTGCTTTTTTTCGGGGGGACTCTGGGCGGGGGGCAAGGGTGTGTTTCAGGCGGATGAATCCATTCCAGAGCACCTCCACCCCCATGGCGGCCAGCAGGCGAAGGGGGCCGTAACATTTTTTGTAATAACGGCATTCGCTGGCGATGCGGATGCCAAGGCTTTGTCTGCCGGATGTGGAGATGTGCCCCGGGGTTTTGAGGGTGCTTTGGCCGCCTAAGTGGACCACGGTGGCCTCCGGGTAGAAGACCACGTCCCAGTATGCCCGTTGGGCTGCCAGGCAATAGTCGATCTCTTCGAAATAGAGAAAGTAGCCGTCATCAAGGAGGCCGATCTCTTCCATGGTACGGCGCCGGATCAGGAAGAAAGCGCCCACCACCCAGCCCACCTTTCGGGGGGTACCATGATCCCACCAGGTGTAGTCCACCTTGCCGAAGAGGCGTGAGGTGGGGAACCGGGCGGCGAGGCCGGAGATGTGTAAAAATTTGTTGATGGGGCCGGGCAGGCTTCGGGCTGAGGGTTGAAGGGAGCCGTCCGGGTTGGTGAGACGGCATCCAAGGATCCCCACCCGCCGGTGGGCGTCCATGTAGGCCAGGGCCTTTGAGAGCGCGCCGGCCGTGATGAAGGCATCGGAGTTGAGCAGCAGAATATATCGGCCTTTCGCCTGCGTCATCCCAGGGATGTTTCCTCCGGAAAAGCCTTTGTTGATGGTTTGTCGGATTAAGGCAACCTCCGGGAACTCTGCTTCGATCATCTCGGCGGAGCCATCTGCTGAGGCGTTGTCCACCACGATCACTTCGTATCGGATCCCGCCGCTATGGGCCTGGATACAGGTCAGGCATTGGCGGGTAAGCTTCAGGGTGTTGAAGGAGACGATGACGATGGAGAGGTCGGTTTCCTGTGGCCGGGCCATGGTCACTCCATGAGATGGGCATTGGAGAAGAGATCGATGCCTATCAGGCTTTTGATGAGGTAAAGGATAAAGAAAATCCCGGAGATCACGATGAAAAGGAGCAGGGCCAGGATGGCCATGGTGGCGATGCGGCCTCCCATGCTGTGGATACCGTGGGGAGGGGGATCTGTCCTGTCTCGACCCATGAGGACGCCGATAAAATAGCCGCGGCCAAAAAATCGGAACGGGAGGATAAGCCGCATCATCAGTTCCGTTTTTAAGGG
>NZ_JAQYWB010000091.1 GCF_030145185.1 Desulfoluna sp. | reverse complement strand
GTGATGAGGGCCGCCCTCGGGTTGAGCCCGGCGTCCAACCCATCACACATCCCCGCGGCAATGGCGATGATGTTTTTCATGGCCCCGCCGATCTCCACCCCAACGGGATCGTCATTGGCGTAGACCCGGAACACCGGCGAGGCAAAAATCGCCTGTACCTGCCGGGCCACCGCAAGATCCCTGCCCGCCACAGCCACCACCGTTGGGACCCGTGAGGCCACCTCCCGGGCAAAGCTGGGGCCGGAGAGCACGGTAATCTGGCCGGGGGCAATCTGGGGAAGACACTCTGCGAGAACCCCCGTCATGGTCAGATGCGTCTTATTCTCAATGCCCTTGGAGGCTGTCACCACCAGGGTGTCCTTGTCCATGTGGGGGGCCATCTCGGTGGCGATGCTGCGCATGTGATGGGAGGGCACCACCACAAGCACCAGGTCTTTGCCGCCCACCGCCTGCTTCAGGTCACAGGTGGGGTTGATCCGCTCGGGAAGCTGCGCTCCGGGCAGGAACACCTTGTTCTCCCGCTCCGACAGAATCTGGTCCCTCACCTCCTCCTCAAACACCCACAAGTCCAGGTGAAAACCATTTTCTGCCAGCAAAAATGCCAGTGCCGTTCCCCAGCTTCCGCCCCCTACCACGCCTATTTTCATCGTTTTCTTATCCATAGCCCCTTGCTTTTAAGTGTCTCACACTCTCGTTGCTGCATTACCGCCATGACGTCCCCGTGCGAAGCATCCTGACGGCCCTCCCGTGATGGGGAAAGGGACGTCGGTGCCCATGATAGTTTTCGAACAGCCCACGGGAAGTCTTGAGAAAAAATGGTCACAAACGAAAAATGGCGGGGCAAGCCCCGCCATTTCGTCATGGTTTATTCATTATCCGTCGGTTCGGGTGTCTCCCCGGAGTCTCCCTCCGGAGTGCCGCCCCCATCGGGGGTCGGCTCCTGGGCTTCGCCCTCCTCGGGCTCCACGGCAGGGACGACACCGTCGCCCCCATCCAGGGCCGCATCGACCTCGTCTTCCTCTTCTTCCTGCCACGGCAAACGGACCGCACCGGCCACACGCTCCCCGTCGTCCAGTCGGAAAAGCTTCACGCCCTGGGTATTTCGTCCCACCACGGAGACATCCCCGACGCGAATACGTATCAGCTTGCCGCTGTTGGTCATCATCATGACATCGTCTTCATCATCCACAAGAAGCAGGGAGGCCACGTTACCGTTTCGCTCGGAGGTCTTGATGGAGATAACCCCCTTGCCCCCGCGACCCCTGAGAGGATACTCCTCTACCGGCGTCCGCTTCCCATATCCGTTTTCGGTAACCATCAGCACTTTTTCACCGGCTTTAAGGACCTCCATACTCACCAGAGAATCCTCACCCACAAGTCTCACGCCACGAACCCCCTTGGCACTTCGACCGGAGCCCCGAACATTGGTTTCCTGGAAACGCACGGCCTTGCCCTCGCGGGTGGCCATCAGCACATCCATGGACCCGTCGGAAAGACGGGCGGAGACCAACTCATCTCCGTCGGCAAGGCCCACGGCAATGATCCCGCCCTGACGGGGACGGCTGTAAGCCATCAGGTCGGTCTTCTTCACCGTCCCGTTCCGGGTGGCTACCACCACAAAGTGGTCTTCCTTGAATTCGGGAACGGCCAGCACGGTGGTGAGCTTTTCGCCTTCCAGAAAATTGAGGAAGTTGACGATGGCCCGCCCCTTACTCGTCCGGCTCGCCTGGGGCAACTCGTAGACCTTACTCCAGTAAACCCTGCCGAGGTTGGTGAAAAAGAGGAACATATGGTGCGTGGAGGCCACGAAGAGCTTCTCCACAAAATCGTCGTCACGTGTGGCCATCCCCACGCGCCCCTTGCCGCCCCTGTGCTGGCTCTCGTAAAGGCTGATGGGGGTCCGCTTGATGTACCCGCGGGTGGAGACGGTGACCACCATGTCCTCTTCTTCGATGAGATCTTCTATGGAGATATCACCGGTGGCTTCCACAATCTTCGTCCGCCGCTCATCCTTAAACTCATCCCGGATGGTCACCAACTCATCTTTGATGATGTTGAGGACAATGCGCTCGCTCCCAAGAATCTCCCGGAACCATGCGATGTCTTTCAAAACACCGGCGTACTCTTCCAGAATCTTCTCACGCTCCAGACCCGTCAGACGCTGGAGACGCATATCAAGGATCGCCTGGGCCTGCAGATCAGAAAGACCAAACCGCGCCTTGAGACCCTCTTTGGCTTCGACGGGGTTCTTGGACTTACGGATCAGGCTGACCACCTCGTCGAGGTTGTCCAGAGCGATCTTGAGGCCTTCCAGAATATGGGCTCTGGCCTCGGCCTTCCGCAGATCGTAAATCGTTCTTCGAACCACCACCTCTTTGCGGTGCAGCAGAAAATGGTCCAGGAGTTCGCGCAGGGTGAGAAGCTCAGGGCGGTTGTTCACCACCGCCAGCATGATCACCCCGAAACTGTTCTGCATCTGGGTGTGCTTGAAGAGCTGGTTGATCACCACTTCGCCCATGTGGTCTCGCTTGACCCCCATGGCGATGCGCATGCCTTTCCGGTCGGACTCATCCCGAACATAACGAATCCCCTCAATCACCTTGGACTTCACCAGCTCGGCGATCTTCTCAATCAGACGCGCCTTATTGACCTGGTAGGGAAGCTCGTGGACGACGATGGTCTCGCTGTCGTCTTTGTTGCCCTTTTCAATCTCCACCAGGGCTCGGATCTTGATGATCCCCCTGCCGGTGGTGTAGGCCTCCCGGATCCCCTTGCGGCCGAAGATAATCCCGCTGGTGGGGAAATCAGGGCCGGGAATGTAGTCCATAAGCCCTTCGCTGGTAAGCTCCGGGTTCTCAATGAGGGCGCACACCGCCGCGATCACCTCCCCCAGGTTGTGGGGCGGGATGTTGGTGGTCATGCCCACGGCAATCCCTGAGGAGCCGTTCACCAGAAGGTTGGGAAATTTAGCCGGCAACACCGAAGGCTCGAGAAGAGATTCATCGTAGTTGGGATTCCAATCCACGGTCTCCTTGTCGAGATCGGCAAGCAGCTCATGGGCGATGGGCCGCATGCGCACTTCTGTATAACGCATGGCAGCGGCGGAGTCCCCGTCGATACTGCCGAAGTTGCCCTGACCGTCCACCAGAGTGTAACGAAGAGAAAAGTCCTGTGCCATACGTACGATGGTGTCATACACGGCCGTATCGCCGTGGGGGTGGTACTTACCGATGACATCACCGACAATACGTGCGGATTTTTTGTAGGGCTTGTTCCAGTCGTTCTTCAACTCACGCATGGCAAAAAGCGACCTGCGGTGAACCGGTTTGAGCCCATCACGGACATCGGGCAGGGCCCGGCCGATGATGACGCTCATGGCATACTCAAGATACGATTTTTTCATCTCGGTCTCGAGACTGATATGTGGAGAGCTTTCCAGTTGAGTCATAGAGTTCACTACCTTCATCTGCTAACGTGCATGTCCAAAGTCGCAATGGCACCTGTACCCGAAAAAACCGAAAGAACCGGAAATTCGTGACGGCCTCGCAAACGTTGCATTCAATCTGTCACTTCGGGGCTCAGAGACCCTGTTTTCACAGGTTTCACAGGAAGAAGCCACTCCAGCAGAGTGGCTATTCGTCATGGATTTCTCCCGAGGCATCCTCAACGTGGGGCCGATTTCGTCCTTCGGGCTCCACAAGGCTTTTGTAACTCTTATTATATATATCCGATAAGGTCAAAAAAAACGTGATGACCAGTGGGCCATAGATGATCCCGAGAACACCAAAAAGTTGAAGCCCCCCGATAATACCCAAAAAGACCAGCAGGGTGTGCATCTTGATCCGCTTACCCACCACCGCCGGTTTGAACAGGTACTCCACACCGCCGGAGAGCAGCACATAAATCACCAGGACGGCAATCCCTGCCCCCATACGCCCCACAAAAAAAAGCCAGAGGGCCGTCGGCACAAAAATTATGCCAATGCCGACAATAGGCAAAAAGGCAAAAAAAGCCATCAACACACCCCAGAGGACCGGAGAGCGAAAGCCGAGGAAGGCAAAGATCAGCCCCCCCACCACTCCCTGGACCATTCCGCTGATCCCGTTGACCACCAAAACGGCCCCTGCCATATCCTTGAACTTATTCATCAGTTTGACGTCTTGGTCCTCCGGCAGAGGGGACAAATTAATAATGTATCGAAGAAACCGGTGACCGTCCAACAAAAGGTAGTAAATAATGATCAGCATCAAGAAAAAATGGATGACAAATTTAAGTAAATTTGAAGCAATGGCATTGGCCTGATTAAAAAGGGTCATCCCTACGGATTTGCCCAAATCAATAATGGGCTTGATCATCTCATCAAAGGTCAAGCTCAAATCGAAGTTAGCCAAAACACTGTTAATCCGCTCCAGAATGTTGCGAGAGACAAAAAACTGCTTCACCGAATCCACGACCTCGGCACTCACGGCCTGCACATAAAAATTATGGATCTCATTGGCCAGGACCCCGACAAAGAGCACAATGGGCACAAAAAGAACCACAAAGATCAGGATGCAGGTAAAAAATGAGGCGTAGCGGGGCGGGAGTTTTTTCCCCAGCAACCGGTAAACGGGATAGAAAACACCGGTGACGACGGCTCCCATGACGATGACGGAGATAAAGGGCCAGAGAAGTTTGCCCAAAAGAAAAAAAGAAATAATGAAGAGGATGAGGAAAAACCAGAGAATCAGATCACGGGGTGTCCTGTCCAGCATAGTACAAAGATCCACCACCCTGAGCTAAAAGCCATGAAGGCCTGATCGGGGCTGAAATGGCCGGAAAAGGGCGGAGCAGGCTGATCCCGATCTCCGCCCCCCCGGCTGAAATGGGGTTACTTCCGAAGGATATGGATAACGCCCGCAAAAAGAAGCGTTTCGTAAATCACAACGGGGAGCATGGCGTGACCAAAAAGGGCAAAGACAATGCCTCCGCCCATAATGGCGGGAACGCCGGAAAAGATCATGATACCAGTCTTCTGTGGCTTATCCATCGTATCGAACGCCTCCTTGGTTAAAGCAGCATATCACAAAATAACTCAATTTTCCCTTAAATCGAGTGATTTACATGTAACAATAACGCTCTCTCAAGTAAAGCAAAAAAGGTCCCTGAAAAGGGAGAGGACGACGATGACAACCACAGAGGTGAAGAGGCGGCCAGAGAATGAGACCCCTGGCCGCCGAAAACACGATAATTTAGCCCGAAGGGTGAGAAAAACAAACAGAATACCGTGGATTACATTTTGCATTTTTGAAACGACCGAAAATATTACTGCAAAGAACTGTAATTACGAATCATTCCTTAGTCCTGATTGTTTTTTCATGAAATATCCGGGTTAGCGCTCAATCACCATGGCCATGCCCATCCCGCCGCCGATGCACATAGAGATAATCCCGGTGGAGAGACTCTCCCGTTGCATCTGGTACATACCGGAGACCATCTGACGGGCGCCCGTGGCCCCGATGGGATGCCCCAGGGAGATACCACTGCCCAGCTGGTTGGGTTTTTCCACAGGGATATTGAGCTCCCGCATGCACGCGATGGCCTGGGAGGCAAAGGCTTCGTTGAGTTCGATCATATCAAGATCAGACACAGCCATCCCCAGACGTCCCATGACTTTTCTCACAGCCGGGATGGGACCGAGTCCCATATACGCAGGATCCAGACCGCCGGAAGCAAACCCCTTGATTTTCACAATGGGAGTCAGCCCCAGCTCTTTGGCTTTCTCTTCGGTCATCAAAAGCACCGTGGCCGCGCCGTCGTTGATTCCGGAGGCGTTGCCTGCGGTGACGGTTCCGTCTTTTTTAAAAGCGGGGCGCATTTTGGCGAGTTTCTCCATGGAGGTGTCCATGGGCCGCTCGTCCACATTGAAAACGGTCTCCCCTTTTCGGGATTTGATGATGACATCGGCAATTTCCGGCTTAAACGTGCCGTGTTTAATCGCCGCCAGCGCGCGGGTATGTGAGAGCAGAGCCAGCTCATCCTGCTCCTGACGGGTGATGCCGTATTTTCCCGCAATGTTTTCCGCGGTAATCCCCATGTGGTAGCCATAAAAAATCTCGTACAGGCCATCATAGACCATCAGGTCGGTGACTTCCCCGACACCGGTGAGCTCCATGCGATGCCCCCAGCGAGCCTTGGGCAGGGCCATGGGCACGTTGCTCATGGACTCCATGCCACCGGCCAGGATCACCTCAGCATCCCCGCACATGATGGACTGAGCGGCCAGCGCGATGGCCTTCAAACCGGAACCACAGACCTTGTTCAGAGAAAAAGCAGGGGTCTCTTTGGGCAGACCTGCGCGAATCATGGCCTGACGGCAAGGGTTCTGGCCCTGAGCCGCCTGGAGTACGTTGCCCATGATCACTTCATCAACGGTGATGGGGGTGGCGCTCTCATCCCAGTCACAGCCCGTGGCTTCAAGATCGGTGAGCCCCTGATCTTTCAGAACATCGGGGCAGATGGTCTTCATCTCATCGCCGACCACTGGCCGAAGCCCGGCTTTTTTGAAGGTCTCTTTCATTACCACAGCACCGAGATCGGCCACACCGACACTTTTGAGTCCGGCACCAAAGGTACCGACCGCGGTCCGTGAACCGCTGACGATCACAACATTTTTCATGGGATCCTCCCGTTTTTATATTTTAACATGACTCTTCGAACTTTTCTGGTATGATCAAAAGTCCGTTTATCCCGTGCGAAAAACGACGCTATAGCCGCTTGTTAACCGCATCAAGCTTTAACAGAACCGATAACAAAAGACAACATACGTCATGTGCCTGATCCTTGTTTCCTTCAAGAGCCACCCGTCGCTCCCTCTCGTCATCGCCGCCAACCGCGATGAATTTTATGCCCGTGAAACCGCCCCCATGCAATGGCATGAGAAAGGCCCCTTCGTTCTCTGTGGCACCGACCTCAAAGAAGGGGGCACCTGGATGGGCATCACCAAAAGGGGACGCTTCGCCGCCCTCACCAACCACCGGGACCCATCGCGCATCAACCCCAAGGCGGCCTCCAGAGGCTGGATCGTCTCCCGCTTCCTGGAAGGCGACGAGGAACCCCAAGCCTTTGCCGACACCCTGAGGCGAGAAAAAGATCACTACAACGGCTTCAACCTCCTCTTCGGGACCGTGGACCGTCTCTACCACTACAGCAACATCTCGGACGCCTTGACCGAACTCTCCCCCGGCATCCACGGGATGAGCAACGCCCTCTTGAACACCCCCTGGCCCAAAGTAGAGACCGGAAGAAACAAACTGGGCCAGCTGGCGCCCCCCACAGCAGAAAACCTCTTCAGCCTCCTGGCCGACCGGACACCTCCCGATGACGACCTGCTGCCGGAGACCGGCATGGGCCTCGAATGGGAACGACTCCTTGCCCCCCTCTTCATCCAGAGCGAGGTCTATGGCACCCGCTCCAGCTGCCTCATCACCCTGGACACCCACCGGACCCTCACCGCCACCGAACGCACGTACACCGGCTTCGATACCGGCCCGGACGACATCAAAGAGGACCGACGATTTCAATTTTCGGTGTAGAAAAGCAGGATGGATCAGAGAGGGGATAAGGAAAGGGCCAAAAGCGTGCTTCGTGCTTGGTTCTTCGTGCTTCGTTCGAGGAGTCGCTGCGCTCTGGCCATTATAAAAAATCCATGCGTACCCCACACCCAGGCGGAGCCTGGCAGCGAGAGAGGGAGTCGCGCGTCACCCGCTGGTTCATCTCACCCGACCTCGTTCCCAAGCTCCGATTGGGAATGCCTGACGGAGGCTCCGCCTCCATGGTGGATAGCGCATCAACTTGTAAATTAATGCTCACACCTTCGTCTCCCATACCGGCAAGGCAGAGCCTTGCACACCCCACACCCAGGCGGAGCCTGGGAGCGAGAGAAAAACCCACACCACCAAAAAGTTGGCACCGGGCGGACGCATGCCCCCCTCCTGGGCGCGCCGTGCTCCGTCGCGGCTTTTTTGTCGGAGGCATCCCACCCCGAATCCCTTCATGAGCGACCCGTCTTCGCCTGCGGCTACGCCGTGACAAGGAGGCAAAGCGCATCCTCAACCAGCGTTTAAGGCAGCACACCTTGCTGCCGGAGTTAGTCCGGGCAGCGGCAAGGCAGATTAAATGGTCTTCATGGGTATTTTTTCCGGAAAACATGTAGAAGCGTGAATAACCAAGATAGTTAACCACGGGCTTCGGCGCGACAAGCCAGGGCTGGGAGCATACGCGAACCTGGGGTGCAGGGGATTTATCCCCTGCCCGCCGGAGGCATTGTCCTTACCGCTTTTTTTTCAATGCCCTTCGGATGATCTCTTTCCAGGCGGAGAGGCGGGGGCCAACCACGGATTCATAGCCGCGATCGGTGGGGGTGTACCAGCTCTTTTCTTTGATTTCGTCGGGGAGGTACTGCTGGGGGGCAAAGGCACCGGGGTAATCGTGGGCATAACGATAGCCCTCTTTGTACCCGAGATCCTTCATGAGTGGGGTGGGGGCGTTGCGGATGTGTTTGGGGACAGGCAGAGAACCTCCCCGCTCGACCTCTTGGGTGACGGCCGCCAGGGCGGTGTAGACGCTGTTGCTTTTCGGAGCCGTGGCCAGATAGACCGCGGCCTGGGCCAGGGCTCGAACCCCTTCGGCCGCCCCTAAGAATTTGTAGGCTTCCATGGCATGCAGGGCCATGGAGAGGGCTGCGGGATCGGCCATCCCCACATCTTCCGTGGCCACAGCGGCCATGCGACGGGCAATATAAAGAGGATCTTCTCCGGCTTTGAGCATCCGCACCATCCAGTAAAGGGCCGCATCGGGATCACTGCCACGCAGGCTCTTGTGAAAGGCGGAGATCAGGTTGTAGTGCTCATCCCCGCTTTTATCGTATCGAACGGCTTTGCGCTCCAGCAGAATTTCGGCCTCGGCGAGGGTGACATGGCACCCCTTGCCCGCTTCCATACGCTTTTGTTCAACAAGAATTTCAAGGGTATTTAATGCCGTACGCACATCGCCGTCGGCCATGCGAACGAGATGGGAGAGGGCCTCATCATCCACGGCCACCTCCATGCGTGCGAGTCCGCGATCCGGATCCTCAATGGCCCGTTTCAGCACCTGGAAAATGGTCTCAGGGGTCAGGGATTTAAGGGTCACCACCCGGACCCTGGAGAGAAGGGCGGGGATCACCTCAAAGGAGGGATTTTCGGTGGTGGCACCCAGGAGAGTAATCAGGCCGCTCTCCACATGGTGAAGAAAGGCGTCCTGCTGGGCTTTGTTAAAGCGATGGATTTCGTCGACAAAAAGAACGGTTTTCCGCCCTTTGAAGTTGCGCTCTTTCTTGGCCTCTTCGATGACAGCCCGCACATCCTTGACGCCGGAGAGCACGGCAGAGATCTTGATAAACCGACACCGGGTCTCCGTGGCAATAATGGAGGCCAGGGTGGTTTTCCCGCAGCCGGGAGGCCCCCACATGACCATGGGAAAGATGTGATCCGAAGCGATGGCGCTTGCGATGAGGCCACCGGCCCCGGTGAGGTGCTCCTGACCGAGAACTTCCGAGAGGGTTCTCGGACGCATACGCTCAGCCAGCGGCGCGTTAAGATTGCCGTGTTCCTCATTTCTGTAATCAAACAGATCCATACCCACCCGACCACTTCCCGGGCTCGCTGTCCCGCTGTCAGACATTTCTGCAAAAACAGGATAAAACACTCCGGGCCCCGCAAGGAACCCGAAGTCCATGCTATGTCAAACCGACGGTGCCACCGTCGGGATTCCCGCTGCCGCAGGAAAAAAGGCTTATCATTGCGATTCGCCGTCCCGCTTCAGCTTCTTGACCTTCTGCACCTGCCGGTCTTTTTTCTTCTGTACCTTATTCCGGCTCTCTTTGTCCTTGTGCCCCTTGTTCCGGTTGTTGGTGTTATCCTCTGGCTTGGGGCCAAACTCCATACGACCGGTTTTTTCGCGATAAAGCAACTTGATGGGCGTCTGATCGAGCTTGGTATACTCCCTCAGCTGGTTCATCAAAAACCGACGGTAAGAAAAATGCACCGCTTCCGGGTAGTTCACAAAGGAGACGAAGGTGGGCGGCTTAACGGCCACCTGGGTGCTGTAGAAAAATTTCAACCGCTTGCCCTTGTGCAGGGGGGGCGGAGTCCGCTCCGTGGCCCATTCGATGATGCGGTTGACATCACCGGTGGAGATACGGGTGTTGTACTGATCATACACCGACCGTATCTGGGCAAAAATTTTCTCCACACGCTGTCCGGTCAGGGCAGAAATGGTAGAGTAAGGAGCAAAGGTAAGAAACTTGGCACCCATATCGAGGCGCTCTTTAAAGAGTTTGGGGCTCTTTTCATCGGCGGGGACCAGGTCCCACTTGTTGAAGACGAAAATAACCCCGCAGCCGTTTTCATGGGCATAGCCGGCCACGGTAACGTCCTGATCGGTGACCCCTTCGGCGGAATCAATCAGGATCAAGGCCACGTCACAGCGGTCCATGCTTTTGATGGCCTTCAGAACGGAAAACTTTTCAAGTTTGTCCTTGACCTTCCCCTTCCTGCGAATACCGGCGGTGTCGATGAACCGATAAAGCTGCCCGTCACGTTTCATCATCGTATCGATGGCGTCCCGGGTGGTCCCGGCCACATCACTCACGACCAGCCGCTGCTGGCCAGTCAGGCGATTGATCAGGGATGACTTGCCCGCGTTGGGGCGCCCCACCACGGCCACATTGATGATCTCATCATCGTCTTTGGGATAGGCGGCCGCCTCAGGGAAAGAAGCCACCAGCTCATCGAGAAAATCCGGCACACCGTAGCCGTGTTCACCGGACACAGGATAAGGATGATCAATACCCAGGGAGTAGAAATCGTAAAGGTTCCCCTCCTGATTCTCCCCATCAATTTTATTAACCACATAAAAAATCTTGGTGTGGGTCTCCCGCAGAATCATCACCAGATCCCGGTCGTAGGGAGAGATCCCCCCTTTTCCATCTAAAACCATCACCACGGCATCGGCTTCCGCCACCGCCTGAGTCACCTGATCCCGAATGGCCCCGGCAAAGGCGTCATCGTCATCGATGAGGTATCCGCCCGTGTCTACCAACAGAAACGGGGCGTCGTTCCAGAGGGCTTCGCCGTAATGACGATCCCGGGTGACACCGGGCATGTTATCCACGAGGGCCTTACGGCTTCGTGTGATGCGGTTGAACAAAGTGGATTTGCCCACATTGGGGCGTCCAATGATGGCGACGATGGGTTTCATGGGTCGTGTCCGTATAGGATTAATCTGGAGGTATCGAATCGGGTGCCTGATTGAAGATACAAGGTGACATCCAAAATGTCACCCCTTTCCCCTCAGGCCTTCCGCACTCGGTTTTCCCCACACAAAAAAGGGGCTGACCGGAATTTACAGTCAGCCCCTATGCATACAAATGGCGTCCCCAAGGGGATTTGAACCCCTGTCGCCGGCGTGAAAGGCCGGTGTCCTGGACCAGGCTAGACGATGGGGACATAATGGTGGGTCGTACTGGGCTCGAACCAGTGACTCTCTGCTTAAAAGGCAGATACTCTACCAACTGAGTTAACGACCCGCTGTGTCTCAAAGACTCGAAGCTTATACTCAAATTGCGCCGACTCTGTCAACGTAAAAAATGGATCGTTGCCTTTTTTCCAGGCATCTCCTTTTAAGATAAAAAAGAACACCCCAGAGAAAAGCCCCATCCCAAGCCCCTCCCAGCATGTTTTTTAATCATACGGCGACCACCGAGAGGCCCTTTTGCACGTACAAACAAAAAGAGGGGTTGATCGCGTTTGCGATCAACCCCTCTTGAAATTTTTAATGGCGTCCCCAAGGGGATTTGAACCCCTGTCGCCGGCGTGAAAGGCCGGTGTCCTGGACCAGGCTAGACGATGGGGACGCAATGGTGGGTCGTACGGGGCTCGAACCTGTGACTCTCTGCTTAAAAGGCAGATACTCTACCAACTGAGTTAACGACCCGCTGCGTCTCAAAGACTCGAAGCTTATACTCAAGTTATGACGACGGTGTCAAGCCGAAATTTTCACAAAAATAAAATCCCTGCCACCCGCCCGGGCCCACAGAGATCTAAGCCAGTGCTTTCACCGAAAAAAGCAGATGACGCCATCTTACTTCCGCCAGAATTCCGGCACAAGAAAAATGATGACCGTGTAGATTTCAAGGCGGCCGAGAAGCATGCACCAGGCCAAAAGCCACTTTCCCCCCTGGGGAATCAAGGCAAAGTTTTCCGAAGGCCCCACAAGACCGAATCCGGGCCCAATGTTACCGATACAGGAGCCCACAGAGGTAAAGGCGGTGACAAAGTCAACCCCCATACCGGCCAATATAACGGAGCACAGCGCAAAAAGGCCGATATAAATGGCCACAAAGCCGATGATGCTTCGCATGACGTTTTCAGGCACCGCCTTGCCCCCCAGCTTAACCGTTGCCACGGCCCGGGGGTGAATCAGCATATAGAGCTCCCTGTAGCAGTATTTCAAGCAGAGCATCACACGCACGACCTTCATACCGCCCCCCGTAGAACCCGCCGAGGCACCAATAAACATACAAAGGAAGATCAACACCTGGCTCAGCCCTGGCCAAAGCTCATAATCGGCCGTGGCGTACCCTGTGGTGGTGATAATAGAAACCACCTGAAAGGATCCGTAGCGCAGCGCTTCGGGCAGGCTGTCATACACAGTGCCATAAAGATCAAAGGTAACGACAACAGAAAGGCCCAGCACAATAATCAGAAACCAGCGGCACTCGGAATCCCGCCAGAAAGCCAGGGGTTTCCCCCGCATCATCTGATAGTGCAACGAAAAGTTGATGCCGGCCAGCACCATAAAGACGATGATCACCACATCAATATAGGTACTGTTAAACCCCGCCACCGAGGCATTCCTCGTAGAGAACCCCCCGGTGGGCATGGTGGTAAAGGTGTGACAGAGGGCATCAAAAAGATCCATGCCGCCGAAGAGCAACAGTACTATCTTCATTACGTAGATCATGGCAGACACCTTCCAGAGGATGGAGGCCGTTTCAGAAAGGCGCGGCTTTAATTTATCCGGAACCGGGCTCGGCACTTCAGCCTTATAGAGCTGCATCCCGCCCACGCCCAAAAACGGCAAAATGGCCAGGGAGAGCACGATAATCCCCATACCCCCCAACCACTGGATCAAACTCCGCCAGAAAAGCAGCCCCTTCGGCACAGCCTCGATGTTGGTCAACACCGAGGAGCCTGTGGTGGTGAACCCGGAGACCGACTCAAAAAAGGCGTCCACAAAATGGGGAAAAACACCGCTGAAATAAAAGGGAAGCGCCCCGTAAAGACCGACCACTGTCCACCCGACCGCCACAATGGCCATTCCCTCCCGCTGGCTGATGTTATCGAAACTGACGTTCCGACAGGCCAGAAGGGCGATGGCCCCGGAGACGGCAGTAAAGACCGCAGAAAGAAGCAGGGCCATCAGGTCATCCCCCCCATAAAGGGCGGAACAGATCACGGGCAACAGCATGGAAAGTCCAAGGACAAAAAGCAGAAACCCGGCAATATACGTCACAACAGGCCAGCGCATTAGAAGAACTCCAGCTTGACGGTCAGCATCTTCTCAATACGGGGGACCGCCTCACGCGTGGCAAAAATAATCACCCGGTCGTCGGGCTTGATCACACTCTCACCCGACGGAATAATCACCTCATCATCACGGATAATACATATAAGGAGGGCTCCCCGGGGAAATGAGACCTTACGGATGGGGGTGTCCACCAATTCTGAGGTCTGAAGCGCCACCGCTTCGATCACTTCCGCCTGCTCCCCGTGAACGCTCATGGCGGAGAGCACCTTGCCCTTCCGAATATGCTGCAAAATGGAGTTAATGGCCGAAAGCCTCGGACTCACCACCTGCTCCACCCCAATGCTCGCCATGAGGGGCATGTAGCTGAACCGGCTGATTTTGGTGATGGTGTTGTCGGCGCCGACACTTCGGGCTAGAAGGGAGACCAAAATATTCGTCTCCTCATCGTCGGTCAGGGAGACCACAAAATCCATGTCCTTGATATTTTCTTCCAGAAGCAGGCTCTGGTCAGAGCCATCCCCACAAAGCACCACGGCGCGGTTCATCCGCTCGGCAAGATAGCGGCACCTCTCAGGATTTTTCTCTATAATCTTCGTATGAATATTCTTGCTCTCAAGCAAATCAGCCAGACGCGCGCCGATCAGACCACCGCCCACGATAAGGACCCGGTTCACTGGTTTCATGCGACGATTGAAAAAGCGCAGGACTTCATTCAGCTTGGTGGACTCACTGATAAAATAAACAAGATCCCCGAGCTGAAGGGTATCGTTGCCATGGGGCACAATGAGCTCCCCTTTTCGAACAATGGCGGCGATCAGGGGACGAACACCCCCCAATCGTGACGAAAGCTCGGAAAGACGCAAGCCCGCCAGAGGGCTTCCCTCCTCCAGGCGCATGCCGACAATTTTAACGCGGCCACCTTCGAACTCACCCACATCAACGGCTCCGGGGACCCGCATTAATCGGTAGATGGTCTTCACCACCTCAATCTCGGGGTTAATAATGGTGTCGATATGGGGGGCATTGGCCCGGAAATGCTCGTGGTAGGCGTCGTAATCACCCAACCGGATGCGGGCCAGTTTTTTCGTGGCGGGAGAGATGATGTCGCAGGTAAGGCAAGCCACCAGGTTGGTCTCATCGCTGTCGGTGACAGCCAGCAGAATATCGGCCTTTTTCACCCCGGCATCGATGAGGACCTCAGGGCTGCTGCCCGAGCCCTTCATAACCTGCACGTCCAGAGTCTCAGAGACTCGCTTCAGGGCCTCATCACTGGTATCAACCACCATGACATCTTTGTTCTCAAGAGAAAGCCGACTGGCGATATGAAACCCCACCTCACCGGCTCCTACGATAACAATTTTCAAACAGTATCTCCTGGTATCTTTGGTTTTAGAGGTCTTTCACCGCCATTTCAGCCATCCGGAAACACTCCCGTCAACCCGAAACTGCGTAAAAAAAGACCCAGCCACCGCCATCGGGCAGCCACCAACAAAGACACCCGCAGGGCGGGTGGTCGGTTACGGCTGAGCGACGTATCGGCAGCGCGTGCGGTATTCCCCATAGCCTTCAAGATGTTGCATGGAAAAACGCCTGCAGTATGTCGCTATGTCATAGCCGATTCCCTGGCCAAGGTCAAACAAATGGCCACGACACCCAGCACAATAACGCCTCGCTGTCAGCCCGGCCGATCCCGCTGCAAGCGATTCCGAACGCCCGACATCGGGGCATCAATAACCGTTATCTGCCGTCTCAAAGCGAGGTCCTCCAGCGGACCAACCGGGCAGGGCGTTGCCATGACAACACCCCGCCTTCCTCTCTTTTTAAGCCATCAATGGCCAATCACCTGTCCATAATTTCCGCCCACCCGTTTGCCTTCAGACACGACAAGCTTCCCATTGACAAAGACATGGCTGATGCCATCCGGGTACCTGTTGGGGGCATGAAGGGTAGCCCGGCACGCGATGGTGTCTGGATCCATCACCGTTATATCCGCTTTCAACCCGGGATGAAGGCGTCCGCGATCGGTCATTTTCATGCGATCGGCCGGAAGGCTGGTGATCCGTCTCACCGCCTCTTCCCAGGAAAAGAGCCCCTCTTTTTTCACGTAACGATCAAAAAACTGGCCCACCCATCCGTACACGGTGGGTGCCCCGGTGTTGCCCGCCAGGGGGCCATCTGGTGCCACGGTCTGGGCATCGGATATCACGCCGCACAAGGGGTGAGCGAGAAGTTCCTGCTGCATGGACTCGTCAAAATTCCATCCCGCCCAGATCACTCGAGACATTCCTTCACCGGCAGCAAGGAGAAGATCAAACACCGCGTCATGGGGATCGCAGGCCAGAGCCTCTCCGATCTCTGCCATGGTTTTTCCGACCAGCTCAGGGTGATCGGGGGAATAAAACAAGGTGATCAGGTCCCACCGTTTTTGAAGGACCAGCTGCCAGATGGGATTCGGCGAAGCCTTCATCTTCTGCCTGGCCTCCGGGTCGGCCAGGTACCTCAACGTGGCATCAATCCCACCCACATGGGCCCAGGTCGGAAGGACCGACGCCATCAGGGTCGGCCCCCAGTTGTCAGGGATCAGATCAAAGGCCACCTCCCCTCCACTGGCGTTCAACCGATCAATCATCGACAGGCTGTTGGCCACCGCATCCACAGGGGCGCCAAATTTGGGGCTTAAGTGAGAAATTTGCAACCGAACACCGGTGATACGGGCCACCGAAATGACCTCACTGAAGGCCATATCGTAGTGAACGTCCCGGTTTCTCACATGGGCGGATAAAATCCCGTCATGGGCCGCAACGACCCGGGCCAGAGCCACCAATTCCTGGGTGTCCGCATGGATACCGGGTTCATACTCCAGCCCCAGGGAGAGGCCATGGAACCCCTCCTGCAAGCAGGTATCCAAAAGGGCGCACATGGCCTCAAGCTGCTCGGCCGTCGCCCTTCCCCTGCCTTCCGGAATCACGCACCGGCGAAGCGACCCGTGACCGGCGAGTGCCGCCACATTCACGCCCACCCCTTCTTTTTCAAGTCGCGCCAAATAATCTCCGGCACTTCGCCAATCCACGTCCACGCCAGGCTGGTAGCCCAGAATCCCCTTTAAATCATCCGCGCAGCTACAGGGGGCGCAGCTGTAGCCGCACTGACCTATCACCTCAGTGGTGACACCCTGATGAATCGAGCTCATGGCCCTGCCGTCCACCAGAAAGGTAAAATCCGAGTGGGTATGCAAATCGATAAAGCCGGGGCAGACCATCTTGCCCGCGGCATCGATGATCAGGGCCGCCTCCGCAGAACCGATATCGCCCACGGTGGAAATCAGGCCCCCTGTAATCGCCACATCCGCTTTAAAGGATGAGCCCCCTTCCCCGTCAACCACCACGCCGTTTTTTATAAGTACATCTATCATGGCTACACTCCGCTTAAATCATGAAATCTCCCCACCGCCCTTGAAGGCCGGTGAAGGGGAGAGGGCTACTTGAAAAACACATCAACGACACCCGTGGTTAACCAAGGCATGGCGCAAAGAATGATAATGGTCACAATGTAGGGCACCACAAAGGGAAGAACCCCGATGGAAGACTCCTCAAGGGAGATGCCCGCAATGCGCGAGGAGACAAAAAGATTGACCCCGATAGGGGGCGTTAAAAAGCCCACTTCGCAGGTCAACACCGTGAGTACCCCGAAAAAGATAGGGTCGATGCCCATGCTTTTAACCACCGGCAGAAGCACGGCCGTAAAGATCACGACCTGGGGGATGGATTCCATCCACATGCCCACGAGAATGTAGAGCGCGCTGATCACCAGCAGCACGAGAAAGGGGTTGCTCGTAAAGCCCGTAAAAAAGCCCTGGACCGCAATGGGAATATCGTAGAAGGCAACCAACTGGCCAAAGGCCTTGGTGGAACCCAGGATCACCAGCACAGTGCCCACCATGGTCGTGGTGGCCTTAAGGCTGTCGATGATATTGGCCACCGTCAGTTTCTTATAGATGAAGGTGCCCACGAAAAGGCCGTAAAAAACCGCCACAGCCGAGGCCTCCGTGGGGGTGAAGATGCCACTGTAGATACCGCCAAGAATAATCAGCGGCGCCCCAATGGCCCACTTCCCTTCCCAAAGGGCCTTCAAGAGGGGACGAAACATAAAATCATCGTCCACTCTTTCCCCAAACCCGCTCACCCTGCAAACGGTGGAGGAGGTCAAAATAAGAAACAGAATAACCATGAACCCGGGCACCAGGCCGGCCAAAAAAAGCTTGGGAACCGATTCTTCGGCGATCAGTGCGTAAATAATCAGCAGGTTGCTGGGGGGAATGATGCTCCCCAGGGCCCCGGCAGACGCGGAAATCCCGGAGGCAAATTTTTTGGGGTACCCCTCATCCACCATGGCAGGGATGGTGATGGAGCCGATGGCCGCCGTCGTGGCAGGACCGGAGCCTGTCAGCGAGGCAAAAAGCCCGCAGCTGATAATGGTCACAAGGGAGGTTCCGCCCCGTAAGGACCCCACCATTTTCCGTGCAATGTGGATAAGATGCTCCGACATTCCGCCCTTTTCCATCAACTGACCGGCCAGCACAAAGAGTGGAATGGTCATCAGGGGAAAGGATTCAAAGGCGTTGTAAGCGGTTTGGCTGAGCAGGGTAAACGGGATATCGATAATATGCAGGCCGACGACGGTGGCAACACCGGCCGCCCATGGAATGGGGACGCCGATAAGCATGCAGCCCATAAAGGCAATTAACATACACAGAGGTCCGTTCATAAATCACACTCCTTAAATCATGCAATGGGTTGCGCTTAGTCTTCACATAAAAGCTCTCTGGTGCGATTCACCGGGCCTCTAAATCCTCGGGCAAGTCACAGGTCAGCTCGCAGACACCCGTACGCCACCAGCGATAATAGAACTGGAGAATGCGAAAGGTCATCAGGGCAAAGCAAAAGGGCACAACCGCCTGGGGCCATCGCTGTTCAATGCCCAGGGCCGGAGAAATAAAATGGGTGCCCCAAAGGATCCTCAAATACTCAAGACCATGGAAGACCATAAAAATATTAAACGCACACCAGACGGCGTCGCCTGCGACAATGACGCCAATGGCAATCTTTCTCGGAAACATGAAAACAAGATTCAGAATACGGACATGACTCTTTTCGGTAACGGCCAGTGCTGCACCGAAGTAAACAGAGAAAGCCATGCCGTAAATGGCCAGCTCCTCCGCCCACGGGGCTGACTGATGAAAAAGGTAGCGCAGGATCACCTGAAGAAAGACACAGCAGGCCATCACCACAAGTGAGATCACGCAAAGGGTGCTTTCAAACTTCGTATTGAACCAGCGCGTCAGGGTTGATGGGGACATCAAAAGCTCCTTACTCATGCGCAGAGAGTTAAAAAATATGTTTAAAGGGCTGCTCCGGGGCGTTCAGGATAACCCCGGAGCAGCGGGTCACAGTGGGCAGCCACGATCATTGCCCCGGCGAAGGGCTATCCCGGATATTTCATGAGAAAACAATCAGGTCTAAGGAATAATCCGTAATGACAGTTCTTTGCAGTCATATTTTCAGTCGTTTCAAAAATGCAAAATGTAATCCACGGTATTCTGTCTGATTTTCTCACCCTTCGGGCGAGCCGGGTGCACTCATCTGCCGCGTTATCAGAGCTTTGAGGTAAACCACTACATCTTCAGCTCTGA
>NZ_JAQYWB010000012.1 GCF_030145185.1 Desulfoluna sp. | reverse complement strand
GAGCTGAAGATGTAGTGGTTTACCTCAAAGCTCTGATAACGCGGCAGATGAGTGCACCCGGCTCGCCCGAAGGGTGAGAAAATCAGACAGAATACCGTGGATTACATTTTGCATTTTTAAAATATCTCAAAATGTTACTACAAGGAACTGTAATTACAGATTATTCCTTAACCCTGATTGTTTTCTCATGAAATATCCGGGATAGGTTACGCCACCCGGAGGTGGCGATATCCGGGCATTGGCTAAACCCGCTTTCAAGATGACACCCCTTGCCGCGGAGGTTTTTTTTGTTCTTTTTCTGACAGGGATGGTTGCAATAAATATGGATTCGATTTTAACAGTGTCCGTCATGCCTGGCGGCGTGCCGCACTTGGAGTGGGGAGGCTCAAAAAGAGCGTTTCCCAAGGCTCTGGACAGGTTTCAACAGGCGCTTTATGACCGGTTTCAGCAGGAACCGGAGAGCTGGCTTTTTTCCCTGGGCTGCTCCACGTTACCGCAGGGGCTGGACCCGTCCCTTGCCTGGCTGGCCAGGGTGGCCACGGCTTATGTCAATGGGCTGGTCCGCTTGTCGGATCTTGAGGCCTTGCGGGAAACCGCTCGGGCGCCCCAGGATGATGAGGTCATGGCAGAGTTTCTTACCGGTGTTCCGCTGATGGTGGGGGGCGATCGGGTGGACGCGGCCATGCTGGCCTCGGTGTGGGAGAGCTTGGGGGAAGGTTTCTCGGTCCGTCTCGCCTCCCATGACGGGAGCGTGGCTTCGTTTTTTGAGGGTCTCAACCCGGAGATTCATCTTGCCGGGCGGGTGTTCTTTCACCTGGTGGAGAACAAGCACGCCGCCATGCCTTTTGCCTTTATGGCCACCTACTCCCAGGCGGGAACCGGTCGGCACCTGCCCCTGAAACGTGCCCTTGATGAGTTTCACGACGAGGCCCTGGTCTCGCTGCTTGCAACCGTTTACCGGGCGGCTTCTGAGAGCCGACGGGTGGCGGATCTTGTGGAGAGCGGGGAGATTTTTCATCCCCTGGCCTGGGATGTGGACGAGGCCTTTCACTTTTTAAAAGAGGTGCCCCTTTACGAATCATGCGGGGTGATCTGCCGTATCCCGAACTGGTGGAAGCCCAAGGCGTCCGGCGTGCGAGTGAGTCTCTCCCTGGGCGACAAGCCGCCGAGCCTGGTAGGTGAAAAGGCCCTGCTCAGCTTTTCTCCCGGGCTGGTGATGGGCGATCTGGCGCTTACCGTCGAGGAGGCCCGGCAGATCCTGGCCGAAAGCGAAGGGCTCGCCTTTTTAAAAAACCGTTGGGTGGCTGTGGACCAGGCCAAGCTGGCCCAGGCCCTTGCGGCGTGTGAGCGGGCTCGTGAGTTGGCCGATGAGGGGATGACCTTAGGGGAAGCCATGCGGCTCCAGCTTCGGCCGGAGCTTCTCCTTGACGGTGCCATGGCCGAGGTGGACTGCGAGGTCTCCCGGGGGGAGTGGCTGGATGCGACCCTGGCCAAATTAGAGACCCCTTCACTGGCCCCCAAGGTGGCCTTAGGGTCTGGGTTTAAGGCCACGTTACGAGGGTATCAGCAGCAGGGTCTCAACTGGCTTGTTTTTCTGGAGCAGCTGAAATTCGGGGCCTGCCTTGCCGACGACATGGGGCTTGGCAAGACCGTGCAGATCCTCTCCTTTCTTTACGCCCGGGCCAAAGAGGAGCGGGGTGGTCCCTCTCTGCTGGTGCTTCCCGCATCCCTGGTCACCAACTGGCTGAATGAAATCGAGCGGTTTGCGCCGGGCCTTCGCGTCTTTGTGGCCCATCCGGATTATGTGACGGCCGTGAAGGGAAAGACCCTGGCCTCAGAAAAAAAACAGCTGGCAACCGACGGACCGGATGATGCCGGCGGCTTTCATCTGGTGATCACCACGTACACCCTGGTGCAAAAATACCCCTGGCTGGGAGAGCGCTCCTGGGATTGCCTGATCCTGGACGAAGCCCAGGCCATTAAAAACCCGGGGACTCGCCAGACCCGCGCCGTCAAAGAGCTTTCCGCCTCCCATCGGATTGCTATGACCGGCACCCCAGTGGAAAACCGCTTGGGTGACCTCTGGTCCCTCTTTGATTTTCTGAACCCTGGCCTCCTGGGCAGCCGAAATGAGTTCGCCAACTTTTCCAAAAGCCTGAAGACGAATCCGAAAGGATACGCCCGGCTGCGGCGACTCATCTCGCCCTTTGTCCTGCGCCGGTTAAAAACCGATAAGACGATTATCTCCGATCTTCCGGACAAGGTGGTGATGAAGAGCTATGCCGGGCTCTCCAAGAAACAGGTGGTGCTCTACCGCAAAGGGGTGGAGGACCTGGCGAAGCGGCTGGAAACCACCGACGGGATCGCCAAGCGGGGCCTGGTGCTCTCCTCTATCATGAAGTTCAAGCAGCTCTGTAACCATCCGGATCAGTACGTGGGCAGCGGGGATTTTAAAGAGAGCGAGAGCGGAAAGTTTCAGCGGCTTCGCGAGATCTGCGAGACCGTGCTGGAGAAGCGGGAACGGGTTCTGGTCTTTACCCAGTTCAAGGAGATGACCGAGCCCCTGCGGGCCTTTCTTGCCGATATTTTTGGTCATCCGGGGCTGGTACTCCACGGCGGGGTGCCCGTAGGGAAACGGGCCGGTCTCATCGATACCTTTCAAGGGGAAGCCTATTGCCCGTTTATGGTGCTTTCCTTAAAAGCCGGAGGCGTGGGACTTAACCTCACCCGGGCCAACCACGTGGTCCATTTTGACCGGTGGTGGAACCCGGCGGTGGAAAATCAGGCCACGGACCGGGCGTTTCGTATTGGGCAAACCAAAAAGGTGATCGTGCATACCTTTGTCACCCGAGGGACCATCGAAGAAAAAATTGATCTCATGCTTCATGAAAAACGCGACCTGGCAGACCAGGTGGTCTCTCCCACAGGGGAGGTGCTTGTGACGGAGATGGCGGACGATGAGCTGGTGAAGCTCTTTACATTGACACTTTAAAAAACGGGGCGCTTGATCACGATGGGTTATTACGGGTATCCAAAATATGTCTCGGTGGCAGAAAAACGGGTCAAAGCCGAGAAAAAACTGAAGCAGCTAAAAAAGAAGAATCCCAAAATCTCACCGGTGTGCATCCCCGAGCGCGGTGCCATGGCCAAAACCTGGTGGGGCAAGGCCTGGAATAAAAATCTGGAAGGGTACGCCGATTACGCCTATCGCCTGGAGCGGGGCCGAAGCTACGCCAGGCATGGAGCGGTCCTGGATTTACAGGTGACGGCCGGCAAGGTGACGGCCCTGGTCCTGGGAAGTGAGAGCCAACCCTATACGATTACCGTCACCATTGCGCCTATGCTGATATCGAAGTGGAAGGCCCTTAAAAAGGCGGCTATGGGCACCATGGACTCGGTTCAGACCCTGATGGCAGGGCGTCTCCCGGAGGCCATGGCCGATTTGTTGACGGCCAAGGGAAAAGGCCTTTTTCCCTCCCCGACCGAGATCTCCCTTCATTGCAGCTGCCCGGATTCGGCCACCCTGTGCAAGCATGTGGCCGCCAGCCTCTACGGGGTCGGTGCCCGCCTCGATGAAGACCCCTCCCTTCTCTTTTTGCTCCGCAGGGTGAAGGTCGATGACCTGATCTCCGAGACGGTGAACGAGACCAAAGGCGAGCTGCTGCGAAAGGCCGGTAAAAAGAGCGATCGGGTCATAGACGATGCGGACGGTCTCTCGGATCTGTTTGGTATTGATCTGGGCGAAGCAGAACCCCCAACGCCGAAACCAGCCGCCAAGGGCCGAAAGAAATCGGCGGGTGCGCCTGTATCAAAAGCGAAGCCGGTAAAGAGCATAAAGAAAAAGCCCGCCGCTCAAACGAAACCGGCCCCTAATAAAAGAGCGGACAACACGGCCGGGATGAACGCACCCATGAAACAGCTGGCAATCCTGATGAAAAAGAAAGGGAAAGGCCTGCCGGTGGCGGAGATGATCACCCAGTCAAAGATGGATCCCCAGAAGGTGCGAAACACCCTCTATCAGATGAAGCAAAAAGGATGGGTGGAGACCCCGGACCGTGGGGTGTACAAGCTGGTGTAAGGGACAACGGATCATGGGAAAAAAAGCCTCCGGCGGCCCTGCCGGGGGCTAAACTTTTGAAAAGTTTAACAAACAGGTTATAAACAGCGATAGCCCGTACTGGAACGCCGCACTCCGGTGCGGTTTTTTTTATAACGCTGAAGTGCAGCGACTCCCCGAACGAAGAACCAAGAACGAAGAACGTTTTCGACAACCCACCATGTTGGGGCCTTGATGATGTTGGACGGCGATTCCGGTGCGGTTTTTTTATAACGCTGAAGCGCAGCGACTCCTCGAACGAAGAACCAAGCACGAAGAACGAAGAACGGTTTTTAAAGAATAAAAAAGGCCCGGAAGATTTCTCTTCTGGGCCTTTGTATTTTTTAAGTGGTAGCGGGAAGTGGATTTGAACCACTGACCTTCGGGTTATGAGCCCGACGAGCTACCAGACTGCTCCATCCCGCAACAACGAAGCCGACAATACATGGGGGGCGTGGGCAAGTCAAATGAAAAAACCGTTTCGGGTGATTTGTTCCTGATTCTTCGTTGAGGAGCCCTTTTGTTGCATCATTGAAGAAAAGGGTGAGCAGGGCTCAACATGGGAACTTGGGAAAAACGATAAAAGTGACGACCTTTACGTCAAATACCTGAATGTGGTATATATTGGTATTAATAATGATATGGAGGTGTGTCGTTATGCAAAAGAATACGAGTGTCACTTTGGGGAAATATTTCGAAAAATTTATCGCCCACCAAATTAAATGTGGTCGCTATGCATCTGCAAGCGAGGTCATTCGAGACGGATTGCGTGTACTTGAAGAACGAGAATTAAAATTGAAGGCCCTGCAGCACGAGTTGAAAGAGGGTGAGGCCAGTGGGTTTGTGGAATATTCTTTAGATCAGTTGGTTGAGTCACTTGATAAAGAGGAATAGATTGCATGCCGTCATCATTCCGAATGAGTGCAAAGGCCGTCGAGGATCTTAAATTAATCGGTCTTTTTATGCTCCAAAGATGGGGCCGTGATCAACGAAATACCTATCTTCATAAGCTTGATGAAAGCTTTCATTTGCTATCTGAACAGCCATTTTCTGGAGCGGTGTGTGACGATATTCGAAGGGGTTATCGGGTTTATCATGTCGGTCGTCATTTGATATTTTACCGTCTGGTGGCGTCTCGGGTTGAAATCATTCGTATTTTGCATGAAAGAATGAATGTCGAGGGCCAGATGGGAGACTCGAAAGGTCGTTGATTCTTAAGCTGATTCACTTTTCCGTCGTGGTTATTCCGGTTAAAGTCAAACGGATTTCATGCGCCATCGGGATCTGATTCTTGGGCTTAAATTAGGAAGAGTACGGCTGCACGAAGAAGAAAAATTGCTTTACCCCTTGCGAACCTGGGGGCCAGGGGATAAATCCCCTGGCCCCGGAGGCACGCTGTTTTATCCCGCCAGATACTGGCTGCACCCCAGCCCGTAGGCCACGCTGGTGAAGGCGTTCTGGGCGTCGATTTTTTCCGCGCCGAACCGCTTGATAAAGAGCTCCCGGATTTTCAGGATATGGGAGGACCCGCCGGTGAGAAAGACGGTGTCCACCTGGTCCGGGGTGAGTCCTGCCTGGGTCATTACCTCGTCGACACAGGCGTCGATTTTTGTGACGTTGGCGTTGATGATCCCTTCGAACTCGGATCGGGGCAGGGGTTCGGAGATGGCAAGGCTCCCTTCATTGAAGCGGATGAGAGCGGTCTCATCGGTGGAGAGACGGCATTTTGTCTCTTCGATGGCCCGGAAGAGGAGATAGCCGTAGTTGTCTTCGATGAGTTTCTGGAGATTCTCGATGAGTTTCGGTTTGTCGGCCCGGTGGTGGATATCCTTTAAGATCGCCTCGATTTTTGGATGCCGCAGGTGGGGAATCAGGTGCCACTGCTTGAGTTTTCCGAGGATCAGGGAGGAAACCGGCAGGGTGAAATCGTCGTAGAGTGCTTTGACGCGCACCTCTTTTCCGAAATAAGGGGCGACCTTGTTCCACATAATCGCTGAATCAAAGGTGTCGCCCCCGATGTAGATCCCGCCCAGGCCCAGGACGTCTTCTTTTCGGTTTTTTGTGTAACCGCTTTGCCCGCCCCTGGCTTTGATGATGGTAAAGTCCGAGGTGCCGCCCCCGAAGTCCCCCACCAGCACGGTTTTTTCTTCCCCATTTTTCAAGGTGTTTTCATAGGCCAGGGCCGCTGCGATGGGTTCCAGCTGAAGGTGGACCTCTTTGAACCCGGCCAGTTCAGCTGCTTTGAGCAGCCGCCGGTTGGCCAGGGCCTCGCATTCGGGGTCTTCGGAGAAGACAACGGGGCGTCCCAGCACCAGGCAGTCCGCCGCTTTTCCCACCGCCTTTTCGCCTCTTTCCCGGATCGTTCGAAGGATCATGCCGATGAGCTGCTCCAGGGTGTAGGTCTTGTTTCCCACCTCGGTTTTTTCAAAACTGGCGTCAGGTAAAAAGGATTTTATGGACTGGATATATCGACCGAAGGCGTCGTTTTCGATGTACTGGTTCACCGCCTCCTGGCCGGAGAAGAATTGGCGCTCCTCGTCGTCATAATAGATGACCGATTTCAGAGTATTTCCGGTTTCGTTAAAGCCGTCGATATCGATCATCGACACGTTGCCGTCGATATTGGCCGAGAGGGCTGAGTTGCTGGTTCCGAAGTCCAGTCCAAAAACAACAGACATAATACGATTTACCTCATCTATTAAAGGCGCGGCCCCAAGGGCAGTCGAGCTGCCGGTGGGCACCGCGTTTCAGACAGCATCATAAAAAAAAGCCGGTGCGCAATGGCTCTTGCGCGCCGGCAAAGGGGCTTTTTAAATTTGAAGATCGGGAATTTACACCACTTGATCACAAATGGCAAGGGGCGGTGAGATAAAAAAGGCAGGCGGCTCTTCGTGGCCTGGTTTGCTGCGGGGGCCGGTCGGCAGACCGATACAGCCTATTGGCTCATAAATGGCTAATAGCCTTGTTCCCGCCTTTGGCCTGTGATATTGCTCTCCGGCCATTATAAATGGCCCTTGATCATTATTGGTTTTTAACAAAAAAAATCCAACCCGAGACGCGCCGTGCTGAGATGGTTTTCAGTCTGGGTGCCCTGTCTCTCATGTTTCGTACGTTATGTATGATTTTTTAAATTAAGGAGTTATTCCTATGATCTCTTTGGTGGGTATGCGTCCCCTTGTCTTTTGTCTGGTGTCGACTTTGTTTCCTGTGATGGCCTCGGTCGGCTTTGCCGCTGAAATCACTCCCTTCGTGGATATGTCGGGGTCAGCGGTTGAGAACACGGCGTGGGCTGCCCCGATAAGCGAGCAGGCGAATGGAGAGAGCCTGTCGGCTATGTTGCCATCACCTCGCAAGGGGTGGCGTTCCGATCCTGCCACGTCCGTTGAATCGGGTTTTGCGGAGCCCGGTGGCGAGATGATCGCCGAACGAATCTATCGAAAAGGTGAAAGCGGCTCTCTGATCGTTCAGATTGTGGCCGGGTCCCCGATGATGCGCAGCGCCGCGATGGAGATGTCCCACCCCCGGTTAGTCGAGGCGGATGGAGGCAGGCTGGAGCGTATCCATCAGCAGAAGGCCATCGTGACCTACGACCCGAATAATGTCTCCGGTGATATCAAGATGATCATTGCTCACCGTTTTCTGGTGACTGTTGACGGGGAGGGCATCACCCTGGATGAACTCAAAGAGTATGCCGCGGCCATCGACGTTGAGACGCTGATCGCATTGCCCGGAAAAGCCTGATAAAAATCCCTCCTCCGTTTCCGCCTTACAAAACGATCCGGCAAGGGCTGTTTCAAACCCCTTGCCGGACCAAAGACCCTTGCCTTTTTTTCGGCCCCCCAGCCCCCCTTTGCCACCGGAGCCTTTTTTGCGCTCATATTGGCCTCAATAGTTGTTTAGAATTTAAGGATAGTTTTTGAGAAAGTGAGATGGATTACATCCATTAGGTAGCTGAATGTGTTATGGTGTGCGCTCGTATTTGCCTTATTTCGGACCCTTTGATGACGCTACGGAGCCCTTTATGAGACGTGTCAGCTTGTTTGTGTGTGTGTTGTTTGTTTTTTTCTGCCAGCCCTTTTTCTCTTTTGCTGCCTCGGATGGCGCTCCGTTGACAGGAGAAGAGAAGGCCGGACTTTTTGTTGAGGTGCTTTCCACGGTTTTTGACGCCCTTGAGAACCACAATTTGTCACAATTAAAAGACGAATCGAAATTTTCTAATTTCGTCAATGACGAGGAAAATGAGGAAGCCCGATTTGAGAGCCGCATTTTTTTCGACGCCACAGGCCTTAAGATCTCTGGCACGGTGAGGGCTGAGGAGGTGACGTTCTATCTGCCCGAGGGGTGGGAACATGCCGATCGTGATGTGGCCAAAGCCATTCATAAGAAGATGGCTTTTTACCACCGGGAAGAAAGGTCTCAAGAGGAGGTTCGAGTCTTTTTTCGTCACTCCAGGCTGGAGGAAGAGGACAGCTATTATGTGGTGCGCCTCGATGTCCCGGTGGGTAACGCCACCCACTTGACCCTGGGATGTTATAAGAAAGATCGCCGTCAGGCGACGACCGTGTTCTCCAACTCAGGGGCTAAGTGGAAGGCCGCGAGCGCCGGTTCAAAGCGGAAGGGCGGTGATCTCTGGGCTGCGGTCCTCCTGCAGCGTAAGTTTAGAGTCTCCGGGGATGTTTTTGGTCGTCATCAGCTGGAATTTTCTTATGTGGAAGGGGTCCCCTGGCTGGCTTATTCGCCCCAACTTTACCCCATGTGGATTGAGGGTAACCCGAAAGCAGCGGAAAAAGGATTTATCAAAAAATTGCAGGGGGTTTATCTGGATGGAAAGTCTCTGGACGCTTTTCAGCGCACGGCCCTGCGTCGGCCCCAGTTGGTTCAGAACTCGAAACAGCCGAGCATGCCTCTGAACGCCGAGGACATTGCCGCCCTGAAAGGGGGCACCGAACTCCGGTTTGACCTGGTGACGGTTCTGGATGAGAAGATGCAGGTTGTTTTTCCCCTTAAGGGCTCCATGAAGGCCCTCTCCACAGTTGAAGCGCGTGCGGCAGCGAAACCGGTCACCAACCTGATCGGCCTGGTGCTTGCAGGGGACCGGGAAGGGTTGCAGAGCGCCATCAACCGGGGCGTCACTGCCCACCCCAGGGCAGGGGGCGAGAGGTCTCCGCTGAGCTTGGCTGTGAGCATGGAAGATACGGAGATGATTCGGATCCTCGGAAAGGCTCAGGGCCTTGATAAAGAAGAGAAAAACAGTGACGGTGATGGCTTTCTTCATATCGCAGCCCACTATCTCCACGGCACGGAGGTGCTGAAAGCCCTTTTAGACATCGGTTGCAACCCGGACATTCGGGACAGCACCGGCCGTTCCCCCTTGAGCCGAACGGTTTGTTACCAGGGATTTGGAAAAATTGATCTTCTCCTGGCTGCCGGGGCCCATATCAACGCCACGGACGAGGACGGATATACCCCGCTGCATCACACCGTGAGAAATCGATTCTCCTCAGAAGACGAGACCGCATATCTCATCAAAAAGGGGGCCGACAAGAACAAGAAGAACCAGGATGGCAATACCCCCCTGATGGTGGCCATCGACAACCAGTGCTGGGCCCATATTACAAAATTGCTCGAGTTGAAGGCCTTCCTGTCACCTGAAAACAACAAAGGCCAGGATGCCTTGGCCATGGCCGAATCGTATCGAGACAGCAGCGACCTGACTGAGAAGATTCCCATGCTGGCTTTGGTCGGTGAAGAGGCGATCCAAAAGATCCAAGAGTCGTATAAAAATCTTGCAGAGATGCTTGAGGAGAAGATGACCTATTTCCTTGGGTTTACGAACTCCACCAGTGAAACGGTGTACATAGCGACTCGTATAAAAGGGTCTGACGGCGATTGGGCTACGCATTCGTGGGCAAAACTTAATCCGGGTGCGAAAGAATTGATAGGAAAATCCCGCAACAGCATTTTTTACTTTTTTGCAGAATCCGACTCCTGGGTCTGGAAAGGGACCGACAACACCCGGACCATCTCAGGCAAGAAGTACGGGATGCGGCAAGTGACGCTCGATGTTAAGGATCGAGGGGAGCCCTATTATTACGATCTTAAATAAGAATCAGGGCCTGTGAACAGTGAATAGTAGGGCGGCGTTGCCGCTGGAAAAGAAAAAACCGTGGTAACGATTCAGCTTCTGTTAAATCAAAAAAAGTGCGCAAGCACTCTCTACGGGGGTGACGCGTAACGGATCACCGACGGTGTGGGGGCCGTGAGGGTAGGGTGTGCTTGCGCACCGCGGGTTAACCGTACCGGCCAGGAAAACCCACGCACGGTTCTCCCCCGCATCGCCCAGAAACAGCCACCGGTGTGGTTTTTTCAAGCCAAAGGTACGCAAGCCCTCTCTACAGGGGTGACGCGTAACGGGTAACCGACAGTGTGGAGGGGCGTGAGGGTAGGGTGTGCTTGCGCACCGCGGGTTAACCGTACCGGCCAGGAAAACCCACGCACGGTTCTCCCCCGCATCGCCCAGAAACAGCCACCGGTGTTGGTTTTTCAGGCCAAAAGTACGCAAGCACTCTCTACAGGGGTGACGCGTAACGGATAACAGACGGTGCGTGGGGCGTGAGGGTAGGGTGTGCTTGCGCACCGCGGATTAACCGTACCGGCCAGGAAAACCCACGCACGGTTTTCCCCTGCATCGCCCGGAAACACACCCAGGGTGATGCGTCGCCGCTGGAAAAGAAAAAACCGTTTTGGCCACAGATACACACAGATGGACACAGATGGGAAAAACAGGCGATAGGCGATAGCCCATAGGCTAAAGGCTAAAGGTGAGGAAACAAAGGCGTTCGTGGTTCTTTGTTCTTCGTGCCTGGTTCAAGGAATTCGCTTCGTTCGGCTATATTATATGACCTGTTTTCCCTCTATTCACTACATTCTAATCACGATTCACCGGGCGAGGCTGGCACGCCATGGCTGCAGGGAAGGCCTTTTAGTCTTGGGCGACGATTCTGGAGCGCCACACTCCGGTGCGGCTTTTTTTAAAATGGCCGGAGCGAAGCGACTCCACAACGAAGAACCAAGAACCAAGCACGAAGAACGTTTTCGACAACCCACCATGTTGGGGCCTTGATGATGTTGGATGGCGATTCCAGTGCGGCTTTTTTATAATGGCCAAGCGCAGCGACTCCTCGAACGAAGAACCAAGAACCAAGCACGAAGCACGAAGAACGCTTTTTCACGAAGAACATTTTTAAAAAACAAAAAAGGCCCGGAAGATTTCTCTTCTGGGCCTTTGTATTTTTTGATTGGTAGCGGGAAGTGGATTTGAACCACTGACCTTCGGGTTATGAGCCCGACGAGCTACCAGACTGCTCCATCCCGCAACAATGAAGCGCACACTACATGGGGGCCGGGGGGATGTCAATGGGGAAATGAAAGCGTTCGTGGTTTTTTGTTCTTCGTGCTTTTTTTTCAGCCGTTAATCTTCTAACGTCAGCAATCCCAGGTCGATTCCAAGGGCGCTTGCAATTCGGGTCAGGGTTTCAGGCTGCAAATTGGCGTTGGGTTTCTCCATGTGGGAATAGGCCGCTTGGGTGATGTTCATGAGCTGTCCCATCTCGCGCTGGGTCAAGTGCAGGTGTTCCCGCCAGGAACGGACAAGGCTTTTTCCGTCTCCAAGGTGTTTATCAACAATTTCGTGGGGGATGTAATCGGATTCGTTGCGTCTCTTTTTGGGGCGTGGGTTGCCGGTGAGATTCAGGTAATCGTTATAGGAGATCACCACAAATGCAGGTTTTCCGGTTTCATCTTTGATGATTTGATGATTAATAGGTGCGTTCATCTCGATTTTTTACCTCCTCGATCTTGATAACGCGAATCTTTTCTTCCACATCAAACAGAACTCGATAGTTTCCAACACGTATTCTATATCCGTACGAATGATTGGAAAGTGCTTTGATGTGACGGCACATCGGCCAGTTGGCAAGCTCGGCAACAGAGAGTCTTGCTCGGGTTTGGTCTTGCACCGGGAGTTTTTTCAGCTGCTTGAATGCGCGTTTGTGCTACCTGATGTTATACATAACTTATATATTAAATGGTTTTCGAGTGGGGTTCAAGGTAAAAATATCAGGCCTTAAAAATACAACTCGCTATAAAGAATGAAATAAGGCTGCAATATTTACGGATCATTTGTATGGGTTTTTAGATGATATTCATGCAGGTGAGTAGGGCGGCGTTGCCACTGGAAAAGAAAAAACCGTGGGAACGATGTAGCTTCTGTGAAATCAAAAAGGTACGCAAGCCCTCTCTACAGGGGTGACACGTAACGGATAACCGACGGTGTGTGGGGCGTGAGGGTAGGGTGTGCTTGCGCACCGCGGATTAACCGTACCGGCCAGAAAAACCCACGAACGGTTCCCCCCCTGCATCGCTCAGAAACAGCCACAGGTGTAGGTTTTTCAAGCCAAAGGTACGCAAACCCTCTCTACAGGGGTGACGCGTAACGGATAACCGACAGTGCGCGGGGCGTGAGGGTAGGGTGTGCTTGCGCACCGCGGATTAACCGGACCAGCCAGGAAAACCCATGCACGGTTCTCCCCTGCATCTCCAAAAACATCCACAGGTTTTGGTTTTTCAGGCCAAAAGTACGCAAGCCCTCTCTACAGGGGTGACACGTAACGGATAACCGACGGTGCGTGGGGCATGAGGGTAGGGTGTGCTTGCGCACCGCGGATTCATCGTGGCAGCCAGGAAAATCCATGCACGGTTCTTCCCTGCATCGCCCGGAAACAGCCACAGGTGTTGGCTTTTCAAGCCAATGGTGCGCAAACACACCCAGGGTGATGCGTCGCCGCTGGAAAAGAAAATATCGTTTTGGCCACAGATACACACAGATGGACACAGATGGGAAAAAAAGGCGATAGGCGATAGGCTAAAGGCTAAAGGTGAGGAAACAAAGGCGTTCGTGGTTATTTGATCTTCGTGCCTGGTTCAAGGAATTCGCTCTGCTCAGCTATATTCTATGGCCTGTTTTTCCTCTATTCACGATTCACAGGGCTGCGCTGGCACGCCATGGACTATGACGGGTGTTGCAGGTGAGGCCTTTTTGTCCTGGGCGGCTATTCTGGAGCGCCGCACTCCGGTGCGGCTTTTTTTAGAAATGGCTGGAGCAAAGCGACTCCTCGAACGAAGAACGAAGAACCAAGCACGAAGAACGCTTTTTCACGAAGAACGTTTTTTAAAAACAAAAAAGGCCCGGAAGATTTCTCTTCTGGGCCTTTGTATTTTTTAATTGGTAGCGGGAAGTGGATTTGAACCACTGACCTTCGGGTTATGAGCCCGACGAGCTACCAGACTGCTCCATCCCGCAACAATGAAGCGCACACTACATGGGGGCCGGGGGGATGTCAATGGAAAAACAAAAGCGTTCGTGGTTCTTTGTTCTTCGTGCTTGGTTCAAGGAATTCGCTCCGCTCATGGCTATTAGTGAATAGTGAATGGTGAATGGTGAGTAGGGCGGCGTTGCCGCTGGATAAGAAAAACCCATGGTAACGATTCAGCTTCTGTGAAATCAAAAGAGATGCGGTGGCGTAACGGATAACCGACGGTGCGTGGGGCGTGCGGGTAGGGTGTGCTTGCGCACCGCGGATTAACCGTACCTGCCAGGAAAACCCACGCACGGTTCTCCCCTGCATCGCTCGGAAACAGCCTCAGGTGTTGGCTTTTCAAGCCAAGGGTACGCAAGCACTCTTTACGGGGGTGATGCGTAACGGGTAACCGACGGTGCGTGGGGCGTGCGGGTAGGGTGTGCTTGCGCACCGCGGATTAACCGTACCTGCCAGGAAAACCCACGAACGGTTCTCCCCCTGCATCGCCCAGAAACAGCCACCGGTGTTGGTTTTTCAAGCCAAAGGTACGCAAGCCCTCTCTGCAGGGGTGACGCGTAACGGATAACCGACAGTGCGCGGGGCGTGAGGGTAGGGTGTGCTTGCGCACCGCGGGTTAACCGTACCGGCCAGGAAAACCCATGCACGGTTCTCCCCTGCATCACCCGGAAACACACCCAGGGTGATGCGTCGCCGCTGGAAAAGAAAAAACCGTTTTGGCCACAGGGGGGAAAACAGGGGTGAGGGCATAGAGGGGAAATAGGCGAAGGGCTAAGGGTGAGGAGAAAAAGCCGTTCGTGGCTCTTTGTTCTTCGTGCTTGGTTCAAGGAATTCGCTCAGCTCAGCTATATTCTATGGCCTGTTTTTTCTCTATTCACTATTTTCTATTCACGATTCACCGGGCGGCGCTGGCTCACCATGGATTTTGGCGCGTGTTGCAGGGAGGGGGTTTTTGTCCTGGGCTGTGATTCTGGAGCGCCGCACTCCGGTGCGGCTTTTTTTATAACTGTGAAGCGAAGCGACTCCTCGAACGAAGAACCAAGAAAACGAAGAACCAAGCACGAAGAACGGTTTTCCAATGAAGCCCCAATCCACGGCGGGGTGACGTTAGCGGTGGCCGAATGATTTGTGGTCTTTTCAGACGAACTTCCGAGGATTACTCGGTAGTTGGCGCTTCAACCAGTTCGCCAGATTTATAGATATTTTGGTCAAACCGCTTTTGGTTGATGCTGTATCCATCTACCAGATATTCTCGCAGGCGTTGAGTGGCCCAGATGCGGAACTGTACCCCTCGCTTGGAATTGGCTCGGTAGCCAACGGAAATTACAGCATCCAGATTGTAGTGTTTGAGTCGCCGTTTAACCTGTCGCTTGCCTTCGGTTCGAACCACTAAGAAATCCTTAGCGGTTGCATCTTCTTTCAGTTCACCGGCATTGTAGATTTTTTTCAGATGCATCAATACGTTTTCAGGCGTGGTATCGAGCACATCGCTCATCTGGCGTTGTGTCAACCAAGCTGTGCTGGTTTCAAAGCGTACATCCATCTGGGCGTTGCCATCAGAACTTTGGTAGATCAGGATATGGCTGATTTCAGTCACGGCGTCGCCGCTGGAAACGAAAAAAACAAGTTGGCCACAGATACACACAGATGGACACAGATTCGGCTTTGCCGATAAAAACAAAAGAAAAAGACGTTCTTTGTTTAGGGAAGTCCCACAGGAAAGACGTAAGATAAAAACAACCCAAAGCAATCTGACCACGAACCACACGAAAGGCACGAACAGGGGCAAAAGCAACCGCTGCTGAAGAGGCCATCGCTCGTCCGGGCGCGCCGTGCTCCGCCGCGGCTTTTTTATCTTATGCTGGAGCGCAGCGACTCCACGGCCGATAGCCCATAGCCGATGACCTTTCGCCTGCTTTCTATCCCTTACCTGACAAAGACCCTTCTTCTGTGCCACGCAAGGTTATCGAACCCTGGCGAGAATGTTTGATCCCTGGGCTCAACAATGGGGCAGTTTTCAAGCCCGAGGAGGTGGGCCGCAGAGTTGCCAGCCGACTTCAGGTGATGGGAAACGATGATTTGGTGGTGTTTGTCGATCCCCAGCATCCCCTCGTCAAAGGCCCAGTGGCAGAGTTTGCAGAGCGACAGGCCATTGGTGAGGTCGTTGTTTTGCGTCTCGGCAAAGGGGATGATGTGGGCCGCATCCACCACGTGATGCTCCTCCGGTGTCTGAACTCGGACCTTGCAGAGGGCGCATCTGTGGTCGTACTCGGGAAGGAGGGCTCCTCGAAATCCCCGGTCTCTGACGATACGGGTGACGGTCACCTCTTTGACCTCATTCGGGGTGAGGGTTTTTCTGTTTAAAAGGTACTGGGTGTATGTTGCCGATAGCCTGTTGACCCTTGACTCCCCCTGGATTATTGGCCGGATTTCCGGGGCAAAGTAGTGGGTGATAAGGGCCGAGCGCAAGATCTCCCGGGTTTTTGGCCCTTGCAACAGAATGTAGAGACAGTCGTCAAGTTGGGCGTGGCTGTAACAACTTCGCAGCTTGTGGAGAGAGTGGATCTCCGTGGGGGGAAGAGGGTGAGAAACTTCGGGCAGGGGGATCAGCGTGAGAACCCCGTCGCCTTGAAGCCGGGGGAAAGGGTAGGCCATGGTCGAGATCTTCGTTTTCGAGAACAGTTTGTCCCAGTAGCTTGAAAAGGCCTCCACCAACTCCAGGGAGGGTTCGAACCGGTTTTCAGTGATTCGGCCAGCCTCCATGAGATCCATGATGGCGAGAAGAAGAAATGGTTTGTGGGGCGCTTGGTGGGTGGTGAGGGCGCTCCAACGCTTGGGGTTTTTGTCGGTGCGGAGTTTGGTGAGTTTTTGGGTCCAGTGGGTGAGCATGGGGGGCTCCGAGAGATACCGATTGATTCAGGTGTAATGGTGAAGTTTGTTTGACGTCTGGTTTACTTTACTTCAAAGGCTTTGTTTGTCAAAGGCAACTTGCGGTTTTGTTTTCTGTTTCATGTGATCAGGTTCTTCTTATAGAGACAAGCCCCTCTTCCTTGCTGTATGTTTCTCCTGTATTTCTCATCAATTCCAGGCTACAAATAATTTTATTACTACCGCCGTTTTTAAAATGAATGGATGGGGTGTGCCGGATTGAGGGGATCCCTTTTGAATCGTTAGGGAGGCGTCGGCAAGTCATTTTTAGTGGGTATGAATAATTCGCCTGCGTTTAGCCGATTTCATCGGTGGCTGAGGCTTTCAGCGGAAAGCCATAACAATGGTGCTTACAAAACTTTAGGCAGACCGGTATCGTTTCCAGGCGCTGAGGTTACCCGCTTTCAAGGTGGCGCCACCTTGCAGCCGGAGGCAGTTTTTTGTTTTTAATCTTCACTATCCCCAGAGAACGGAAACCCACATGACCCTGGCCTACGGAAAAAGTATAAAATTGTTTCTCATGGATGCCGACCCGGAAGGGCGGATGATATGTGAGCTGTCGAATTGGACGGGCAAGGCGTATCGAATTCCACGGAGGAAGGTGGGCGAATGCCGCAGCCGGGAGGAGCTGACCTCCACGGCAGTTTATCTTCTTTTTGGACCACCGGAGACCGCGGGCCAGCCTCGGGTTTATATTGGAGAGACGGAGAACGCCTTTGAGCGGTTGAAGCAGCACGTATCGAAAAGTGATTTCTGGAACGAGGCGGTGGTTTTTATCAGCAAGGATGAAAACCTGAACAAGGCCCATGTGAAGTTTTTGGAATCCCGGTTCCATGAAGATGCGGTGGTTGCGGCGCGGTATGCGGTGGAAAACGATCAAACGCCCACCCGTAGCAGTATTTCAGAGGCAGACCAGGCTGAAATGGGTGAGTTTGCGGTGTATGCCCGGCTTTTGCTTAACACCATGGGGTTTAAGGTGTTTGAGCCCATTGTAAAGCCGGTGGATGCGGCTGAATCCTTGGCTCAAACGGATGACATCTTTTATCTTGCCGGTGCAGGTGATGCCGAAGGAACAGGGCTGCGGACGGCTGATGGATTTGTCGTTCGGAAAGGCAGCCATGCCCGGCTGGACCCAACGCCTGCTTGTCAAAAAGGGTTTTTGGCCAGGCGGGACGACCTTATTGCTTCGGGAAAACTCCGAAAGTTGGACCACGTCTACGAGTTTGTGGAAGATGTCTTGTTCAGCAGCCCGTCCACGGCGGCAGCTATCGTGTTGGGGCGAAGTGCCAACGGCAGGACCGAATGGAAAACCGCCTCCGGGGTGACCCTTAAGGAGATTGAGGCGGTGGAGGTGGGGAGTGCCGAGAATGTGGCGTCCGAGATCGATCCGCTGTTTTTAACTGGGGCCAGGGATGCTTAGGATCGAACATTAAATAGCATAGCCAAAGTTGCCTGCCTCCGGCGGCCCTGCCGGGGGCCAAACTTTTGAAAAGTTTGACAAACAGGTTTTAAACAGATTGCGGTCACCCGACACTCACGGCAACCTCAACATATCATTTATGATTGCTTTCGCCATACCCTTCTCTCCCACTTTGAGGCGGGAGAGAAGGGTGCATCTGTGTCCATCTGTGTGATCTGTGGCTAAGTTTTTTCCCGGGGGAAGGGGTCTCCGTTGCCATGACGAAACAGTGGGGAACAAGGCCAGAAAGTATCTGCCGGGCTGGGTGGAATAACCGTTTGAAATTTGTTTGACTGTTGTTTGACTGAGGTGGGGCTGTTTGAATAAGCCTTTTCTGAAAAAGTCTATTTATCAGTAGTTTATCTTTGCGAAGTTGTTTGATGGTTTTGTTTTAGGCCGGCCTTTGGAAAAGTGGGTGGGTCGTGATATTTGAAAAGTTTTTTTTGTCTGTGTTTATTTGACGTTAACTTCTCCAACACCCCTTAACCCTTCGTCTCAATCAGAATCGCTTCAGAGCCCGAATTTCACACCCTTCCGTTTCTATCAAAAACCAGAAAAACTGGTACCTCGTCTCCGGTGTGTACCAAGCGCTGAGAGCCCCTCACCATCGGGTCTCCTGTGAAAACGGAAATCAGGAATGATTCTTTTGGGGGAGCAGAATGCTGCCCTGTTCGTGCTTTTCGTGTGGTTCGTGGTTAAACGGTCCTTTGCTTGCTCACCAGGCCATCGGAACAAACTAGGACACCTGAAAACAGGGGACAGGCAAGATGCGATTTTGAGGAAGAGAGCGCTGAAGGGTTGTAACTGAAAAAGGAAAAGCTTTTAGCCGCATTCCCGCCTCTTGAGACGGCGAAGCCACTTCATGATCTTCCTGTGCTTCAATGTAATATTGATTTTTCTTGATCCCTGTGTCGCTGATACTACCGACGGCGTGGGGGCTGTGAGGTAGGGTGCGCTTGCGCACCGCGGAATGATCGCAACGGTCATGAAAGCCGATGGATGGATGCCCCCCACGAAGCATAAAAATGGCGAGAGGCGTTGGTTTTTCAAACAGATGGTGCGCAAGCACACCCTACGGGGTATCGTATGGCGGGACGTTTTCGTTATTCTGGCAGCCTGAGGTAGATTGAGCTGTTTGCCTTTGATTTTAATAAAAAGTTCCATGAGTCCGAGGTGGTCTCGCTTCGACGTGGTGTGGGGGATGGTGAGCGAAAAAAGCCGTGACTGAGCTTGGCGCGCCTAAAGACAAAGATTTACGGGAGCCTGGAGAAAGTCCCAAAGCGGGTGAAGAGTCCATGGTACGTATGACAGAAGCGGTGAAGGTCGAATGCGCCAGACGGTTCTTTTCGAAGATTTCCATCGATGAGGTTCATTACGATGTGGTGACGAGCTATGACAAACTCATGGAAATTGTGCAATAAAGTGTTATAGCCCGGATATTTCACGAGTCGAGTGCATTCATATTCAAGACATCAGAGCTGCAGATGTAGTGGTTTACCTCAAAGCTCTGGTAACGCAGAAGATGGGTGCACTCGGTTCGCCCGGAGGGTGAGAAAATCGAACAGAAAACCCAAAATGACATTTTGTATTTTTCAAGCGCATTATTTTTTCGCGACAAGACTCTGCCATTAAGCTATATATTTCTTTGTGTTGCGGTTTCTCATGAAATATCCGGGATAGGGTATATAAAGAGTTAAATTAAAACCATTTCAAAGCTTTGATATAACCGGGAGACCCCATGCTCAAACAGATGACCATTAAAAACCTGACTGTTTTTCAAGAAGAGACCCTTCACTTCGCACCGGGTTTGAATGTCATCATTGGAGAAAATGGCAGCGGTAAATCCCACCTTCTGAAAGCCGCATATGCTGCCATGGCAGCCAGTGCTGAAGAGGCGCGAAGACCCGGGGGGAATGGCCCCACAAAGACGGTTCTCCAAAAGACGTATGCTGAAAAATTCATCAACGTATTCAGACCGGAAAGTCTGGGACGATTGGTAAGGAAGCGTCAGGGCCGGGAGCGCTGTGAGCTTGGTTTTGTTTTTGATGATCATAAAAAAAGCTGCCAATTCGGATTTGCAAGCGCCAGCAAAACAGAGGTCCAGATCGAGACCCTTCCCGGGGCATGGGAAACCCAGGCACCGGTTTTTCTCCCCACGCGAGAGCTTCTCACGCTCTATCCTGGCTTTGTTCCCATGTACGAGAGCAGATACCTCGAGTTTGAGGAGACGTGGCGTGACACATGCCTTTTGCTGGGTGCTCCTGCCCTTAGAGGCCCAGGAGAGAAAAAAGCTGCCGAGCTGCTGAGACCCCTTCAAGAGGCCATGGGCGGAAACGTTATTCTGGACACCAATGGTCGATTTTATTTGAAACGCCCCGGACAAGGCACCATGGAGATGTCATTGGTAGCCGAAGGCCTGCGGAAACTGGCTATGTTGGCACGGCTTATTGGAACAGGTTCGTTGCTGGATAAGGGATACCTCTTCTGGGATGAGCCTGAATCGAATCTGAATCCCAGACTTGTGAAAATGGTAGCCAGGGTCATTCTGGAACTTTGCAACAACGGTATTCAGGTCTTTGTGGCTACTCACTCCCTGTTTCTACTTCGAGAATTATCCATTATTTCATGCGACGCTCGGTTTAAAAAAATGACGCAACGCTACCTCGCTCTCACCCGAGAAACATCCGCATCAGACATTGTTGTGGAGCAAGGGTCGACCATAGACGAGCTGAACACCCTGGTGCTACTCGATGAAGAGCTGGCTCAATCTGACCGATATATGGATTCTGAAGAGATGGGGTAACCACATGACACCATTGGATGAGGGCCGCCTGACGTTTACATTTTCCGGGGACTCATTGGCGACCCAATATGACGACTGGACCTTTTACAAGTCGCATATTCAAAGCGCTTGGGGTGGATGCAAAGCCATCGATTTCATATGTGTCCATCAACGTCAGACCTGGCTCATTGAAGTGAAAGACTACAGAATAGACCGGCGAACCAAAATCTTGGATTTTGGAGATGAGATTGCACTGAAGGTTCGAGACACTCTTGCAGGCCTTGCTGCTGCCAGGTGCAACGCCAATGACGCTGATGAGAGAAGAATGGCTGGGGAGGCGCTTCAGTGTAAAAAGCTTCGTGTCGTTCTTCATCTTGAGCAACCACGCAACCCATCCAAGTTATTCCCACAGGTCATCGATCCGTCAAAGATGACCCAAAAACTCAAACAAAAATTGAAGGCCGTGGATGCCCACCCGCGTGTGGTGGACAAGCACAGCCTAAAGTCAAACCCAGATATGTGCTGGTCTGTTGATGAGAGTTCATCATATAAGCACTGATATGATTGTCATCTCTGGTGATCCTCAATATCCGTGTTTTATATTTTTACCATGCGTCCAAATGTGGTGCTTATAAATTCCAAACCGTGAATGTCACACTTTTTTCAAGCCTCATCATCAGCATCACGAAGGCCCCGTAGGATGGGCAAAGCGCGAAGCGTGCCCATCTTTCATTGGAAAACCCGTAACGATGATGATTACAAAATTTTAGGCAGGCCGACACCGTTCACGGACGTGGCAGGTTGTTCCCGCGCCAGATGGGCACGGCACTACCTTTGCCCATCCTACGGGGTTCCGACCGTGCCCATGGGACAGGGTTTATGCTTCACCAAGCGTTGTCCCGTGGTGAATCAAATATGGCTGAAAAACACTATCGGCAGATTGAAACACCGCAGCGCTTTGCCCTGAGGAACGAAGGGTAAAGCGCTGCGGTAACCCGCTTTCGAGGTGGCACACCTCGCCGCCGGAGGCTGTTTTTTTTGCTGTGAGTTCTTACTTCTAACGAACGGAAACCGACATGACCCTGGCCTACGGGAAAAGTATAAAATTATTTCTCATGGATGCCGACCCGGAAGGGCGGATGATTTGCCCCCTGTGTTAAGATAGATGTCGAATTGGACGGGCAAGGCGTATCGAATTCCACGGAGGAAGGTGGGCGAATGCCGATGCCGGGACGAGCTGACCTCCACGAAATCAGGGGACAGGCATAATGCGAATGCCTTTCTCGACGAGCCACAAGCAAAGCCCAGCGGAAACCTGCTTTCAAGGTGGCTCACCTTGCCGCCGGAGGCACTGCTTTTTGTCCTTTTATATTTTTCTTGCAACCGTCGTTCTGAGGCAGCACATCGCCCTGTCGTTTGGGGTGGCTATGAGTTATAAGCAGTGATATGTTTTTACTATTTTGTTTTTCGGAATGGCAGGACGTCCTCTCAAATAAGGGCTGTTTTACCCCCCCTTAAATTTGCCGGTTGGGGGTGGGCCCAGTGATGAACGCGGAAAGAAGACAGGAGATGGAGAAAATGATGAAAAAAGTGATCTGCAGTTTGACTGTGGCATTGTTTGTACTGGTGGCGGTTCTGCCTGGGATAACGTCTGCGAAAACCCTCAAGGTCGGTTTAGTCACCGACGTGGGGAGGGTGGATGACAGTACGTTTAATGAATTCGCGTACAACGGCATGATGCGGGCGGCCAGGGATTTTAGGATTGAAACCGCCTTTATCGAGACCCATCAGCCCAGCGATTATGAGAAAAACATCGCAAAGTTTGTGGAGGAAGACTATGACGTAATCATTACCATGGGTTATATGGTATGGGACGCCACCCAATCTATGGCCAGAAAGTACCCTGGGACTCAGTTTATCAGTGTGGATCACGCAAACGATCCTGCGGTTGAAAATATCATGGGGCTTGTGTTCGCCGAGAACGAAGCGGGATTCATGGCTGGTGCCCTGGCCGCCATGATGTCTAAGACGCAGGCTATTGGCGTTGTGGCTGGTATCGAGATTCCCCCGGTGATCAGGTACAGAAAGGGGTATGAGGCGGGTGCAAAATACGTGGATCCTGACTGTGAGGTGTTCGGTGTCTATATTGACAGCTTCACGGATCCAGTTCGGGGACAGGCCGCGGCCTTGTCCCAGATGGAACAGGGCGCGGACGTGATTTTCGGAGCGGGGGGAAAAACAGGTTCCGGTGCCATCAAGTTCGCGGCCCAGAAGGGAGCGTGGGTGATCGGAGTGGATCAGGACGAGTACATGACCTCCTTTATGAAGGGGACGGTTCCCGCCTCAGATCATCTCATTTCAAGCGCCATGAAGCGTGTCGACAATGCGGTTTACCAGGCGATTGAGACGACGGTGAAAGGCCATTTTGCCGGGGGAACCCGTGTGTTCAACATCAAGAACAACGGCATTGGACTGGCCCCCTTCCACCAGGCAGACCCGAGCATCTCCGGGGAGATTAAAGCCAGGCTGGCTCAGATTGAAAAAATGATTAAATCCGGAAAGATTGTCGTTCCCGGGTTGTAGAAAACCTATCCCGGATATTTCACGAGTTGGGTGCGCTCATATTAAGAAAGAAACCAGGGAAACCAGGGGACAGGCAAGATGCGCTTTTGAGAAAGAGAGCGCTGAAGGGTTATAACTGAAAAAGGAAAAGCTTTTAGCGGCATAGCCGCTTCATGATCTTCCTGTGCTTCAATGTAATATTGATTTTTCTTTGATCCCTGGTGTCGCTGATACTACCGTCGGTGTGGGGGGCAATCATATCAGGGTGTGCTTGCGCACCGCGGAATGATCGCAACGGTCATCAAAGCCGATGGATGGATGCTCCCCACGAAGCATAAAAATAGCGAGATGCGTTGGCTTTTCAAACAGATGGTGCGCAAGCACATCCTACGGGATGTCGCATGACGGGATTTTTTTGTCATCCTTGCCGCCTGAGGTAGGCTGGGCTGAAGGGTTACTTTTTGTGTTTTTTTATAAAGAGCCCTGTGAATCCGAGGCGGCTGCGTTTCGAAACGGTGTGGGTGATGGCGAGCAAAAAAAGCCGCGACGGAGCACGGCGCGCCCGAAAATCATTTTTACGGGGGACTATAGAGAGCTCCCAAGCGTGAGAAAGGCATCGTTGACGCCTGGATAGAGTATTTTAATGAGCTTTTCCCGGTTCGGCCTAGCCCCTTTCCAGCGGCGCAGCTGTATCTGTGTCATCTGTGTCATCTGTGTGAGCTGTGCCACGTTTATTTCTTTTCGGAAAAAGTGTCGCATTGTGTTTTGCTGACAGCTGGCATACAGAAATAAAATGGTTTATGCCGGAAAAAGAGGCCTCCTTTGTCATTGATAACAACCACTTGGAAACGTCCAGGCTGGTATCTGAAACCAGACAAGTTACGGTTGGTGAGGTCATGTTGAGTAGAATAGTTACCTTGACACAAGATTTGAGCTTTTGTACCTTGTATTTCTTAATTTAGAATATTTTAAAAAAGTGAATTCTTATCATTTTAAGAGCAAAAGAAGTCACCAGTTAAATGTAATTTATTATTTGAATGGATCTACAATGCTTGAGTTAGATATCCGTACTCTATTTGTCGCAACGGCACTTGTCTCGATTGGCTCTGCTGTGGCCTTGGTTTCTCTGTGGCGATTTCAGTCACAGCGTAATGGCGCGGGGTTCTGGGCTGCGGGTATGTCCTGTGTTTCCGCAGGCAGTATCTTAATCTGTGGGCGTGGAAATATTCCCGATTTCATCACTATAGTCGTTGCTAATTCACTTTTTGTGGTCGGGTTTGTGCTTATCTTACGGGGGATTCGTGTTTTTACAGGCCGTCCTTCATTCTTGTTTTTTGATTTGGGCCTACCCCCTATAACCGTCATGCTTTTTTACTATTCCAGCTATGTCGATCAAAATTTTAATATCAGAGTCGTCGTTCTTTCCGCTGCGCTCGCAATGATCTGCTTTGCCATTGTTATGACCTTGGTACGTGATAACAATGCACCTTGGCGATCCACCGGATTTGCAGTGGCTGCTCTTTTCGGTTTGTTTGGCATTTCCCATGGGGGACGGGGAGCAATAGCACTGCTGTCTCCTTTTGAAAACCCTTTGATGCATCCGAGCATTTCGTCGTCGTTAGTATTTCTGGGTGGAATATTTATTATTGGGGGAAGTGCGATAGCGCTCATCCTGATGACTCAGGCCACCTTGGAATCGGAACTTCGGATTGTTTCCCTTGCAGTTAATCAATCAGCTTCATCGATAATTATTACCGATACAACCGGATCTATTGAGTACATAAATCCAGCTTTTACGGAGAAGACGGGGTATTTACCGGAAGAACTCATTGGAAAAAATCCTCGTATTTTGCGTTCTGGCGAAACGTCCCCTGAAGAGTACGCTACTCTTTGGAAAACGCTATCTGCTGGAGATACTTGGCGGGGGGAGTTTCATAACCGTAAAAAGAATGGTGAACTGTTTTGGGAAATTGCATCGATATCACCGGTTAAACAAAGGAGTGGAAAGATTCGCCATTATGTTGCGGTGGAGGAAGATATCACTGCACTGAAGAATGCTGAAGAACGTATCCTCCATATGGCTAATCATGATGTTCTAACAGGACTTTCTACGAAGCGACTTGCTATGGATCGTTTGGTGAGTGCCTTAGCTGTCGCGAAGCGTAATAAAACAAAGGTGGCGATTTTATTTATTGATCTTGATGGCTTTAAGACGGTTAATGATTCTTTCGGTCATGGGGCTGGTGATCAGGTTCTAAAGGAAACGGCAGCTCGGCTTTGTTCCAGTGTTCGGGAGGTCGATACGGTGACACGTGTTGGTGGCGATGAATTCGGGATTTTACTTACGGACGTCCGAGACAAAGACTGTATTACGACGGTAGCCGAAAAGGTTATTAAAGCGGTGGCTACTCCGTATAAATTGGAGACCGTGGAGGTAATCATTGGTGCCAGCGTTGGCATTTCTTTATATCCTGACCATGGAGTATGTCCTCGGGAATTAGTCAAATTGGCAGATCAAGCGATGTACGAGATAAAACGCCAAGGAAAAAATAATTATGCATTTATTGAGGTAAACCACTACATCTGCAACTCTGATGCCTTGACTATGGGTGCACTCGACTCGTGAAATATCCGGCCTGAAGTGTTACTTTTTGCGTTTTAGAGCTCGCGCAGCGGCAACCTGCTTTCAAGGTGGCACACCTTGCCGCCGGAGGCATTTTTTTTGTTTTTATTTTTCCCGAACTCTTCCTGTTTCCCCCTGGCCCCTTCCCAGCGGCGTAGCCGCATCCGTGTCCATCTGTGTGATCTGTGGCCCGCTCCTTATTTTCTTACACGCTTTCTTTCAACGTCATGATTCGATCATAGGATTGTCGAATTCTCTCTTTCGAAATTTTGCCTTCGTCAATGAGGCTGAAAATGATGTCCATGATTTCCGGGACCATATGCTCGTTGTACGTTGTAATATTGTTGGAGAAAACGAGGATATCACAGCCAGCATTGATGGCTTTTTCAATGGACTCCCGGGTTCCAAAATTTTCTCTTATGGCACCCATCTCCATTGCGTCAGAGACGATGACCCCGTTAAATCCGAGTTCTTCCCGGAGTATTCCCGTGAGGATTTTTTCGGACAGGGTCGCGGGATAATCGGGGTCGAGCCGTTGATTAAAGACATGGGCGCTCATGATCATCCGGCATTGTCCATTGCCGATTAACTGCCGGTAGGGGTCGAGTTCGATGTCACTCCAGGTGTCTGTTACATCGGTCAGGCCCAAATGGGAATCGGTTGTGGCGCTGCCATGGCCTGGGAAATGTTTGCAGCAGCTGAGAATGCCGCGGTCTGCGTGCTCTTCAATAAAGAGCCCGGCGTGAAAGGCCACCCTTTCGGGGTCGTCTGAAAAGCTTCTTCCGAGTGCGCCGATGGCCGGGCTGTCGGGGTTGATATTGACATCTACCACGGGGGCGAAGTTGATGTTAATTCCCATTTCTTTCAGGGTGGAGGCCATGATGGCTGCCTGGAAGCGTGTGGTGTTTTCATTGTTGCGCTCACCAAGGGACTGCGCCGTGACAGACGCTGGAAAGCCATAGCGTTCTTTCAGTCGGTCGACGACCCCACCTTCCTGATCGATGGCCACAAACAGTTTTTCTTTGGCATGGGCTTTTAAATCAAGGACCAGTTGTTTTAATTGCTCAGGCGATTCAATATTTCGGGGACGTGACCGGGAGGGGCCATCGTATTCATATAAAATGATCCCCCCTACATTGAAGGTCTCCAGATCGGAGACCATGTGGTGGTCAGGGGCGAGCGAGGTCCCCCGGAACCCTACCATCAGCATCTGCCCGATTTGATCTTCTATGGCAACGGCCTGTTGATCATTGTTTCCACATCCCGTAAAAACCGACACACTGATCAAAACAATAAAACACCATCTTGAAAATTCAGTCATAACCTTGCTTTACTTGTATATCTGATTGTAGGTCTGGATACGCTTGCGAGTCTCATCCGTCAGGGCGTTAAACACCTCACCTGAAAGCAGGCCGTTTTTATTTCGGTATATTATCGTTCAATGTGTCTTCCCCTTATGTGGAGCCATGCCTCATGGACGGCTCTCTTGTTGCAAAACAAAACATAGCCACGATGCGAATATCCCCTCCTTTGTCATTTAAGACAAGTCTGAAATCGATTCTGGTTGCCTGTTTTTTCACACAGGGACCTTCTTGACCCGAAGGGTGAGAAAATCAGACAGAATACCGTGGATTACATTTTACATTTTTGAAACGACCGAAAATATGACTGGGAAGAACTGTCATGACGGATTATTTCTTAGTCCTGATTGTTTTCTCATGAAATATCCGGGTTAGCACGGATGGTAGATAGATCTGGTATGTTGAAGGGAAAATTGAGATAGTATCCCTTCGATTTATATATGGGCAACAAGCAAAGGATGGAGCGATGATCAGGAGTGATATGGATAAGGCCGAAACAGATGCGAAACATGTTCTGAACCAGCTTGGCTCCCTCAGTTCGTATCTCACCGGTATGGATGCAAGTGTGGAGCGGGACGCCTGCTTTCATTTACCCCTGGATATCATGAGAGAGGCCATGGCTTTTGATGTCAGCGTGCTCTATGAGGTGAGCAATGTGGTCGATAACTGGTTGATCCTCGAAGTGACTCGCGTGTTCGATCCGATCGGTTACCGAAGCGACCTGCGCGAGGGGCAGAAGCTCAGGCTGGATCTGGACCACCCCGAAGGGATCTATATCAATGAGATCCTGGCCTTTACCTCTCGGCAGATCTCTCATATCAATGTGCCCAACCAGGGCTGCGATATGATGGGGTTTGTCTATGTGCCCGAGAGTCTCGGTGGCGGATATCTCTTCGGGGGGGATTATTGTGGCCAGGAATCCGGGGTCAGGGATTATGAGGCCAGTGTCTGTGAAATCATGTGCAATTTTCTCAGCACGATCCTGATCAAAACGCAGCTTGAACAGCTGGCCGTTTACGACGGTCTCACCGGGCTTCACAACAGCCGGAGCATCAAAGAGGAGGTGTCCCGCCTCTGCAATCGTTTCACCCGGAAGACCGAGGCCGTTGCCAGCATCGTTCTTTGCGATATCGATCATTTTAAGGCGGTGAACGATACCTATGGGCATATCCAGGGCGACCTGGTCCTGAAGGAGGTGGGGGAGATCCTCTCCGCTTCCATGCGGAAAGATTTTGATGTCGCAGGGCGGTATGGCGGGGAAGAGTTCCTTCTGGTGCTCGATGAGACGCAACGCTCTGATGCCTTCGCGATCGTCGAGCGACTCCGCAAAAAAATCGAGGCGCACGCATTCGGGAAAACCGATAAAGCCGGAAAGCCGATACCCGGCGAATTCCTTCGCATTACTCTGTCATTTGGGATTGCGGAAAACCGGGCCGACTCCGAGCCCTGCGATGCGCTGGCTTGGATCGCTCGCGCGGACACCGCTCTTTATCATTCCAAACGTGGGGGCAGGAACAGGGTGAGTCTCTGGAATGATTTTATGGATGAGGGAAGCTGATCCACGTCTTGAGCCATCAGCGAATGTGATCACCCTGAAGCACGAAGGGTGAGGGCATTCGCAACCTGCTTTCGAGGAGGTGGTACACCTCGCGCCGCCGAATGCCTGTTTTTTCTACCCATTTTAATGATAGAAGGTGTCGTTTGACGGTATTGTGTGTTTTTTAGAAAACTCACTCGCCCGTTTGTCACCGGTGGGCCAAATTGGGATGAAATCATAAGATTTTTGGCACAATTATAAAACCAACTAAAAAATTTAAGGCAAGTGTAATCAGTAACGTTTTGCATAATTCTTTTTTGAAATAAAATGTTTTATGTTTGAATTTAACGAAAAACACAACGGTCAAATACAGTACTGATGAAACAATTGCAAATAAAGCAAAAATTCCAAAAGAGTATCCAATGCATATACTCAGCTTTGAGAGCCCTTGAGTTAAACCAGACTCAATGATTTGGGGCGGCGTTTGAAAAACACCGGATATGATATGGGCGATTAATAATGAAACAATGTAGAGGCTGAGGTTTTGTTCTCTGGGTGAATCGAAAGTGTTGGGCATTGTTTACCTCGTTATAAGAAATCGTGTTTAGCTTCATTCAATAAAAGGTTATGCATTTGGTAACTATTCAGCCTAATTCCCCTCCGACTGATAGAATAACGAAAACATTCCGTCATGCGATACCCTGGTGTGCTTGCGCACCATTTGTTTGGGAAACCAACTCCTCTTGCCATTTCTATGCTGCGTGAGGGGATCCGTATATCGGCTTTCATGACCGTTGCGATTCTACGGCGGTGCGCAAGCGCACCCTACCTTATACCCCCCACACCGTCGGAAACGCCTCACATACAGGGTACGCGTGTTTCCTTTTTTTACACTTTGCCACTATAGCCCAGATATTTCACAGACGCTGAATAGCTACAAAGTAAAAAGCCGCTGGATGCCAAATAGTTTTTTCCCCGATGGCAACCCAGACCACGGATTACGCCATCAGCGAATGTGATCACCCTTAGGCACGAAGGGTGAGGGCATTCGCAACCTGCTTTCGAGGTGGCACACCTCGCCGCCGGAGGCATCGTTTTTTGTGCCTTTTTTTCACAGTCCTTCATCCTAAGATCCCTTTGTAGATAAAGAAACCGTAGCTGGCGGCAAGCAGTGCGCCCGCAGCGCGGGGCAGGCGTTTGAAGACGCCGACAAACACGAGGTGTGCGGTGCCGGCCGCCATGATGGTGATGACCCCGGCCTCGAAGGAGGCGGGGATCTTGATGGGGGAAAAGACGGCATAGATGCCGATGCACATGGGAATACAGATATGGCCATCTCCGATCTGGGAGGAGTAGGCGATATCCGACCGATCCACGGCCGCGTAATAGAAGGCAAGGATTCCGTTGGGGACCACCATGAGGAGGCCGCTGAGGATTCCAATCTGCTTATAAGAGATAATCCCCCCGCCTCCCCCGCTGGAGACCCATGCCACCAGCCCTTCGATGCTGTAATACGTTCCCCAGGCGGCTCCGCCCACCAGGATGAGGTCCACGAGAATCCATGGGTTGATGGCCCTTTCCTTCCGAACGTTGGATTTCATTAGATCGAAAATTTGAAAGACCTGCCAGAACAGGAAGAGTCCGATGAGCACCAGGCCATCCCCCTGGTCCAGGACGTGATCACGGGCAAGGGCCCAGGTCACTGCCGTGAAAAAGATCATGGCGATCAGGGTGAGAAGGAGTGAGAGGTAGTCCAGCTTCTCTTCGGATCGGTCCTCCTTGTTTCCGGAGAGGGTCAGCCCCCAGAGGAGCGCGGGAATGCCAAGGAGAATCGTCAGGTTCGTCACGTTGTTCACGATGCAGTTCTCAAGCACCATGGCGGCATCCCCCCCGGAGGTCCCCATGACGTAGGCGAAGGCGAGGTTGGCAAAGCCGGAGCAGTAGGGCATCACCAGCGTGCCGATGACGGTGCCTTCAAATCCCTTTTGTTCAATCGCATTGAGTCGCCAGACCATGAGCAGGGAGGAGAGGAGAAACAGCCCCAGGAGCTCCCAGGGCCCGGCGTTGACAAAGAGGGTACAGGTATCCTTGAAGAGGGCGTGATAGTTCGGGGTCGCCGCTAACGACTTGAGCCCGTCCAGCAGGTGCCACAGCAAATCTAATTGTTTATCCACAAAAGTCCATCGATCCTGTCCATGCCTCCGTTGGTCGTGTCAGTAGCCAGACTTTTTCCGAATTTTTTGAAAAATGTTTAACTGACAGTGCCTCAGTATACACCTCGGATAATTTTCCATCCAAAGACAGTAAGGAGGCGCCCTGAGGTTGTCGTCTTCGCCTGCATGGGCGGATGGTCACTCAACCCGCATCCGTAAGATATGCCCTGGCAGGGGTCAGAATGCATTTGCAGTCAGCTTTTGAGGACCGCCGCAGGCTTTTTTGCGATCATGTTGAGCTGCATCGTTACTAATAAAGTTTTCAAAGGTGAGCAACCGGTATTTTCTTTATTCGCACCCCCATGATTTTTTTAATAGATTTTTTGTAACGATTCAGCTCATAAATAACAGCCTCCGGTGGCAAGGAGGCCTCGTTTGAATGGCACCGTGACGCAGGATCATTATAAAGGAGAGACCATGTGGAGTCATACGGCATTGCTTATCATCGACATGCAGAACGATTTTGTGCTCCCCGGGGCCCCGGTCTGTGTGGACGGGGCGCTGGAGACCGTGCCGAGAATCACGAAGGTATTAAACCGATTCAGACAGGCCAAGGCCCCGGTCTTTCATGTGGTGCGGGAGTATCGGGAGGACGGCAGCGATGTGGAGGCCAACCGGCAGGATTTTTTCCGGAAGACGGGCGGTTTTGTCGTCCCCGGCACAACGGGCTGCGAGATCGTTGCGGTCTTGAAGCCGCTGCCAGGTGAATATCGGCTGGTGAAGAACAGGTACAGCGGGTTTATGAACACGGAGCTCGATTTTATGCTGCGCAGGTTGGGGATCACTCGGCTGGTGGTGTGTGGGACCCAGTACCCCAATTGCGTGAGAGCCACCCTTTTTGATGCCGTTGCCCTGGGGTACGAGGGGGTGCTGGTGACCGATGCCGCCTCGGCCCAGACACCGGAGATTGCCCAGGCCAATATCCTTGATATTCAAAATATCGGGGTGACGTGTGTGGAGACGGATGTGTTTTTGCGGTGAATGGCGAGAAGTGAGTGGTCAGGAGTGAGTGGTGAGTGGTGAGTGGTGAGTGGTGAGTGGTGAGTGGTGAATAGTGAGTGGTGAATAGGGAATAGTGAGTAGGGAACAGGGAACGTTATTATTCAGCTTATGCCGGCGGCTCTGCCGGGGGCAATTATCGCTATGGCATTTAACCTTTGTTCTTTAATCGGTAAACAGGAACGGAGTTTTAAAAGGATGAGTGGGACGTGACAGAATCACAGTGGGCAAAAAAAGGGGCGACCTTAAGTCATAAAAATGCATGTAAAGAATTTGGCCTTCGGGAAGATGAGATCATAGAGGCAATGAGAGCCGGAAAAATGCAGTTCCGGCAAAATTATGCCCATGGGACCCCCTATTTCAGGTTGCTTCGGATTGAAGTTAAATTATTAGCCGAAGAGCTGCATGGCTCCAATGACCTGGAAAAACAACGGCTAAAACATGCGTTGAAAAAAATAACAACGGAAATAAACAGCCTTAAGAGAAAGCTGGCAGCGTTGGAAAAACAGAAAAATGAATTGCTTGAAGCGCAAAACAAAGCTTAGCCCGAAGGGTGAGAAAATTAAACAGCAAACCGAAAATGACACTTTGTATTTTTAGAGTATCTAATTTTTTCGCCACAACGCTTTGTAATAAAGATGTATATTCTTTCGTATTGCGGTTTTTCATGAAATATCCGGGCTAAACATCGAAGGTGCAGGTGCTGAGCTGGTCAACGAGGGTTATGTTGGCCTTTTTGTAGAGAAAATCGATGGTTTTATTCATGATCAATTTTTGTTTGATAACGGAGATATAGCCGGATTGCTGGACCTCTATCATGAACTGATTGATATCGGTTTCTGCTTGGTTTGCCAACCGCCTGATTTCCTCTTTGATGGTATCCATATCCAGTTTCAACTTTTCTTTTCGTGCGATCGAAAGGAGAAAAAATTGTTTTCTGGATGCAGCCTTTGCGGCAGGGAGAAATTTTTCTCTCCATTCTTCCGTATGGTCTTGGATCTCGGTGATGGACAGTCCGATATGCTGCATTTTTGAAGTGTAGTTTGTCAGGACTTCCTCGATATTTCTATTCATCAAGGTGGGGACAATGGGAAGATCCATATCTTTCATCAGCAGATCCAACAATCGGTGTTTTGCCTCTTCGGTGAATCTCTCTTCTAACTTTGCTTTGTGACGCTGCCGCAACGTTGCTCGCATCGCTTCTTCCGTGGGCACATTGGCCACCTTTTTTGTGAACGATTCATCGACTGCAGGAATAATTTTGCGGCTGAGATGTTTGAGCATCAGTTGCATTTCAACGGTTTGACCGGCCAGTTTTGGATGATAATAATCCGTGGGAAAGGCAACGGGGCCTACCGTTGTTTCTCCTGGTTTTAAAGATTTAACCAACGTTTCGAAATCGTTTACCAGCTCCCCTGTCCCCAGTTCGAACCGGAAATCCGAATAAGTGGTTCCTGAAGTGCCCTTAAATTTTCCCAGTGCCGAAAAATCAACCGACACCACGTCGCCGTCTGCGGGGTAACGATTTTCTGTGATCTCTTCCAGGCGGGCGAAGCGGTCCCTGATGCGTTCAATTATATGATCGATATCGGCTTCTGTGACCTTGGGCTGGCGTTGTTCCAGTTCAACACCGGTGTATGACGCAAACTCCAGGAGCGGTATAATTTCAGCGATGAAAGAAAAATTGAACTCTTTATCACGTTCCAGGAGGCCTTCGGATTCAATTTGGATGGAGTTCAGAGGTCTTATTCCGTAGAGTTCCTGGGCCTCTTTCACGTGGATACTGAAAATCTGTTGAGCGGCCTTCTGAAAGATTTCCTCTTTGAGCTGGGTCTCGATGACGCTGTCGGGGACCTTTTCTTTCCGAAAACCTTTTGCCTCAATTTTACCACGATAGGTTTTTATAAGGGCATCAACCGCAATGTTTACTTCCTGAGGTGAAACCGACACGCTTATTTTTCTCTCCACGGAGGAGAGCTCTTCAATTTGATATGCCATGTGTTTTTCTCTATTTGATTTCAGGGACGCCATTTTTTTACTGAATCCCCATATTGTGGTGTTGGCAGTTGCTTTACCCGACGGCCAACTTTTTCGTACGTACGTACCGGCCGCCGCAGGCGGGCGGAGGTTTTGCCTCTGCCCGCCTGCGTCTGGGGGATACGGCTTTGCGACGCGTTTCCCGGTGTTCGAAAAGACTATTGGGCTATGTCGTTCGAAGTTCGGCCATGTAGTCCATCAATTGTTTGAGCAGCTCTTTTCCGATACTTGGTTTCTCTTTCAAGATGTTTTTAAGCTGAAAGGGATCGCTCTTTCGATCGAAAAGTTGATCCTCCTCGGGCATCTCTGCTTCGCTGTTCGGCGTGCAGGTCCACATCTCGTCTTTCATCAGACTTTTGGTGAATTCTCCTTTGGCGATACCGCCCATATCGGAAAATTTGAAGCAGGCTTCATCGGTGAGGATCTCCTTCATTTGTCCGATCCAGTGGATGTAGCTGTAGTCGTGGGTGATGATACTCCAGGAGAATCCGTAGTATCCGGCAATAGCAAAATCGCGGCCCTCGGCTTCACCACGGATGATGGGAAGCAGGCTGATTCCCTGCATCTCGTCCGGGTTGCAGACCGTCATTTGCTGCGCGCCATACTCCAATGTCTCTTCCTTGATGGCCAGATAGTCGATCATGGTTGGGGCAACGTCGCAGGTTTGAACGAATCCTTTGACTCGTTTGCCTTCTCCGTATCCCGGATAGCGAACGATCATCGGAACGTGGACCAACTCCTCGTAGGGCCAGGGACGACATTTTCGCATGATCCCGTGGCCGTGCTCGCCATGACCCATGGGCTCACCGTGGTCGGACATCACCATAATCAGGGTATCATCCCAGAGTCCGAGTTCCTTGATTTTGTCAAGGATTTTACCCACGTGTTTGTCGCAAACAGTGACGTTCTCGGCGTAGAGCATACGGATGTGGTGCAGCTGCTCTTCGGTGAAGTAATCGGCCATTCCCAGGGGCGGAATGATCATGTCTTTTCCCGTGTAGTCCGGATCGTAGGGGCACTTTGTGTCCGGTTCCCAAACTGATGGTGGATCCCAAGGTTCGTGGGGATCGAAGCTGTCGACCCAGAGCAGAAAGGGCTTGGTCTTGTCCACTTTGTGCAGCCAGTTGCAGGTGTTACTGGCCACAACGCCGACATAGCTGTCATCGTCGCTTTTCCAGTTCTGGCGGAGCTTGAGGTACTCGGGTAACTCGTTCATGGTTACCTCAGGAATCCCGGTTCGGGGTGAGCCATCCGGTTCGGTCATGCAATTTTTATCGATGTAGTCATCGGGATCAAGATGGTAGAGCGTGTCCTTGGCATAGAAGTACTGGTCGAGTTCATGACCGTGGCTGAAGATAACATCGTCGAATCCGCGGGAATAACCGTACTTGGGAAGCCGCATAGGCGCGCTGTCGTAGATGAGGGCGGTATGGACACCGCGGCCCCACATGATGTCGGCGATGGTGGTGTCGTCGTTATCCAGTGGCCCCCATCCTTTAAAGGGTAGAGTAAAACGCCCGGTCAACATGGCGCGTCTGACGGGAACGGTGGGCAGCCCTTCGGCATAAGCATTTTCGAAGAGTGTTCCTTCGCTGGCCAGCTTGTCCAGGTTGGGCGTCTTGATCCACTCATTGCCGTAACAACCCACATAGTTGAACTGGAGGCTGTCAAGCATGATCAGTACAATGTTTTTTTTCATTAAGTTTCTCCTTGGTTAAGATGGCCTGTCCTGGCTTTTTTTACTTAAAGCGAGAATCGTGCCAACTCTGGAGTATAGGAGATATAGACAGCTCCCTCAGTTTGGATCTCCTATGAAATGAGGTCACCCATGAAAGCAAAGACATTTTTTTTGTTGGATTGAGTTTGATGATGCGAAGGGGCAGAGTGCGGAATAGAGTGATGGAATCGCTGTATTCCGCAAAAGTGCAGTATACAGCGACAAACGTGAAAGGATGGTACAGCGCCTGTCAGCGAAGACAAGCCTCGGTGGGCCGAATCGAATGGCGATCAGAAATGCGATGACTTTCGAAACGAGATTCCGAGTTTAATCATGCGGGTGCGAAGCGTGCTGCTATTGATTCTCAGGATACTCGCGGCTCCGTTGGGGCCATGGATTTTTCCCTGGGTGAAGGACAACACCCGTTCAATGTAGCTCCGCATATGCTGGTCCAACGGTTCCAGGGGCTCGGCTGACTGTACCGGAGCCGCTGTCGGAGCCACGGCTCCGCAATCACAAACCGGTTCAAAGATTAAGGGAAGATCTGAGGGACGCCCCATTGATCGTATCAAGGCTCGCTCGACCACATTTTCAAGTTCACGTATGTTGCCCGGCCATCGGTACTGTGAGAGCTTTGCAACGCAGGCGGTATCGACGGGTGGTGGGGTCTGCAGCTTCATTTCAGTGGCTTTTTTGCTCACAAAGTGTGCAACCAGATCGGGTATGTCCTGCAGCCGCTGCCGCAATGGCGGAATGACCACGGGAAAGACGTTGAGTCGGAACATCAGGTCTTTTCGGAACAGCCCATCTTCAACCATCTGCCACAGGTCACGGTGGGTGGCGGCGATCACCCGGATATGGACAGGAATGACCTGGGTCCCTCCCACCCGTTCGATTTCATGTTGTTGCAGCACCCGCAGCAGGCGCACCTGGGCCGACAAAGGCAACTCACCGATTTCATCAAGGAAAATCGTGCCGTTGTGCGCCCGTTCGAATCGTCCTCGTTTCAGGGTTGCGGCTCCGGTAAAGGCCCCTTTTTCATGACCAAACAGTTCGGTATCGATGAGATTTTCAGGAATGGCGCCGCAGTTGACCTTGATGAACGGCCCCTTGTGACGGTTGGATTGATTATGAATGGCGTTGGCGATGACCTCCTTTCCCGCCCCTGTTTCTCCCAGGATTAGAACGGGGGTGTCTAAGGGGGAGACCTGATGAATCTTTTGCATGACCTCGTTCAGTCCGCCTTTTTCACCGATGATGTGATCACCCACCACGGCCATGAGCTCCTGCGAAAGGTAACGGTTGTCATCCGTTACGCGATTTTTGAGTTCCAAGAGCTCATGATGTTGACGGATGTTGGCCATGGCGATGGCAAAGGGTTCGCGAAGCATGCGCAGGATACTGGCGTGGCGTCGGGTGAAACAATTGGGATTTTTGGCCCAGATATTGAGCGCTCCCACGGTTACACCGTCCAAAGTGAGGCTGATACCGAGGTTTGATGCTATGTGCGATACCGGAAGCATGTGATGTGAAAATTCCTTTAATTCGGGATGCAGGTCGGGGTTGTTGAGGAGCACGGCCTCTCCGGAGTTGTAGCGGGTTTTGAGTTCGCGCATGGTGGCCCTTGCCGCATCGGAGATGTAGGCATCCCAAGCCTTGTAGGTCACTCCCTGGCGGGAGACGATGGCAAAGGAGATCTTGGGCTGGGGTGAGGTGTCTTCATAAGAGAGATACAACCCTTCAAGCGGCAAGATCCTGAGCAGGTATTCAAAGGTATTGCCCATGGCGGTTTCGATATCCAGGCTGCCGCAGATTCGGATGGTGACCTGGTGAAAGATTTCGTTCAGTTCGTTATCCATCTATCTCAGTGTCCCTATGGGTTGGAGAATGTTGCGGGCACTCTGGGGTCGGTTCCCACATGCGTATCCTTAAAAATTGCGTGATTTGACTTAATTGCGCAATGTCATCATTCAAATTGCGGTATATCATCATTTCAGTTGAAGTATGGTAGATTTTTTCCGTTGTCCTATTTTTTATTTCCCCATTTGGCAGTCTCTTATTACTAATAAGGTTAGAGCGCCAAATTCTGTGAGCCCCAATTATCATATGAAAACTGTCTCCATACTTTCAAGGGTAGCATTGTGGGCCATCTTTTGGTTGTCTTCAAAGACGACTCACTGACTGGCATGCAATATGCTTACCATGATGGGACTGTCGGTTGTCTGTCCTGGCCATCGACAATCGGCCTGGGGCCGATTGCCACCATCGTTTGTAAATACCGTAACGACCCTCATGGTTGCGGTATAAGTATTCATGTTAGTGGAGATCATAGACAATGTTAAAGATTAGGATTCTGGATTTAGATTACCACCGATTAATCAAATCAGAACAGACCTTGCTTCGTGCACTGAAATATAACGGCCTCTACGGCCGTGTGATGATGGTAGCTGAGCCATTGGAGTTAAGCCGTTTTAATGTCCTTGAGTGCATGCCGGCTCTGGAGATCAACGACGCCATCGTCAGCCGGGGTCGGGTGATTGACGATGAGATGGCTCGTTGGATTCTGGCGACCGTGGCAGAGCGCATCAGTGCCACGAGGAGTGCCTCGGAAGAGGGCGTTTCCAGGAAATCAATCCTTTGATGGCCGTCTATATCATTTTGGAGGTACACCATAATGGAAGTTACTACCGAAGTTTTAAAAGGACCGCCTGTAGAAGAGACAAGCAGTTCCGGTCGCGGGCTGGCCTGGTCGATTCTCTTAACTCTGGTCACTCTCAATGTTTTTAATTATGCCGATCGTTCGATTTTGTCCATCGCGATTGAGGCCATAAAAATAGATTTGGGGTTTTCCGATACCCAGATGGGGGCCCTGCAGACGGTCCTGTATATCGGTGTCGGCTTGATCACTTTGCCTGCCGGGGTGTTGGTCGATCGTTGGAGTCGCAAGAAGGCGCTGGCTCTGATGGGCTTCTTGTGGAGCCTGGCCACCGTAGGCACGGCGTCGGTGCACAGCTTTGTCGTCATGATGATGATGCGTTTTGGCTGCGGTGCCGGTGAGTCCTCTTTTCATCCGGGAGGCGCCGCCTGGCTTTCAGCCATTTTTTCCAAGGAAACCCGCGCCAGGGTGATCAGTCTGATGCATGTCGGAGCGTTTATCGGCAGTATCTTCGGCGTGGTGTTGGGCGGCTATCTGATCGCTTCTACCGGCAATTGGCGTGTCCCCTTTTATGTTTTTGGTGCCCCTGGGTTCGTGTTGGCGATGATTCTCGTTTTCATTCGGGACCCCGCTCCGGTCGTGGACAAAGTGGCCAAAGGGCAATCGTTATTCAGTGAGTTTAAAGAGATGGTAAAGGTACGGTCCTTCCTCTTTACCATTTTCGGCGCTGGATTCGTCAACGTGTTGTTTATCACCATGATGTCCTGGCTGCCGGCATTGATTATGAGAAGTTATGGCATCAACGAGGCCAGGCTTGGCGCTGTGATGGGCATCGCTTTTGTGCCGGGGGCGGTGGCTCCTCTTATTGCCGGTTTTTTAGCGGATAAATTCCAGGCGCGTCGGGCAGACGGGCGTCCGTTGCTCGCGTCGATTATTGTCGCCTTCGTGGCGGTCGGGGCGGTCCTGCAGTTTTGGTTTGTCGGCCAGGTTTCCTTGACCGTTTTTACGATCATGCTGGCGATTTTTACCTTCGTTACGAATATGACCATCGTTTTTTTTCAGGTGATCACCATGGATGTCATGCCATTGCGCAACCGTGGCAAGGCGGCGTCCCTCTGCGTGCTGGTCATGTTCCTGGGCTTTTCCTGGTGGGGATCGCTTCTGGTGGGCATGGTCTCGGATATGTACGGGGGGGGGTGTGACGGTCTGCGTATCGGGATGTTGGCCCTGTGCCCGTTTCCATTTATGGGTTCCGTCTTTTACTATATCGCTTCGCGTTTTTATCCGGCTGATTCTGCGGCAGCCGATGAGATGGATCTCCATGAGTTAGCCACCCATTAACCGCGGGCTGTTGGCTGAGACGAATCCATAGCGCTGCTTTTGTATCTGGATAAACGGTCGGTATCTCCATATCGACAGCTCCCGCATATTCGCGGCACATCATCGCCATCGGCGGGTTGGAAACCTATCTCACAAATAGACAAAAAAAATTCTCTGGTTTGTTCTGCGCGTTCGGGTTGAATGATCAATGTGTCACCTTTGTGATGGAAAAGAATAGCGTGACAAACCAGAGGACTACGATTGAAGAGGAGAAGAAGGACATGGCGGATCTGATGGAACTTACCGATGAAAACTATGCCGATTTTATCGCCCGGCAAGATGGCATCCTGCTCTTTTACAAGTCTCTTTGTCCGCACTGCAAGGCGATTAAAAAGGTCATGCAACGCTTTGCGGAAAAGGGTTCTGAGGCTTTAATGGCTCAGATTGACACAGAGGCCAACCCCCAGGCCGTCCAGGCGCTTGAGGTAGAACGTGTCCCCACAATGATCCTCATCAAAAGGGGAGGCATCGTCGGTCGCAAGATCGGTTTGCTCAACGTCAAAGAATTGGCTGAGTTGTACAAAACGATTTGAACGTATGAATTGGGAATGGACGTATGAACAAAGACACGTACGATGTGATCATTATTGGTGGCGGAATCGCTGGGATGACGGCGGCCATTTACGCAGCCCGGGCCAACCTCAGGACGGTCGTCCTTGAGCGTGAGATCTGTGGTGGCCTGGTGAACAGTACTTATATGGTGGAAAACTTTCCTTCCTACCCGGCGATTCATGGCATGGAGTTGATGGGAAAGGTCTCCGATCATATGCGCCTGTTGGGTGTGACCGTTGAAGAGGTCACCGATATCGTCGAGATGAAGCTTGGTGGCGAATGGAAGACGGTCGCGACCGATGAGAGTGCCTATGATGCCCGGGCGGTCATTCTGGCCACCGGGAGAAAACCGGTTCCGTTGACGGTGGCCGAAGAGTGTCAGCAGGTGCATTACTGTTCGATCTGTGACGGTATTGGCTATAAAGACAAACGTATACTCGTGGTGGGGGGTGGCAACAGTGGCTTTGACGAAGCGCTTTATCTGCGGTCCCTGGGAGTTGGGCACATTACGTTGATTGAGATGGCCGATCGTTTTTTTGCTAGCCCCCTCATTCAGCGGGAATTACTTGCCTGCACGAATGTATCGGCACGGACTTCGACTCGGGTCAAGGCGATCGTGAGTCAGGATCGCCTGAAGGCCGTGGTGCTTGAGGATGTTGTGACGGGTCAGATTCAAGAGGTTTCGGTTGACGGTATCTTTGTTTACATGGGCCAGCACCCCAACACTGAGATGTTGCGCGATTGTATTGATTTGGACGACAGCGGTTACATTGTCACCGGTAGTCGCATGGAAACCAACATCAGCGGGGTGTTCGCTGCTGGAGACGTGGTGCAAAAGATTTATCGTCAGATCACCACGGCCATGGCCGATGGTACCGTGGCGGCTCTGGCGGTGGAGCGGTACCTCCGTGAGCACTTTGGGACGAGCTGTCTGAATCATGATGACAATTAATGGCTGGCAATGCCAGCAAGAGCCATAGAGGAAACAGTGATGAAAAAATTTCAACTAATTGCCCTTTTCATGGCCATCGGGTGGATCATCACCCCGTGCGCTTGGGCGTCCTTTCCCTTGAACGACTCGGGGACCATGACGGTCCAGGGACGCCTTCGCTCACAGGCTGCGGTGCGTACGAACAGCACCCAAAATACCCCTTTGCCCATTGAATCGGGTGATTTGGTGCAACAGCGTAACTCGGCCATTGTTCTATTTGATTGGGATATCGGTGAGGTTGCCAGTGGGGTGACATCTCACATGACTCTGCAGCCCCGTTTTTTTTACGACAGCGCCTGGGACATCGGGCCGGATGTGATGAGTGATGCCGATACCCGGGCCAGCTATCGATACTTCGATCAGGATGAGGTCGACGACCTGAAATGGGACGCTGATTTTTTTCTGGCCTACCTCGATTTGCAATCGGATGGGAACTTTATGCGGCTGGGAAAACAGGCTTTCTCCTGGGGCGAGATGACCACCATGCGCATTCTCGACGGGGTGAACCCCCTGGACAGCCAGGGGGCAGGAGTCGATATGGAAGAACGGCTGGTGCCCCTGTGGATCGCCCGGGGCAGTCACACGATTTACGGGCTGGGTCCTTTCGATAGTGCTTCTCTGGAAGGTTATTTTATTCCTGGGGGTGTAGAGCATACCAACGGTGAAGATCTGCCTGACGGAGCCCCCGCTTTGCTGGTGCCCTTGGGGCTTCGTACCAAACCGGCATTGCCCACTGCGATGCAGGAGTTGAACGAAGAAAACGACCGGTATGGCTTCAAACTCGGCATGAGCGTCGGTGATCTGCAGTTCAATTTGGCACACTACCGCATGTACGCTGAAAATCCGACATCCCGGGTGCGTTATGACACAGCGACTATTCCCGGGGCCGGTACCGTTCCCACTTCGGTCCACGTTGATTTGGTGACTGAGGACATTAAGGTGTATGGCGGGAGTTTTAATTACGCATTCAGCGGCCTGGATTTCGTCCTGCGCGGCGAGGCGGCCATATTCAAAGATATGCCGTTGAACATCGAAGGGGTCAACAGTGGAAGAGCTGCTGAGTTGACGGCAAAAGGGTTGGTCACCGAAGACGGCTACATTGAGCACTCAGACGTTTATCGTTGGGGGTTGGGGGTCGACAAGTTCGTGAGCGCTCCATGGCTTAACAGGGACAAGAAGATCTTCTGTTCCTTCGAATATGTCGGGAGTCAGTTTGCCGATTATGATTCTAAGATCAGTTATCCCTGGACAGACCCGGATACCGACAAGACGCTTTACAAAGACCGTTATGACCACCAGCTCATTGCCGTGGCCAGTACGGAGTATTGGCACCAGCGGATCACAACAAATATTACCGGTATGTGTGATTTGACCACTCGAAGCTTGATGGCCATCCCGTCTATCGTCGTCAGCGATTGCCAGCAGTGGGAGGTTGAGCTCAGGTATCAATGGTGCCTCTCAGATACCTATAAGGGGTTTGGTTTTAAACAGGACAGCAACGAACTGCAGATGAGTGTGAGTTATCTTTTCTAAGATAGTCATCAATAAGGAGGAGGAACAAATGCAAAGAATGACAGGTAGGGCATGGATTGTTTGTGCACTGGCACTGCTTTTGGCCGTTCCCGGGGCCATGGCCGATGTCACCCCGGGCGATGTGGTCAGCAAGGCCAACTGGGAGCAGGTTGAGGGGTTGGTGCCTGATTTTATAGTGGATCAGGTCAAGGCAGGGCGGGTGGAACTGAAAATCGGGGCGCTTGATTATGACCCGGGCAGCTTTCAGCTTCCTGGTATAGCAAAAAGCCTTGAGACCAATTCCGGGCGTTATGGGGTGGACGATGCCGGTAATCTGATTGAAGCGGCAACGGGCAAGAAATACCCAACGGATTTGCGTGCCGGAGGGATCCCCTTTCCTGAGTTGGCAGCCAATGATGCCAAACTCGGCTGGAAGCTGATGTATAACTATTTTTATCAGGCCAATGTCGCCCTCGGTCATCAGGATATGGCCGCAAAACAGTTGACCATCGGCGCAGGAGGAATTGAACAGACCTGTAAACTTGAAGGACGCACATTCATTCCGGCTCCCGATGACGGCAAGTATGAGTGGCTGATGCTGGCGGTCTACCGAGCACCGTATGATATTTCGGGCATAGCGACTCTGTGCAAACAACCCATCGTTCCAGATGTGGGGACGGTACGCTACACCTATATGCCCAGTACACGCAAGACACGGCGCATGCCATCGACCACCGCCAGCTCGGAACATTATTTTGGTCAGGAAAGTACGGAAGATGATCAGTGCTGGGGCGGACCGTTTTTTAAAGTGCGTAACGCCGAGTATAAACTGAAGGGCGTGCGAGAAATGCTGGTGCCCTTTTTAGATGAAAAGGCGCGTTCCGTGGAGATGCTGGAAGGCGGTGGTGTGGACGTAAACATCGGGGCGAATCAGCCGTTGGCGCTTGGCTTTGAGACCGAGGGGTGGGCCGGTGCTCCCTGGGCCATGACCAATATCGTTTGGGTCAAACGCAAGGTCTATGAAATTGAGTATACGCCGCGTGATGATTCGGATTATCTTTTTGGCTCTGGCGTCGGATGGGTGGATGCCGAAACATTTAATCCCGTTTATAAATACACGACCCAGGCCAGTGACGGAAAGTTCAGCACGGAGACGGTCTTTGTCTCTCAGGGGTACCAGACTATCGACCATACGATTCGTTTGATGACCGTGCCCATGTTTTTGACGGTTAACCCTCAGCGGGACAGAGCCACGACCTACTCGCGATCCGCGCGTAAAGGGGAATTCCATAAAATGTTACTCTCCGACAAACAGGTCAAGAAACAAGAGTTCAGCAAGAGTGGATTTGTACGTTATTGCCGGTAGATGGCCGAGGCCCGGTTTTAAGGCTGGGCCTTTACGGCAGGAGGCCGCGCGACTGATGGTGGCGTGGCCTCAAAGCACTCAATAAAAAGGAGAGGATCGTGTCGACCCTGAACCGTGTTCTGTTTATTTTAGCTGGCGTGTCTTGGCTTTTCGACGTCTTGATCATGGTCAGTCGCAAGCCCAATCCGTTGTTTGGATGGCCATTGCCCAACCCGACAAGTTATCTGTTTTTGGCTGCCGCCGTTCTCCTGCTGGCGTTTTGTCAGCGTGAGTTGTTTTGGTCGTCCAAAGTGGGGTCGGATGCCAAGCCAGATGCCACTGTGGCGAGGAGGAAGAGATGATACGCGTCGCCAAATGGTTGCTTTTATTTGTTGCTCTGATCCTGATTGTTGACAACAGTCTGGTGCTTCTGGATGTGGGAACGCCCATCGCCTGGATGATTCTGGCCAGTATTGGCATGATGTTTTTTTTGGGCATTGGGCTGATACTTTTGGGTATCGGTGCCAAGCTGCCGGACGGTTGCCGTGAACCCTGACAGCCTTTGGATAAACAGTGCCTATGGGCAGAAACTGCCGCTGATTAAGGACGATGACGTCTGGCTCATGTTTATCCTCCGGTTGCCAGTTAACGAAGGATTTTTCGATGATGTTAAATGTATCCCGATTTTTTTTGATTGCGGCCTCCATCGGGCTTATTCTGACCGAGGTGCCGATTATGGCCAAGGTTCTTTTACCCCTGCCATGGGAGATGTACGGCCTTCCGATCATCATGCTGGTCATGGGCTTGGGGCTGGCTGGTTTTGTGTTGACGAGCCCCCTTTTTACAAGACGGCGCAAGCCCTGAGCATAAGGCGGGGCGTATAACGCCAAGAGCCCGGGATGCGTGTCCCGCTGAAGTGGTCCATATCCACTGGGGCTGTGATTCGTCGTGGGCTGCGGTCCCCAACAGCGTCCGTCCATTTGCACACGGGCGCTTTGGGAGTACCGTTATTCTCAGTAAAATGGGTTTTTGTTTTTTATTCAAACCGGCACTCGTGAAACGAGTTCATTGAACGAAGAACGCTTTCGTTTTCTCTTTTACCGCATTCTCTCGTGCATATAATCGGCGATGTTTTCGTAGATTTCATCGATTCGTGGGTCCATCGGCAGGGCTTTTTTGATCATGTCAAGGTAGCCTCTGGTTTCGAGACGGCGAAGGGCCGGGACAAAATTGAGGTCGAAGACCCAGCCTATCTGCAGGAGCTTGAAGTCGTTTAAATTCTGCATGTGCTCTTTGAGCACCACGGTTCGATTCATGAGGCTGGCGTGGATTTTATCGGAGATGCCTGGGGTATCAGGGAGGCCGAGTTCAATGGTGGGGTTTCGTTTTGTGGCCATTTCGGCGTAATACGAGGTGACCACATACCAGATATCCAGCTTGTCGGCATCGCGCAGGAGACGGGTATGAAAAAGGCACTCCTCAGACTCTTCTTCCGGCAGGAAGGCCCGGTTGTGATAGAGGACCACCCGTTCGATGAGATCTTTGTCGGCAGGGGCTATCCGGTCCAGGCAGCCCTTTTTTTTCAGGGTCGCGTGGCCAAGCCGGGCGTGGTCCACGGACCGGTCGTCTGCAAAGGTCTGGAATCTCCGGTACTGCTCAAAGCGGCCGATATCGTGGAGCAGGGCCGCGATTTCTGAGAGGTCGCGTTGTTTCGCGTCCAGGTTCAGCGCATCTGCCAGAAAAAGCGATTCCTGGCAGACCCGGTGGGTATGCTCCTGTTTCAGGCGGATGTTTCGGTCGTTGTCTTCCACGCCGGTGAGAAAGGAGGCGGTGTATTCGTCAAACCATTGCTTGAGATGATCCATGATCGCGTGATCCATAAGTAGGGGTGAGGTTAATTTTCTCACCTCGTGGCATAACAGCATTGGCGGGGGATTGAAAGGGTTGAAAGGATAGAAAAGCGTTCTTTGTTCTTCGTGCTTTGTGCGTTGTTGTGGGGGCGCTCCGCTTCGTCATTGAAAAAGCCGTACGGGAGTGCGGCGATTCAGAGGGTGGGACACATTGACATGAAATAGAGCGGGTAAAGGGAAACGATTCAGCCCCATTGGCCTCACTCGACCCGGGCGTGCGAAAACAACTCGCCATGCGACATCCCGTAGGGTCCGCTTGCGCACCATTTGTTTGGAAAACCGAGATCGTTCTCTATTCATATACGGTGTAAGGGCCCTCCACTCTCATCGGCTTCGATGATCGGTGCGGCGCTTCAGCTGTGCGCAAGAACACCCTTTTCTTGCCCTTTGCCCGGCAGTCCAGCCGGGGTTAAATTTTTTAAATAGAAATTAAGGCATATTTTTTGCTAATCGGGATTGACATCCATCCGGGGGGCGTGTAGTGTGCCCTTCATTGATGCGGGATGGAGCAGTCTGGTAGCTCGTCGGGCTCATAACCCGAAGGTCAGTGGTTCAAATCCACTTCCCGCTACCAATTAAAAATTACAAAGGCTCGGAAGATATTTCTTCCGGGCCTTTTTTGTTTTTTAAAAAACGTGCTTCGTGCCTGGTTCTTCGTGCTTCGTTCGAGGGGGCGCTGCGCTTCGCCATAATAAAAAAGCCGCACCGGAGTGCGGCGCTCCAGAATCGCCGTCCAGAACAAAATTTGATTCCCACCTTATTTCTTTCATTCCTTCGCTAGGGGCAGTCCGAAGCTGTTCAGTCCTAACCCGGATATTTCATGAGAAAACAACCAGAACTAAGGAGTAACATATAATTACAGTTCTTTACGGTAATATTTTCAGCCGTTTCAAAAATGTAAAATGTAATCCACGGTATTCTGTTTGATTTTCTCACCCCTCGGGCGAGCCGGGTGCACTCATCTGCCGCGTTATCAAAGCTTTGAGGTAAACCACTGCATCTTCAGCTCTGATGCCTTGCCTATGAGCGCACCCAACTCGTGAAATATCCGGGCTATGAGAAGGGGTTTAGGTATGAGAGCATGTTCCCAGATCTGCTCGAGGTAGAAGCGGGCGTGGACTCCCAGGGCCTCTTTCATGGCGGCCCCCGTCGGTTTCATGTGGGTATAAAGGTGAGGGTCGGCTGGCTCTGTCCGGCGTTGGTAGAGGGCTTGGGCGCGTCTGGGGTGTCATGGCTTTGATCCGGGGTGGCGTACCGGCCAAACCGGGGATCAAAGAGGTGTCCGGTGCGACTGTTTATCGTGATGCCGATAGATAGGCGGATTTCTCGGGTCAAATAACATCCGCATTTGGGTCTACGTAAATCTGAAATATGTATTTAAGACCCGTTTGTTAAACTTTTCAAAAGTTTAGCTCCCGGCAGGGCCGCCGGAGGCATAAGCTGAACAGGTACTGACATTTTTGCTTTTTATAGATATATTTTAACAGAAAACGACATAGATCATTCGTTGATAAAATATGAATGAATCGGTATGAGATTCTGAGAGAGTTTTTTTGCATGTCGGTGTTTTTGAATTTGAACATGTCGTGTGTGGCATTGTCTGCCATGATGCGACGGGATTTTCGCATGGACGCTCATGTTCTCCTTATTTGTGCGGTTCGCATCGGTGAGGGGGCTGATACTGATTTTGTAAATGTTAGAAAACCGAAAGGACAAACGATGAAATGGTTGAAGTTTTTTTCGCCGGTGAAATCCATCACGTCGCTCAGGGCCAAGGAGATGATGGGTGCCGAGGCAGGATGGATTCTCCTGGACGTGAGGGAACCCTCTGAATATGCCCAGGGGCATATCAAGGGCTCTGTTCATATACCCTTGCTTCAAACCGGTAAACGGTCCGGTGAATTGGGCAAGGGAAAAACCGTTCTGGTTTATTGCCGATGTGGCAACCGAAGCAAGCTGGCATCGCGCATCCTGGCGGCAAAGGGGTTTATTGATGTGTACAATGTTGAGGGGGGCATCGTGGGGTGGGAGGGGGAGGGGGAGGGGGAGGCTAAAGGCTAAAGGCAAGAGGCGATAGGCGATAGGCGATAGGCGATAGGCTAAAGGGTAAAGGCTAAAGGGGAATGGCAAGAGGCAAAAGGTTAAAAATTGTTCTTCGTGCTTGGTTCTTGGTTCTTCGTTCGAGGAGTCGCTACGCTTCATCATGACAAAAAAAGCCGCACTGGAGTGCGGCGCTTCAGAATTGCGGTATTGGACAAAAATCAAAAAACGAAGGGATGACCACGAACCACACGAAAAAGGGATAGGAGCCAAAAACCCACCCCTTGTCATCACGCTTCATCCGCTTTTTCCCCTCTGCGTTTATCTGCGGCGAATGAAGGGACACCCTTACATTTCGGGTTAGGTGCTTTGGCCTCTTTGGTCCCCCTTTTTTTTGCAGTTGTTCTCTGTTCGTGCCTTTCGTGGTTCATGTTTTTAGGCTTTTCATCTCTCGAACCAGGCACGAAGACCAAAGAACCACGAACGCCTTTGTTTCCCTTTCACGTGGCATGCGGTTCCACGCAATCCTTGAAGCCATGCGCCCCCCTCCCTTAATATCCGTCATACCGTCGGCAACGCATCGCCCCGGGTTTGCTTGCGTATCATTGGCTTGATAAACCAACGCTTGTGGTTATTTCTGGGCGATGCGGGGGAGAGCCGTGCATGGGTTTGCCTGGCCGATACGGTTAACCCGCGGTGCGCAAGCACACCCTACCCTCACGCCCCCCCACACTGTCGGTTACCCGTTACGCGTCACCCCTGCAAAGAGTGCTTGCGCACCTTTTTTGATTTAACAGAAGCTGAATCGTTACCACGGTTTTTTCTTTTCCAGCGGCAACGCCGCTCCACTCCCCACTCACTATTCACTAATAGCCACGAACGCTTTTGTTTTTCCATTGACATCCCTCAGCCCTCCATGTAGTGTGCCCTTCGTTGATGCGGGATGGAGCAGTCTGGTAGCTCGTCGGGCTCATAACCCGAAGGTCAGTGGTTCAAATCCACTTCCCGCTACCAATTAAAAAATACAAAGGCCCAGAAGAGAAATCTTCCGGGCCTTTTTTTGTTTATTAAAAACGTTCTTCGTGCTTGGTTCTTCGTTTCAGGCTTTTCATCCCTTGATTCAAGAACCACGAACGCCTTTGTTTTCCTTTCACGTGGCATGCGGTTCCACGCAATCCTTGAAGCCATGCGGCACCCTCCCTTAATATCCACCATAGCGTCGGCAACGCATCGCCCCGGGTTTGCTTGCGCATCATTGGCTTGATAAACCAACGTTTGTGGTTATTTCTGGGCGATGCAGGGGAGAACCGTGCATGGGTTTTCCTGACCGATACGGTTAACCCGCGGTGCGCAAGCACACCCTACCCGCACGTCCCCCACACCGTCGGTTACCCGTTACGCGTCACCCCCGTAGAGAGTGCTTGCATACCCTTGGCTTGAAAAACCAACACCGGTGGTTATTTCTGGGCGATGCGGGGGAGAGCTGTGCATGGGTTTTCCTGGCCGGTACGGTTAATCCGCGGTGCGCAAGCACACCCTACCCTCACGCCCACGCACCGTCGGTTGCCCGTTACGCGTCACCCCTGTAGAATATGCTTCGCACCATTTTTTCACACCTGTGGCCATCAAACCTCTTTTGATTTCACAGGAGCTGAATCGTTACCATGGTTTTTTCTTTTCCAGCGGCAACGCCGCCCCACTCACTACCCACTAATAGCCATGAGCGGAGCGAATTCCTTGAACCAAGCACGAAGAACAAAGAACCAAGAACGCTTTTGTTTTTCCATTGACATCCATCCGCCCCCCATGTAGTGTGCCCTTCGTTGATGCGGGATGGAGCAGTCTGGTAGCTCGTCGGGCTCATAACCCGAAGGTCAGTGGTTCAAATCCACTTCCCGCTACCAATCAAAAAATACAAAGGCCCAGAAGAGAAATCTTCCGGGCCTTTTTTATTGAGTGCCCGATCGTCTCGCCGGTTCTAATTTTCCAGCCCTGTTCTCTTCACGGTTCATTATTTGCCCTTCACGATCCATCCCCATTCAATCCTGCATTGGACATAGAATAAAAACAGTGATATGAAGGTGCGTTTTAATGAACTTCACTTTGACAGGTGGAATACGAAGGTCTTTTTTTGGATAGGGATGTCATGCCTTTGGATCGGACGGGAATACCTGAAAAACCGGTGTCGCGCATTGCGCCAACGCCCAGCGGTTACCTGCACATGGGTAACGCGGTGAATTTTCTCGTGACCTGGGCCCTGGTTCGAAGCCGGGGAGGCGCTTTGCACCTTCGAATCGATGACATGGACGGGATCCGTTTTCGAGATGAGGTCTTAGTCGATATTTTCGAATCTCTGGAGTGGTTGGGGTTGGACTGGGATACCGGACCCACGGGGCCGGATGCCTTTCACCGCCATTTTTCCCTCCAGAAAAGACGTGGTTTCTACCGCCGTGAGCTCGATCGCTTGAGGCAGAAGACGGGAAAACTTTTTGCCTGTGCGTGCTCCCGAAGTGAGATCAAAAAGAGGGCACCCGACGGGCTCTACCCCGGGACCTGTCGTAACCGTCATCATGCGCTGATTCCCGGGGAAACAGCCATGCGGGTTCAGGTGCCAGATGGCACGGTGATTCGTGTGGACGGCCATGCCGTGAATCTGTCGCAATCTTTTGGCGACTTTCTGGTCTGGCGCAAAGACGATCAACCGGCATACCAGTTTGCCAGCCTCCTGGAAGACGAAGCGATGCAGGTCAATTTCATCGTTCGGGGTGAGGACCTTTTGCCCTCGACGGCCGCCCAACTCTACCTGGCCGATCTTTTTGGGATGGAGACCTTCGGGCGTTGCACCTTTGTTCATCACGGTCTGGTCCTGGGTGAGGCTGGCGAAAAACTGTCGAAGTCCCGGGGGGCTTATGCCCTGAAGGATATGCGCGAGGCCGGGGTTGCTCCGGCCAAGGTCTGGAAAAGAGCCGCCCTGTTTCTGGGGTTGGACCCGGAGTCCGTGGATTCGCCCCAGGACCTGATCTGCAGAACATCCCTCTGAAGAGAGTGGTGAGGTATTGAATCGATGAGAAAGCCTGGTTGGTTGGGCTTTCTTTTTTTATTTTATAAGGAGTTTTGTGACCCATGCAATTGAACTGCGGTATTGTTGGCCTGCCCAACGTCGGTAAATCCACTCTTTTTTCTGCCCTGACCTCTGCACCTGCCGAGGCGGCCAACTACCCCTTTTGCACCATCGAGCCCAACGTGGGGATTGTGGCGGTGCCCGATGCGCGCATGAATCGCATTACGGAGTTGATCCCCCCCCAGAAGGTGATTCCGGCGGTGGTGGAGTTTGTCGACATCGCGGGGCTTGTGCGGGGCGCTTCCAAAGGGGAGGGGCTCGGTAACCAGTTTCTCGGGCACATCCGTCAGGTGGGGGCCATTATTCATGTGGTGCGATGCTTTGACGACGACGATGTGGTCCATGTGGAAGGCAGGGTGGACCCCCTCAGCGATATGGAGACCATCAGCATCGAATTGGCCCTTGCGGATCTGGAGTCGGTTCAAAAACGCCTGACCGGTCTGCCCAAGCTCCTCAAGTCCCAGGATAAGGTAATCTCCGGCAATGCCAAGGCGGTGGAGCCCCTGTTGACAAGGCTGGTGGCGGCCTTGGAGGAGGGTGAGCCCGCGCGGAGTCTTGGCTTCGATGAACGCGAAGAAGACCTCATCTCCGACCTTCACCTGATCACCCTGAAAAAGCAGCTTTACTGCTGCAACGTGGGCGAAGACGATTTTGGCGGGGAGAACGATTACGTCGCCCAGGTGCGAGAGTTTGCCAAAAAAGATGCTTCCGGTGTGGTGGTGATCTGCGGCAAGTTTGAATCCGAGATTTCCGAGATGGATGATGAGGAGGAGAAAAAGGCCTTTCTGGAGGACGCCGGCCTTGAGGAGTCAGGCCTTGACCGCCTTATCCGTGAAGGTTACACCATGCTGGGACTTCAGACCTATTTCACCGCAGGCGAGAAAGAGGTCCGAGCCTGGACCTTTCCCAAGGGGGCCAAGGCACCCCAGGCAGCAGGCGTGATTCACTCCGATTTTGAGCGTGGTTTTATTCGTGCGGAAGTCTATCACTGCGAAGAATTGTTCGAGTACAAGACCGAGGCCGCCCTCAAAGAGAAGGGCAAGCTGCGAGTGGAGGGCAAGGAGTACGAGGTGAAGGACGGAGAGGTCCTCCATTTCCGTTTCAACGTTTAAGTCATGCGCCTATCGCTGCTTCCGGCGTCTTTGCCGGAGGCAGCGCTTTTCCGTTTTATCCCTTCGGCTCTATTCGAGTCATTTCCCTTCTGCCTGCCTCTAAATCACTTCACTGTCAAATGATTCCTGGGAACGAAAGGCAAGCTCTTCGTCCACGTCCGGGAACTCGTCGGCCAGGTCAAGGATCAGGTCGAGGAGCTGGTCTCGAGACAGCTGCTGGAGATAGTCTTCGGCTCCCGACACCTCAAGGTTCATGTCATTGAGCAGGTTCAGTCGCTCGTCGTTCTCGGTGGCAATGGGGAGCTTTATTTTTTTTGAGTTCAGGCTGATATACTCGAACGCAGCGGCTGCGGCGTGCTCACAGGCTCCCCCTTTGGGGCATGAGCAGACCGAAGTGAGGGTTTGATCCTCAAAAAAGATCATGACGGCGTGACGCGGAGATCCTTCCACCCAGGCCAGGAGATCCCCATCTTCGGTGAGGGAAAGATCGATGACGTTTCCCTGGCGATGGATCTTTTTTCCTGCTTTGGCGGCGGGGTCTTCGATCCAGGCGTCAATATCATCCAAGGTGAGGTTGCGAAAAGGATTGGGGTGATGGGACATAAGGTGGAGCCCTCCAAAAAAGATCAATCAATGACGATGAACGCCCAAGGTGCTTCGCCTCAGGGGTGTTTGAGTCGTCTATGAAGCCAAATAAAATGTTCATATCCCAGGCCCGGAGAACAAAGCGTTCTTGACCGAGGGAGGGCGGTATGAAACGTCTGGGAAAGAATACTATGGCTGTTTGATTCCGGCAACAACCGTGTTTCGAGATCCATTAAAAAGAGGTTTTTCCCCTGTGGATCATTTTTGTGGGCCGGGGGCATGTGCGCACGATGCCGTCCCGATCTGCCCCTGATCTTAAGATTCCTCTAAAAAAAACAGCCCCCTTAAAAAAGTCCCGATAAGGGTCCTTTTTGTGTTATTTTTGATGGCCTCGCAAGGCGTTTGATGAATGGCAGCGGAGAGATGGCGGGGTGCCGTCTGTTTTTACTGATTCTCATGGCTTTTTGTGCGGCGTGTTGAACGATATTTTATGTGTTAAAAAAAATCTTTAATGGATCCATGGACCTTGGAGTGACACATGACAACAGAGGTGTTGTTTGAACATATGGATAAAACCCTGACACCGGAACCGGTTCCCGAGTCTTCCCGGATGCCGGAAGGCTTTCGGAGCCAGGCGACCGATGTGACGCGGGTGGTCCATTCCGGGTTGATCATGCGGCCCATTTATGAATTGGAGATGCGGCGGTTTCGATCCGACGAGGATAAAAACCGGGCCTGGGATGTCCTTGATCTTATGTGGATTGCCTTTGCGATTCTGGATTCCGTCTCGGAACTCTCCGAATACCATGTGGGTGCCAGCCGTACAGAGGTCCTTGAAAAGGTGTTTCCTGCCGTGGAAACACAGGGGAAAGCCAGCGGGATTGATCCTTCGGAAGCCGATCTTTATGAGGTGCTGAATAAGATTTTTGATCACCTGATCAATCGAAGCAACCGCTATCTCCCTTTCGAGTACCCTTATTTCGACGGCGCAAAGCAGCAGTTTGAAACCCGGAAATTCTGGTTGGTCAAGGCCGTGTATACCGGGCAGGGCAAGACCACCCTTTTTACCTTGACCGACGAGGGATATGCCGCTTATTTCGGCCTCCACGAAACCAGCGCCCTGGATGCCACGGCCATCGGCAACCTGAGGATCAAGATGTTCATTGAGCGGGGCAACGTGGACGACGCCATCGCCGTTGCCGAGCAGAATCAGAAGCAGTGCCTGAGAAAATCCCACGACATTCGCAACACGCGAAGGTCCATCCAGAGAAATATCCAGGCGGTGGATTTTGAACGGCTCAACGACATGGCCGACGAAGGGACCCACCAGGCCCTTCAGATTCAACAGGAGAGCCACCGGCTTCAGCATCTTGTTTCGGAGAATCTTCAAGAGACCGAAGATGAGGATCTGGAGGCCAAGCTTCTGCACCTGGGTGCCCAGCTGAAGACCTTGAACGGACGCCAGATGGAGCTCGTGGGAGAGCTGCAACGCCTCCCCGATGATTACCATGCCAACAGCCATAAGCTGTTTCGGCGCTCTTCCCTGGGTGTGATTCCACCGCCTGAAGAGATCCTGAAGCGAGTCTGTGGTATGGGCGAAGAGGACGCCGCGCAGCTCGGCCGTGAGTTTATCTCCCGTTTTGATCCGCCTGTCCGGCCTCTGCTTTTTGATCCGGCCTCCATTATCGATGCCATCGAGCGGGCCCTGGATCGACAAAACCCCGAAGGGGGAAAGGGTCAGGCTGTTCAAGAGATCGATGGGGTTCCCATCGAGACCTATCAGTCGGAGCTCACGGACGAACTCATGGCCTGCGCTTTTGAGCGTCTTGGCACCTCCGTGCACAAAGATGGGGTGGTACAGCTGTCCGAGTTGTTTACGGAGGCAGCGAAAGGGGCTGAGGAGGCGACGCTTCTCCCCGTGGCCATCGCCATGGGCGTGTTCCAGTGCCTGGTGGATCCGCGTATTGCAGAGCGGTTTGGTGTCCAGGTGCTTCTGGTCGATCCCGGCCAGAGTTTCACCATGGACCTGCCCGGTGGAAGGCGCTACAGGGGACACAACCTGACCCTGGTTCCCTACCGGAAGGTGGGGACAGCGAGGTGAGCGAGGTGAGCCACCTCGAAAGCAGGGTCGCGAATGCTCCGACCCTCGTTCCTCAGGTCGATCCCATTCGCTGACGGGCTGCGCCCGTGGTGAACGATACCGGGACCTTGATCCGTTTCGGCTCGTATTTTTCTGGCTTTTTTAAGGTCGCGGTTTAAACGACGACCCAGGCCGATATCAATAAAATGCGAGTGCCATTTGGCCCGAGGTACGAGGGATAAATGGCACTTGCTACCTGCTTTCAAGGTGGCTCACCTTGCCGCCGGAGGCACGCTTTTGGCCCTAACTGGCGTTTTAAATAAAATTCAGCTCAATGTTTTAAAGAGGGCGATGATATGGACATGGACGATATTTATCAGGTGAATCGGCTTATTTATCTGGGTGTGGCGCACAGCAATGGGCGAAAGAGCCTTGTGAGCCAGCACCAGCGTGAAGCCACGGAGTTGATCCAGAGGTTTCAGGCTGAAGAGTCCTTTCAATTGATGGTGATCGAGGGGCTTAAGGCCATGGATCTTCACCTTTTAGAAGTAGAGGAGAGCGGGTTGCGGCTTGCCGCCCGTCATTCAGGGAGCCTGTTTGCCCCGACCCTGACCGAGTACGGCAAGCTTCTGGCTCGTAACGAGCTGAAAGCGGCTGAGCTGCTTTGCGTGCATTGCGCCATAGCCACCGCTTTTTTTCCCACCGAGGCTGATCTGGACGCACCCGTAGAGGATCTGGGGGTGGTGATGGTGGAGGATGTGGTGGAGATTTTACGCCGGTTTGTCTGCGTTGAGAAGGATCTGCCCGCCGATGATGACATTGTGCATCCCCAGGTACGGACCGCCGCCCAGCGGTTTCGTGAATTGCCCGAGGCCAACCCGGACAGCAAGAGGGTGGGCGGGGGACACAGCTGGGTGGAGATGATCATTCGGGTCTTGGATCATATCGTGGAGACTGGGTATCTGTTGAAATTTGAAGAACACGAAGGGGAGTGGGAGTACCGTCCCACCCCCACCTATCAGACCGCCATGAAGCTGGCCACGGTGTACGCCTTTCATGCGTTTCGAGATGTGGTGTCAAGCTACAGCGATGAGCCCGTCGCAGAAGAGGGGGAGGCGTAAACGATGTATCGACTCAGTAGATTTTTTATCAGTGATGTGGTCGCCGGTGAGAACATTATCCAAAACGGCTATTTTCCCATCTGCAAAGAGGGCGAACGGGCCGATCATGGGGTGCTTTTTGCTCCCAACGGCTCCTGCAAAACCACGCTCCTCTCTTTTCTGCTAAGTGTCTTCAGCCCGGCCAAGCGACGATTTGTCCAGCATCTTCAGTCCGGCGGAGACAAAACCCTTGAGCAGTATTTGATTCCGGGACGGCCCGCCGTGGTGATGCTGGAGCTGGTAACGACCCTGGAACCCACCCTGTTCGAGGCCGAGCCTGAAGATCGGGTGGTGGTGGGGCAGCTGATGATGCGGGACAAGCATGACGCCGGGAAGGTGGAACGCTTGTTTTTTAGAGCCCATGACCATGCATTCTTCGACACCCTGCGAAAGCGGTGGGAGGGGCTGGTCAATGGCGACGAATCGCGCAAGGCGGTGCGGGATTTTATCGCCCCCCATGTGGACAGCACCTCCTCCCAGGTAGAGTGGGAGGGGCTTTTGACGCTTATGGGGTTAGACCCCTGGCTCATGGACCGTCAGGTCGATTTCGCCCGGACCGAAGGGGGGATTAAAGACGCCTTTAAGTTCAAGACCGAAGAGGAGTTTATGAGCTTCTTTCTGGGCTGCGTCACGGACATGGACGAGGCCGTGGGCCTTCGATCGGCCGTGGAGCAATCCATGGAGAAGATGGCGAGTCGGCCTGAAAAAAAAGCGCAGCTCAAGAGCCTCTGGTCCTTAAAGGAGCGCATCGCCTCCTTTGATACCATGGGGGGAAAGTGGCGCAGCGCACGGGACAAGGTCAAGGAGGTCCAGCGTCATCTGGGTGAGGCCCACCATCTGCTTCTGCTTTCCGGCAGGGCCAACAGGAAAAAAGTGGCCGAAGCCGAGGCCGCCCTGGAGGCGACGCACAACGACAAGGCAAAGACACTGCGCAGTCAGGATCTGGTCAAGGCGAATATCCTGCAGGTCGAGGCCCGGGTGATGGGCGACGAGGTGAAGGCCTGCCAGCAGCGGGTCGAAGAAAACGCTATTCTCCTGGAACGCGGGAAGGCAGAGCAGGCCGCGTTGAAGGCTGCCGAGTTTATGGCGGTGAAGCGCAAAACCGAGGCGGAGATCAAAGACGGAGAGAAGGTGCTCTCCACCAAGGGGGCCGAGCTTATCCCCATCCGTGAACAGATTGAGCTGCGGGCTGCCCAGTATCATGTGCGCCTTGAAGAGGAGCAACGAGTCCGGCGTCTGCAGTTAACGACCCTTGAGGAGCAGAAACGGGTTCTTTCGGCCGCGCAGGTCCGGGGGCGGGAAGAGGCCCAGACGCTGGAGGAGACACTGAAGGGCGTTCGCACCGAGATTACGCGCCATGCCACGATGATCGATAACGGCGAGGAGGCGCTTCGGTCCCTGGGGCTGGAGGGGCAGGAGACCCCGGTAGAGGCCAAAACGCGCTTGAATGAAAGTCTGGCTGAGATGGTCTCCCGCAAAGACGCCGCCTTGGCTCAACTCAACGAGCTGAAAGGCTCCCTTGATGCCCTTGAAACGCAGGCCCAGGGACATCAGCGCCTGCTGATTAAAGGCGAGATGGCCTGTGAACAGGCCGGGCGTGAGGTGCAGGCCGAGGCCGAGGCGAGAAAAACGCTTCAGGCAGACCCCGACCTGGCAACCCTGGCCGGTGCCATGGATTTTGATCCCACCCATCTCGATCTCGGGACCCGGGTTCGGGAAGCGGTCTCGCGTCAAGGTGAGAAGGTCCATGCAGGGGCCATGGCCCTGATGGGCCTTGAAGCGGAACGAGATCGACTGGAATCCATGGGGACCCTTGCCGTGGATGAAGAGACGCGAAGGCTTCTGGAGCACTATCTGGAGCTGGGGGTGACGCGCTCAGAGCTTAAAATATTTCCGGAATACCTCACGGCCCTGCATGAGGATCCATCGACCCTTGCTGCTTATTTGAACAAAGATCCCGGGCGATTTACCGGTCTTATGGCCGCCTCGGACGCGGTGATTGAAAAGGTGCTGGCCCTGGCCGTTCCGGAGTGGCTGTGCCGTCCGGTGGTGATCTCCACTCCGTGTGAGCTGAGTGAGGTCGAGGTGAGGGTTCCCCACGTCATCGCACCGGATGATCCGTCGGTCTACAGCGCAGAGCACCTTGCCAGGCGATTGGAGACGGTGAACGCAGAGATCCTTCAGCGGGTTGAGGTGGCAGAACAGGTGGGGCAACGCTTGAAAGTGCTTGAAGGGGTGCAGCGTTCCCTTGCAGATTACCAGCGCCTCTACCCGGATCCATCGGCCGTGGAGGCTTTATCCCGACGAGGGGAGGAGAGCCGGGAGCAGGTGGCCCGCCTTGAGGAAGAAAAGGCAAAGATGTCGGCAGAGCGAACCCGACTGCATGGATGCCAGGAACCGCTGGAAAAAGAATTGAGCACCCTGGTGGAGACGAGGGGGCGCTTTGTTGAGCAGTTGAAGCAGGTGACCGGGTGGCTGGGGCAGTATGGCGCCCTTGCCACATGGCGCGAGGCGCATCAGGCCAAAGAGCAGGAAGCGCTTACCTTAACCCGGACCCTGGCCGAGATGGCCGAGAGGCTCCAGGCGTTTGATGGTGAGGCCCAGGCGCTCTTGGAAGCCCTGGCCGAAAAACGATCGGAGCTTAAATCTCTGGATGAAAAAGGCGGTCATATTCCCCTCTCCGGTGAGACGCCTCTTGAAGAGGCAAAACGCGAAGAGGCTCTTACCTATGATCTGGAGAGCCTGGAATCCCTTTACCATGAAGCCTGCTCCCTGGAGCGTCAGATGGCCGGGGAGTTGGGGATCGCCACCCTGACCGAGACCCTTCAGCGGCAGCGCAACGAACTCCAGAAGGTGGCAAATGAGCTGGAACGCTGTCGGAAGGAGACCGCCTTTGATGTGAGCCAGGCCCTCAGCCTGTCGCGGAAGGGCAAGGGCGAAAGAGACGATCGCAGCGCCGAACTCCTGGCAAGTATCGAAGACGCCATGGAGAATAAAGGACGTTTTTCCGCAAAATTAGACGAAGGCTACCGCAAGCTTGAAAATCATCAGGAGAGGTTAAAACTCCTGATTAAGCGAGGCGTTCAGCCCACCGTGACAGAAGATGATCTGGCATCCCGAGAGGCCTCTGCCCTGCTGGATGGTTTCACCCTGGAGGTGAGCCAGCTTCGTGAGATGGTGGAGCGCCTGGATGCGAAAATTCCCGAGTTGAAAGCCCAGCTTGACGCCATGGCCGCCTGGGCCAGAGACCTTGCCGTGGGTACAGCCCAGGTGAAACTCCATGAGCCGCTCTGGGATGAGATCTCCCCGCGTCTCGGGTGGCCGGATCTGGTGGGATTTGAAGGGACCGCCCCCACGGGTTCTTTTTTGACCCTGGTTGATGAGTGCCTGGCAGAGGCCGCCAAGGCAGACAGTGATGTGAACACGCATCGCCGTACCATGGGCAGTGCCTTTGATCGGCTTCAGACCGAATTGCGTGATGAGATGCTCCAACAGCGCCTTCCCACCATTGTGGACGCGCTGCGGCGTCATGATGCCGAGACGTTAGGGAACCAAAGTGCTGATTTTATCGATCAGTGCAATCACCTCGCCAAAAATATTGAAAGCGATCTGGCCCGCTCCGAGAAGTTTGTGAAAAGTCTGATTGATAAGATGTTGGAGCATGCCAAAGAGTGCCACCAGAAGCTTCAGGCCGCAACCAAGGTGACCATGCCCGAGGAGGTCTATATCTATGGGGGCAACGCGATCCTGAAAAGCGGATCCCGCCTGGAGTTCATGCGCCATGACGAGATTTTTCGGTCCACCCTGGACCATTGGCTGCATGAACTCATCGCCCAGGGTCGCATGCCCGAAGTAAACCCCAAGGCAGGCAACGTTCTGGGGGCTGAGCTTCTCTATCGGCTTCTGCGTGCCGCCTCCGGCAAAGCCCACTTTGGCGTGCGCCTCCTTAAATGTGATGACAGCGGCCGCCACTACGAGCAGGTGGGCAAAGACCTGGGCTCCGGCGGAGAAGCACTCACCACAGCCGTTCTTCTCTATTCCCTTCTCACCTCCATGCGCCAGAGAAGACGAAATAAAAAAGAAGATCTTATCCCGGCCTTTCTGATTGCCGATAACCCCTTAGGCGTCTGCAACCGTTCTGATTTCCTCGACGCCCAGCTTAAAGTGGCCGAAGCCATGGGCATTCAATGTGTTTATTTCACCGGCATCAATGACCGGGAATCCCTGGGCCTCTTTGAACACCGCGTCGCCATTCGGAAAAGCGATCGGCGCCTGCGCATCGACAACACCCATTATACCTGCCTGGAAGTGGTGGAGCAGAACGTGGAGGCGGTGGATAATTAAGGGCAGAAAAGCAGCCTCCGGCGGCGAGGTGAGCCACCTCGAAAGCTGTTAGCCATTGCGATTTGCCCTTCGTTCCTCAGGGCAAACCGTAATGACACTTTAGGAAGACGAGGGTGTGGGACGGCGCGCCCGAAAACAAAACCGCCTGAGGCTTAAACCATGAGGGCGCCACGACGCCATCCCGGGCGCGCCGTGCTCCGCCGCGGCATTTACGCGATACCGGCGGGGAGATGACGCTCGTTGGGATGAATAGAATGGGTGTGTGGCATCATTCACTGGTTCTTTTTCTCGCTCCCAGGCTCCGCCTGAGTGTGGTGTGTGCAAGGCTCTGCCTTCCTGGTTTGTGATACGAAAGTGTGAGCATTGATTTACAGGTTGTCGCGTCATCCACCATGGAGGCGGAGCCTCCGAGGGGCATTCCCAAGCGGAGCTTAGGAACGAGGTCGGGTGCGACGATACAACGCGCGACGCGTGACACCCTCTCTCGCACCCAGCCTCCGCCAGTGCAGGAGACAATGATGGGAAAAGAAATTGAAACACAACTCCGCCGCGATGTGATGAGGCATCTGCTGGCGTCAGAGAGAAAAACAGTGGAGGTCAAAAAGCTCGAAGCGGTTGCCCGGCTGGCGTTGCCCCATGAAAGCGATTTTGGAGCGGCAAGCAGGCTTCATGAGCTTCTGGAATCGTTGGTGGCCGAAGGGGTTCTCAAGGCCTTTAGCAAGGTCGCTCGGGATAAGACGGGGCGGCCAACCAAGGTTGTGCGTTGTCCCACCGAAGAAGAGATGAAAAAGTTACGTGAAAATGAGGACCTTAAATCGCGGATAGAATCCACCGTGTGGGTGCCTCGCATGACGCCCGTGTCGGTTGATCCCAAGATCATCCATAATAAAAAGATCATGCAGAAAGCCATCGCAGTGAATGCCTGGCTCAAAGGGCGGCAAGGGAATGTCCCCGATATTCCTCACCGGGAAAGATCCCTTGAGATCTTTGGTGATGAAAAGGCCCTTGAGGGCGTGGCTCGTAAGCCCCTTTTTGGCGGTCGTATCTCTCTTGTAGATCTCTCCTGCTTCCATTGCCCGGAGCCTCTTCATTATGAAGCCTTTTCAAAAAATGGCGATGAGAATCAGGGGAAACCGCTGCTCGTGGTGGAGAACGCCAACACCTATTGGAGCTGCTGCCGAGCCAATGCAAAGGTGGGGCGCTTTGCCGCCGTGGTCTACGGCAAGGGCAATATGATCAATAGCCTGGAGGTTGGCTGCGAAGCGCTTTGGGCTGTTGAAGATGCCCTGGGGTCCGTTGGTGTTTACTATTTTGGAGATCTCGATCCCGAGGGGTTGACGATTCCAAAAGGATTGAGCGATAAGCGCGAAAAGGCGGGCTTGTCTACCGTCGAACCGGAGCGTTGTCTCTACGCCGCATTGATTCAGAAAAATCTCCTCACCCCCTGCAATGCCGGTCAGCTGAAACATCACGACCCGGCCTTTGCCGTCTCCTGGCTTGGGACTGAGCTGGCAGAAGCCTATCTGGTAAAAGCACCTCAGGAGCGATGGCCCCAGGAGGGACTTGGGGCGGGTGAGATTGAGATGGTTTTGCAGAGTATCGGCTTCCCGGTCAATGGTACGCAAGCATACCCTACGCGTGACGCCTGATCACCGGTGTGGGGGATATGAGGTAGGGTGCGCTTGCGCACCGCCGAAATACCGCACAGCTCATCAAGGCCGACGATTTTCTCTCGCACCCAGGCTCCGCCTGGGTGTGGGGTGTGCAAGGCTCTGCCTTGCCGGTGTGGGAGGAGAAGGTGTGTGAATTAATGCATAGGTTGTCGTGTCATCCAGCATGGAGGCGGAGCCTCCGAAGGGCATTCCCAAGCGGAGCTTAGGAACGAGAACCTGTGAGACGATGCAGCAGGTGACGCGCGACGCCCTCTCTCGTACCCAGGCTCTGCCTTGCCGGTTTGGGATGCGAAAGTGTGAGAATTAATTTACAGGTTGTCGCCTCATCCACCGTGGAGGCGGAGCCTCCGAAGGGCATTCCCAAGCGGAGCTTGGGAACGAGAACCTGTGAGATGATGCAGCAGGTGAAACGCGACACCCTCTCTCGCTCCCAGGCTCTGCCTGGGTGTGGAGTATGCACGGTTTTTTTATAATTGCCAGAGCGCAGCGACTCCTCGAACGAAGAACCAAGCACCAAGAACCAAGAACGCTTTTTCTCTTTCTGCCAGGCTCTGCCTTGCCGGTGTGAGTGAGGCTGTTTTATCTGTACATCATAACCAGTTGGAATTACTATGTGATACGAATATTACATGAGGTTACTTCGAAATGACTATCTGAGGAGGTCTCTATGGGACGCAGCAGGTACCATGTCGTTGAAGGCGGTCACACCTATTTTGTCACAAGCTCTCTCAATCGTTGGATTCCCCTTTTTTCCATTCCCGAATGCGCCCAAATTTTCATTGATTCATTAAATTGGTTGTCTCGACAGGAGCATGTAGATATCCATGCCTGGGTTCTCATGGAGAACCACACCCACCTCATCCTCTCGTCGCCCGTGTTGTCCTCTGATATGAAGCGGATGAAATCCTTTACGGCACGGCGTATCGTGGATCATTTGAAGACTCGCGGTCCGCAGTTCTGGCTGAAGGAGATGGGCGCCGGCAAGAAGGCCCATAAGGTGGATCAAAGCTACCAGGTCTGGCAGGAGGGGTTTCACCCGAAACAGATGACCTCTATGGAACAGTTGACTCAGAAAGCGACGTATATTCATAACAACCCGATGCAAAGATGGTATGTCGATGCACCGGAACACTGGCGATATTCAAGTTGCAGAGATTATCTTGGGGGTGAGGGGCTGGTTGCGATCAGTCGTACGATCTCCTGACGTGATGCGTTTTAATGCCTCAGACGTTGCGATCGCAAAAAAGAGGCCTGTCATGGTCTTCAGCATGGAGGCAGAGCCTCCGGGGGGCATTCCCAAGCGGGGCTTGGAAACGAGGACGTGTGAGGTGAGACAATGGCTGAAACGCGGCATTCTCTCTCGCTCCCAGGCTCCGCCTGGGTGTGGGGTGTGCAAGGCTCTGCCTTGCCGGTGCGGGAGGCGAGGGGCTATGAATGGGTTCACAGGTCGTCATGGTCTTCAGCATGGAGGCAGAGCCTCCGTCTGACATTCCCAAGCGGAGCTTGGGAACGAGGCCAAAGTTGCAGAGATTATCTTGGGGGTGAGGGGCTGGTTGCGATCAGTCGTACGATCTCATAACGAGATGATTTTCATTTATAATTCTCTTTGCCTGTCTTTTCGTAAAGTTCACGAAAAACGTCGGCTGCCGGCTGGACCCTTCCTTCTTCAATATCTTTTTCCCCCACGGCGATGATTTTCAGCATGGCAAGGCTCGTCTGGGTCTCCTCGTAAGAGCGAATCTCCTGGTCAATAGCTTTGGTCTCACCGTTTTGCGTAATGATCAGGGTGCCCCGGTTGCCATAAATTTCCTTGATGATATTGGCGGCATGGGCTTTAAAAGAGCTGAGGGATATTGTATTTCCAGTAAATTCCATACATGACCTCACTACATTATGACCTGTGACATGAGCTTGGCTTATAGTTGGCCCTGTGTCAACTCAGCACGGAGAGAACCCATGAAAATCCATGTCAGCTGTTATGCGGGCTACCGGGGAGAGGAGACGCCCCGGATGATTACGTTGGGTGAAAACGTAATTCAGGTGGAAGAGGTGCTGGACCAATGGCTGGCCCCCGACCATCGCTATTTCAAATGCAGGGGAGACGATGGGGGCGAGTATCTCATTCGCCACGATGTGGCCTCCGGCCAGTGGAAATTGACCTATTTCAGCCTGATAGAAAATCTATCTTCCGGCAAGACACCCCATTGAGAAGACAGAGGCACAGTAGGGGGACAGAGACTTGGAGCGCCGCACCCTACGCGCTGCTTTTTCCCCACGCATACCCCACAATATTGCGCTCCTCTTTGGAGAACTCGACGCCCACCAGGTAGGCCTCCCCGTATCCCGCGAATTTTTCGTGATACCGTTTGGCCTTGATCTGCTCCAGGGCTGAATTTGTCTCGTTTATCAGCTCCACCACCTTGAACTCAAAAACAAAGATGGTATCTTTCATCTTTAACGTCATGTCGATGCGGCCGTGGTTGGTTGTGTCTTCGGGGGTGACGTTAAGGCCGAGTGACGCAAAATAGCAGTAGAAGATGGAGGCGTAGTAGCCCTCGTAACGGGAGAGATTGTTTTTTCGGTACCAATCGTTGGGGATGGAGGCAAAAAAGCTGTGGAAGATGGCGTGCAGGGCGTCTAACTCCTTCCTGCACAGAGCCTCGTATAGGTTGCCCTTGATTCCCTGTTTTTCTTCCATGTTCTGTGAAAGATGCGAGAGTAGATAGCCTGTCAGGCTTTTTTTAACCTCTTTGTTCGGGTATTTCAGTAGATAAATGATGTCGTCGGCCACTTGCTTCTCACGGTCGATGGTGAGGTAGCCGGCCTGGAAGAGGAGGGTCGCCACGTTGATGCTTTCAATGTCAAAGCTTCCGATAAGCTCGTCGCTGGCCTGGATAGTTTCAATGGCCGGGATAAAGTATTTGCCCGTTTGGATAAGGTTGACAAGAAAGGTTGGGGTTCCTGTCTCAAACCAGTAGTTTTTGAATGCGTGGTCATTGGCGATGAAGAGGAGGATGTCAAAGGGGTTGTAAACGCTCTCACCCAGCCAGTTGAAGCCATTGTACCAGCTCTTGATCTGTTCCGGGTCACATCCAGTGAGATGGTTCTTGAAGTGGTGCTGCAGGTCAGCCTGGGTGTAGCCGCAGATGCTCCCGAATTTTTTTGAAAGGGTGATGTCTTGAAGGTTGTTCAACCCACTGAAAATGGACACCTTGCTGAACTTGGACACCCCCGTAAGAAAAACAAACCGAAGCTCTGCGTCCCGGGCCTTGATGACGGAGTACAGATCCTTTAAACCCTCACGCATCTGAACCGCTATCTCAGGGCTATCGAGATTGTCCAGAATGGGCTTGTCGTATTCGTCCACGAGCACAACGACCTTCTTACCGGATGCTTCATGGGTTTTTTCAATGAGCTCCTGAAGCCTTAAAGCGGGGTTGGTGTGGGTTGTTTTGACGCCCAGTTTTCGGCTGTTACGGTCCAGTTGATCGTGGATGGACTCCAGGAGCTGCTCTTCGGAGCGCAGGACTCCGGCGGCAAAGGTGAGGGTGATGACCGGAAACGATCTGCTCCAGTCCCAGTGATCTTCGATGGCAAGCCCATTGAACAGTTCTTTCTGGCCTTCAAAGAGGCACCGCAAGGTATCCACAAAGAGGCTCTTGCCGAATCGTCGGGGCCTTGAGAGGAAATAGTATTTCCCGTTTTCAATGAGAGTCAAGGCGATACCGGTCTTGTCGACATACACATAGTCGTCCTCTCGAATTTCACTGAACGTCTGAATCCCGATGGGGAGTTTTTTTAATGCCATGTGGGTCACCTTAGGTTGCCTGCAGGTTTTTGAACGGTAGGCTTGTCTCTCCATTGCCCCTTGCCTGTTTCTTGTTTTTATCAGATCTGAGCCAAGATTCAAATGGTTGTCCCGGTGAAAGGAAAATCAAGCAAGGACGGTGGGATATCAAATCGTGAAGGGGGCATGTTGCCGTCGGCAGCAGAGTTGTCGAGGCCGGTAGGATGCGGCTCCCGCACCTTTTAACGTTAGGCAAGCCACCGGCCACACATCCTGCCCATTTTCAATGACGCCCATCACAACATGAGCTGCAGTCGGTTTACGCAACGCTTGGCGGTGCGCACGCCGCACCCTGCAGAGGTGGGCGTTTACCGGAATTTTTGGGGTTGAATGTGATCGCAACCTGCTTTCAAGGTGGCTCACCTTGCCGCCGGAGGCTTTTTTCCCTTAAACAATATCTTTCAAATGCTCATCGATAATCGCTAAAATCTCATCCCCATACGATGACAATTTTTGCTGTCCGATGCCGGAGACGGCCAGCAACTCGATATCGTCTAAGGGCATTTTGTCGATGATGTCGGCCAGGGTGGCGTCGTTAAAAACGAGGTAGGGCGGGACGCCCGCTTCTTTGGCGGTCTCTTTGCGATAGCTTTTCAGTTTGTCCCAGAGGATGCGGGCGCCGGGGGCGACGCACACCTCTTCCATGAGGCGGGAGGCGCGACCCCGGGCCTGGGATTTTTTCCCCTTTCGTGCCGGGGAGGGGTCCTTCCGAAAGTGGATCTTCTCCTGGCCTTTTAAGACGGTCATGGATTTTTCATTGAGACGAAAGCCCCCTGTTTGGGGCTCCACGCTTAGGAGGGCGGCGGCCACCAGCTGTCGGTAGACCGATCGCCATTCGCTCTCGGAGAGCTCTTTGCCGATGCCGAAGGTGGAGACGTTCTCGTGGCCGCAGCCTTCCACTTTGTCCGTCATTTTCCCCAGCAGCACATGAATGAGGTGGCCGGAACCGAATCGCTGTCCGGTGCGGTAGACGCAGGAGAGGGCTTTCTGGGCTGCGGTGGTGCCTTCCCAGGTGTCGACGGGTGAAAGGCAGGTGTCGCAGTTGTCGCAGGGTTTTTCCAGGGTTTCTCCGAAGTAGGCCAGAAGGGCCTGGCGCCTGCACCCGGTGATTTCGCAGAAGCCCAGCATGGCGTTTAGTTTCTGGTGCTGGATGCGTTTGAACTGCTCGTTTCCATCCGAGGAGTCCAGCATCTGCCGTAAGAAGACGGCGTCGCCCAGGCTGTAGGCCATCCAGGCATCGGCAGGCAGGCCGTCGCGTCCGGCGCGGCCTGTTTCCTGGTAGTAGCTCTCCAGGTTTTTGGGGAGATCCAGGTGGGCCACGAATCGGACGTCGGGTTTGTCGATGCCCATGCCGAAGGCGATGGTGGCCACGATGATTACCTGCTCTTCGTTGATAAAGCGTCGTTGGTTTTCCGCCCGGACCTGCTGGGGCAACCCGGCGTGGTAGGGCAGGGCGGTGTAGCCCCGGTCCGCGAGCCAGGCGGCGGTGGATTCCACTTTTTTGCGGCTCAGGCAGTAGACGATGCCTGCGTCTCCGTGATGCTCCTGCTCGATAAAGTCAAGGAGCTGTTTTTTTGGGGCATTTTTTACCACGATGCGGTAGCGGATATTGGGGCGGTCAAAGCTGGAGACGAAGCGTTTGGCCTGGGTGAGGTGGAGCCGCTCGGCCATCTCTTCGCGCACGATGGGGTCAGCGGTGGCGGTTAGGGCGATCCTCGGAATTTGGGGGAATTGTTCCGCCAGGATGGCCAGCTGCATGTATTCGGGCCGGAAATCGTGGCCCCACTGGGAGACACAGTGGGCTTCGTCAATGGCAAAGAGCGAAAGGGGGGTTCGGGAGAGGAGCTCCTGGAACCGGGGTGTCATGAGTCGCTCGGGGGCCACGTAGATCAGATCCATGTCGCCCTGGACCATGGCGCGCTCCATCTGAAGGGCTTCCTGCTGGGAGAGAGAGGAGTTGAGATAGCCCGCCTTGACCCCGTTTTGCCGTAAAGACTCCACCTGATCCTGCATGAGCGCGATGAGCGGGGAGACCACCACGGCGGTTCCGGGCCTTAAAATTCCGGGGATCTGATAGCACAGGGATTTTCCCCCGCCCGTGGGCATAAGCACCAGGGCGTCACCCCCTTCAAGCAGGTTGTCGATGATCTCCCGTTGGTTGCCTCGGAAGGCTTCATAACCAAAGGTGTGTTGTAGGGTGGACTCGGGGGTTGGGTGGTGCATGAGCGGTATGCGTGCTCCTTGAAAAAAGGGGTGGGGCCCGATGGCCGTGGCTGTCTGTGTTGGTTTGAGTCTTATCAGAATCGTGGGGGGATGGCATCCTCTTTATCTCTGATATGGCCGGGGAGATGTCTGGACAGGGATTGAAGTTTGTGGAAATGTGGCGTAAAATAGCCTGTATAACCAACAATATGGGCGTTTGAGGCGGCCTCGCGGCTTTTCGCTGTGGGGTGTCGCCAATTTACGGGCTGGGTTCTGTCGACCGGCATCGATGCAAGGCGAGGGAGGCCAGGATGGGTGCATGGAAAGATATCTTTGCGATGTGGGTGGGTGTTCCTGTTGTTCTGGTTGGTCTGTCGATGGGGTGCGGGGACAGCGGCGGAAGCAGCGTCCCGGAACGGCCGCCCGGGTACAATGGGGCCACCACCCAGGCGGTAATTAGCCCGTCCAGTGCGGCGGCGATTTCTAAAACGCTCTTTGTTCAGACCCAGTCCCAGCAGAGCCTCTCGTCCGTTGAAGGGCTTTATCTGGGACAGGATCAGGGGCTTCCTCCCAGCGCGCTCCCTTTCCTGGAGCAGGGGATCTCCGCGACCAAAGGCGTCGCAGCCCCATCTCTGCCACTGACGAAGGCCCCTGTCACCAGCAGCAATACCATTGACGGTGCCTGCGGGGGAACGCTTACCCTTGCGACGACGATCGATGCAGCGGCAGGTGAGTATGACATCAAAGTCACCTATGACGCCTTCTGCTTCGAAGGGATTACTCTTAATGGCTTGTATACCCTGTCCGTTAACGCGGATGGGGACGGACTCTTCGCTGGTGCGATCGATGTGAGGTACACCCGTCATGTGGTGACGGAGCCCGAGGGGACCCAGCGCTATGAGGGGGCGCTGAAGGTGACCTGGAGCGGCGATCATATGTTGCAGACCTGGAATTATTCGGTCACCAACCTCACCACAGGTCTGGGGGCTCAGTACGCAAGCTTTGATATCAAAACAGAACTCACCGCCACCGAAGTCACCTGGACACAGACCGGACGGTTTTATCACCCTGTTTACGGGTACGTGGATGTGGCCACCGAGGTCCCTTTTGCGGCGGATGCCAGCCTGGAACTGCCCCACACGGGGTGTCTGAAAATGACCGGGGTAGCTGCCACCGGCGGGCCGGCATTCGGGTGGTTTGAGGTCTCTTCAGAGGGGTTTCAGGTGACGGTGGATGCCAATGGGGACGGAACCGTCGATGGGAACTCGGGGGTGTTGACCTGGAATTTTCTGGGGCTGCCTTAAGGGGACAGCGAATCGCTGCGCGGAAAACAAAAAAGCCTTGAAGGTGTGCACCTTCAAGGCTTTCAAAATCAAATGGTAGCGGGGAGTGGATTTGAACCACTGACCTTCGGGTTATGAGCCCGACGAGCTACCAGACTGCTCCACCCCGCAACAATGAGACGGAATATACATGGGCATTGAGCGCTTGTCAAGCAGGCGATGTGAAAAAAATGCCGTCAGATATATTCGTTAAGTAATGACTTGATTTTGCCTCTTTTTTCCTTGTCAACGGCGGTATCGTCAAGGATGATTCGAACCCGCTTGTTTCGCCCAGTCTGCCCGGACACAATCTCGATGGAGGACTTGGAAACCCCGAGAAATTTTGAAAAGAATTTAATGCACATGGCATTGGCCGCCCCGTCCACGGGCGGAGCGGTGATCTTTACCTTTAAGGCGTCGCCATGGATACCGGCCACCGTGTTTTTGGAGGATTTCGGCTGCACAAAGATGCGGAAGTAAAGGTCCCCCTGTTTCTCTTCAATGGCAAACATGGCTATCGATCAGCCCCTGTTTGAAGGGAAGCCGCGATCAGGGGCTTCAGGTCTTCGTAGCAGGTGGTTACGGGAAACTGGGGAAACTCTTCGATGACGTTGGCAGGGGGCCGGAAGAGAAATCCCTGGTCGGCTTCCTTGAGCATGGAGACGTCGTTGTACGAATCTCCGAAGGCTGTCACGTGGTAGTTGAGGCTTTTAAGGGCGATCACGGCTTTTTTCTTCTGGTCCTGCTGGCGAAGGCAGTAGTCGGTGATTCGTCCTTCGGTGTCGATTTTCAGCTGGTGGCAGAAGAGGGTGGGCATGCCGAGTTTTCGCATGAAGGGGCCGGCAAACTGCTCAAAGGTGTCGGAGAGGATGATGAGCTGCGACTGATCGCGCATCCAGGCCACGAAGTCGGCGGCGCCTTCCATGGGGTCCATGGTATCGATGACCTCGGTGATGTCGTCAAGCTTCAGGCCGTGGGCGTCTAAAATGCCCAGCCGCTTTTTCATCAGCACATTGTAATCGGTGATGTCTCGGGTGGTGAGTTTCAACTCTTCAATCCCGGTTTTTTCGGCTACGTTGATCCAGATCTCCGGGATGAAGACCCCTTCTAAGTCGGAGCAGATGATGTTCATCATGGTGTGCGGTTTCCATTTTGTGAAGGTGCCCGGCGGGGCGGTGCCTGTTAAGAAAGATCGGACCCACCCCAGGAAAAGATTCCGGGTGGACCCGATGGTAAAAACTACTCTTCGATGCGGATCAGGGCCGCCTTGCCCTGAATGATATCCAAAGCTTCGATGTCGGCCAGGGCTTGCCTCATGTCCTTTTCACGGGATACGCTGGTGAGCATCACCAGGGGCACGCTGTTTTCGTCCTTGCTCCCTTCACGTTGATGAACGGAGCGGATGCTGATGTTGTACTCTCCCAGAATACCCGAGATGCGGGAGAGGACTCCGGGTTTGTCCAGGGCCATGAAGCGAACGTAGTATCGGCAGGTGACTTCATCCATGGGAAGGATGGAGAGATCGTTCATGCGGTCGCTGTAGAAGGCAAGATAGGGAAGCCTTCGACCGGTTCCGCTGATGAGGTTGCGTGCGATGTCCACCAGATCGCTTACCACGGCGCTTGCCGTGGGCAGCATGCCCGCTCCCTGGCCGACCAGAAACATGTCGCCGGTGGCACTGCCGCAGACATTGACAGCGTTCACGGCGTGATTGACGCTGGCAAAGAGGTTGTCCTTGGGGATCATGGTGGGGTGGACGCGTGCTTCAATGGCCCCATTCGTTCGTTTGCCGATGGCCAGGAGTTTGATGCGGTACCCGAATTCATCGGCGAATTGGATATCTTCCAGGGTGACCCGGGTGATGCCTTCCACATAGATGTCGTCCAGGTTGATCTCCATGCCGTAGGCAAGGGAGTTCAAGATGGCCAGTTTGTGGGCCGTATCGTACCCTTCGATATCCAGGGTGGGGTCGGCTTCGGCAAATCCACTCTCCTGGGCCTGGGCGAGGGCATCCTCAAAGCGGGTCCCTTCGTTGGTGATCTTGGTCAGGATATAGTTGCAGGTGCCATTGAGGATACCAGCCAGGCTGTGGACGGTGTTGCCGGCCAGGGTCTCCCTCATGGTTTTAATGATGGGAATACAGCCGGCCACGCTCGCTTCAAAGGCGACGTCTACCCCGTTTTCTGCGGCCTGGCTGAAGAGTGCGTTTCCGTGGGAGGCGATGAGGGCCTTGTTGGCAGTGACGATGTGTTTGCCTTTGGCAATGGCCCGCTCAAAGCACTCCTTGGCAAAGGTTTCTCCCCCGATGAGCTCTACGATGATATCAATGTCCGGATTATCAATGACGGAGAAGGCATCGGTGGTCAGGCGGTCGCGGGAAATGGCGAGGCCTCGATCGGTCTCGATGTCAAGGTCGGCAATTCCGGCAATCTCGAGTTCAGCACCCAGTCTGGAGGAGATGAGGTCTTTTTCCTTCTCCAGCATGCGTGCGACACCCGTTCCCACGGTTCCCAGTCCAAGGATACCGATTTTGATCGTTTTCATAAGTGGGAGCTCCTTTGAGGCAGCGGCAAAACGTGATAATCTAAAAAAACAGGCCGAGGAGAAAGGAAGGGCAACTATTTGAAATTGTTTCAGTATTCCTTTTCGACGCGTTTGGCGGAAAACCATGTAAAATACAGGCATTAACTACAATATAAAGGCCTATGATGTCAAAAAAAAATGTTTCAGGGAGCTGGCGGGCCATCGGGCGATAAGGAAAAGGTTACGAAACAGGGGGATGGGTGATCGATTCCGGTTTGCTTTCACCGGAAGTCTGTGTGATGGGGGCACCTGCTTTTTGACAGACCCTCAAGAATCAGGCCGTCTTACAGCGATATTCGCCCGATCAGGTCGGGCTGGGGGGTGCCGTTTTGGTTTGACTTTTTAAAGGAATCTGTTTAGGTATGAATTTTCAAAATTACAGCCGCAAATGCGGATTTTACAGGGGATCGGCCTGTACAGGAAGGGCCACGGCGGACGCAGTGGTTTGAGCCTTACGACGGGCCATCCGATGAACCGATTTGGGAATGATCAATCTTTGGAGGAATCCCCAGAACATGAGTGAGTCGTTAACATATGTGGATGCAGGGGTCGATGTCGCCAAGGCCAAGACCCTTGTTGAATCGATCAAGAAGATTGCCAAAAAAACCAACCGACCCGGTGTGATGGGGAGTATCGGGGGGTTTGGCGGGCTTTTTTCTCCCAACTTTTCCAGTATGGAAAAGCCTGTTCTGGTGAGCTCCACCGATGGGGTGGGCACCAAGCTCAAGATCGCTTTTTTGATGGGCAAGCACGACACCGTGGGCATTGACCTGGTGGGTATGTGTGTTAACGACATCGCGGTTCAGGGGGCAGAGCCCCTTTTTTTTCTGGATTACATCTCCATGGGACAGTTGGACACTGAGATCGCCAAAGCCATTATCGAGGGGGTCGCTGAAGGCTGCCGCCAGGCACGGTGTGCTCTGATCGGCGGAGAGACCGCTGAGATGCCCGGCATGTACCGTGTCGGAGAATACGACCTGGCCGGTTTTTCGGTCGGCGCCGTGGATGATCATAAAATCGTGGACGGCTCTGAAATTCATGTGGGCCATAAGATCATCGGCATCGCCTCCACCGGCCTTCACAGCAACGGTTTTTCCCTGGTGCGAAAGATTTGCTTCGAGAAGATGAAGCTGACCGTGGAGACCCATGTGCCCGAATTCGGGCAGACCCTCGGCGAGGAGCTGCTGACCCCCACCCGAATCTATTCCGATCTGATGCAGGGGATGCTTCGCAGTAACAAGGTGGATGGTTTTGCTCATATTACCGGCGGAGGGATCGACGAGAACATTATTCGGGTGATCCCCAACGCATGCAAGGCCGTTCTTAAACGGGGCAGCTGGGATGTTTTGCCCGTTTTTTCATGGCTGCAGGCCGCGGGAAATGTGGAAGATCGCGAGATGATGCGGACCTTCAACAACGGCATCGGATTGGCTGCTGTGGTTCCCGAAGAGTCTGCCGAGGCGCTGCTGGATATGCTGGATGCCATGAATGAGAAAGCCTGGGTTATCGGTGAGATCGACAAGCGTGAAGAAGGGGCACCCCAGGTGGAATGGGTGTAGCCCTCTTGAGTGTTTAAAAAAATACGATGATGCGGCCATTTTCACCGGTTTTTTATCTGATGAAAATGGCCTTTTGTTTTTTGTAATTTGGAGAGTTGTGACCCATGAAAATACTTGCCATCGAATCGTCCTGTGATGAGACCGCCGCCGCTGTGGTGGAGGACGGGACTCGTGTTCTCTCATCTGTGGTGGCGTCCCAGATCGCGGTGCACCACGTTTACGGTGGGGTGGTGCCTGAACTGGCCTCGCGCAAACATGTCGAAGCCATCGTCCCCGTCGTGCGGGAAGCCCTTGCCGATGCGGGGATTGACCGGTCTGAACTGGACGCGGTGGCGGTGACCCAGGGACCGGGACTGGTGGGGGCGCTTCTTGTGGGGTTCTCCTATGCCAAGGCGTATGCCTGGGGCCTGGGGATCCCTTGCGTGGGGGTGAACCACCTCGAAGGGCATATGTCTTCGATTTTTTTGGGGGACAACCCCCCTGCCTTTCCCTATGTGGCCCTGTTGGTGTCCGGTGGGCACACGAGCCTTTATTATGTGACCGGACCCACCGACTATGAGTTGATGGGTCAGACCCGGGATGATGCCGTGGGCGAGGCCTATGATAAGGTGAGCAAGATGTTGGGGCTTGGGTATCCAGGCGGGGTCGTGATTGACGGGCTGGCACAGAAGGGCAACCCCAAGGCCATCGCTTTTCCGCGGCCCTATCTGGACAAGAAAGCCTTTGATTTCAGCTTCAGCGGCTTGAAGAGCGCCGTGGGGCGTTATCTGAAAGATTTCCCCGATCCTGACGAGACCCGTCTTTATGATATCGCCGCCAGCTTTCAGGAGTCGGTGGCCGTGGTGCTCTGCCACAAGCTGATTTATGCGGCCAAGGTGAAAAATTGTCGTCATATCGCTGTGGTCGGTGGCGTGGCCGCCAACTCACGCGTGCGGGCCATCGTGGCCGAGGCGGCGTCTCGGAACCACCTCTCCTTTCACACCCCGGAGCTTCAGTATTGCGGTGACAATGCCGCCATGATCGGTGCCATCGGGTACCACCGAAGGGTGGAAGGATGCGCGTTGGGGCTCAATGAAGATGCCTATTCCCGCGCCAGGCTTCCGTCCAACAGCAAACATAAATAATCGGGCTTGATTTTGTACAATCCTATAAGACGAGGGGATCTTTTTTAAAGGATCACCGGATCGCATGGGGTTGTACTTTATTCTTGACCAGACAGCCTCCCGTCACGTAGAGATGTGCCGGGTATTTTGAGACTGTTTGTTTTGCGACGTATCTTCCATCAGTGTTTTTTCATGCGATGTATGCTTTCTTTCAGAGTTGTTCCCAAGTCGTACACACACTTGCATTTCAGGCGAATAGCACAAAATAGCCATGCTTTAAGGGGCGCAGGATCATCACGCCCATTTTTTTAACCGGATCAATCAGGGGTAGGGAAACGCAGTGTCTGACGTAGAGAGCAGAGATCAATTCGGAAGCCGGATCGGCTTCATTCTGGCATCGGCCGGATCGGCCGTGGGCCTTGGAAATATCTGGAGGTTTCCCTTTGTGGCCGGGGAAAACGGCGGCGCGGCCTTTGTGTTTATCTATCTGTTGCTGGTCTTTTGCATTGGCATGCCGGTGATGCTCGCGGAGTTCGTGGTGGGGCGTCGCGGCCAGGGAGACCCCGTGGGGTCGCTTCGTCGGGTGGCCGGAAAGCTCTTTACCCCTTTGGGTGGCATGGGCATCGTGGCGTCTATGATTATTTTGAGCTTTTATGCCGTGGTCGGCGGGTGGACCATCAAGTACACCTTCGACGCATTGATCGGCGCCCTGGGAACCGATGTTGAATCGGCTGGTGCCGTCTTCGGTGCCTTTGTGGAAAACCCATCCTCGGTTATTTTCTACCAGGCCATTTTTATGCTGGGGACCTATGGGGTGGTGGCTCGTGGGATTGGCAACGGCATTGAAAAGTTCTGCACCATTTTTATGCCAATTCTTTTTTTGCTTCTCATTGTCCTGGCTGTTCGCTCCGTGACCCTCCCCGGGGCATCGGAAGGGCTTGCATTCTATTTGAAACCTGATTTTTCCAAAGTGAACGGTGCCACGATTCTCGCCGCCCTGGGTCAGGCCTTCTTCTCTCTGTCCATCGGGATCGGGGTCATGCTGACCTATGGCTCGTATTTCAAAAAATCGGAACCCCTCGTGAGCCCCGCCTTTCAGATCTGTTTTCTGGACAGCTTCGTGGCTTTGATCGCGGGTCTGGTCATCTTTCCCGCCGTGTTCGCCTTTGGCTTTGAGCCCGGTGCAGGCCCTGGCCTCACCTTCGTGACCCTGCCTGCGGTCTTTACCAAAATGCCCGGTGGCTCCTTGTTTGCGGTGCTGTTCTTTTTTCTTCTGGTGATCGCTTCCCTGACCTCTTCCATGAGTCTCTTGGAGGTGATCAGCGCCTATTTTGTGGATGAGCGCAAGTGGAGCCGCCGCAAGGCCACGCTCGTGGTGGCCTGTTTTACTTTTCTTCTGGGAATCCCTTCAGCCATCAGCCTGGGCGGCGGCCTGAACATTGGCGGCAAGTCCTTCCTGGATGCCATGGATTTTGTGGCCTCTAACGTGATCATGCCCTTGGGGGGCATGGGGTTTGCCCTTTTAACGGGCTGGGTGCTTCACACCATGGCCCGAGAGGAACTCTCCGGCCCGGATGGTCAGCCCTCGGCTATTTATAAGCCATGGCGCGTGATCTGCTGTGTGGTGGCCCCGGTGGCTATCGGGTGGATCTTTGTGACGGGGCTTAAGTGGTAGGAAGGCGTTAAAAAAGCGTTCTTCGTGCTTGGTTCTTCGTTCTTGGTTCGAGGAGTCGCTGCGCTCTGGCAATTATAAAAAAGCCATGCACACGCCACACCGGCAAGGCAGAGCCATGCACACGCCACACCCAGGCAGAGCCTGGGAGCGAGAGAGGGGGGCGCGCGTCACCTGCGGCACTATCTCACAGGTCCTCGTTCCCAAGCTCCGCTTGGGAATGCCCCTCGGAGGCTCTGCCTCCATGGTGGATGCCGCGACAACCTGTAAATTAATCCACACCCTTTCGCATCCCGCACCGGCAAGGCAGAGCCTTGCACACCCCACACCCAGGCGGAGCCTGGGAGCGAGAGGAGGAGTCGCGTGTCGCGGGTTGTATCGTCTCACACTTCCTCGTTCCCAAGCTCCGCTTGGGAATGCCTCCCGGAGGCTCTGCCTCCATGATGGATACAGCCACAACCCGTTCCCAAACCGGCAAACAAAGCCTTGCACACACCTTTTTATGCCTCCTGATGGCCCAGGGCTCTGCGGATAAAGGTCATGATTCCCTGGATCATTTTTTCGTCGTTTTCAAGGGCGTCTTCTCCTGCAAAAATTTTCATCCGCTGTGAATAGTACTCGGAGGAGTAGGCGTATTGGAGCATCACGAGGATGTTGTCCATGCAGAAGGCGGCGGTGAATTCATCCACATCAGAGGCGATGAGGCCCGTATCCCGTGCTTCTCGAAGAAGAGAGCGGTAGTAATGTGCCGTGACGGTTTCGAGCTTGCCGGAGAGCTGGCAGGAGAGGTGGGACAGCCCCTCTGATGTGAGCTCCTGGTAGATCTGGTTGAACTCAGGGTAGAGGCGGGCGTAGACCTGCACGGCTCTGAGCAGCCGCTCAAACTTGTCGAAGAGGGTTCCCTCCTCAAGATCTGTGGCGTCCAGAATGGCTTCGATGAGATGGTAGCTGAGGTCGTTTAAGGTGAGAAACAGGGTCTCTTTGGAGGCAAAATAGTTGTACATGGAGCCGATGCTGATGCCGGCGGTTTTTGCGATGACGTTGATGTTGGCCGATGAGAATCCCCGCTTTGCAAACTCTTTGGCGGCGGTCCTCAAGATGCGTTCCCGTTTTTCAACGGGGATTTTTCCGAAGGCCGTTTTGAAATGGGTCTCTTCGAGTTTTTCTATGATGTCGGATGCCGGAAACGCTGGCTTCATGATGGGGTCTCCTTGCGTATGGCCTCGGTGCTCTGGTCTGCCTTAAAATGGGAATGGGTGTTGACAACCTCTCAAATTTATTCAATGATTGCTCAGTGAGTGATTGCTCACTCTATAGCGTAGCACGGCCCGGTATCCACGTAAAGGCGGGCAGGCGAAAGCCTCTCTGCCAAGACGATGTTGAGATGGGAGATGTGTCTGGGTGGAGCCATGGGTGATGACAACCTTTTTTGAAAAAGGAGGGGTATGTCCATGGAGTACCAGCGCGTGAAAGCCAATCTCAACCTCCATGCCGTCTTGCGAAATCTCGAAACCCTTGTGGCGTGTGATGACAAGGCGGCGGAGCTGATTAAATCGTGGGAGGTGACCCTCCAGTTTTCTGTGCTTCGGGGGCCGGCGCTCTACCTTGAATTTCAAAACGGACGATGCCGGGCCGGGGAAGGCGTCCACCACGCACCGGATGTACGCCTTTTTTTCCTTTCGGCCAGACATCTCAATCGCATGATGGACGGAAAAGCCTCTCCAATCCCCTTGAAAGGGTTCACCCGTCTCTCCTTTCTCACCAAAGAATTCCCCAAGCTGACCGATCGCCTCGAATATTTTTTGAAACCTGATGAAGCCCTCCTTGCTGATGACGCCTTTTGCGAAATCAACACCCGCCTTAACCTGGGCGTGGCCGCCTATGCCGTGCGTGAGTTGGCCACCACGGATTCCATGGGCCGGCTTAACGCCGCCTCCATGCCGGAGGGGACCCTTTCCATTCGCGTGCTTCCCAACGGACCGTCTGTGTCCATTGTCAAAGAGAACGGAGGGTACGCTGTGGGCAAGCCAAACCCGGAAAACCCCATGGCAGTCATGAGTTTTCGGGACATGGGCGTGGCCAATGACCTGATGAATGGTAAATGCGATGCCTTCGCCGCCCTGGCGAAAGGGGATGTCTCCATGAAAGGCAAAATCCCCATGATCGAAGCGGTCAACCTCCTGATGGACCGCATCCCCCATTATTTAGGGTGAAAATATCACATCAAAATGTGAGGTGACCATGGACACATACCGTTATGCGCAGTCGCAGGCTCTATTTGACCGGGCCGTTAAGGTGATCCCCTGTGGTGTTCCGGGCCATATGAGCCCGGCGGTGAACATTCCTCCTTCGGCGTATCCCATTTATGCAGCCCGGTCGGAAGGGGCCCGGTTTTGGGATGTGGATGGCAATGAGTTCATTGATTACATGTGCGGGTATGGCCCTATGATTCTGGGGTATGGAAATCCGGTGGTGGATGAAGCGGCGCAGCGTCAGAGCTGGGAAGCGGATCTGACCATGTGCGCTTCTCCGAAGATGGTGGAATTGGCTGAGTTTCTGGTGGACATGGTGGGCTCCATGGCCTGGGCTTTTTTTGCCAAGAACGGTGGGGATGTGACGAACTATGCCACCATGGTGGCCCGAAGCGCCACGGGGCGAAAGAAGATGGTGGCCATTAAGGGCGGTTATCATGGGGTGGCTCCCTGGATGCAGGCCCTGGGGCACCCTGGGGTTCTGGCGGAGGATCACGCCCACACCCTTCGTATTCCCTGGAATGATGTGGGGGCCTTTGAACAGGTGATCGCGGAACATCCCGGGGATGTGGCCGGATTTATCGCCACCCCCTACCATGTCCCCACCTTTTACGACAGCGAGTTGCCCGAGGCCGGGTATTGGCAGAAGATCGAGGCCCTCTGCAGAAAAGAGGGGATCGTTTTGATTTTAGATGACATCCGCCATGGTTTTCGCCTCAACATGCAGGGGTCCCACGTGCATTACGGGTTTACCCCGGATCTGGTCTGCTATTGCAAGGCTCTGGCCAACGGGTACCCCATCTCCGCCCTGATGGGCACCGATACCATGAAAAATGAGGCCGCCAAGGTTTTTTATACAGGCAGTTACTGGTATCAGGCCATGCCCATGGCCGCGGCCCTGGCTTGTCTGGGGGAGCTTAAGCGGCTGGAGGCCCCTGAATGGTTGCTGAAGCAGGGGGGGAACCTGTTCGGGAAGATGGAGACCCTGGCCGCCGGGTACGGCTTTCATCTTAAGGTGACCGGTGAACTCTCCATGCCCAACGTGCGCCTCACCGACGATCCCAGTGGGATGCTCCATCAGGCCTGGTGCGCGGAGTGCACAAAAAGGGGTGTTTTTCTTGCCTCCCACCACAACTGGTTTGTTTCCACCGCCCACGACGAGGAGGTGGTGGCCCGGACCCTTGAAATCTGTGACGAGGCGTTTCAGGTCATCAAAGAGGCCGCAGCCCAGGGGCGGCAGGCTTCATGAATGCGGGCTGCACCCCAGGTTCACGGGATGGGTTATTCTCGCTTTTTCAGGGTTAAAAAAATACCGCTGTGATTTGACCCGAGGCACGAGGGGCAAAGCGCTGCGGCACAACGCTTTCAAGGTGGCTCACCTTGCCGCCGGAGGCATGTTTTTCTAATGATAAGGAGAGAATCGATGGCATTGACCGATGCGGAAATCGGGGCGCTTCAAGAGCAGGCCTGGCAGCTCAGGCACGACATCATCGACGTGACGGTGTGGGCGGGAGGTGCCCATATCGGCGGGGCACTCAGCATGCTGGATATTCTGGTGCTTCTTTATTTTAATTATTTGAACATCGACGCGGACCGGCCGGAGATGGCGGATCGGGATCGGGTGGTGGTGAGCAAGGGGCACGGGGGCGTGGGGATTGCTCCGGTCCTTGCCCGCCGGGGGTATTTTGATTTTGATACGTTGAAATCCTTCAATCAGTTCGGGTCGCCTTTCGGGATGCACCTGGACGCGTCCAAGGTGACCGGTGTGGATACCTCCACCGGGTCTTTGGGGCACGGTTTGCCCATGGCCGTGGGGCTGGCTTTGGGGGCACGGGCACAGAAGAAGACGTGGAAGACTTACTGCATTCTGGGGGACGGGGAGTGCAACGAGGGGGCGGTGTGGGAAGCGGCCATGTCGGCGTCTCATTTCGGGCTGACCAACCTGGTGACCTTTGTGGATCGAAACGGCTACATGATCGACGGGGCCACGGAAGAGGTGATGTCGCTGGAGCCTTTCAGCGATAAATGGCGGGCCTTTGGGTTTCATGTTCTGGAGGTCGACGGCCATGACTTTGCCGCGCTGGCCGAGGCCATCGACGTCTCGCTCTCCGGCGAAAAGGGGCTCTGTGTGATCATCGCCCATACGAAAAAAGGACGGGGGATCGATTACATGGAAGGCAACGTGAAGTGGCATTACGGCAGTATCGACTCGACCCTGGCTGAGAAGGCCCGGGCATCTGTGGACCGCATGTACGGTAAGGCCTAAAGGAGGACGCGATGAGTGAAGTGACCGGAACCACCTGGACCGTGTACGATGCCAATTCCATGACCCAGGCAGAAATTTATGGCCACGTGCTGTGTGAAATTGGCGAGGAGCGGGCCGATGTGGTTGGGTTGACGGCGGATCTGGCGAAGTCCACCAAGATCGGGATTTTCGGCGAGAAATTTCCGGAGCGGTTTTTTAATGTGGGCATTGCCGAGCAGAATCTCTTTGGTGTGGCTGCGGGCATGGCGCTTTCCGGGTTGACCCCCTTTGTCTCCACCATGGCGGCTTTTGCCTCCATGCGGGCCTGTGAGCAGGTGCGGACGGACATCTGTTATCAGAACCTGAACTGCAAGATTATCGCCACCCATGGCGGCATCTCCTTCGGCACAGCGGGCAGTACCCACAACGCCCAGGAAGATGTGGCGATCATGCGTTCTTTTCCGAACATGACGGTGATTATTCCGGCCGACGGCATTGAAACGGCCAATGCGGTCCGCGCTTGTGTGGATTGGGACGGGCCGGTTTATATTCGGGTCGGAAGGGGCTTTGAGCCCACCTGGTACGACACGGAGGCGTATGGATTTCAGATCGGCCGGGCCGTCACCGTGAGTGAGGGCACCGACATCACCCTGATTTGCTGCGGGGTTACGGTGCTTCAGGCGGCGGAAGCGGCCAGGGTCTTGAAGGAAGAGGATGGCTTGAGCGTGCGCGTGCTGAATCTTCATACGATCAAACCCCTGGATGAGGCGGCTGTCATGAAGGCGGTTCTTGAGACCCGTCGTATTATCACCTTTGAAGAACACAACATTTACGGTGGGATGGGCAGCGCGGTGGCGGATGTGATTGCCGCGAGCGGCACGGGCTGCGCCTTTGAAAAAGTGGGTTTGCCAGATGCCTTCTCGCTGGTGGGGTATCCCGAAGATCTTTACGCCCATTACAAACTCGACACCAACGGGATGATTGAAAAGGTGCGGGAGGTCATGGGGCGGGATTTTGAAGAGGACGAAGATTGGGAAGATGAGGTGTGATATGGGCGAAAAAAGAACACTGCTTGCAACGCGTATCTTATTGAAAGCCCTGTTTCCCGTGATGAAGGTGGTGGTGACGGATGACCCGAAGATGCAGGCTCGCTTTGACGGGGTGACGGCCAGGGTCCGTTTTTCTGTGGCGGGTGAGGAGGCTCCCCTGGGGACCGACGTGGTCTTTGAGGCGGGTGCACTTTCTGTGGATGCAGCCATGGGCGGGACTCCGGATGCGGTGTTCCGTTTTAAGAGCGCCGATAAATTCAACGCCTTTATGGCCGGGAAACCCGTTATTCCAGGCATCAGTGGATGGAAACGACCCGGATTGATCCTGAAGATCGTCACTCTGCTTCTGGCCATGAAGATTCTGATGCCCGATGCCCGCCCCAAGCAGGAGGAGAGGCAGCGCCTGAAGGTCAAGATGATCCTTTATATGATCACCACCGCCTTGAGCCAGTACAACAAAGGGGGGGATCCGGAGATGTCTCGATGGACGGGCAAGCAGCCTGACCGCATTTATCAGATGTCTGTGGAGGGCGAAGAGATCGCCGCTTACGTCCGGGTGAAGGCTGGTAAGACCAAGGCCGGCCGGGGGATGTACACCCGAAGGCGTCCCTTTGTTCATATTTGTTTTAATGGGATTGCGGGGGCGCTTCCGGTGCTCATGGGGGATGTGGAGTTTGTTGAGGCATTGGGGAGACAGATGGTGACGGTGGAGGGCTCTCCCGAGTACGCCGCAAATTTAAATGATTACATGCAGAGAATTCAGGCCCTGATTGTCTGACCCTGTGGATGAGGTAAAAAAGTGGGGGTGCAGTGAGGGTGTGTTCTGTGTCTGATGGGGGCGTGGTTTGACAATAAGAGGAGGAGTGTATTAGTATCAAATGTTACCGGAAAGACAATTCCCCCGAGGGGGTGGCCATTTTCATCCGCACTTTTTTTAAGCCTTTACGTCCAGGGCTGTCTTCGAAAAGAAGTCTGCTCCCGGCTGGTCGGGATTAAAAAAGGACAAAATAAGGGACGTTGTGTGGATGAAAATGTCCAAGAAAAGAGGTAAAAAGGCCCGTAGGAAGAATTTGGGAAGTTAGATCCGGGCCTTTTTATTGGATGATGATTTTCAGGGAGGTATAGCATTTTTGAATCATCAACCCTTTTGTCTTTCCCCTTCGATTCCCCAACGCGGATGGGGACCGAGGTTGCTTGCAGGTGATGACTGGCTTGAAGGAGATGAAGAAGGGACGAACAACTTCATCAAAGGCCAATCAATACTGTGATACATGAATTATAAGATATTTTAGAGCAAGTCAAATTCAACGTATTTAACAAGTTTATCAATAGGATTGATAAGCCCTCCCGGGCTTTACGAGTCTTTGCAAAACCGGGAGGGACTGATTATTCGGGGCGTGCCGGGAAGGCCTTTTTGAGTCTTTTTGCGTGTTGTTTGATCAGGCAAAAAGGGCAGACATCAGGCAGGTGACGCCGTAGCCGCCAATGGTCAGCCAGCAGAAGAGGATAAGGGCCAGCCACACGGGTTTCATGCCCACACCTCTGATTCGGTTGAAGTTGGTCTCAATGCCCAGGGCGCACATGGCCATGGTCAGGATAAAAAGGTCCAGTCGGTTCCAGAAGGCCACCACCGGGGTTGGCACAACATTCAAGGAGTTGATGCCCGCGACGATAATGAAGAGAATGGCAAACCAGGGGATGGTGATTTTACCTCGTTTTCCGTCGATGGCACCTTTTTTACGTCCCAGCCAGATGCTGATGGCGATGAGAAAAGGGGCGATCAGCATGACGCGGAGCATTTTGACGATGATGGCAGACGAGGCGGCCTCAGCGGAGATGGCATTTCCTGCGGCCACGGCGTGTGCGACTTCATGGATGGTCCCACCGATATAGATCCCGAAGAGTTTCTCGCTGATGTCGTAGAAGCCTGCCTTATACAAAGCCGGGTAGAGGAACATGGTCAGGGTTCCGAAGAGGACAACTGTGGAGACGGCCATGGCACTTTTGTGCGCGTCGGACTTGAGCACCGGCTCGGTGGCGAGAACTGCTGCCGCACCGCAGATGGAACTGCCTATGGAGGTGAGGATGGCGGTCTCATAATCCAGTTTGAAGAACTTGATGCCGATGAAGCTGCCAAAAAGAAAGGTGGAGGTTGCCATGGTGATGCTCACGGCGAATCCGGCGGTGCCCACAGCGGCAATATCTTGAAAGGTGACGCGGAACCCATAAAGAATGATCCCGAGTTTCAGCAGCGTTCGTGTGGCAAAAACAATGCCGGGGACCCAGCGGGCCGGCAGGGCAATGCGAAGGGTGTTGCCGTAGATCATGCCGAGGACGATTCCGATGATCAGCGGGCTGACCCCCATTCTTTTGATGGGGGGAAACTCAGAACAGTAGATGGCTGTTGTGGCGAAGAGGGTGACGAAAAGGAGTCCGTTCATGGCTTCTTTGCGACTATCTGTTGGAAAAAACATCGGTTACCGCTCCTTTGTGTCCTGCCGGTGGCAGTCCGTTTTTAAAGCCTGAATCGTTGACGATTCGTTTTTCAGTCTCTCGCCAAAGTGAGAATACAGCTCTCCTGTCCCTGATATGACGCAGGATTAGAGTTCTTTCTCCATTTGTGGGAGGCCTTCTTGAGTCTGGTTTTTTTTATATGCCTTTCACACGAAGTTCCAGGCCGGAATTTGTGTCCTCAAATGGGGTGAAACAACATCCTGTGTCTCGTGTATCGAGCGGTTCGGACCGTTTATGGGTCGCGCTGCCCGGTGCAGAGGAGAGATAGACTGCATTTTTTTGTTCCACTCCGTGAAGGAGATGCGCTTGTTTTATGAATAGGGCTATGATAAGTCAAATTCATTGTATTTTAAAAGCTCATAAGAAAATTTGATTCAAAATGGCTATTGAGTTAAAATCCAACGTGTTGCCATGAATTGCTTGTGGACAGCACCGCAAAGAATAGAGAAAATACCGGTTTTTTTGCCGGTTTTATAGACGGAGGCAACGTTACCATGCACATGCGCATGACATTAAGGCAGCTGGAGCTCTTTTTGGCTCTGTCCAAAAGACCTCACATCGGTGAAGTGGGCAAAGAGGTCGGACTGACTCAGTCGGCTGTATCCATGGCCATCAAGTCTCTGGAAGAGATTCTGGAGACCCGGCTTTTTGATCGCATCAACAAAAAAATTGTGTTGAACGAAAACGGACGTCTTTTCCTTGGCCGGGTGGAACATTTCGTTCTGGGCCTGAAAGAGGCGGAGTCCATTTTCAGGGATGAGCATCTGCATGGGGAGATTCGTGTGGGGGTGAGCTCTTCCATTGCCAACTACATTATACCGAAGATCTTCTACAGCTTCATGCAGTCCCATGACGGGGTGAGTTTCAAGATGGATACAGGCAACACCCATGAGGTGGTGTCCCTGATTGAAAACGGTCGTGTGGATATGGGATTCATTGAAGGGGAGTACGACGGTCTGGACGTTCAGCACGAGGTTCTGGGCAAGGATGAACTCTATGTTGTCACCGGCGATGCGTCCCTGGTTCGTGAAGAGCCTTATCGCATGGAGGAACTCCTCAGTAAGCGTTGGGTTCTGCGTGAAAAGGGGTCCGGCACCCGGGAGACCTTCATGAACCATTTGGGCGATTTGTCAAAGTCCTTGAATGTCTTCATGGAGCTGGATCATACCGGGGCGGTGAAGTCTATCCTTTCTAACAGGGACACGGTCTCCTGCCTCTCCCGCTACAGCGTACAGAAAGAGTTGAAGTACGGCTTGCTGTTTCGGTTGCCGGTGGAAGGCTATTGCTTTTCGCGGTCGTTTTACACCGTCTGGCATAAAAACAAATTTATGAGCTCCCTGATCACGACCTTTATCGAGTTTACCCGAAGCTGGGACGGCATGTCCCGCTGATAGGGGGGGGGGAAGAACCTCTGTAAATTTATTTCCCTTGAAATATAGCCTGTTATCCTGTCGGAACCTTGCTTGTTCTGACAGGATAACTATGGTAATTTAACGAAAGGTGGCGGATCATCCGCTCCTTCTCCTTCTCCTTCTCCTTCCGCCCACGCGCCATCGCCGCTTAGGATCGAAAATTAAATAAAACAGCTAAGATTGCCGCCGGAGGCTTTTTATCGAGCTGAATAGTTACAATTTATTTTGTATTCGTTTCTTCGTTTTTTTCTATGTCAGACCTTGAGTCCTTTCTATTCCCTCCATTTTGTGATGCCCGGATTGTGTCAGTGGCTGTTTGTTTTCACCTGGAGCCTTTTTTTATTGTCTCCGGAGGCCCTGATGGATTTTCTGTGGAGAGTCCCATGTCCCCTTCCCATCCCCCCGTGAAGACGTCGGATCTTTTGGTGAAAGCCCTCGAAGAAGAGGGGGTACGGCATGTGTTTGGCGTGCCCGGTGAGGAAAATCTTGATTTTCTGGAGTCCCTCCGTACCTCATCCATTGCGTTGGTGTTGACCCGTCATGAGCAGGCCGCCGCCTTTATGGCTGCGACGTATGGTCGGCTCACCGGTCGGGCGGGGGTGTGCCTTGCCACCCTGGGACCCGGCGCGACGAATCTGGTGACCGGCGCCGCCTATGCCCGTCTCGGCGCCATGCCCATGGTGATGATTACCGGTCAGAAGCCCATCACTCGAAGCAAGCAGGGGCGCTTTCAGATGGTGGATGTGGTGAGCATGATGCGGCCTCTGACCAAATTTACCCGTCAGATTGTCCACGGCAACACCGTTCCAGCGCTGGTGCGGGAAGCCTTCCGGCTGGCCGAAGAGGAGCGTCCCGGACCGGTGCATCTGGAACTTCCCGAGGATATCGCGTCCGAAATGATCGAAGACTGGCATCTTATCCCGCGGCGGGAGCCCTGCCTGAATTGTGCCTCCGAGTCTTCGGTGACCCGGGCGGCAGAGATGATTCAGGAGGCGGTCTCACCGCTTCTTCTGATTGGGGCGGGGACCAACCGGAAGCAGGTGATCGAACCCCTGAAAGCTTTTGTGGAGAAGACCGGTATTCCATTTTTTAACACCCAGATGGGCAAGGGGGTCATCGGGGGTGCCCACCCTTTATATCTTGGCACCGCGGCTCTTTCCGACAATGATTATCTGCATTGCGCCATCGATCGAGCGGATCTGGTGATCAACGCCGGTCACGATGTGGTGGAAAAACCTCCATTTTTCATGCGGCACGGGGGCAAGAGGGTGATCCATGTCAACTACAGCCCGGCAGAGGTGGACACCGTTTATTTTCCCCAACACGATGTGGTGGGGGACATCGGCCATACCTTTCGGCGGTTGATCGAACAACTTGTGGTCTCGGAACATCATGACTTCTCCTATTTTATGAAAATCCGCCAGGAGGTCCTCAAGCATATCACCATGGATGTAGACTCTCCGCGTTATCCGTTGCTGCCGCAGCGCGTGGTGGCAGATGTTCGTAAGGTGCTTCCCGCCGACGGTATCGTCGCCCTTGATAACGGCATTTACAAGTTATGGTTTGCCCGAAATTACCGAACCAACAAAGACAACACCATTCTTCTGGATAATGCCCTGGCCACCATGGGGGCGGGGCTCCCGTCGGCCATGGCGGCGGCCATGCTCAATCCCACGCGGCGGGTGATGGCTGTGTGCGGGGACGGAGGTTTTATGATGAACTCCCAGGAGATGGAGACCGCTGTGCGGCTGGGACTCAATCTGGTGGTGCTGGTTTTAAGAGACAATGCCTACGGGATGATTCGCTGGAAGCAGGCCATGCTGGGGTTTGCCGACTGGGGGCTGGAGTATGGGAACCCTGATTTTGTCCTTTACGGGAGGGCCTATGGGGCGGGTGGACACCGTGTGGAGAGCGCGGAGGGGTTTCTTCCCCTCATGGAGCGGTGTTTTCAGGAGGGGGGCGTTCATCTGATTGAGGTGCCGGTGGATTATTCCGAGAATCAGCGGGTGCTCATTGATGAGTTGGCGGCCAGGGTGTGCCTGTTATAGGGACGGGGATAGAGGATAGGGCGGGCGTCGTGGCACCTTCATCGTTTAATCCTCAGGCGGTGCTGGTTTTTGGTGTGCCCCACCTTCCTACAAATTATCAACGGTGTTGTTTTCCGGGCGCGCCGTGCTCCGCCGCGGCAGTTAGGCGATACCGGTGATAGAAAATCATTGGTTGGGATGAGAGAACGTGTGTGTGGCGAGTTCTTTTTAGAGAGGGTGGTTCAAGCCAGGGCATGGCCCCGGCCAAAAAGCCGCACCGGAGTGCGGCGCTCCGTTTGAGTAACGTCTTGAGTCCACGTTGCGGGTCTATTTAATTGGCTGTGCCATGAACCGAACACCCAACATTACCGTAAGGAGGATGTTATGAGAGTGGAAGTGCGATCCCCGTGGGATGGCGGTATTTTGGAAACACTTCATCTGGGGGGTGCCGAGGTCGTGGACGATGTATTGAAACGAGCCACGGGTGTCTTTAAGAATGGAAAGGCCTGGCTGCCTGTATGGGAACGCAAGGAGATTCTGCTGAAAACCGCAGCGGACCTCAGGCTCAATCAGGAAGCGTTTGCCCTCACCATCGCAAAGGAGGGGGGAAAGCCCTTGCTGGATGCCAGGGTTGAGGTGACCCGGGCCATCGGCGGTATTGAGCTGGCCGCTGAGGAGATGGGCAGGATGGGGGGACAGGAAATTCCCATGGGGTTGAACCCGGCCTCGTCCAAGCGCCTTGCCGTCACAACACGGGAACCCATCGGCGTGGTGGCAGCCATCAGCGCGTTCAATCATCCGTTAAATCTTATTGTACACCAGGTGATTCCGGCCGTGGCGGTCGGCTGCCCTGTCATCGTGAAACCCGCCACAAAGACCCCTCTCTCCTGTCTCGCGTTGGTGGAGCTGCTGCACAAAAATGGCCTTCCCGACGCCTGGTGTCAGGTGGTGCTCCTTGGTCGATCCGATGCCGAGGCCCTGGCCACGGATGCGCGTGTGGCTTATTTCAGCTTTATCGGTTCGGCCGGGGTGGGGTGGGATTTGAGGCGCAAGCTCGCTCCCGGAACCCGATGCGGCTTGGAACATGGGGGTGTGGCCCCGGTGATCGTGGGGGAGGACGCCGATCTGGATCTTATGGTACCTCCTTTGATGAAAGGGGGGTTTTATCACGCAGGTCAGGTGTGCGTCTCGGTTCAGCGTGTCTTTGCAGCGAAGGGCATCGCCGATGAGCTGGCGGCAAAGATGGCCCAGGCCGCTTCGACCCTTACCGTGGGAGATCCCACCGACGCCAGCACCGATGTGGGCCCTTTGATTCGTTCCGGGGAGGCGGATCGGGTGCATGGATGGGTGCATGAAGCCGTGAAAGCTGGCGGGCTGGTGCTCTGTGGTGGTGTCAAGGTGGCGGAATCTGCCTATGCCCCCACGATTCTGATGAACCCTCCCGACACGGTGCGGGTCTCTACCGATGAGATCTTCGGACCGGTGATCTGCGTCTACCCCTGCGAGTCCATGGACGAAGCGGTTCAACGGGCCAATCATGTGGAGATGGCCTTTCAGGCGTCGGTCTTTACCCAGGATATCGATACCGCCCTGGGGGTGGCCCGTCACTTGGACGCCTCCGCCGTCATGATCAACGATCACACGGCCTTCCGGGTGGACTGGATGCCCTTCGGCGGCAGGCGGCAGAGTGGATTGGGGGTGGGAGGGATCGGTTACACCATGAGGGAGATGACCCAGGAAAAGATGATTGTGATTCATCACCGATAAGTGGCGTCTGAATGGGGTAAATCGTGCTTGATAGAGGCCGAAATAACACGCCTGAAACCTGCCATTTTACAGGTGGGTTATCCTTGCCTGATAAGGACTGCGGGGCTGTTCAAACAAGCGACGGTATTGTATAGTCTTTTAAATGGATTGTCATGAATGCTCAACGGATTGTGTACCGATCTTAATCCGGATCCATCCGTACCTGTATTTTATCTCGTCGTGATTATTCACAGGCGACTCATGTCCCATGATCTCAGGTGTTCATGGATACGTCATGGAAACCGGGCTTAAGGCGCGTGTAGGTGGGATGGAAACCACATCATAAAAGGAGAGACATCATGAAGAATCGATGGATCCTGGCCGCTGTGGCCGTGTTGATTTTAACAGGGGTTGGCGTGGCCCATGCCATGATGCCCGAACCCAACCCCGATAAACTCTGGCGTTACATCACCCACTCGTCCGCCTATGATACCTGGGGCTTCTGGGGAGACCACGAGGGGCTTCAACCGGGAGGCGCGCCCCACGGTCCCTATCATAAGGTCTATGTGAACAAACGGGGTCTTTATTCCATGAACGCACCGGTCCAGTACGGCACCCTGATCGTCAAGGAGAATTACGGCGATGCGATGGGAAAGGACTTGAAAGCCGTCACGGTCATGTACAAGGTGAAGGGCTACAATCCGGAGGCTGGAGACTGGTACTGGGTAAAATACAGCCCCAAGGGGGTCGCAGAGAAATACGGAAGGCCGCAGGGGTGTATCAATTGCCACGCATCTCTCGTAGACAACGATTATGTCATGGTTCATGACTTTGGGGGAGAAGACGAATAGGGTGTTGGTGACTTACCACGATAAAAAGCCGAATCGGTAGATGGCTATGGATTGGATGACTGAGGCGATGTGGCCCGGCTTATGGGCTGTATCGCCTTTTTTGTGCTTCCGGGAGCTGAGGGTTTGAGTCTGGGCAAAATATACCCTTGCAGGGAAACGGAGGGGATCTGTCTTATCGCTTAGTATGTCTAATTGATGTGAGTTGCCGGCGACGTAAATACTTGACTTTATTTTTTTGGGTATAGATATTGATCTCTGTAAAGAATGACGGGAAATCCTTTATTGAAAGACTGTTGATGGGAAGGCTCATCAGCAGGCCCGTTATGGCTATTAGGATGCAGGGAAGGAAAATCTGTTATGCGTGTCATTCGTTTTGCAGTAGCAATTGCCATTGTGATGATGATGTCTGGAACAAGCGTCGCCGAACCTCTTCGTATGGGAATTGGTCTCAGCGTGGATGACGACAAAGGGACAATCTATTTTCCCATCGAGAAGGGGCGGTATGTGGTGGAGCCCATGATTCGTGTGTCATGGGACGAGAAGGATATGGACGGCGTTTCGAGTAGCGTTAGGGGCACGTCCACAGATATTTTCACGGAAGATGAATCCTTAGACAGCCGGATGTACAAAGCCGGGGTTGGGTTCTTCAGGTCTGTTGACCTTGTGGAGAAGACGCGCATGCTTGTGGGCATGCGCGTCGGTTATCAATACATGAAACGTGAGGCGGATGTTATGCGTGAGTATTCGTCCGGTAAGCAGTCCAGTCGCGTTTTTAATGAGGACCTTGATGGTGCATTCATCGAGCCTCTTGTCTCCTTGGAGTATGCTTTGACCGGCCATGTTTTTTTGGGCGGGACCGTTTCGGTATCGTATGCGCGATTGACCGGAAGTCATGATGAGATAATGCGAGACAAGTCTGACTCCGGTGATGTCTCTGTGTTGCGAGTTGACGAGGACATCACCCAGTCGACCTCCTCAACCGAGACCGTGTTATATGTGAAATACTATTTTTAATTTTTATTACCGTTAAGGTAACATTACAGAGAAGTCATTTGTTCTGTTGTGGCATGTCGGTATAAAGTGACCGCATATTCGCCCTTGGGTGGAGATGCGGTTTTTTTATGGGCGCTTTTGAGTGAACAATGTGGTTTACTCGCAGACGCAGTTTTGTTCCGCTTGAAATCTGTACTTAAAATGATTATATATTTTTTGCTTGTAGCCTGCTTTCGTTACAGTAGCCCTGCCGCCGCATGCATTAGATTCCAAAGATAAAACCTGTTTGGCAACCTTTTCAAAAGGTTGGCCCCCGGCAGGACCGCTGGAGGCACCCTTTTTTTATACATTGATTATGACATGTTCGGGTTGAACATTACGTCTGAATAGACTGGAGAGACTCATATGGAAGAACTCAAAGCAAAAGTGGAAGAGGCCCACGAGCGGATCAACGCCGTTCGGCAGGAGATCGGCAAGGTGCTTGTGGGGCAGACGAAGCTGGTGGACGGGCTGCTCATGGGGCTCTTTACCCGCGGCCATATCCTCATCGAAGGGGTTCCGGGGCTTGCCAAGACCAGCGCCGTGAAAGCCGTGGCCGACGTCGTGGACGCCGCTTTCAAGCGGATTCAGTTCACCCCGGATCTCTTGCCTGCCGACCTGGTGGGGACTGAGATCTATCGCCCACAATCGGCTGATTTCGTTACGCGAAAGGGGCCTTTGTTCCACAATATTATTCTGGCCGATGAGATCAACCGGGCACCCTCCAAGGTGCAGTCGGCTCTTTTGGAAGCGATGCAGGAGCGTCAGGTGACCATCGGGGACCAGACCTTTCCCCTGCCCGAACCTTTTTTGGTCCTGGCCACCCAGAACCCCATCGAGCAGGAGGGGACCTATTCGCTTCCCGAGGCCCAGGTGGACCGCTTCATGTTCAAGCTCCTCGTGGACTACCCCAGCAAGTCTGAAGAGAAGGAGATCATGCGCCGGGTGGGGTTTCAAACCCCGGAAGTGATTTCTCCGGTCATTAAGCCCTCGGAGCTCTCAGAGATTTTTGATTTGATTCACACCATTTATATGGATGAGAAGCTCAGAGATTATATTGTGGAGCTGGTGTGCGCCACCCGCGAGCCGGCAACCGTGGACGGCGACCTGGCCCAGTGGATTCGCTTCGGGGCCTCTCCTCGCGCCACCATTTTTCTGAGCCTTGCCGCAAGGGCATGGGCCTTCCTCCAGGGTCGCACCTACGTGACGCCCCAAGATGTGAAGCAGATCGCCCCGGCCGTGCTTCGTCACCGGATTATTCCTTCCTATGAGGCGGAAGCCGAAGATATCACCACGGACACCATCATCGAGCGGCTCTTTGAGAGGGTGGAGGTGCCCTGATATGCTTGCCGCCGAGGTTTTGAAAAAGATCAAACGGATCCATATTCGAAGCAGCCGCATGGCCGACACCATGATGGCGGGGCACTACCGCTCCGTCTTCAAGGGGGCGGGCATGGAGTTTGAAGAGGTGCGGGAGTACTCTCCCGGAGATGAGATCCGCAGCATCGACTGGAAGGTCTCCGCCCGGATGGGGCGCCCTTTTATCAAACAATTTCGCGAAGAGCGCGAAATGGTGGTGATGCTTCTCATCGACATGAGCCGCTCGGGCTTCTTTGGCACCGGTGAAAACCTCAAAGTGGACAAAGCCGCAGAAGTGGCTTCGGTGCTGGCTTTCAACGCCATCAAGAACGGGGACAAGGTGGGGGCGATCTTTTTTACCGATAAGGTGGAGCAGTACATTCCGCCCAAAAACGGGACGGCCCACATCTGGCGCGTGATTCGGGAAATTTTTACCTTCAAACCCGAATCCCGGGGGACCGACATCGACGAAGCCGTGGCCTTTCTGGGCCGGGTCTGTCGAAAGCGGACGGTGAGTTTTGTGATCTCCGATTTTCTCGCGGAGTCCTGCACCCGCACCTTGCGGCTTGTGGGCAAGAAACACGAGCTTATCTCCATTCTTCTTTCAGACCCCGGTGATTTTCTCCTGCCTGGGGCCGGCCTTCTCACCGCGCGGGATTTCGAAACCGGCCAGACCGTGCTCCTTGATCTTTCGGATCGGCGGTGCCGGGAAAAAATTCGCGAGATTAAACTGGCGGAGAAGGCGGAGATCATGGATGAGATGAAACGCGCGGGGGTGGACCTGATCGATCTCTCCACCGAAGCCTCCACCACCGATGCCCTCACCCGCTACTTTACCTGGCGGGAAGGGAGGCGAAGATGATGAAACGTCTGATTCCTGTGACCACTTTGTTCGTTTTCTTGTTTCTTTTTATGTTGGCGCCTTTTCTCTATGCTGACGAGGTCTCCCAGGCCCCTTTGTCACCTTCTGTTCCACCGCAAGCCGTGGAAAAAGCCCCCATGACCGATATTCACGATATTGCTTCGCCGTTGTTCACCGGGCTCTCCTCGGGTGCGAAAAAGGCGATGATTTATGGTGGGATAGCGGCTGGGTTGGTGCTTTTGGCCCTGGTTGGCCTCTGGCTCTGGTTTCGACGGAAACAAGGGGCTAAAAAAGCGGCTGAGATCTTTCAGCCCCCCGATGCCCTGGCCCATATGGCCTTTGATCGTATCGAGCCCCTTTTGAGCCGAGACGGAAAAGCCTTTTACTTTGAACTCTCTGAAGCCACCAAGCACTACCTCAAAGGGCGTTTTGGGTTTAACGCCCCGGAGATGACCGCCGAAGAGCTGTTGCCGAAATTTTTGGATCTTGCGGTCAGTCCGGCTCAGAAAAACAGGGTCTCCACCCTCTTCGCCCATGCCGAGCCCGTCAAGTTCGCAGGGGTCGCCCCGGATTCTACGGACATGGCCGAGGATTTGTCAGAGATCCGTTGCTTTGTCACGGAAACGTCACGGCAATCTGAGGAAGAGGAGGCGTAAGGAGAGGTAGCCCAAGGCTTCGACGGTGTGCTTTTCCGGGCGCGCCGCGCTCCGTCGCGGCATGGATGGGATACCGGTGGAGGCATGCCATTCGTTGGGATAAAAGAACGGGTGTGTGGCGAGTTTTTGCTGTGTAGGTGGTTCATGTCGGGACAAGCCCCCGACAAAAAGAGCCGCGGCGGAGCACGGCGCGCCCAGATCATGGTGACGTGGCCGTCAGGCTGCAGGAAAAAATAAATGTACGATTTTGCCATAATCCTGCTTTCAAGGTGGCTCACCTTGCCGCCGGAGGCATTTTTTGCTTTTTTTTGAAGCCCTTAATCGAAATCGTTTAATCATAAAAAGGCATTCATATGTTCGAGTTCGGAACGCCGTGGGCGTTTATTTTAATCGTTGTTTTTCCGCTCCTCTGGTGGGTGCGGCGGCGAGGGGTTGCCCCTGCGCTTCGGGTCTCCACCACGGTTCCGTATTCCCTTGCGGGGCGCTCCTGGGCTGTCTCGGGGGCCAAGCTGGTTCCGCTTTGTGCGGTTCTGGCCCTTCTTTTGATGATTGTGGCGCTGGCGAGGCCACGGCAGGGGGTTGAACACAGCCTGGTGAAGACCGCCGGAGTGAATATTGTCATCGCCCTGGATACCTCGGGCAGCATGGCGGCGCTGGATTTTAAGAACGAGGGCAAGGTGGTGGACCGTCTTGAGGCCGTGAAACAGGTGGTGGATCGCTTTGTGGCGGGCCGAAGCGGGGACCGCATCGGCCTGGTGGTCTTCGGTACTGAAGCCTTTACCCAGATTCCGTTGACCCGGGATTACAACACCATCTCGTCGATCCTCGAAGAGATTGAGATCGGCGCAGCGGGCGAGCAGACGGCCATTGGAGATGCCTTGGGTATTTCTCTCAAACGTCTGGAGGATATTGAGAGCAAATCAAACATCATCGTGCTCTTGACCGACGGGGAGAACAACGCGGGGGAGCTCTCTCCCGACCTCTCTGCGGAGCTCGCGGCAAAGCGGGGCGTCAAGGTGTATACCATCGGTGTGGGCACCGAGGGCAAGGTGCCGTTCCTGGTGGATCATCCGCTTTTTGGAAAACGCTATGTCTATCAGGAAGTCTCTATGGATGAGGGAACCCTGAAATCCATCGCAAAAAAGACTGGCGGGTTCTATTTCCGAGCCGAGGACGCCGAGGCTTTGGAAAAGATCTGGGCCACCATCGATCGCATGGAGAAGAGCGAGGTGGAGGTGACCTCCTGGACAGAGTATCGGGAGTATTACCGTCTTCCGCTTCTTATCGCGCTGGCTTTTCTTTTAACCTCCGTAACTCTGGGTAACACACGATTTTTGAGGGTGCCATGACCTTTGCTGAACTTCATATGCTTTATCTGATCTGGTTGGTGCCTGCCGTGGCGGCTTTGTTTGCCTGGGGGGGTGCCCGTCGCAAGCGGATTCTTACTTCTTTTGTCTCCGAAAAAAGTCGGGGCTCCGTGCTTCCTGAAAAGACAGCGGGCAGGCGTCGCGTGAAAGCCGTGCTGATGGTCTGCTCGGTGCTTTTTATGATTCTCGCATTGGCCGGTCCACGCTACGGGTATGTCTGGCAGGACGTGGAGAGAAAAGGGGTGGACATCGTGGTGGCCCTGGACTGCTCCCGAAGCATGCTGGCCGAGGATGTGAATCCTTCTCGCCTGGAGAGGGCCAAACGGGAAATTATCGACCTGCTGGCCATGCTGGAGGGGGATCGCATCGGCTTGGTGGCCTTTGCCGGGGAAGCCTTTCTTCAGTGTCCTCTTACTCTGGACTACGGCTCCTTTAATATCTTTCTGGAGGCGTTGTCCCCGGATTATCTTCCCGTGGGAGGGACAGATCTCGCCGGGGCGCTCACCGTCTCCATGAAGGCTTTTAAGGCTGAGGACGCCACCGACAAAGCGGTGATTCTCATCACCGACGGGGAGAGTACCGGGGGCAACCCCGAAGAGGTGGCCAAAAAAGCAGCTGAGATGGGGGTTAAAGTCTTCACCATCGGCGTGGGAAGCAAAGAGGGCGTGCCGGTTCCCGATCCGTCCGGTGGCTTTAAGAAAAACAGGGACGGCAGTATCCTTCTCTCCAAGCTGGACGCCGGAACCCTGAAACGCATGGCCGCGGTGACCGGCGGCAGTTTTGTGCGTTCGGTTGCAGGCGACATGGACTTAGAGGCCATTTATACCCAGGGGATCCGCAAGACCATGGAGGCCAGGTCCCTTGAGAGTTCCCGCAAGAAAGTGTGGGAAAATCGTTACCAGTGGCTTCTGGGGCTGTCTATCCTCTGTCTTTTATTCTATCTGGGGCTTGGGGATGCCCGGAGAAACGGGGCGACTGTTTTGCTGCTGGCGCTTTGTCTTTTCCTCCCGCAGCCCGCCCGTGCCTTTGATTTGGCATCTTCTATGGAGAAAGGGGTGACGGCTTATGAATCGGGGGATTACGAAGCCGCTTTGACCCACTTCATCGAAGGACAACTCGATGACCCCGACAACCCGGAGATTGATTTTAACATCGGCACCGCTTACTATCGCCTGGGGAAATTTGAGGAGGCGGCCCGGAGTTTTGAGCGCGCCGCTGCTGCTCCGGGGAAGGGCCTGCAAAATAAAGGGATCTACAATCTGGGCAACAGTCAATTTAAAAAGGGGGAGGTGAAGCAGGCCATTGAAAGCTGGGAACGTCTTCTTAAAGAGACCCCTGCCGATAAAAAGCTTACGGAGAACCTCGCTTTTGCAAAGAAAAAGCTCGAAGAGATGAAAAAGCAGCAGGAGCAGAACAAGGATCAGAAAGGCGACGGAGAGCAGAAAGACTCGAAGGACAAGGGTCAGAAAAAAGAAGGGGCTCAGAATAAGGACGGAGATCAGCCGCAGAGTCAGGATTCGAAGAATGATCCGGGTGAGCAGGACAAGCAAGACCCGCAGAGCCCACAGGATCAGCAGAAATCTTCCGGAGGGGATGACGCTCAAGATGAAAAGAGTGGACAGCAGCCTCCCCCACCGTCACCCGAAGCGGGAGAAGAGGCCGGGGGGCAACCCGATGATGCGAAGCAATCCCAGGCTGCCCAGGGCGAACCCATGGACAAGAAACCCGGAGATGAGGAGATGCAGCAGGCCGCCTCTGCCCTCAATCGATTGAAAGACAAACCCGGCGGCGTCATGATGCGACGCACCGAAAAAAGACGTGTGGAAAAGGACTGGTAGATGAAGCGCATGTTATCCATTCTTGGGATGGTCCTTCTCTGTGGACTGAGCGCCTCAGCTGTGTGTGCTGAGGGCGCAAGGGCAGTGGTGGACACCACCCGCTTGAGGCTTGGGGAATCCCTGACCCTGAGGGTGATGGCCGATTTCGATGATCCGAGGGTTGAGATGCCGGAGATGGCGAACTTTCGTGTGTCACCCCGGGGGACCAGCTCCCGGATGCAGATCATCAACGGGAGAACCACCCGGGAGGTGGAGAGTCTTTATCTGTTGGTCCCTCTCCAGGCCGGTGAGTTTGTTATCCCAGCCATTGCCGTTATGGATGGCAGGAAGGCTTACCATACCCAGCCTGTAAGCATTCGGGTGGACGAACGGAGCGCCTCGTCCTCCGTGGATCAGCCCTGGCGGGTCACCGCGGACATATCCAATCCGTCTCCTTATGTGGGGGAACAGGTGGTGTGGACCTTTCGGTTTCAAACGGCGGCCCGTTTTCAGAATGCCCGCCTTGGAAAGCCCGCCTTTGATGGGTTCTCCGCCGAAGAACTCGGCGAAGGCCGGGCCTTTGAGCAGGTGATCAACGGACGACGCTACGCCATTCACGAAGTGAACGAGCTGTTGATTCCCCAGAAACCGGGTCCCCTTGCCATCGCGCCGGCGAGCCTCTCCGTGGCCATTGTCACGGGTCGTTCCCGTCGTTCGTCGGATCCTGTGTTTGACGATTTTTTCGGAAGCCGCAACGTGATGGAGCAGAAACAGCTCACCACAGAGGGGGTGGCCATGGAGGTCAAACCCCTGCCGGTTTACTCCGGTGATGCCCCTTTTTCAGGGCTTGTGGGAACGTTTTCTCTCACCGCCTCTATCGAAAAAGAGAGTGTCAAGGCCGGGGACCCTGTCACCTTGACCCTGACCCTCGAAGGCCGGGGAAATATCCGGGACGCCGCGGCCCCACAGATCTCTCTGCCTGAGGGAATGAAGCATTACGGCGACACCCCCGTGGAGGAGATTGCCCTGGGGCCGGAAGGCTGGCAGGGGAAAAAGACCTTTAAAACAGCCATCGTACCCCTTAAAGCCGGAACGGTGGAGATTCCTCCTGTGACCCTGGTGTGGTTCGATCCGTCCACGAAAACGTATCGCTCCCAGCGCTCCGCCCCCCTTCGTGTTGAGGTCCTGGAAAACAAGGCCGCCGAGCAGGTGGAGGTATTTCAATCCAGTGGGCCGGGAACGACTTTTGGACTGGCCAAAAAAGAGGTGCGCCTGAAGGGGCAGGATATTCTGCCTTTGAAAATGGACGCCGACGCCGTCCGCCATGAGGCGCCCATGGGGATGTCTCGTTTTCTGGCCTGGTTGGGCGGCCCTCTGGGGCTGTTTCTCGTGATCGCCTTTGCTCTGAAACGGTTGACCCGGGATTTAAGCGTGGGGCAAAAACTTGCCCGGAAAGCGATCCTGCAGGTGAAAGAGGCGGAGAAGGCCGTGGGAGAGGGTGAGTTGTTTTATGCGAAACTCCACAGCGCCCTTGCCGCTGTGATGGGCGCTCTTGCCGGCCGGCCCGTGGAGGGCATGACGGGTGAGGACATTCGCAGGATTGTCGCAGGGGTGGGGGGCACCGCCGAAGCCGCAGAGCGTTGTGTGGCGATTTTAGACAGCGTGGAGGCTGCACGATACGGCGGTGGAGCCGAGAGTGAAGGACGCCGGAAAGAAAAGGTGCAGACCCTGATACAGATGATGAAAGAGGTGAAAGCATGAAACGTATCCTGCTGGTCTTAATGTTACTGCTGCCTGCGGTCGCCTTCGGAAGTGATCTCTCCAAGGCTTTTTATGACGGGGTTTCCCAGTACGAAGCCGGGCATTACGATGAGGCCCTTGACAGTTTTCTTACCCTTTCCGGGCAGGGCATTGAAAACGGAAAACTGGCCTACAACATCGGCAACACCTTTATGCAGAAAGGGGACCTGGGACATGCCCTCCTCTGGTACGATCGGGCCCATCGCCTGATGCCAAAAGACCCAGACCTTATCTTCAACCGGAATGTCGCCCTTTCTGAGGTTAAAGATCGGCAGGAGGACCTGGAGAATCCCGTCCTCTCCGTGCTCTTTTTCTGGAAGAAAGGCCTTCCCTTGAAAACCCTGCAGTGGCTGGCCATCGGATCTGGGGGACTCTTCTGGGTTTTGCTCGCCCTGACGATCTTCTGGCGCCGGCCACCCTTGAAAAACGCAACCCTCCTGTGCGGAGCATTTTTTGCCCTTTTTGCTGCCACCGCCCTCTGGGATACCGCCGTGGCAACCCGCGTTCAAAAGGGCGTGGTTCTTCCCGCAGCCGTCTCTGTCCGTTCCGGCCTCTCTGATACCGCCACCGAGCTGTTTACCCTCCACGCCGGAAGCCGGGTCATCGTCGAGCAGGCACGCAGCGGATGGGTCCGCATCGCCTTTTCCGAAGGCAAAATCGGCTGGGTGAAAAAAGAAACGGTCGGGGTGATTTAACAAGGTGGCGTCACCTTGAAAGCGGGTTTGTGAATGCGCTTGGAGAGAACGGCCCCTCCAAAAAAGCCGCACTTCCGTGCGGCTTTTTTTTATACGGATGGAGCGCAGCGACTCCACAACGAAGAACCAGGAACAAAGCACGAAGAACGTTTTTACCCATTTATTGAAATGAAACCACGGATCCTGTGTGTATCGGGCGATACGCGTCTCCCAATTGTGAAATCAACTCTTTCAGGTGGTCCGGCGTTCCGCTGCAGTGGCAGATCATCACGTGGGGAATTTTTTCTTTCAGCAGGTAGTCGGTTGTGACTTGAATCCGCTTTGCGTCTGCTTCCACCCGGTGGGTGCCCCCGATGACGGCATGAATGGGTTCTTTAAAAACGGTTTTTACTTTCTCCAGAATGTTGATCATCCCGGGGTGTGAGCATCCCAGCACCACCACCAGGCCCTGGGTGGTTTTCATGACGAGAATCTGTTCGTCGGAAAAGGTGTCGACCTGACGTTCTCCGTTGCGGTCAACCACAAATCGCGGGTTGACGGTTTCAAGGGGCGTGTTTCTTTCAAAGCCAGTCACCGAATACACACCGGGACGGATCTCGCTTACCTCCTCTTCGATTTCATGGATCACAACCCCTGCCTGCTCAATCTCGCCTTTTGAAAATGGGTTTCCCAGAAAGGCCATGCCCCCGGCCTTAAATCCATATTTTCCATCAAAAAATCCCGGCCTGACAAACAGATGCGTTTCCTGGCCCCCGGTGCACTCCAAAAAGGCCGTGTATCCCCCGGAATGGTCATAATGGCCATGGCTGATGATGACGGATTTGAAGGTTTCCGGGTGGAGCCCGAGTGTTTCTGCATTTTTTAGAAAAAGGTTTGTAGAACCCGTATCAAATAAAAACGATTCTTCACCTGCTTCTATATAAAAAGAGAGCCCATGCTCTGCGTTTAACTGTCTGTTCTCTCCGAGTGAGTCTTCTACCAGGGTCGTGATTGATACTTTCATGGCTGGAGTCCTTATTTTTAGCGAGTACAAAAAGACGATGCGTGGTGAGACACGCGTCTTCGAAAAGGTGAAAGCAGTATGATCGCAGCCTGACAGAGAAGTCAATATTTCATGGAAACCACTATCCCGGATATTTCACGAGTTGGGTGCGCTCATATGCAAGGCATCAGAGCTGAAGATGTAGTGGTTTACCTCAAAGCTCTGATAACGCGGCAGATGAGTGCACCCGGCTCGCCCGAAGGGTGAGAAAATCAAACAGAATACCGTGGATTACATTTTGCAT